>CALXDD010000001.1 GCA_944386985.1 uncultured Oscillospiraceae bacterium
TATGGAGCGGGTAACGAGAATCGAACTCGCATCCCCAGCTTGGAAGGCTGGTGCCCTAGCCATTGTGCTATACCCGCGGATACCTTCCGAAACGAATCGTCAGCCTGGATATAATACCACGGATTCCCCAACTTGTCAAGGCTTCCCCGGTAATTTCTCCAAAATATTTTGCTGGACGGCTTTGCTATCCTACACATTGCGAGACAAACCAGCAAAATAACCGCCCACCGTCCACGGTGTCCCGGTACCGGCCCCCCTCCTCCAGACGCTCCGGATGCCACTGAACGCCCCAGAGAGGCGCGGTACGGTGGGCTGCCGCCTCCACCACGCCGTCAGCTGCCCACTGCACCGCCTGCATGCCCCGGCCCAGCCGCCCAAGAGCCTGATGGTGGGCGGTGTTTACTGTGAGGCGGGGGCCGTACACCGCCCGGATAAAACCGGAGGCTCTGGTCTCGTGGAGACCGTCCGCCCCCCGGATCTGTCCGTGGCCCTCCACATGCTGAAGAAGGGTGCCTCCCAGTGCCACATTCAGCACCTGAAGCCCCCGGCAGATCCCCAGCACCGGCTTGCTCGCAGCCAGAAAGGCGGCGGCAAGTTCCAATTCCCGAAGATCCCGGGCCTCGTCCATGTCCCGGCAGTCCTCCCAGGCGGCGCCGTAGAACCGGGGATGGATATCTCCGCCTCCGGGGAGCAGCAGACCGTCCCAGGCACCGCCGTCTCCGCAGCAGGGGACAGCCCCCGCCCGCAGCAGCGCCTGCTCATAGTTTGGAAATTGTCCCGGTGCGCCGGGCAGCAAAATATGAGGAGCCACAGTTCCCACCTCCTGACGCCAGTCTATGCCGGGGAGCGGGAAGTTATTTCTTTCTTCGTGGGGGCAGGATTTTATTCTCTGATGAGCGCATAAATGTTTTGCCGTTACCAGCCGGAGGCAGAACCTCATCTCCACAATAAAAAATAAGGGCGTCGGAGAAAGTTCCCCGCCAAAAGCGCAAACGTCAGGGAAAGTGCGAGGCCCCGCAGGCGTCGCCTGCGGGGCCTCATTCAATCTTCTCTCATCTATCAGCAAAAATGACGTTATTGGGCGGCGGCTACCGCCTTGGTGGCCACCACGTCCACGCCGGTGCCGGCCACATTGGACAGCACCACGTCTCCGATAGACACCGGGGCCTTCACCGTCACCGCCCGCAGCGCGTCGGCGCAGTCGAAAATCTTCCCCTTGGGAATGTCCTGGGCGGTCTTTACCGACACCATGGGCGCAAGGCCTCCCGCCACCCGGACGGTGGTGGTGACAATGCGGGTGGGATTGGTGACTTCCTTGCGGGCGTAAGCCTCGCCGCGCTTGCAGGTGAAGCCGGTGACCTCCCGGACCTCCCCTGCCTCCATGGTCACGGTAATGGGGCAGCCCATGGGGCAGCCGATGCAGGTCAATTGTCTTTTTTCCATGCTTACGCCTCCTCAATGGTTACCGTGATGGACTTCAGTCCGGGACGGCTCAGCAGATCCTCCCGCTTCAGCGTCACCTGCTCCATCTCGCCGGGCGCCATGATCTGGCGCTTGCGGCGGCTGACGCGCTCATCGTCAAAGTAGACGCTGATGTAGGCATTCTGGTATACCGCGCCCACCCGGAAGCGGACTACCTGCTGTTCCTCCATCCGATGGGGATGGACCCGGGCAGGCACCGTGTAACGGACGCCGCCCTTGGCTGCCACGGGGATGGGGGTTTCATCGGTCTCCAGCTGGCCCTGGACATACTTGGCCGCGCTGCGGCCCGCTGCAGCCGCCTCCTGGGAGACGAAATCCACCAGATCGTGGACGTGGAGCACGTTGCCGCAGGCAAACACGCCGGGGACGGAGGTCTCCAAACTCTCGTCCACCACCGCGCCGGAGGTGACAGGGCTCAGATCCACACCGGCGGCCCGGCTCAGCTCATTCTCCGGAATGAGGCCGCAGGACAGCAGCAGGGTATCGCATGCATAGTCCTCCTCGGTGCCGGGGATGGGACGGCGGTTCTCGTCCACCTGGGCCAGGGTAATGCCCTCCACCCGCTCCCGGCCCCGGATGTCCACCACCGTGTGGCTCAGCTTCAGGGGGATGCCGAAGTCGTCCAGACACTGGACGATGTTCCGCTTCAGACCGCCGGAGTAGGGCATCAGCTCCGCCACCACCTGGACCTGGGCGCCCTCTAAGGTCATGCGCCGGGCCATGATGAGGCCGATGTCGCCGCTGCCTAAAATGACCACCTTCCTGCCGGGGAGGAAGCCCTCCATATTCACCAGCCGCTGGGCGGTACCGGCGGAGTAAATGCCGGCGGGGCGGGTACCGGGGATGTTCAGCGCTCCCCGGGGCCGCTCCCGGCAGCCCATGGCCAGAATGATGGCCTTGGCGGAGATCTGGAAGAGGCCGTCGGTCTTGTTCATGGCGGTGATGACCCGGTCATGGTTCACATCTAACACCATGGTATTGAGGAGGTAGGGGATCTTCCGCTCCTCCACCTGGTCGATGAACCGGGCGGCGTACTCCGGGCCGGTGAGCTCCTCCTGAAAGGTGTGGAGGCCGAACCCGTTGTGAATGCACTGGTTAAGGATGCCGCCAAGCTCGCTGTCCCGCTCCAAAATCAAAATCCGCTCCACCCCGGCGTCCCGGGCGCTGACGGCGGCGGCCAGGCCCGCGGGACCTCCGCCGATGATCACGATATCGTAGCTGTTCATGCCTTTGCCCCCTCCTTGGTCTTGCCTACCACCATGCGGGAATGGCCGCCGCACTTGGTGATCTCGCTGAGGTCCATGCCGGTCTCCCGGGCGATAATCTCCATGACCCGGGGACCGCAGAAGCCGCCCTGGCACCGGCCCATACCGGCACGGGTCCGGCGCTTCACGCCGTCTAAACTCCGGGCGCCCAAAGGACGGGTGATGGCGTCCACGATCTCCCCCTCGGTGACCGTCTCGCACCGGCAGATCACCCGGCCGTAAGCGGGGTTCTCCCGGATGAGGGCCTGCCGCTCCTCAAAGGACAGAGTCTGGGGATTCACAATGCCCTTGCGCTTTGCCACAAAGTCGGGACGGGGGGAGAGGCCCAGCTTCTCCTTGAGGAGACCTGCCACCATTTCTCCGATGGCGGGGGAGGAGCTGAGGCCGGGGGACTCGATACCGGCGCAGTCGAAGAAGCCGGGGGCGTCAGACACCTCGCCGATGATGAACTCACCGCCGTCCTCGTGGGCCCGAAGGCCGGCGAAGGAGGTGATGGTCTGCCGCAGGGGGATGCCGGGGACGGAGATAGCCGCCTTCTGGGCCACCTGATCGAGACCCTCCCGGGTGGTGGCGGTGCTGTCCTTGTCCTCAATGTCGATGGCGGTGGGACCCACAATGGTGTTGCCGTGGACTGTGGGGGACACAAGAACACCCTTGCCGAACTTGCCGGGCAGCTGGAAGAGGGTGGCGTGGGCCACCTCTCCGGCGGCCTTGTCCAGGAGATAGTAGTCGCCCCGTCGGGGGGTGATATGGAGCTTCTTGGCGCTGACCATGTTGTGGAGCCGGTCGGCGTAGACCCCGGCGGCGTTCACCACGCAGCGGGCGGTCACATCCCCCTTGTCGGTGTGGACGGTCCAGCCCTCCTCCCCGGCGGTGAAGCCGGTGACGGTGGTATCAAACTGGAAGGTGACGCCGTTGACGGCGGCATTTTCCGCCATGGCGATGTTGAGACCGAAGGGGCAGACGATGGCCCCGGTGGGCACGTCCAGAGCGGCCACCACATCGGGGGACACATTGGGCTCCCGGCGAAGGATTTCCTCCCGCTCGATGATCCGGAGGCCCTCCACACCGTTGGCTACGCCCCGCTCCAAAAGCGTCTGGAGATGGGGCCGGTCCTCCTCCGCCATGCACAGCACCATGGAGCCGTTGCGGCGGTAGGGGAAGTCCAGTTCCTTGGACAGCTCCTCCATCATCTGGCTGCCGCGGACGTTCAGCCGGGCCATCAAAGACCCGGTGTGGGCGTCGTACCCGGCGTGGACGATGGCGCTGTTGGCCTTGGAGGTGCCGCAGCACACATCCTCGCACCGCTCCAGCACCAGGACATTCGCCGTATAGCGGCTGACCTCCCGGGCCACGGCAGCGCCGGAGACCCCGGCGCCGATGATCACTACATCGTACATATCCTCACTCCTCCTGGAAATTGATAAACAGATGCTCCTTTTCGCTTCCCTACAGGTCCCACACTGCCTGGTCGGTGGTGGAGATGGCCATGGCTCCGGCGCCAAGGGCCGCCATCACGTCGTTCTTGTCCTCGATGAGCCCCCCGCAGATCACCGGGGCCTCCACCGCCTGGCACACCCGGGCGATGACCTTGGGCATGAGCCCCGGCAGGATCTCCACAATGTCGGGGTGGGAGATGGACGCGCCCTTGGCCACGTTCTGAAGGGACAGGGAGTCGAAGACAAAGAACCGGTGAATGGTGAACAGCCCCAGCTCCCGTCCCCGCTTGATAAACCCGGGCCGGGTGCTGATGATGCCGTCGGCGCCGATCTGGTGGAGATAGTCCACCGCCGCCTCCTTGCTGCCAAGACCGGCGATCAGATCCGCGTGGACGATGGCCAGCTTTCCATGCTGGCGGATCTCCCGCACAATGTCCCGGATGCCGCAGATGTCGCCGTAGAGGACAAAGATCACCCGCTGGTCGCAGGTAAGGCTTTTGCCGAGTCCCTCGTCGTTTTTCACCGCGGGAATCAGAGGGGAAGATTCCATGGCTTCAAAAATTGATTCTTTCATAGGGGCCTCCCTTCAAAAATGGAACCGCTCCGTGTTCACAAGCTGGGAAGGGAAAAGAAAAAGAGAGCAAGACGACAAGGAAGCGGTTACGCTTCCTTACCATCTCGCTCTCAACTCTCGCGATTGTTAATATCATACGAGCTTTCCCCGGTGCTGTCAACGGGATGGAGTGATTTTCTGCGTTTTTTCTAATTATTCTTCAGTTTTTCTGGTGAAATTGCCCCATCTGCGTGCGGAGAATCCACAGAGAAGCGTACCCAGCAGGGCGATGACGGCCCACAGCACCATGGTGACGGACCAGCCCATGCGGCTGGAAACGGCGGCGATGCCGTAGGTGGAGAGGGCGCTGCCCACATAGGTGCAGGCGTTAAGGATGCCGGACAGAGTGGAGACACAGTCGTAGCGGGAGAAATAGGCGGGGAGCCGGCCGATCAGCATCATATTGACGCCGTACATGCAGCCGGTGGTGACAGCCATCAGCAGCACGGAGGCGGCTGCGCCGCCGTTGTGGAGAAGCGGCAGCAGGCAGGAGGCGGCGCTGCCGAGGGCAAAGACCACAGTGGAGGTAATGAGCTCATTTCCCAAACGGCTGTGGAGATGGGAGGTGAGAAAAATGCAGACAAGGCTGAAGACCGGCAGAACCACAGCGGTGAGAATGGAGAGGGCGGAGCCCAGCTGATAATTCTCCGCAATGAAGGTGGGCATCCAGGTGGTGAGTCCGTCCCGGAGAATGCCCTGGGCCACAATGGCGCCCAGCACCGGCACCAGACCCGACAGGCAGAGAAGCCGACCCAGGGCGGGCGGGGCGGGCCGGGGGGGCTGGGACAGGGGAGCGGCGCTGGAGAAGGTGAGGGGCTGGGAGAGAGTACGGGTGCCCCGCAGCCACAAAACCGCAGAGAGAAGGCCGAACACAGCGGCACTGTGGAAGCTGAGCCGCCAGCTTTCCAGCTGGATGCACAGGGGTACCAGCAGATAAACAGCAATGGTACCCACGGTGGCGGCGCCGGACACCAGCACACAGCCCCGTTCATAATCCCGTTTGGGGAGGTTTTGGACCATGACCTTCACCAGCGGCGGCCAGAGCATGGACTGGAAGAAGCCGTTCAAGCACCAGAGAACGGTGATGGCGGCAATGGAGTCCAGCAGTGCCACGGCAATGTTGCACAGGGAGGTGGCGGCCAGGCCAAGAGCGATGATCCGGCGCGGAGAGAAGCGGTCGCCCAGAGCGCCGCTGAACAGCTGGCCCACGCCGTAGGTGATGAAACTGCCGGTGACGGCTAAAATGGCAGACTCCTTGGAGATCTCCAGGTCCAGAATGATCTCCGCCAGGGCCGCGCCGTAGTCCAGCCGGGTGAGATAGCTGGCGAAATAGATCAGGCAGCACAGGGCGGTGAGCCTCTGGGCTGCCTGTTTGGTGTGGGGGGAAGCAGATGTCACGCGAGACACCTGCCCTCCCAGTCCCGGTTGGCGGGAACGCCCAACAGAGCGGCAATGGTGGGGGCCAGATCCTTGATGGACACGTCCCCGGGCAGAGCGGAGCCTGGGGCAAAGCCCTCGCCCCGGATCATCAGAGGGATGGTCATGTCCTCGGGGCAGTCGTCCCCGTGGTTGCGGCCGTGGCCGCCGTGGTCGGCGGTGACCAGTACAGTGTAGCAGGGGGGCAGAGCCTCCGTGACCCGGCGGATGCAGTCCCAGGCGTGGGACACTGCCTGGAGATAGCCGGGGGACATCCAGCCTTCGTCATGGCCCAGCTCGTCGGGAGCGCCCAGGTAGAGGAAGGCAAAGTCGGGACCATCCGATCTCAGGACAGAGAGGGCCGGGGCGAGGATCTCCTCTGTGGCCGGGCCAGGGCCCAGCTCCTTTTCGCTGGCAAAAACGCTGCGGCAGAGGTGGCCGGGCCGGGTGAGGTCCCGGAGCGGTTCCCAGGTATAGAACATGGCGCACCGCTTCCCATAGCGGTACAGATGGTCTACCAGCCCGTCAATGGGCCGCACCTGGGGGACATAGGTGTTGGTAAGAATGCCGTGACGCGCCGGGTCCACGCTGTGGAAGAGGGACATGTGGCAGGGAAGGGTGACGCTGGGCATCACGGTCCGTGCGGAGAGAGTAGCGGCGCTCTGGGCGCGAAAATGGTCCACATAGGGGGTTTGGCAGGCGGCCAGACTGTCCGGGCGCATGCCGTCGCACAAGATCAAAAGGACCTTCCGATTGGTTTCCATAGGAGTTCTCCTTATGAGAGAGGGTTATTGTTCCAAAAATGCCAGCAGATCCGCCATTCCCTCCTGGGTGACGGAGCTGATGGCGAAGATGGGGGAGGCGCCGGTGAGCTCCAGCATCTCCCGGGCGTCCCGGAGCTGCCGCTCCGTGGCTAAATCCGCCTTGGTCACCACCCCTGCCACCGGAACCGGAAACATACCCGCCATGCCGGGGGAGTACAGAAAGCGGTCCTGGGTGGCGTCCTGGAGAAAGAGCACCAGGTCCGCCTCCGAGGCGGTGACCACCAGTCCGCGGAGAAAGGAGCGGTGCTCCAAATATTCCCCCGGCGTGTCGATGGTGGTGCCCACTACCTCTAAGGCCTGGGTCTTCTTATAGGTCTGCTCCAGGCCGTTGAGGCGTTGGCACAATGTGGTTTTCCCGCAGGCCACCGCGCCCGCCAGCATGATCTTCTTCATGTGCGGGTGATGGTGGTGGGGGTGCAGCCGATGATGTTCACCAGCACGTCCAGCACGTCCTTCAAAGCGGCCTCCACACTGGCCACGTCCCCGTTGATCACCAGAGAGCCGTTGAACCGGTCCACAAACACCAGCTCCACGCTGGCGGACTTGGTGGCTACGTCGGCGCCGATGATGGCGGCCTCGGAGGGGGTGATGGTGAGAATGCCCAAAGCTCCGGACCGCTCCCCGATGACGCCTAACTTCTTATAGAGATCCGGGTCGGGGTTGGCGATGAGGTGGGCCATGGTCACCTGTTTGCCCGGAACAAATTCCTGGATAATCCGCTGCTTGTGTTGTTCCTCCATGGAAGAACCTCCTTACTTCTGCTGCTGGGCCAGATACCGGCACAGCAGAATATACACGGCGCTGCTCAGGCGGTTGAGGGCCTCCACCACATCCCGGCGGGTGCAGCCCTGGGGACTATCAAAGGCCAGGGCCGCCGCCAGCTCCGTCTCCCGCACCTGGGTGCGGAGATAGTTGAGAGCCGCTACAGTGGGACCCATGCGGTAGCTCGGCACCGGGTGGGGGATGCCGATCTCCTCCTGCACATGGTGGGACACCCGGCGAAGGCCGGCGCTGTCCAGTCCAAGAAGGCGGATCTCACCCAGGGGTTCCTCCTTCACCTCCGCGGAGAGAATGGACCGGAGGCACCCGAGGATCTCCTCCAGCTGCTCCGCCACCTGAACGTCGCCCCGGCCCGCGGCGGCGCACTGCACCTCAATGACCTTCGCCATCAGGCTGTCCAGCCGCCCCCGGAAGGCGATGCGGGGGTGGGTTTTGGGTACCAGGAGATTGCCCCGGAGATGGGTCATGTCCTCCGGCTTTTCCGTAAGCTCCCGGCCGGTGGCTGCCTCCACATACCGCTTCTGTCCCGCCCGCTCCGGGATGGGGGTGACGGTCATGGTGGGGACTCCCTTCTTGAGGGTGATCCGGTGCTCCAAAAGAAAGTCCCGGGCGGAGGGGGTGAGGATGGCGTCCTTCTCCACCGTCAGCTCCGAGAAGGGGGCGCGGTTCCAAAGGCCCCGCAGCTCCCCGTCGGTGATGAGCCGCCGGCTCATCGGTTCAGAGTGGGCAGAATGGCCTCCACATCACTGTGGGGCCGGGGAATGACGTGGACGCTGACCACCTCGCCTACCCGGCGGGCGGCCTCGGCCCCGGCCTCAGTGGCGGCCTTCACAGCCCCCACGTCGCCCCGGACCATGACGGTGACCAGGCCGGAGCCGATCTGCTCCTTGCCGATGAGCACCACGTTTGCTGCCTTTACCATGGCGTCGGCGGCCTCAATGGCGCCTACGAGACCCCGGGTCTCCACCATGCCCAATGCCAAAAGCTGTTCCATATCCATATCCTCCGTTTTTTGATCGATACCTTATTATATATAATAGTATAGGGAAATTGTGGGATTACCGCTCCAGCCGCTCCAGCACTGCCCGGGTGATGGAGGCGATCTCCTCCCGGCTGAGGGTGACGCCGCCGGCCTTGGCGTTCTGGGAAAGGGCGGGAATGTCGGCAAACCGGTCGGTCCGGGAGACGGGAGCGGCAGGGGCGCCGGCCTGGGGAGCGGAGGCTCTCAGGTCGCTGAGCTCCTTGAGGCCCGTGGCCACCCGGCGGATATTGAAGAGGTGCTGGGGCCCCACATTGTCGCTGGTGGCGCTGCCGCCCACGGCGCCGCAGCCCAGCGTCAGGGCGGGCTGCAGCCCTGTGGTGGCGCCAACGCCGCCCAGAGCGCCGGGGGTGTTCACCAGCAGGCGGGACACCGGCTTCCTGAGGGCAAACTCCCGGATCACGCTCTTGTCCTGGCTGTGGATGGTCATGGTGTGGCCCACGCCCTCGTTGTGGAGGATCTCCATGCAGCGCCGGCAGGCGGCCTCCCAGCCGTCCTCCACATAGAAGGCCAGAATGGGACACAGCTTCTCCCGGGAGTAGGGGTTGTCCTTGCCCACGGTGGTCTGGGGAGACACCAGAACCCGGGTGCCCTGGGGGATGGAGATGCCCGCCATGTCGGCGATGACCTGGGCGGTGCGGCCCACAATCTTGGGGTTCATGGTGCCGTTGGCCCGCATGATGAACTTGGATACCTTCTCGGACTCCTCGGGAGAGAGGAAATAGCCGCCCTGGCGCTTGACCTCCTCCACCACCTTGTCCTGGATGCACCGCTCGGTGACGATGCTCTGCTCACTGGCGCAGATGGTGCCGTTGTCAAAGGTCTTGCTGTCGAAGATCCGGCGGACGGCGGTGGGGATGTCGGCGCTCTTCTCAATGAAGGCGGGACCGTTGCCGGGCCCCACGCCCAGCGCCGGGTTGCCGGAGGAGTAGGCCGCCCGGACCATGGCCTCGCCGCCGGTGGCCAGGATGATGCCCACATCCCGGTGCTTGAGGAGGGCGTTGGTGCCCTCGGCGGAGGGGGTGGTGACGCACTGGATCAGTCCGTCGGGAGCGCCGGCCTTCTTGGCCGCCTCGCTGACCACCTTCCAGGCCTCCAAAATACAGTTCTTGGCGCCGGGGTGGGGGCTGATGACGATGGCGTTGCCCGCCTTCACGGAGATAATGGACTTGTACAGCACCGTGGAGGTGGGATTGGTGGAGGGGATCAGAGCCGCCACCACGCCCATGGGCACGGCCACCTCCATAATGCCCTTGGCCTCATCCTCCCGAATGACGCCCACAGTCTTCATGTCCTTCACCGCGTCCCAGGTCATGGTGCTGCCCAGAAGGTTTTTCAGCACCTTGTCCTGGGCCACGCCAAAGCCGGTCTCCTCCACGGCCATCTGGGCCAAACGCTGGGCGTTGGCGGCGCCGGCGGCGGCCATGGCGGCGCAGACGGCGTCCACCTGCTCCTGGGAGAAGGCGGCAAACTGCTCCTGGGCGGCCTTGGCCTTCTTGACGAGGCAGCGTACCTCCTGAATGGATATTAAATCCCGATCAAATTCCATGTGTTCTCCTCCTTCTTCATTCCTCGATGGGGGCGGCGGCTACGGCGCACACCGCCTGGGCAAAGGCCTCGCAGGCAGCCTCGCAGGCGGCCTGGGTGCCGGTGAGCAGTCCGCCTGCGAAGTTGGTCTCCGTGGGCGGGCCGTAAAAGACGTTCAGTTCCACATCCGCCATCTTCAGCGCCGCGTCCAGACCATAGAGGGCCTCCAAGGGCGGGGCGATGAGGTAGGCCATGGCGGTTCCCTCCGGCACCTCCGCCATTTTGGAGAGGTAGGAGCCGGTACGGGAGATGCAGTGGGCAAAGTAGACCACGCTGTCCTCGCTGTTGGCGGAGTAGAAATTGGCCTCATAGCGGGCAAAGTGGACGGCGGCCTCCAGTCCGCTCCGGGCGGAGGCGGGGTCGGCGGCGGCCAGGACGCCGATGAACTCCCCGGCGTTGGCGGTGCTGGCGTTGCCGGACCCGGCGTACATGCTCCGGGCGTACACCACCTGGACGTCCGCCTTCTTGGTGGCCTCGTCCAGCGCCGCGTAGGACACGTCGTCGCAGTCGGCGGTGAAGAGGGCCAGACTGCGAAGGCCCTCCGGCACCTCCAGCTTCCGGAGAAGGGCCGGGTCGGCGTTGGGGATCAGACGGGTGCTCAGCACCCGCACGGGGATCTTGTCGCCTCGCATCCCGATCCCCCTTACTTCACAAGGTCCACACCGCTGGCCTTCTGCTCCAGAATCTTGCAGATCACCTCGGTGAGGTAGGCCCCCGCCTCCACAGCGGAGATGCCGTCCTTATGGATGTTGGACACCACCGTCCGCTTGGACTCGGGGATGCCCACATAGGAGTTGTAGACGATATAGGCGCTCATGCTCTCGGCGGTGGCAAGACCGGGCCGCTCTCCGATGAGCACGCACACCACCTTGGCTCCCAGGATCTCCGCCACATGGTCCTCGGCGGCCACACGGCCGAAGCGGAGGAAGAAGGGGGTGCCCACAGTGAGGCCCTTTGCCTTCAGGCCATCGGTGAGGGCGGGGAGGATCTTCTCCAGGTTGGCCTCAATAGCGGTGGAGCTGAGGCCGTCGGAGGCGAAGATCTGCACGTCCGGGGTGGGGGTGCACCGCTGCCGGAGAGTCTCCACCGCCTTGTCGCTGAGACGGCGGCCCAGATCCGGCCGGGTGAGATAGGTGTTCTTGTCGCCGCACCGGGTCTCCACGGTGAACATGCCCAGCTTCTCGGGAAGGGCGCTGTTCACGTCGGCAAACACCGCGTCCCTTGCCTGGGCGTGGTCCGCCCGGAGGGTCAGCATGGTGCGGGTCTTCAGCCGGGGGCCCGCCCGGCCCACGCCGATGCGGGCGGTGGTGCGGCCGCGCATCCGCTCCAGGGCCTCCGGGTCCTGGGGATGGTCCAGGAGACTGATTTTCCGGCAGGCGGGGGAGGTGATGTCATCGCAGTCCCCCTCCTCCCGGGGCTGGGCGTTCTGGGGCAGCGTCACGCTGCCGGTGCGCCGGAGCTGGGCCATGACTTCCGCCACAATGGCGGCAATTCTTTCAGGTTCGGCCATAACTTACCTCCTTGTGGTGAAGAGAGTGGGGTCGCCGGCCCGGTCGGTCAGGCGGCCGTTTTCCATAATGCCCATCCGCTCCAGCCACTGCTCGAATTCCCGAATGGGCCGGAGACCCAAAATCTCCCGGATGGTGCCCACGTCGTGGTAGGCGTTGGTCTGGTAGTTGAGCATCACGTCATCGCTGGTGGGAACGCCGAGAATGTAGTTTACCCCCGCGCTGCCCAGCAGCAGGGAGAGATTTTCAATGTCGTTCTGGTCTGCCATCATGTGGTTGGTGTAGCAGCAGTCGCAGCCCATGGGCACCCCGGAGAGCTTGCCCATGAAGTGGTCCTCCAGACCCGCCCGGATCACCTGGCGGCTGTCGTAGAGATACTCCGGACCGATAAAGCCCACCACCGTGTTCACCATGAAGGGGTGGAAGGGCCGGGCGAAGGCGTAGCACCGGGCCTCCATGGTCACCTGGTCGGCGCCGTAGTGGGCGTCGGAGCTGAGCTCGCTGCCCTGGCCGGTCTCAAAGTACATCACGTCCGGCCCCTTGGCGGTGCCCCGCTCCTTGAGGAGGGCCAGGGCCTCCTTCACATGGTCGGAGGAGAAGCCGAAGGCGCTGTTGCCCTTCTGGCTTCCGGCAATGGACTGGAAGATCATGTCGCAGGGAGCGCCCCGCTTCACCGCCTCGATCTGGGTGGTGATGTGGCCCAGGACGCAGATCTGGGTGGGGATCTCGAACCGGTTTTTCACCTCATCGAAGCGTTTCAGCACCTCCGCTAAGCTGCTCACCGTGTCGTTTACCGGGTTGAGGCCCAGAAGGGCGTCGCCGCAGCCGTAGCTGAGACCCTCGAAGAGGGAGGCGGTGATGCCCTCCACGTTGTCGGTGGAGTGGTTGGGCTGCAGCCGGGTGGAAAGGCACCCCCGCCGGCCGATGGTGGTGTTGCAGGTGGCGGTGATGCGGATTTTATTGGCGGCGTAGATGAGGTCCAAGTTGCTCATCAGCTTGCACACCCCGGCAACTACCTCGGCGGTGAGGCCCCGGCCCAGACGCTTTAAGTCCTCCTCGGTGCTGTCGTAGCTGAGGATGTACTCCCTCAGCTGAGCCATGGTCCAGCCCCGGATGGACTGGTAGACGGTCTCATCGAGACCATCCTGGTTGATGCGGGTGACCTCGTCGTCCTCATAGGGGACCACCGGATTCTCCCGCAGGTCCTCCACCAGAAGGTCGCTGAGGACCACCTTGGCGGCGACCCGCTCCAGATCGGAGCGGGCGGCAACTCCGGCCAAAATATCGCCGGATTTTTCTTCGTTGGCCTTGGCCAGCACGTCCTTCACGTCACGGAAGGTAAAGTGCTTGCCGGCCAGAGTGACGGATAGCTTCATAAACGTCTCTCCTCGTCTCGTCTTTGTGGCAATAGGGATGGGGATTTATCCAAACAGGAGGGTCTTGACCACCACGGGGATCACAAGGCCGTTCATCAGCGGCCGCCCCAGATCCACATAGTCGCCGTCCTCCATCTGTACGCTGTCGATGCTCACCAGGGGCCGTCCCCGGAGCAGGGGAGCGATGGCCGCCCCCAGGGCCTTGGCCATGTCCTCTCTCAAACCAATGAGCAGGGGCTCTCCGGGGGGGAGCGCCAGGTCCGCCGCCCGGGCAAGGCAGGCGGCCAGGGTTTTCACCTCGCCGTAGGTGGGGTCCCGCCGTCCACGGAGGCTCAAAAGCATCCGGGCGCTGCCGGACTGCTGGGCAAACCAGGCCATCCGATCCGAAAGGACCTTCTCGCCGCCCCGGAAGGCGGCCTCCTCCTCAGCGGCGGTGAGCTTTAAAACCGGCACGTTTTTCAGGGGGAAGAGGGCTGCGTCGTAGGCGATAGTGCTGCCGGAGAGGGTGGTGGTGTAGGTTCCGGCCCCCACTACTGTGGCCCGAATGGTCTCCCCCGCCTCCATGGCGGGAATGGTCCGGTAGAGAAGGCCCTCCCGGATGGACCGGCCCAGGAGGGGGCCCACATCCCCGAAGCGGAAGGGATCTCCGGTGAGGTCCTCCCGGATGCAGTCGGCCACGCCGCCGGAAAAGCAGATGCGGGCGGGCTTGTCGGGGGGGATGAAGTCGGTGCTGCCGGGGGTCTTCACCTGGTGGAGCAGAGGCGACGGAGGAAGAAGGCCCATGGCCTCCGCCAGAAGCTCCGCCATCTTGTCGGTAACGGCGGAGAGGGTCTGCATGTCCGCCCGGTCCCCCGGGATGAGGGACACCCCCGCCGCCTTTGCGGCGGCGGCCGCCGCAGGACTCACCGACTGAATGCGGCCCTCCGGGGAAATCCGGATCAGCCGGCCGCCGATGTCGTAGCAGCCCTTGGCGGTGACGTCTCCACGGCTGAAGACGGCGATGTTGGTGGTGCCTCCGCCGATGTCCAAGTTCACCGTCACGCACGCATGGTCCACGCTGTACTTCCAGGCGCCGCTGCCCTTCCCGGCGATGACGCTCTCCAGGTCCGGCCCGGCGGTGGATACCACGAACTCCCCGGCAAAGCCGCTGAGCTTCTCCAGCACCGTGGCGGCGTTCTCCTTCCGGGCGGACTCCCCGGTGATGATCACGGCACCGGTGTCGGTGTCGGCGGGGGTGAAGCCCGCTTTCTCAAATTCCGCCGCCACAATGTCCCGGACGCCCTCCCCGTCGATGAGGACCGGGGTCAGAAGGGGGGTGATGTGGACGGCGCTCTTGTAGACGATCCGCTTGTCCACAATGGACACATGGGGGACGGCGAAGTAGGCGGCGGTGTTCTCCATGGCGATGCGGCTGAAGATCACCTGGGTGGTGGAGGTGCCGATGTCAATGCCTACGCTGAGGATCTCTGCCATGCAGTACATCACCGCCTTTCTCTCCGAAAAAATTAAGAAAATAAAAAAGGCCGAAATAACCCCTTGGGTCATTTTGGCCTTTTTGCCTCGTCTGTATCCTCCACGCCGCTGTGGAGCTATTCGGTTGTGGCTACGCCCGAAAGTCGAAAGTGATTTTGCTTCCGCCGCGGTCGGACTGGATCCGCAGCTTCCCCTTCAGCTTGTCGCGCACCGTTGCGCTGACAATGCTCAAACCCAGACTTCTGTCCGGCAGGGAGTTGGGATCAAACCCAATGCCGTCGTCGGTAACGGTGACGGTGTGGCAGAGGGCGCCCGCCCGGAGGGATACGGTCACCCGTCCGCCCTCGCGGCCTTCGAACGCATGCTCCAGAGCGTTGGTGAGCAGCTCTGTGATGACAAGGGACACCGGCGTGGCCGTGTCAGCGTCCAGCAGGACGTCGTCGCCATCCACGCTGATGACGATGGCTTTGCCCGGTGTCACAAGGCTTTGCAGATTCATCCGCAGCTTGTCGAAAAGAATGCGGCTGCTGACGTACTGAAAATCCTCGCTATGATATGTCAGTATATCATGAATGGTGGCAATTGACAAGACTCTGGCTACATTTTCCTGCAAAATCCGTCGGGTTGACGGATCGGCGCACTTCCTGCCCTGCATGCTGAGAATGCTGGCCACCAGCTGCAGGTTGTTCTTCACACGGTGGTGCATTTCCCGCAGGGCCAGAAGGTTGCCGTCCCCCTCGCCCCGGGGAGGCTCGGACAGAGGGCCGCTGTCCTCATGGCTCTGGGCCAGGGCCCGGTATTTCCGGACCAGCCGCATATCCTCGCTGACGTCCTTCTCCCGGATGAGGACCGCCGTCACCCGTCCCTTCCGGGAGCGGATGGGGGCCACATTCTGCAGCACGCTCCGCCCCTCCTGGGTCACCGCCCGGAGATCACACACCGGATCGCCGGTGGCAAAGGCGTGGAACACCGCCGGCTCGTCCTCCGGCAGCGCAGGCTTTCCCACCACACTGCCGGTGTACACGCTGTGCTCGCCCCCCGGGCGGGCGTGGGCGGCCACAATCACATCCGCGCCGCTGCGGCAGTCGATGAACACATCCGCCGCCGCCATCTCCGCGATGAGGGGCAGCTGCTGCTCCACCAGCTCCAGCTGGCAGATCTCCTCCTGCGTCAGATCCGTCCGGCTCTCACACAGCTCTCTCAGCGTCATAAGGACTCCTTTCTGCTCTCCTCCTGCTCCAGGATGGACCGGGCCAGGGAGGCCATGGGCACCCGCTTGTCCATGCTCATCCGCCGCAGGGTCTCGTAGGCCCGGCTCTCAGAGATCTTCTGGTCCCGGGCCAGCACCGCCTGGGCCCGGTGGATGAGCTTGCTGTCGTTGAGCCGGTCCACCGCCCGCTGGGTCTCCTCCCGGCTTTGCCGCAGCCGCCGGCTCTGGGCCAGGGCTACCTCGATGGTGGGCAGCAGCAGCCGCTCCTCCACCGGCTTGACAATGTACCCCGTCACCCCGGCGGCGTTGGCCCGGTCGATGATTTCCCGGTCGCCGAAGGCGGTGAGCAGCACCACGCAGCCCGCCAGGTCCTGCCGGAGAATGGTCTCCGCCGCGGTGATGCCGTCAAACACCGGCATCTTCACATCCATCAGCACAACATCGGGGTGCAGGCGGCGGCACAGCTCCACCGCGTCAAAGCCGTCCCCGGCCTCTCCCACCACCTCAAACTCCAGTTCCCGGAGCATCTCCCCCAGATCCATTCTGGTGATGGGTTCGTCGTCCACTACGATCACCCGCCGCATATTCGGCACCTCCTGCTGTTTTTCCCCATGATAATACGGCCCCTCCGCCCCCGTCAAGCCTATTCCCAGGGAAGAAAAGGGGAAGGACGGCGCCCTTTCAGTGGTGCAAAATGACGAAAATCTATGGCCGGGGAATTGAGAACCTTTCCGCAAACTGTAAAGAAAAACGCAGAGAATTTCCTCCGTACCGGAACTTTTTCACGTTACAGCGTAAGGATCGGAGGGGGATTTGCGGGGGGAATTGTAAATTACTACAAAAAAATTCCGAAATTCTTCGTTAAAATGCACAACGGCGAAAATGGTTTCGAGAAATTTGCAGGGAATTTTCATGAATTTTATTGACATCACCGTTCAAGTTTGGTATGTTGAGTTCACGACAAGTTCATAAACACGTCTACCGTCTGAGTGAATGAGAGAAATCGGAGTGGCCATACCGCGTGCGCGGATATCGCGCGGATACCATCTCCGAGTTTTGCGTTTTTTGTACAATAGGGCGGAAAAAAGAGCAAGTACCTTTCAAAACGGCGCGTTTTGGAAGTGATTTGATGTGAGTTAGGTTGGGCCCGACATTGACAGGGAATGACCGAAATCTATGCGAAGGAGAACATGAAATGAAGAGAATTCTTGCAATGCTGCTGGCTCTCGTCATGGTGTTCGCTCTGGTCGCCTGCGGCGGCAACAACAGCACCACCAACAATGGCGGCTCCACCAGCGGCGGCTCCACCAGCGGCGGCTCCAAGGGTGAGGAGGGCAGCATTCCCGGTGTGCAGAAGACCCTGACCATCGGTATCGCCTCCGACATCAACGAGCTGGATCCCCAGCAGCAGAACGACCAGATCAACAACAACTGCTTTGCTCTGACCCATCAGACCTTGGTGTTCCTGACCAACGACACCAACGAGCAGGTTCCCTGCCTGGCTGAGAGCTGGGAGTGGACCGACGACACCCACCTGGTCTTCAAGCTGGTGCAGAACGCCTGCTTCAGCGACGGCACCCCCTTCAACGCTGACGACGTGGTCTTCACCTACCAGAAGGCCATGGATCCCGAGCGTTCCGCCGTGGCCGCTACCCTGAGCCTGGTGGAGAGCGTCAACAAGATCGACGACTACACCGTGGAGTTCGTCACCAAGAGCTACTCCAACGAGCTGCTGTCCGTGCTGGCCGGCTATCCTCTGTCCATCCTGTCCAAGGAGGCCTATGACGATACCAGCAATGAGCAGCCCTACCTGATCGGCACCGGCCGCTATGTCTTCAAGGAGTGGAAGGAAGGCCAGAGCGTCACCTTCGTCCGCAACGAGAACTTCTGGGGCGATGATCCCGGCCAGGCCGATGAGATCATCTTCAAGCCCATCCTGGAGTCCGCTTCCCGCGTGGCTGCCCTCCAGAGCGGCGACATCGATGTCTGCATCGATCCCCCCATCAACGAGCTGTCCATCCTGCAGGAGGACGCCAATGTGACCGTCCACAACCAGGCCGGTACCCGTCTGTTCTACCTGGGCTTCAACTGCGCCAAGGAGCCCTTTGACAACCAGACCCTCCGTCAGGCCATCGCCTGCGCCATCAACCGCGAGGAGATCATCAACGGCGTTCTGGACGGCTACGGCCAGCCCCAGACCACCGTGGTCAACCGCGGCGTGTGGAGCTTCTATGACGACATGGAAGGCTTCGACTACGATGTGGACCGCGCCAAGCAGCTGCTCAGCGAGGCCGGCTACAGCGAGGGTGAGCTGACTGTGGATCTGTACATCTCCAACGGTTCCCCCTACACCAGCATCGCTCCCATGATCCAGGAGTATCTGCGCGTCATCGGCGTGACCGTGAACATCCAGCAGTTCGACGAGGCCACTCTGAAGAGTGAGTGCCAGTCCGGCAACCAGCAGATGTTCCTGTGGCGCTGGAACGTAATCGACCGTCTGGACGAGATCTACACCGAGCTGTTCAGCACCGATTATCCCACCAACTACCACCACTACAGCGATTCCTATGTGGATGAGATGGCCGTGAAGGTCCTCACCGAGAAGGATAAGGATACCCGCCTGCAGCTGAGCCAGGATCTCCAGACCTACCTGGTCGAGGCCTGCCCCCAGGTGCCTCTGTATGTGGCCGATCTGGTGATCGCCTACAACAAGAATCTGCAGGGCACCTATCTCTTCGGCGGCGGCAACCACAACTGGTCCTGGGCCTACGTGGCGCTGGACTAACAGCCGTTTGAACCCTGCTTTGGCAGGAACCGGAAGGGCCGGACAGCATGACTGTCCGGCCCTCCCAACCGGTTTTCCCTCCGACCCATGGCCAAGGCACGGTCATGCGCCGGTATACCTGCGTTTTTGGCTTTGCCGGGGGCAAGGCCGCGGACGCGGGTGGACTGACGCCTGCCCGGCGGCGGCACACGCAGACTTTGGCGGTCCGGCTTTTCGCCGCGCCGCGGAAAAGGAGAGTAAAAGAGTATGATACGTTATGTTCTGAAGCGACTGCTGTTCATGATCCCCACGATCCTGCTGACCAGTCTGATTATCTATTGGGCTATGGATCTGGCAGGCGGCGATGTGGTGGGCAACATGCTGCCGGAGAACGCCACCCAGGAACAGCGTGATGCCCTGACGGAGGAGCTGGGCCTCAACGACCCGTTTGTCGTGCGGTATGCCCGCTATATGGCCGGCCTTGTCACCGGAGATATGGGCGTGTCCTATAAGACCGGCAAGGACGTGTTCAAGACCTTTATGGAGCGTCTGCCCATGACCCTGGCCCTGGGCGGCACGGCACTGATCGTGGCCTGTATCATTTCCATACCTCTGGGCATATACACGGCGCTGAACCAAAATACCTGGAAGGACACTACGGGCATGGTCTTCGCCCTGTTCGGTGTGTCCATGCCGAACTTCTGGCTGGGCCTGATGCTGATGCTGATCTTCGCGGTGAAGCTGAACTGGCTGCCGTCGCAGGGTGCTGACGGTCCGAAATATCTGGTGCTGCCGGCTCTGACGGTGGGCCTCGGCCTGGCAGCGCTCATTACCCGTACCACCCGCTCCGCCATGCTGGACGTGATCCGGCAGGACTACATGACCACCGCCAAGGCCAAGGGCGCCTCCCACCGGCGGGTTATCTACTACCATGGCCTGAAGAACGCCATGATCCCCATCGTCACCGCTATCGGTATGCAGTTCTCCCTGGTGATGACCGGCTCCGCTCTGGCAGAGGTGGTTTTCTCCTGGCCCGGCATCGGCCGCCTGGTGTTTGAGTCCATCGATTCCCGCGACATCCCCATGGTTACCGGTTCCATTATTCTCTGCTGTGTGCTGATGAGTATTATCAATCTGATCGTGGACCTGATCTACGCGTTCCTGGATCCCCGGATCAAGGCGCAGTATTCTAACAAGGGGTGATATGATGAGCGAGATGAGTAAAGCTGTTTCTACGGAAAACCTGAATGAATACAAGGGCCGTTCCCTGGCCCAGGAGACCTGGCGCCGCCTTTTGAAGAACAAGGGCGCTGTGGTCGGCATGATCTTTATGGTTCTGCTGCTGATCCTGGCCCTCAGCGGCGATTTCCTGTATGACTATGACACGGAAATCATCGGCATGAATATGTCCGAGGCACGTCTGGCCCCCAGCGCCGAGCACTTCTTCGGCACCGACCAGCTGGGCCGCGATGTGTTCAGCCGTATCGTCTACGGTACCCGCTACTCCCTGATCATCGGTGTGGGCAGCGTGGCCGTTGGTCTTATCGTGGGCCTCATCACCGGTTCTCTGGCCGGCTTCTACGGCGGCATGTGGGATCAGCTGGTGATGCGCGCCAATGATATTCTCTACTCCATCCCCAATATTATGCTGGCGGTGGTGATCGTGCAGGTGCTGGGCACCAGCGTGCTCAGTCTGGTGATCGCCCTATCCATCAGTTCGGCAACATCGTTTGCAAAAATTACCCGTGCCGCGGTGATGACCATCCGCGGTCAGGAGTATGTGGAGTCGGCCTACGCCATGGGCCTGCCCACCTGGAAGATCATTCTCCGGCACATTATCCCCAACTGCCTGAGCCCCATCATCGTCCAGGTGACTCTGGCCATCGGCTCCAACATCATCGCCGCTTCCTCCCTGAGCTTCCTGGGCGTCGGCGTGCCCATTCCCACCCCGGAGTGGGGCACCATGCTGTCCGACGGCCGGCAGTTCATCCGCAGTGAGCCCTGGATGTGCGTGTTCCCGGGCATTGCCATCATGCTCACCGTTCTGGCCCTGAACCTGATGGGCGACGGTCTCCGCGACGCCCTGGATCCCAAGCTGAAACGATAAGGGGGACTGACGCATGAGTGAAAACATTTTAGAGATCAAGGACCTTGTGGTCCATTTCGAGACAGACGACGGCTGCGTCAAGGCCATCAACGGCCTGACGCTGTCGGTAGGCAAGGAGAAGACCCTGGGCCTGGTGGGCGAGACCGGCGCCGGTAAGACCACCACCGCCCTCAGCATCCTGAACCTGGTGCCCAGCCCTCCGGGTGTCATCAAGGGCGGTTCCATTGAGCTGGACGGCAAGGATGTGCTGCAGATGTCCGACAAGGAGCTGGAGCATATGCGCGGCAACGATGTGGCCATGATCTTCCAGGATCCCATGACCGCGCTGAACCCGGTACTTACCGTGGGTGAGCAGATCGCCGAGAGTATCATGCTCCACGAGCATATCCCCATGAAGGACGCCTTTGAGCGGGCCAAGGAGATGCTGAAGATGGTGGGCATTGCCGAGGGGCGCGCCTACGACTATCCCCATCAGTTCTCCGGCGGCATGCGCCAGCGCGTGGTTATCGCTATCGCCCTGGCCTGTCAGCCCAACTTCCTCATCGCCGACGAGCCCACCACCGCTCTGGATGTGACCATCCAGGCCCAGGTGCTGGACCTGATGAAGGACCTCATCAACAAAAACCACATGTCCATGCTGCTGATCACCCACGACTTAGGCGTCGTGGCGGAGGTCTGCAACGACGTGGCCGTGATGTACGCCGGGCGGATCGTGGAAATCGGCACCACCGACGAGGTGTTCAATTCCACCCGTCACCCCTACACCGAGGGCCTCTTCGACTCCCTGCCCAACCTGAAGGAGCAGGGGGAGGAGCTGGTGCCCATCAAGGGTATGATGCCCGATCCCATGCGCCTGCCCGAGGGGTGCACCTTCGCTCCCCGCTGCCCCTATGCCACCGAGGCCTGCACCCAGACTGTGCCGGAGCTGCGGCAGGTGGGCGGCACCCACTATGTGGCCTGCCACGCCTACGACGATCCCAGCTTCCGCTTAAGGAGGAACGCAAATGGCTGAGAAGAAGATCATTCTGGAAGTCCAGAATCTGACCAAGTACTTTGACACCCCCAAGGGGAAGCTCCACGCTGTGGACGGGGTCAACTTCCAGATCGAGGAGGGCAAGACCCTGGGCATCGTGGGCGAGTCCGGCTGCGGCAAGTCCACCACCGGACGCACCCTGCTGAAGCTTCTGGAGCCCACCGACGGCAAGATCATTTTTGACGGCGAGGATATCACCCACTACAGCCGCGCCAAGATGCGCAAGATGCGCACCCAGATGCAGATGATCTTCCAGGACCCCTTCTCCTCCCTGGACCCCCGGCAGAGCATCATGCAGCTCATCAGCGAGCCTATCAAGGAGCACAAGCTGCTGAAGAGCAAGGCGGAGATTGAGAAGCGCACCTTAGAGCTGATGGACATCGTGGGCCTGGCCCGCCGGTTCGTCAACTCCTATCCCCACGAGCTGGACGGCGGCCGCCGGCAGAGAATCGGCATCGCCCGTGCTCTGGCGGTGAACCCCAAGCTCATCGTCTGCGACGAGCCTGTCTCCGCTCTGGACGTGTCCATTCAGGCCCAGATTTTGAACCTGCTCAAGCAGCTGCAGCGTGACATGGGCCTTACCTACATCTTTATCACCCACGATTTGAGCGTGGTGAAGTATTTCTCCGACGACATCGCCGTCATGTACTTAGGGCAGATGGTGGAGAAGGCCCCCTCTGCGGAGATCTTCGCCAACCCCACGCACCCCTACACCCAGGCGCTGCTGTCCGCCATCCCCATCCCTGTGGTGGGGAAGGAGAAGCCGCCTCGGAAGCTGCTGCGGGGCGAGATCACCTCTCCGGTGAATCTGCCTGACCAGTGCCGCTTCCTCAAGCGCTGCGACTCCTGCCAGCAGTGCTGCCAGGAGAAATCCAATCCTCAGCTGGTGGAGATTTCTCCCAACCACTTCGTTGCCTGTCATATTGCCAAATAACGTGCATTGAGATGATGAGGGAAGAAGCACCGATGAGAACCGTCGGTGCTTCTTCGGTCCATTTCTCAAGCCGCTGCCGGACACTGCCCGCTGCCGCCGGAAGGTCTGCCGCACTTCATGGGTGGGGCTGCCGGGGCGCAAAGGGCCCATTTGATTTCCTGCAACACTAAGATTGGAGAAAGAGGCGAGGACCTATGACAAAGAATTTTGCGCACCGGGGCTTCAGCGGGAAATATCCCGAGAATACCATGCTGGCTTTCCGGAAAGCCATTGAATTGGGCGTGGACGGTATTGAGCTGGACGTGCATCTGACCAAGGACGGCCAGCTGGTGATTATCCACGACGAGACCACAAACCGGACCTGCGGCGTCAGCGGTCAGGTGGGGAAGATGACGCTGGAGGAACTGCGGCAGCTGGACGCCTCCTATCTCTGGCGGGGCCAGCTGGAGCAAAACCCCATCCCCACCCTGCGGGAGTACTGCCAGCTGGTGGAGAAGCTGCCTCTGGTCACCAATATTGAGCTGAAGACCAACATCCATGAGTATCCCGGCATCGAGGCCAAGGTGCTGGAGATGATTCGGGAGTTTCACCTGGAGGACCGGGTCATCATCTCCAGCTTTAACCATTTCAGCGTTCTGCGGATGCGGGAGATGGCCCCGGAGCTGAAATACGGCCTGCTCAGCGAGAGCTGGATGGTGGGGGCTGGAAAATATGTCCATGATCTAAGTATTCCCTGCTACCACCCCATCCACGGCAATCTGACGCCGGAGCTGACGGCGGAGCTGAAGCAGTACGGCCTGGAAATCAATACCTTTACCGTGAACACCGAGGAGGACGTCCGGCGGCTGGCCGCCCTGGGCATCGACGCGGTGATCGGAAATTATCCCGACATGGCCGGCAGAGTGCTGGCCCAGCTGTCGGAAGGAAAGGAGCAGCCTGCCTATGAGTCCTGACTTCAGCATGGACTGGATCGTGCATACTCCGGCGATCATCAGCAATCTGACCGGTGTGGGCGTGCTGGTGCGGCTGACGCTGGCCACCGTGGTAGGCGGCATTGTGGGCTGGGAGCGCGGCCGCCATGGCCGGGCCGCCGGTCTGCGGACCCACATTCTGGTGTGTCTCGGCGCGTGTCTCGCCGCTATGGTGGGTATGTACACCGCCACGGTTCTGGGAATGGACGGCGACCCCAACCGGATTGCCGCCCAGGTGGTGTCCGGTATCGGTTTTCTGGGCGTTGGTACCATCATTGTGGGCCGCTCCTCCCAGGTTACCGGCCTTACCACCGCCGCGGGCCTCTGGGCTACGGCCTCCGCCGGTCTCGCCATCGGCACCGGCTTCTACTGGGCCGCCATTCTCACCACCATGTTCATTCTCATCGCCATGACCTTCCTGGCCCGCATCGAGCGGCGTACCAAGGACGGCCGCCTGTGTGAGCACATCTACATAGAGCTTCGGTCTGTGGCCGACGTCAAGCAGCTGATTGCGGACACGGAGCAGTGGGACCGGGAGATCGATGTGGTGCCGCCCCGCAGCGGCTGCAGCGGCAACGCCGGGGTGGAGATCAATTTCCCTGCCCATATTCCGGCGGAGTTGCTCTCTCAGCTGGAACAGCTGGACTATGTTCTCTTTGTGCTATAAGACAGATACGATCCCCTCTCAGGAAGAAGGTCCCGGGCATTGCCCGGGACCTTCTTCTTGATTTCTATTTGTAATATTTTGCGGAAAAATAACGATTTGGATTTATTTTGGCAGATCCTGCTGATCGGGAGGCGGAGAAGTGAGCTTCTTTTTCCGGCGAAGAACCACCCGGACCACCACCAGCACCACTGCCAGCACCACCAGCAGCAGTACCCAATTGTAGGCCAGGGAAACGGTCAGATTTTCTAAGAAATTGCCGGCGGAGCGAAGTCCGCCCAGGAAGGCGGCGCCCAGGCGGCCACCGAAGGTGGTGGGAGCCTCCTCCTCACTGCTGAGCTTGTAGACCTCGCTGAGAGTCATGTCCACGGTGGCGTAGTTGATGCGGTTGTCGTAGGTGCGGAGACTGCCGGTGAGCTGCTCGATCTCCAGCTCCGTATCGCTGATGGCGCTTTCAATGGTGATGATGTCCTCCATGGTCTCCGCCCGGCTGAGGAGGTTCTGGAGCCGCTCCAGCTTGGTGCGCTGGGTAGTGAGACGGCTCTCTACGTCGTAGTAAGCGTCGGTGACGTCCTCCTCGGCGCTGGTCTGGTATAGGACATGGCAGCTGTCCCCCACCTGGAGGAGAAAGTCGGCGAAGTGCTCCGCGGGGATGCGGATGGTATACGTCCCGTAGCGGTAGGCATTCCGGTTGGACACGCTCTGGTTTTGGAAGTAGCCGCCATAGGACTCCACCAGCTGGCGGAGAGCCTGGGAGGCGTCGTCGAAGGCGGTGGTCTCCGCCTCCAGCATTGCGGTGTAGATTTTCTTTTGGGTCTGGACCTCTCCGGTGGAGCCGCTGTCCTCCTGGGGGGCGGCAGTGGGAGACTCCGCGTCGGCGGCCCAGCCGTTTTCCCCGTAGTCGGCGCCGCTGCCGCCGGCGTCGCCTGCGGTGGCAGAGCTGGCTGTGTCGCTGCTTCCGGCACCGCAGGCGGTGAGCAGGGATAACAGCAGAAGGGCGGCAAGGGCAAGAGAACATAGCTTTCGTTTCATCACAATACCTCCTCTATCTTTCATTTGGCTTCTACCTTCTTAGACGCCGTCGGGAGGAAAAAGTGCCCCATGGGCTTGAAAAAATTTCCCGGCTTGGTACAATACTGTGGAAAGGACGTCCTGCCGGAAGGAAATGGCCCGGCAGGGAATGCTGCCTGTGACAACGCTGCTGTGAATGAGGAGGAATATCCCATGACCTATCCCGAAGTGCTGGCCGCCGCCCGGACCTGCTGCGGCCCCTACTGCAAGGCCTGCCCGGTGTGCAACGGACTGGCCTGTAAGAATACCATTCCCGGCCCCGGGGCCAAGGGCCTCGGTACCGGCGCTATCCGCAACTACCAGAAGTGGCAGGAGATCTGCGTGAATATGGACACCATCTGCGAGAACAAGCCGGTGGACACCGCCTTTTCCTTCTTCGGCCGCACCTTTGCCGCACCTTTTTTTGCCGCTCCTGTGGGGGCCATGACCCTCCACTACGGTGACAAATACGACGACCTTACCTACAACAACATCCTGGTACCCGCCTGTCAGGAGGCCGGATTTGCCGCCTTCACCGGCGACGGCACCAATCCCGCCGTCTTTGAGGGGGCCTGTGAGGCCATTGCCCGCAGCGGCGGTGCGGGCATCCCCACGGTAAAGCCCTGGGACCGGGATACCCTCTTCGCCAAGCTGGAGCGGGCCAAGGCCGCCGGTCCCGCCGCCATCGCCATGGACATTGACGCCGCCGGCCTGCCCTTCCTCCAGAACCTGACGCCTCCCGCCGGCAGCAAGACGGTGGAGGAGCTGCGGGAGATCGTGGCCTGCGCCGAGGTGCCCTTCATCCTCAAGGGCATCATGACGGTCCGGGGGGCGGAGAAGGCCGCCGCCGCGGGGGTCAAGGCCATTGTGGTGTCCAACCACGGCGGCCGGGTGCTGGACCAGTGCCCCGCTACGGCAGAGGTGCTGGGGGAGATCGTCGACGCTGTGGGCAAGGATCTGACGGTGCTGGTGGACGGAGGTATCCGCTCCGGTATGGACATCTTCAAGGCTCTGGCCCTGGGAGCTGACGGCGTGCTCATCGGCCGTCCCTTCGTCACCGCCGTCTACGGCGCGGAGGCGGAAGGTGTGGCGGTGTACGCGGAGAAGCTGAAGGCGGAGCTGAAGGACACCATGGCCATGTGCGGCGTCCACTCCCTCAGCGAGATCGACCGGTCCTGCATCCGGGTGTGACAGGGAATATCCCTCCGACAACGTCAGAGGGACGCGAGAAGACAAAAGAGGCCGCCGGCTTTGTGCCGGCGGCCTCTGCTTGCTGCTTCAGGAAACTTTGTCAGATGTTGCCCAGGATATACTTCAGGATGAACAAGACGGAGATGATATACACCAGGACGGGGACCTCCTTGGCCTTGCCCCGGGCCACCTTGATGATGCTGTAGCTGATGAAGCCAAAGCCGATACCATCGGAGATGGAGTAGGCGAAGGGCATCATGGAGATGACCAGGAAGGCAGGGCAGGCCTCCTCAAAGTCGCCCCAGTTGACCTCAGTGGCGCCCTTCAGCATGAGAACACCCACGATGATCAGAGCGGGAGCGGTGGCCGCCTGGGGCACCACATGGGCCACAGGGGCGGCAAAGCAGCTCAGCAGGAACAGGACGCTGACCACAATGGCACTGAGACCGGTGCGGGCGCCCTCGGCGATACCGGTGGAGGACTCCACGAAGGTGGTGACGGTGGAGGTACCAATGACAGCGCCGCAGCAGGTGGCGATGGCGTCGGCGATGAGAGCGCGGTCGCCGCCGGGCAGGTTGCCGTTCTTATCGGTCATGCCGGCGTTGGTGGCGGTGCCGATAAGAGTACCCACGGTGTCGAAGCAGTCCACCAGGGCGAAGCTGATGATGGCGGTGATGAGGGCCACCACACCGCCGTTGACCTCAGTGAGGCCGGAGAAGCTCAGCTTGCCGAAGGTCTCGCCGATGACGGAGAAGCTGAAGCTCTGGGGGGTGTAGACCGTCTCGCCCATGGGGATGCCGATGATGGTGGTGATGATGATGCCGATGAAGATGGCGCCCTTCACCTTATAGGCCAGCAGAATGGCGGTGATGAGCAGACCGATGATGGCCAGGATGCCGGCGCTGTTCATCAGCTTGGAGCCGTCCTCCTGCACCAGGGAGAACTGCAGGGCAGGCACGCCGCCGCTGAAGGAGATGAGCCCTACGTTCAAAAGGCCGATGAAGGCGATGAACAGGCCGATACCGGCGGAGATGGCGTTTTTCAGGAAGCTGGGGATGGAACGGATGATCATACTGCGGATGGGGGAGACGGCGACGATCAAGAAGAGAATGCCGCTCAGCAGCACGATGGCCAGACCCTGCTGCCAGGTGTAGCCCATGCTGAAGCAAATGGTATAGGTGAAGAAGGCGTTGAGGCCCATACCGGGGGCCTGGGCGAAGGGAACATTGGCCAGCATCGCCGTCAGGAAGGTACCCAGCGCCGCGGACAGGCAGGTGGCCAGCAGCACGGCGTTGAATCCCATGCCGGTCTGGCTGAGCAGGCCGGGGTTGACGAAGATGATATAGGCCATGGCGAAGAAGGTGGTGATACCGCCGATGATCTCCGCCCGAACGGTGCTGCCCCGTTCTGAAATTTTGAAGAATTTGTCCATACGATTTCCTCCTCATAAAAATCCGATGCACAATTGGAGTTGGTAGGGATGGGGGAATGTGCCAGGTTGCAGGCCGTCCGCAGCAGGGAAACGGTGCTGCCTTCTTCCCCTGTATTGTACACCATTTTTTACAAATAAGAAAGCAGTTTCAGAGGACCAGACGATTTTTTGTGCAACCTAACAAAAATTCAGGAAAACCTTTGGCACATGGATAAAAGAAAAAGAAAATGTGAAAAAGAAAACGAGGAATTTCTGCAGGAATGTAAGGGATTCTATTCTCTTTTAAGGGGAAATATGGTATACTCACTGCAAACGCTCACCATTCCGGCGGAGCGCCTCTGACGGCGGCGGACCATGCTTCCAGCGGAGAAGCGGGACGCCGTCCGCCGCATTTTTTGAAGAAAGGACGATGCCGATGCCAAATGTAGACCTCTCCTCCCTTACCGGCCAGATCAAGGCATTCACCGTGGAGAAGGTGTTGACGGCGCTGCTGATGCTGCTGGTCTGTCTTCTGGTGATCAAGCTGGTTACCCGGCTGGCAAAGAAGCTGCTGAACAGGGCAAAGCGTCTGGATCCCCGGATGCGCAAATACACCATGGCGGCCCTCAAGGTGGTACTGTATGTGCTGACAGTGCTGATTGTGGCCCAGAGTCTGGGCATTCCCACCACCTCCCTGGTGGCCCTCTTCAGCGTTTTGTCTCTGGCCATTTCACTGGCGGTGCAGGACGTGCTGGGCAACGTGGCAGGGGGACTGGTGATTTTGTTCTCCAAGCCCTTCCAGATAGGGGATTATATTGAGACGGACACGGTGGCCGGTACGGTATACGCCATCGACCTCACCTATACCAAGCTGGACACAGTGGATGGCCAGCGGGTGCTGATGCCCAACAGCACCATGGCTGACAGCAAAATCACCAATTTCACAGAGCTGGGTACCCGCCGGATGGATCTGACTGTGACCGCCTCCTATGACGACGCCATTTCCGCTGTGCGCCAGGCGCTGCTGGCGGCGGTGGAGGCTACCCCCAATATTCTGGAGGACCCGGCTCCAGTGGCGGTGGTGACCAACTACGGAGAGAGCGCCATCGAATACCATCTGCGGTGCTGGAGCAAGGTGGATACCTACTGGGACGCCCGGAACACCCTGATGGAGGAGATCAAAAACAGCTTTGACCAGCGGGGGATTACCATGACGTACAACCATTTGAATGTGCATATTCTGGAGAAGTGATGACTATGCAGTATTATGACTATGAAACCAAGGTGCAGTATTCGGACCTGGGGGAGGACGGTTTCCTCTCCCAGGTGGGAACGCTGCGGCTGATGCAGGAGGCGGCCTGTGAGGCATCCGCGTCGGTAGACTGCGCCCCCGGCCGCCTGATCGAGCGGATGGGGGTGGGCTGGATTCTCTGCGGCTGGAAGCTGAAGATGGGAAAGAAGGTGGCCTGGGGAGAGCCTTTGACCGTGCGGACCTGGCCGAGACGAATGGATATCCATTTTTCTGACCGGGACTTCCTGGTGACCGATGCAGCCGGAGAGACAGTGGCCGCCGCCACCAGCCGCTGGCTGCTGCTGGATGTCCATACCGGACGGGTTACCCGGGTAACGGAGGAGCTGGCCGCCCACTATGAGATCTGGGACCACAAGGCCGTGGAGGGGGAGATCCCCACCGGCGGCAGGAGCCCGGAGGACGCCAGAGAGACCTTCGCCTACACCGCCCTGGGACGGGATTTAGACACTTTCCACCATGTCAACAACCTCCACTACCTGGAGCTGGGCCGGGAAGCCCTGCCGGAGGAGGTGCGGCCGCTGCCCCTTTCCACGGTGGAGATTCTCTACAAGCGGCAGATCAAGCGGGGGGAACGGGTGCGGTTCTTCTACGCCCTGGTGGACGGAAAGCACCAGGTGGAGATCCGGGACGACGAGGGGAAAAAGACCCACGCGCTCCTTTGGTTCTATGAATAAAAACAGCGCAGCAGGCTTTTTGCCTGCTGCGCTGTTTTCCGTTTTCCTATTTGAAGTTCCTGGGGCCGATCATGTCAATGAGATCCTGAGCGGCGGCCCGCAGTTCCTCCGCATCGGGGTACTCCAGCGCCTCATCCACGCGGCTGTCGGCAGCGATGAGGGCCATGTAGAGGGGAATGTCCCGGCGGGGAACGGTGGAGCAAAGGCGCAGTGCCTGGAGGGTGACATACAGGGGATTGTAGTCGTCATCATAGTCGTCGTAGCGATTGGAAAAGGCTTCACGACCGGTGAGGTAATTCACCATTGCCACGCTGGCAGACTCCTTGGGGAACAGCTGGCCCAACAGCAGGCGGACCGCCTGCTGCTGATTGCTGCCGTAAGGAAAGGCCCAGGCAGCGTACTCCGCCTGCTCCTTCTGCTCCTGCCGGCGGGATTTGAATCGAAACCAGGGAAATGGATCTCGTCCCATGAGGATCCTCCTTTCTGTACTTGGGGAATCGCTGGAGATGGCGGATCTCCCCAAAGCGGCCGGGCCGCTGTGGAGACCCCGATCATTCCAAACTGCGGGGGCGGAGTGAATCCGCCCGGCAGCAAGCCCCTTTGGGGGCTTGTACGGCGCGGAGCGCCGGGGAGGCGTCGGGCTCAGTCGCCGAAGGTGGTGCCGGCATCCCGGGCGGTCTGGATCAGGGGGTGGTCCACCGGCAGGAACTTGGTGCGGCTGGCGGCCTCCTCCAGGGGAACGGCCACGATCTGGTCGGCCTGGATGCCCACCATGTAGCCGTACTTCTGCTCCATAATCATCCGGGCGGCGGCGGTGCCGAAGCGGGTGGCCAGCACCCGGTCATAGGGACAGGCGGGACCGCCTCTCTGATAGTGGCCGGGCACGGTGACACGGGCCTCCTGACCGGTGAGCTTCTCCAGCTGGGCGGCGATGTCGTAGGAGATGGTGGAGTAGGGGTTGGCCTCCTTCTTCCGCCGGCGCTCCTCCTCGGTGAGAACCTTGTCGTCCCTGGAGATGGCGCCCTCCGCCACCGCTACGATGGAGAAGGTGCGGCCTTTCTTCTTCCGGGCCTCGATGGCCTCCGCCACCTTGCTGATGTCATAGGGGATCTCGGGGATGAGGATCACGTCGGCGCCGCCGGCAATGCCGGCGCTGAGGGTGAGCCACCCGGCGTCCCGGCCCATCACCTCCACCAGGAAGATCCGGCTGTGGGCCAGAGCGGTGGTGTGGATGTAGTCGATGACGTTGGTGGCGATGTCGGCGGCGGACTGGAAGCCGAAGGTCTGGTCCGTGCCGTAGATGTCGTTATCGATGGTCTTGGGCAGGGTAATGATGTTCATGCCCGCGTCGTGGAGGAGCTTGGCGCTCTTCTGAGTGCCGTTGCCTCCCAGCACCACCAGGCAGTCCAGATTCAGGCGGTTGTAGGTGTCCATCATCCGGGGCATCACATCGTTGCCGTCCTTGTCCACGATGGCCTTGCCGGGAATATAAGGCTGGCGGGAGGTGCCGAGAATGGTACCGCCCTGGGCGATAATGCCGGAAAAATCACTGGGTCCCATAAATTTGTAGTCATTCTCAATAAGGCCCCGGTAACCGTCATACATGCCGTAGATCTCAATATTGTCCACATACTGGAACAGGGCTTTGCCCACGCCGCGAATGGCCGCATTGAGTCCCTGGCAGTCGCCGCCGCTGGTCACAAGACCTACCTTTGTTTTACGTTTCATCGTACCAGTCTCCTTTTCAACGGTAGTCTTCCGACGTTACTATACCGCACTTTAGTGAAAAAAGCAACGATTTTCCGCAGACAGCCCAAAGGATGTTGGGCAAGCTGCGGGGGGAATCTGCGGGGGTCCGCCTTGACAAAGAGCCGGGAATTTTTTATAATCTATAAAGGTATGGACAGGCTGCGGCCTGCCGGTACCCGAGAAGTGAAAGCGAATATGCCGCGGCAGAACTTTCCACCTGCGCGGCGCTGCGGCAGCTTGAATACGGGCCCGATCCCTCTGGGGCGGGCTCAAAAAAGGAAAGGAAGAATTGCCATGATCTATTCCAGCGAAGTGCAGAACATGTGCCCCGTCGCCAAGGGCGCGTACCATGGCCCCGCTCCCATCCCCGAGGAGGGCAAGTGGGTCCAGGCAAAGGAGATTAAGGATATCAGCGGTCTGACCCACGGTGTGGGCTGGTGCGCTCCTCAGCAGGGCGCCTGCAAGCTGACTTTGAACGTGAAGGACGGTATCATTGAGGAGGCTCTGGTGGAGACTCTGGGCTGCTCCGGCATGACCCACTCCGCCGCTATGGCTTCCGAGATCCTGGTGGGTAAGACCATTCTGGAGGCTCTGAACACCGATCTGGTGTGCGACGCCATCAACACCGCTATGCGCGAGCTGTTCCTGCAGATCGTCTACGGCCGCACCCAGACTGCTTTCTCCGAGGGCGGTCTGCCCATCGGCGCCTCCCTGGAGGACCTGGGCAAGGGTCTCAGAAGCCAGGTGGGTACCATGTTCGGCTCCAAGGCCAAGGGTCCCCGTTACCTGGAGATGGCCGAGGGCTATTGCACCCGTATGGCTCTGAACGCTGACAACGAGGTCGTCGGCTATGAGTTTGTCCACCTGGGGAAGATGATGGCTGCGATCGCCAAGGGCACCGACGCCAACGAGGCGCTGAAGGCTGCCACCGGCCACTACGGCCAGTGGGACAACGCCGCCAAGTATATCGATCCCCGCCACGAATAAGAGAAGGAGGACAAGGAAATGGCTCTGTTTGAAAGCTACGAGAGAAGAATCGACAAGATCAACGGCGTCCTCGCTCAGTATGGCATCGGCTCCATCGAGGAGTGCCGCAAGATCTGTCAGGATAAGGGCTTTGATCCCTATGAGATTGTCAAGGGCATCCAGCCCATCACCTTTGAGAACACCTGCTGGGCCTACTGCATGGGCGCCGCCATCGCCATCAAGAAGGGCGTGAAGACCGCCGCCGACGCCGCTGAGGCCATCGGCATCGGCCTGCAGGCCTTCTGCATCGACGGCTCCGTTGCCGAGGACCGCAAGGTTGGTCTGGGCCACGGCAACCTGGGCGCCATGCTGCTGCGTGACGAGACCAAGTGCTTCGCCTTCCTGGCCGGCCACGAGTCCTTTGCCGCCGCTGAGGGCGCCATCGGCATCGTGAAGAACGCCAACAAGGCCCGTAAGGAGCCCCTGCGGGTTATCCTGAACGGTCTGGGCAAGGATGCTGCGCAGATCATCAGCCGCATCAACGGCTTCACCTATGTGCAGACTCAGTTTGACTATGCCTCCGGCAAGGTGAATATCGTCCGCGAGATCCGCTACAGCGAGGGTGAGCGTGCCAACGTCCGCTGCTACGGCGCTGACGACGTCCGTGAGGGCGTGGCCATCATGCACCTGGAGGGTGTGGATGTGTCCATCACCGGTAACTCCACCAACCCCACCCGCTTCCAGCACCCTGTGGCCGGCACTTACAAGAAGGAGTGCATTGAGCAGGGCAAGAAGTACTTCTCCGTGGCCTCCGGCGGCGGCACCGGCCGTACCCTGCACCCGGACAACATGGCTGCCGGTCCCGCCAGCTACGGCATGACCGACACCATGGGCCGTATGCACAGCGACGCTCAGTTCGCGGGCAGCTCCTCCGTCCCCGCTCACGTGGAGATGATGGGCTTCCTGGGCGCCGGCAACAACCCCATGGTCGGTATGACTGTTGCTACCGCCGTGGCTGTGGCCGAGAGCATGAAGTAAGATTTTCGGCTTGACCGATACGAAACACCCCGGAGCGGCGCTCCGGGGTGTTTTTGCGCATACCGGCCATGGATCCGCCGCGAAAGCGGCGTCACGAGCGTTTTGGCGGAGGAAAGTTCTCAGTTCTGAAATGCCTTGCGACATGCTTCAGCGCAGCTGTTTTCTGTGTTTTGAATTGTTTCTAATTCTTTGCGGTAAAAAATCAAAAAAACAGACGATATTCCTGGATTTTGTCAGAATTTCTTTGCTTTGCAGAAAATTGGTAGTATAATATCTTTCGCAACAAAGTGAATGCGGTGAGGAGAGAAACAGATTTTTATGCAACAGAACAGCAATCAAGGTGATTTTACGCAGGGCAGTATCCTGCAGAAGCTGCTGCGGTTCATGGTGCCGGTGTTGGGGGCGCTGATCCTCCAGGCTATGTACGGCGCTGTGGACATTTTAGTAGTGGGGAAATTCGGCACCACCGCCGGAATCTCCGGTGTGTCCACCGGCAGCAATATTGTTAACCTGGTCACCTTTACCGTGACAGGGCTGGCCATGGGCATTACGGTGCTCATCGGGGAATATCTCGGACGGGGCACCCCGGAGCGGGTAGGAAAGGTCATCGGCGGCGCCGTCTGCTTTTTCGCGGTGCTGTCGGTGGTGCTGGCAGCGGTCATGGTGGCCTTTGCCCGGCCTCTGGCCCTTTTGATGCAGGCACCGGAGGAGGCTGTGGATCTGACGGTGACCTATGTGCGCATCTGCGGCGGCGGAATCCTCTTTATTATTGCCTATAACGTCATCAGCAGTATCTTCCGGGGGTTGGGAAATTCCCGGCTGCCTCTGATTTTTGTGGCCATCGCCTGCGGAGTGAACATTGTGGGGGATCTGTTCTTTGTGGCGGTGCTCCACATGAACGTGGCCGGAGCCGCTCTGGCCACCGTCATGGCCCAGGCGGTGAGCGTGGTGCTGTCCCTGGTGATCATCCGCCGGGAGAAGCTGCCCTTCACTATGACCCGGAAGGATATCTGCTTCAACCGGGAGATCGGCCACTTCGTCCGTGTGGGGACGCCCATCGCCTTTCAGGAGATTTTGACCAATCTCTCCTTCCTGGCCCTGTGCGCCTTCATCAACTGCCTGGGGCTGGCGGCCTCCTCCGGATACGGAGTGGCCAACAAGATTGTCAGCTTCGTCATGCTGGTGCCCAGCGCCCTCATGCAGTCCATGTCCGCCTTTGTGGCCCAGAATGTGGGCGCGGGGAAGGAGGACCGGGCGAAACGGGCCATGGTGATGGGGATGAGCATCGGCTGCGTGGTGGGTGTTTTCATCGGGGCCCTGTCCTACTTCCGGGGGGACCTGTTGTCCGTGGCATTTGCCAGCGATGAGGAGGTGATCCTCCGCTCGGCGGAGTACCTCAAGGGCTTTGCCTTAGAGGCGGTGGTCACCAGTGTTCTCTTCAGCTTCATCGGCTACTTCAACGGCCACAGCCAAACGGTCTTCGTCATGATCCAGGGCCTGGCGCAGACCTTCCTGGTGCGCTTGCCCATGTCCTATCTCATGAGCATCCAGCCCGACGCCAGCCTCACCATGATCGGTCTGGCCGCCCCCAGCGCCACAGTGTTCGGCATCCTCATCAATGTGACGTACTTTCTCTGGTATACCCGGCGCCACACAAATTCTTTGAAGGGAGATCTGCGGAAATGAAGCGAATCGTGATTTTGTCCGACACTCACGGCCTTCTGCGGCCCCGGGTGCTGGAGGAGTTGGGGAAGGCCGACGTGATCCTCCACGCCGGGGACCTGGACAACCGGGAGACGCTGGAGGCCCTGGAGCGCTTTGACAATGTCTACGCCGTTCGGGGCAACTGCGACGCCTACTGGTTCAACGATCTGCCGGAGACCATCCAATTGGAGGTGGAGGAGATCCGGTTTTTCCTCATCCACGACAAAAGCCGACTGCCCTGCCGCCCGGCCAAAACCGACGTAGTGGTCTTCGGCCACACCCACAGCCCCTGCGCCGAGAGCCGGGACGGAGCGTTGTGGCTCAACCCCGGCAGCTGCGGCCCACGGCGGTATGGAAAGCCGGTGTCTCTCTGCTGTATGGAGGCGGAGGAGGGCCGCTACCACCTGGAGTGGGTGGAGATTCCGGACTGAGGGGAGGAGTTCCCCAAAATCGGAACATCTGCACAGAAGATCCCGCCCCGGCGGCGGGAAGAATGGGAAGTTTCCATTGTAAAGTACAGGAAATTTGTGTTATACTATGATTTACGAATAATACGCCCCGGCTTTTGGGGCTTTCAGGAGGACCGCGCCCATGGACAAGAAAAAATTCTATATTACTACACCGATTTATTATCCCAGCGATAAGCTCCACATCGGCCACACCTACTGCACCGTGGCCACCGACGCCATTGCCCGCTACCACCGTCTGCGGGGGGAGGACGTCATGTTCCTCACCGGCACCGACGAGCACGGCCAGAAGATCGAGGACAAGGCCAAGGAGGCCGGCGTCACCCCCAAGGAGTTCGTGGACAAGATCGTCTGCGGCGAGCGGGGGGTTCTGGATCTGTGGAAGCTGATGAACATCTCCAACGACCGCTTCATCCGTACCACCGACGACTATCATGTGGCCGCCATCCAGAAGATCTTCAAGAAGATGTACGAGAACGGCGACATCTACAAGGGCACCTACAAGGGCAAGTACTGCAAGCCCTGTGAGAGCTTCTGGACTGAGAGCCAGCTGAAGGACGGCAAATGCCCCGACTGCGGCCGGGAGGTTCAGGACGCGGAGGAGGAGGCTTACTTCTTCCGCCTCTCCAAGTACGCCGACAAGATTCAGGATCTGCTGGAGAACACCGACTTCCTCCAGCCCCGCTCCCGGGTCAACGAGATGGTGAACAACTTCATCAAGCCGGGCCTGGAGGACCTGTGCGTCTCCCGTACCTCTTTCACCTGGGGTGTGCCCGTGGACTTCGATCCGGGCCATGTGGTGTATGTGTGGGTGGACGCTCTCTCCAACTATATCACCGCTCTCGGCTATGAGAATGACAAGTACGACGACTACAAGAAGTATTGGCCCGCCGACGTCCATATCGTGGGCAAGGAGATCGTCCGCTTCCACTCCATCATCTGGCCCGCCATGCTCATGAGTCTGGGGGAACCCCTGCCCAAGCACGTCTTCGGCCACGGCTGGCTGCTGCTGGACGGCGGCAAGATGAGCAAGTCCAAGGGCAATGTGGTGGACCCCTATATTCTGGCCGAGCACTTCGGCGTGGATGCCCTGCGGTTCTTCCTCATGCGGACCTTCCCCTTCGGCTCCGACGGCAACTTCTCCAACGAGCTTTTGATCCAGACCATCAATACCGACCTTGCCAACGACCTTGGCAACCTGGTCAGCCGCACCACCGCCATGGTGGGCAAGTATTTCGGCGGAAGGCTGCCCGCGGGCTGCGGCGCTACGGAGATGGAACAGGGTGCGGCCTGCTCCGCCCGTCGGGAGGCCACGATCCCCAACGGCGACTTCCTTCTTGATCCCGATGATCCCGTCCGCTATGATATGGATCTGGTGCTCAAGGCCGCCGGTCTCCGGTTCGACTACGAGGCCGCCATGGACGCCTATGCCCCCCACAAGGCACTGGAGGAGGTCTTCAAAGTCATCCAGCGGGCCAACAAGTATATCGACGAGAACGCCCCCTGGGCGCTGGCCAAGGACATGGAGGCAAACGGCAAACGGCTGGCCCATGTGATGTACAATCTCCTGGAGACCACCCGCATCTGCGCCATTCTCCTGATCCCCTTCATGCCGGAGAGCATGGACAAGCTCTTCCAGCAGATCGGCGCCTGTGAGGGCTGCCGCACCTGGGACAGCGCCGCTCAGTGGGGCAGTCTCAGCGACACCGCCGAGCCTGCCAAGGGGGAGAACCTGTTCCCCCGTGTGGACATGGAGAAGGCCCTCCAGGAGCTGGAGGAGGCCGCCGAGGAGGCCCGGAAGGCATCTCTGCCTGATATCGAGTTGGAGCCCCAAAGCGCCGAGCAGGTGGATTTTGACACCTTCTGCAAGAGCGATTTCCGGGCGGTGAAGGTGAAGGCCTGCGAGAATGTGAAGAAGTCCGCCAAGCTTTTGAAGTTCACCCTGGACGACGGCACCGGCGTGGACCGGCAGATTCTCTCCGGCATCGCCGCCTGGTACAAGCCCGAGGAGCTGGTGGGGAAGACCCTGCTGGCCATTGTGAACCTGCCGCCCCGGAAGATGATGGGCCAGGAGAGCTGCGGCATGCTGATCTCCGCCGTCCATAAGGAGAAGGGCGAGGAGAAGCTGAATCTGGTGATGCTGGACGACAAAATCCCGGCAGGCGCCAAGATGTGCTGAGTGTCAGGAAAAAGGGGGGCGCCCATGTACCGCTATGAATATGTGACGCTGTACACCGGCGGCGGCTTCTGGATCAACAACAGCAGCTGCGAGCACCGGGAGATCATCAACCAATACGCCGCCCAGGGTTGGCGGTATGTGGGGTATATCCCGACCCGCTTCTCCGGCGAGGGCGGCACCAAGGAAGTCGACCTGATTTTTGAACGGGAGGACGAGAACGCCCGCCCATAACAACCATAAGGAGGGTATTGCCATGCAGGAAGTCTATGAGTTTTTGAAGCAGTGCGGCACCTACTATCTGGCTACCATCGACGGCGACCAGGCCCGGGTGCGTCCCTTCGGCACCATCGATATCTTTGACGGCCGTCTCACCATCCAGACCGGCAAGGTGAAGCCGGTGTCCCGGCAGATGACGGAGAACCCCAAGGTGGAGATCTGCGCCTTCCAGAACGGCACCTGGCTGCGTCTGGCGGCCACAGCGGTGGAAGATCCCCGGATCGAGGCTCAGAAGCACATGCTGGACGCCTATCCCAATCTGCAAAGCCGGTATGCCCCCGGCGACGGAAACACCCAAATCTTTGCGCTGACAAATTGCACCGCAACCTTTTCTTCCTTTACCGCCCCTGATCGAACGGTGACCTTCTGAAAAACGCCTCCTCCGGAATTTTCGGAGGAGGCACTTCTTTTTGCCCCCAGACGAAGGAGGGGGTGCTTTTTTACACTCTGATCCTATTCCAAGCAGAGAAGTCCGCCGATCAGCAGGTAGTAGGGGGGAAGGTCCTCCCCCTTGGCCCACAGAAGCTCCAGCCCAAACTGGTCCCTGGCCGCGGCGGCTACGTTGCCCCCCAGGGACTCCATGGAATAGCGGAAGGTCTCCGGGTGGCAGCAGGGCGCGCCCTGGGCCATGGGGCAGGGATCACAACGCTCACAGGCTCCGGGAGACAGGGCCATGCTGCCGGGGAGCTGGGCCTCCTGGCGCAGAAGGTCCTGCAGAAAGCGGTCCTTCTCCCGGTGCAGCACTTCCAGGCCCTCCCGGGCGTTTCCCAGACGGTCACCGGGGGCAAAGGAGATCTGCCGGGCGGAGAGGGAGACGGTGTGCCACCTTTGCCAGTAGTCCTCCGGGGCAAAGTCGTAGGGCGGGCAGGTGCCGCGCCTGCCGAAGTTGGGGCACTGGCGGCAGCAGGCGAGAAATTTAGGCACGTCCACATAGGCTGAGAGAAAACGCTCCACAGGCAGCGGGCGGCTGCTGAGGGTGCGGATGGCGACTTCCATTGGGATTGCTCCTTCCTGTTAGGGGTTACTGTCAGTATACCTCCAGGGGAAAAAGGATGCAAGAGGCGGGGTTGACGGCGGAGTGGAAAACAGGGTAGAATGGACGAGTAGATCCCAGAAAGGAGATATAGCGGCGTGAAACGAGAAAAAAAGGACAAGGGCTTTCGACATGTCGAGCACAGGCGGGCGGTGACCACCGTATATGTGCTGCTGCGGGTGGCGGTGATCGCCATGATGGTGGCGCAATTTTTTAACGGGAATTATGAAAATGTGTTCCTGTGCGGTCTGACGCTGATCCTCTTTACCATGCCCGCCCTGATTGAGCGGAGGCTGCGGGTGGATCTGCCGGACACCCTGGAGATCATTATTCTGCTGTTCATCTTTGCGGCGGAGATCTTAGGGGAGATCCGGGCCTATTATGTGAAATTTGAGCACTGGGACACCATGCTCCATACGATGAACGGCTTCCTCTGCGCCGCCATCGGCTTTTCCCTGGTGGATCTTCTCAACCGGCAGAAGAAGGAGTCCCTGCGGCTGTCTCCCTTCTACATGGCGGTCACCGCCTTCTGCTTTTCCATGACCATCGGCGTGCTGTGGGAGTTCGCCGAGTTCACCATGGACCAGCTCTTCTTGATGGATACCCAGAAGGACACGGTGATCCATGCCTTTTCCACCGTCATGCTGGACCCAACCAACCAGAACGTGGCGGTACCAGTGCGGGATATTGCCGATGTGATCATCGTCCACAGCGACGGGACCCAGCAGGCTCTGGGACTGGGGGGCTATGTGGATGTGGGAATCCATGATACCATTGAGGATCTGTTCGTGAACTTCATCGGCGCGGTGGTTTTCTCCGCTGTGGGATACTTCTATGTGAAGAGCCGGGGAAAGGGCCGCTTTGCCCGGCGGTTTATTCCCCAGGTGGTGGAGGAGAAAGCCGGAGAGAAGGAAGAACAGACATGAGGGACGCCTTCCGGCGGGACAGTCGCCGCATCGGCGGATAGAAAAGAACAGAGCAGCGGATGGAAGCAAAACTCCTTCCGCTGCTCTTTATTATGCCCCTCCAAAGGCAGAGCGGTGCGTTCACACATAAAATTCCTCCAGGGTGTCCAGACACAGACAGCCCAGATGTCCCCCGTGGCCGCAGCCGCAGTCTATGGCGATATGCCGGTTCGCCTGATAAATCCGGTCCGGAGCGGGATTTTCCGGAATATTTCTCGTAGGGGTATGGCCGGTCACCAAAAAACGGTCCCGGTAATAGACCTTGCTGTAGTCCAGACGGGTCCAGAGCAGCTCGTGGAGGGCGTAATCCCCCAGAGGGCGGCGGGGAGAAAAATGATCAGGCCCCGCGTGAGTCAGGAGGTAGGACTGTCCGCCGGCCTCCACCTCCTCATACAGAGAAAACTCTCCCAGATACTCCCGCACCGCCTGCCGCTGATCCGGGGACAGGCGCCGGAACCCCTCCAGCGTGGGGGCGCCCCCCTGGCTCTGCCAGTGCAGGAAGCTGCACAGATCCTCCGCGTGAAGTGCGGAGAGGTTCTGCTCTGTTACCTCCTTCATCAGGAACGCCAAACAGCAGGCAAACATGTACTCGTGGTTGCCCAGCAGCGGCACCACGTTGGGCCGTTCCATCATGTCCAGCAGGAGCTCCACCGGCTGCCCGCCCCGATCCACCACATCGCCCAGCACATAGAGGGTGTCCGCCTCAGAAAGCCCGATCCGGTCCAGCATTCCGCAATACCGGGAATAGTCGCCGTGGATATCAGAGATACAATAGTGCATGTTTTTTTCCGCCTCCTGTTAAAAAATCCCCTTGGGAATGGGAGTATGTCCGCTGAATTCACCGCATGGACACTGGCCAGGGGATACACTTTCGGGGCACAATCAGCACCAGATCCGTGTGATCTATCTCCGGGTGGTTTTATGGCCCTGGCCGTGGTATACTTACTTTGTACAGCAACCGGAGATGCGTCTTGCCGGAGGATTCCTGAAGCTCCTCCGGGACAAGGGCGTGCAGCCTGCCGATTTCAGCGTGGAGGGTCTCAGCCACGAGGATCTCAGCCGCGGTGTGGCTCAGGCTGCAAAAAGAATGAGGCGCCAAGGATGCCGGGGACGAGATTGTCATGGGCGGCATGAGTATGCTGCAGCGGCAGGGCATGCCGGTCTTCATGCTGTTTGCCGGCAAGGATATGCCTGCCGGGGGAGCCGGAGAAGTGCGCTTCATGACAGAACAGAGGAAAGGAATGAACAGAATGAAACCAGTGTTACTGCTTGTTACCTACACCGCAAAGCCTGGTATGCGGGAGAACTTCCTGCAGGAAGTGGAGGAAAACAGAATTTTGGAGGCCATTCGGGGAGAGGACGGCTGCATCAGCTACGACTACTTCCTGGCGGCGGAGGACGGGGACTGTCTTCTGCTGGTGGAGAAGTGGGCAACCGGGGAGCAGCAGCAGACTCACATGGCGCAGCCCCACATGAAGACTTTGGCGGAAATCAAGGGGCGCTGGATTGCACAGACCAGCATTGAGCGCATTGACTTGGAGGAAGAAAAGCAAAACTAAAATTTCCTGCCATTCCGCAAAGAGAAAACATCCCCGGCATCCGCAAATGCCGGGGTGTTTGCTATATAATCTGTGGAGAACTTCTCAGGGATACCGGAAAGGGCGGCGGTGTGCTGCGAGGCCCTGTGCTCAGGCGTTTGCGTCGCCGATGGCATGCTGAATGGCCGGAAGGAGCTGGTCGCGGTCAAAAGGCTTATAGACAAAGCCCTTTGTGCCGATGCTGTTGGCCTCATTGATGGTATCATCATAGGCCAGGGAGGACACCATCAGCACATTGGCGTCGGGATGCTCCTGCAGCAACAGACGGGCCGCCTCCAGTCCATCCATGCCGGGCATCAAAATGTCCATGGTCACGAGATCCGGCTTGACTTCATCATACATACGTAACGCGTCTTCTCCGCTCTGGCAGCAGGCAGCCACTTGATAATCGGTGTCGTCCAGGATCTTCTGCAGCTGCAGCTGCGCCATTCGGGAATCGTCCACTACCATGATTTTCTTTGACATACGCTTGCTCCTTTTTAATTCTCATCCATACAGTGTTCTTTTGAAAGGAAAGGGATCTGATAAATCAACTGGGCACATTCGTTGCAATTGCTGGTGTAGCGCAGCACAAGCCGTGAATCGTTCTGCCCGTCCGGGAGATGCTGACCAACATAAAAAGTGGGGATCTGAAACCGGGAGGATAGATGCGTATCCTCAAATAAGTGTGCCACGACCTGTCCGCAGATCACATTAAAGTATTCCTTCGAAAAGTCCTCAATATCCTTCTGGGCAACCTTTTCCTCCTGCATCACATTTTTTGTCAGGCGGATAAACAGGCTGGTGTCTGCGCACAGCGTCAGGGAGGCGTGATAGTTTCCCTCAAAAACAGTATGTACCGTACATATATTGTTGGAAAGGACAGAGTCCTTTTTGCATAACTGGATATTGGCAACCCGGTTTGTAATATCCCGCATTACACTGTCCAAAACATTTTGGACTTCACACTGTGGAAGCGAGTTCAAAATACAACCCCCTTTTCTTAAGAATGGATGTGCCCTACCAGTCCGTTATCCAAACCGATCTTGCAATGGGATTCTATTTGTTTGATTCGCAGGGATGTGTGGTTGATTGTGATGATTGTGCCGGGATACGCCGCATCACAAATCAGACGGCGATGATCGTCACAGGGGTCGGGAGGCTGCTGGGCCGCCAGATCCTTTCCCAGCTTCTCCAGCTTCATCTGCGCCACATTCATATCCAGCCGGGCTTTCGCCAGCTTGCTCTTCTGCTGCGGCGTGGCGGGCTGCGCCTTCAGCTTTTCAATCTCACAGGTGATCCGCTCCATTTCCACCAGGATCTGGGCGTGTTCAAAATTTTCACATGGCTGCCCGCCTAATACAATGGCTGTGCGCTTCTCCGCCTTGGAGCCTACCGTAATTGCGGAGACCTCCCTGGAGGAGCGGACCGTTCCGCCGATGATTGCACCTCGGCCCGTGCGGGCTGTCACGGTTCCGTTGCTGAAGATGTTGCAGTCGATGATGCAGTCCGCCTGAACGCTCTCCCTGGCATAGACATTGCTGTGCTCCAGATACTTGGCGTATACGCTCTTGTGGGACCGGATCACCGCCTGATCCTGTCCCAGCACGCCGCTGGAGACCACCACATTCTCTCCGGCCTCGATGGTGCTGGCCTCCACCACGCCGTCCACCTGCACATTGCCCATGGCGCGTACAGTAAATCCGCGGCAGATATCGCCATGGATGTGGACGTCTCCCAGGAAATTGACGCTGCCTGTGGTATGGTCCACATTGCCCAGAATTTCCAATACCGGCTTGACCTGAAAGTTCCGGCCGGAAAATTCCACATGACCGGGTTGGGATGCCAGAAGATATTTCCCATCGTCAGACAGATGGGTGTTGCGTCCCTGAGGGATCGGGGCGGGCGTTCCATCCCGGCAGGGAAGGGACTCCCCCGTTACCGTACTGCCGGAGCTGCCCGGCTCAGGGGGGACAATCTCACAGATGACATCCCCCTGTTTCACATCCTGCACCAGATGGAGCGACACATAGTCTGCCTGGCCCAATTCCTTCACCTGAGCCTGCTTTGCCGTATCTGTGCGGGGAAAGCGGTCCAAAATCCGACCGTCCGCCCCATCTGTGGGAAGGAGACCCCAAGCGATGGGAAACAGACGAAAGAATCGATTCTCCAGTGTGGGAAGTCGGCGCAGCAGAAGCTGGTCAATTCCAAAAATAACACCGCGATGAAGGAGTGTGCGCTGCAGCTGGGGCACGGTCAGGGCTTTGCCGCTACCGGTGGGAGGAAACAGCATCACCCAAGCCGCCATCCTGTCACAGGAGAGGTAGAGATACACCTGCTCGTCCGCGTCTGATTGTGTCTGATCCGGGGAGACCTGACGCAGACGCTTTTCCGCTGTATGCGTCAGCGACAGCTTCATAATTTCAATTTCACACGAAATGTTCTTTACAATGCCAAGCGGAATCCGACTCTCCTCTGGAAACAGACATAAGGAAAGCGGGGGCGGTTCCTCTTCGCTTTTGCAGAAGAGATTCCGCAGTTGGCAGAGCGGATGGGCAGGAGGAAACTCAATGGTGGTGCGAGCAGTCTCTGACGGCGCGTTTTCGGTCGGGAAGTTCTGAGAAGACTGCTGTGGAGCAGGCGTTGCGAAACGAAGGGAATGGTCCTCGTTTGATCCCATCAGAATGTCCTCCTTTCCAGCGATAAAAACATCGCTATTCTCTCTTTATATATATCGTCAAAATTTTAAAAAAAATAAAGAGAGCTAAAAAATTTAGCAGATACTTTCTGATAGAACTTCTGAATTGATCCGGCTGTCGTTTTGCGGGAAACCCGCACAAAAAAACCGTGCCGCCGGTTCATGAACCAGCGGCACGGTTTTTTTCTTGCACATTGCCCGGCGGCTATGCATCCGACCCATCCTCCTGCTGAGGGGCGGGGGGAAGGTGGTGCAGCAGGGCGGACTTCAATTCATCCACCAGCACCGGGGGAGCCGTTCCGGCGGCATCCTGGTTGACACTGGCTGCCTTCTGCAGTTCACTGCGCAAAATCAGCACTTCCTTGGGTGCGCAGATTCCAATGTTGACCTGCCCGTTGGATTCCACTGAGAGGATGGTTATACTGATCTCTTCACCGATGACCAGGGATTCCCCCTCCTTACGGCTGAGAACCAGCATCAACCCACCCCCTCAATCGCGGAAAATTCGTCCAGACGATGACGCATGTGGTAGGTGTCCGTATCCAGAATGACCTGCATCGCCCGCCGGGTGTCGGGATTGACCACCACGGGACAGCGCAGATTGACGGTACTCGCACCCACAGGCTCGCGGGCTACACACATGACGTAGTAGCAGAGATCCTTGCTGTCGTCGACTTCCATCACACGGAGTTCTTCATCGGAGAGGACAGGCGCATAATCCGGCTTTAAGGCAAAGGGATTCATGGCGATAAAAGCCGGCGTTTGACTCTGCGTACTCTGGAAACAGAGCATATTCCCGCCGCTGCCGGCAAAAGGCAGCATAACAAACTGCTTTTCTGACTCAAATCCAAACAGTCCGTTGGGAAAAGACAGGACATCTTCCGGTGCGTACTCAATTTGTCCAAAGTATTTTGTGTTCAACTGCATGAAGCACACCTCGCATCAAGCATTGACATCCACAGGCTTGTAATCCGGGTCGGCAGACGGCGGAACGTACAGAGGTCCGCCGACATATTTGATAATGACGTCAGGCCGCTGCGTCATGGTAAACTCAATATCCCCGGGAACAAAGGTGAAGCTCATCTGCTCCATCCGCCAGTCGAAATTGAGCTTGTCCATCTCGTAGCGGATGCTCATCTCACCGCCGTCCCAGCTGATGTCGGGGCCCACGGTAGGCAGAAATTCGACATTCACATTGGTGGGCTGTCCCATAGTCTGCTGCCGGGCCAACTGGGGGACGATATCCTGATCGATTCGGGCTTCCATCATCATTCGGCCCTCCCTGGCCAGCACGGCGGTGGCCTGATAGGCCGCCTGTACGCCGGCCTGTGCCTGCTGCCGGATCAAGGTGGATGTGGTGGGCATCACAGAGTTGCGGGACTCAAAAGAGTCAATGTTCACCTGAATGGGTTGGCTGCGGATGCTCAGCCCTTTTTTGTCCCGTGAGATTTCCAATTGAGCAGTGCCCCGGGCGTACTCCAGATGCGCTCGTGTAGTTTTCATCTGGATCTCAATAGGAATTGTCTGGATCTCGATGAGCGGATACATGATCGCAAAATCTCCTTTCCTGCGCCGCATTGCGGTACATATTTAATCACACATCAAAACGTACAGATTATTTCAAATAATCCATCAAAGACTGGGGAACCACGTTGGCGCCCACCTGCAGAGCGGCGTTATAGCTGGTCTGGGCCCAGGACAAGGTAAGAATCGCCTCTACCTCGTCGATGTTCTCAATGCTCTGCCGCTCGTTGTTGAGGGCGTCGAAGGTGCTCTCCAGCTGGGACTGGTTGGTCTCCAGATATTTGGCCTTGGTGTCCAGAGCGGTGTGCTGGTTGCTCACCACATTCTGAGCTGCCTGGAATTTGCCCACCAGCCGCTGGGCGTCCGCATAGTCCCCGGCAGGGCCCCAGGTCATGGTATTATCATCATAATCCTTGAAGACCTCGGCCGTGCGGAGCATGATGGAGATGATGTTCTTGGGGTCGCCGTCCTCGTCAAAGCCGGTGCCGCCGATGAAATCCGTGCCCCGGATGGCGGAGTCAAAGGCGGTGGACTCAATGACATTTCCGTCTTTATCCAGCTCAAAGCCAATGCCGATATCTACATACAGATGCTCCTGGTTCCACTTGTCCAGCATCTCCTGGTTGGTCATGTTGCCTTTTGAAGTATCACTGGGGTCTCTGGGAACTGTGTTGCCATCCGCATCCTTGTATTCTGCGGCATAATAGGCAGCATCAGGATCATCCAGCCGGATACCCCGATAGGTGAGATAGTGCATATCCCCGTCGGTTTCGATGGCAAAGGGGGGATTCTGCGTGTCGGCGCCGCCGAAGATATAGTCGGTGCCGTACTTGCTGTTCAGGCTCTGCACCATAGACTCCGCACCGGAGAGAATGATGTCGCCGAAGGTGCTGCGGACAGTGGCATTGGGGTCGTTCAGTCCGCCGATCATGGGGGTCTCCGCCAGATCTTGGGACAGCTTATTCAAAAAATCGTCGGCAAGATCCCAGGCGCTGCAAAACTTGTTGTACACGGTGGTGTTGTTGGCGGCCTGGGCATTGGTAGCGTTCAAAGAGCTGTGAATTTTAAAGGCCCGGGTGGCCGCGGCGGGATCAGCGGCATAGGTATCAAAATTCCGCTTGGTCATCAGCTGATTCATGGCGGAATACAGCTGATTGGAAGACTTCATCAGGTTCTTCTGATAAGTATATAGGGAACTGTGGGTAGTAATGCGTATCATAATCCATTCACCTCATCATCCAAAGCAGGTTTGCACACTCTGCTCACATGGCCAGCAGGGAGTCCAGAGCGGTCTCCAGCGTCGTCATCAGCCGGCAGGCGGCGGTATAAGCTTTCTGATAGGTCATCAGGCTGGTGGCCTCGTCATTCAGGTCCACCCCCATTACGCCCTCCCGGTCCACATAGATGTCGTTCATTGTAATCATATGGTTGTTCAGCACCGCATCGGTGGTCATCTGATCCTCCGCCAGGGTGGACTGAATCCGCAGCAGCATATCCTCGAAGGAGCCGGTGTAGGACTGCCCTGCGGCGCCGGGATTGATCGTACCTGGGGCAAAGATGATATCTTTCCGGCCGAACAGATTTAAAAACTCAGCCAGACGGGAAGTATCGCCGCTGGGTGCGTTTGAGTCGGCAGTAGCCTGAATAGAGACCTTGTCGTTGGCCCAGTCATAGGATACCGAGATGTTGGCGGCGGTAATGTTATCCGTATCATTTCCGGAGCTGCTGTTGCTGAACAGCGCACCGCTGCCAGTGAGTTCGGTGTCATTCAGCTTATTCATTTCCTCGGCAAAGGTCCGGGCCAGATTGTCCAGTGCCATCTGATAATAGGGGATGCCCCGCTTGGTGGAGGCGTCCGCGTCATCAGCGATATCGGCTGCGGTGGCGTACTCGCCCTTCTCGGTGAGCAGTTCCCGGTAGGACTGGAGGGAACCGTACAGGTCATTGTCCACCATCTTTTGGCCGGCGCCCAAAATGCCATTGTCGGGGTGGACCCTTCCGTTGGAATCGGTCAGGTCAGAGATAGAGATCTTATAATTATCGGCGGGATCGCAGCTCAGCTGGGTACCGTATGTCCCATCGATGAGGGTGTGAGTGTGCCCCTCGTTGCTGGCAATGGAGACAGTCAATTTCTCAATCTTGGTGTCCGCGCCGATATCCTCCATAGAATACTTCACGTCCACCTTGACATACTCGTTCAGCTGGTCCAGCAGGAGGTTCCGCTGGTCCCGAAGCTCCAGGGCCTCATCCCCCCGGATATCAGAATTGCGAATGGCCTCGTTCAGTTCCTGAATGTTCTTCAGAATATCGTTGACCTCCGTGACCTGCTGATCCAGTTTTTCCTCATAGGTCTCCTGCAGATCAGACAGCTTGTCGGCATAGGAGTTGAAGAGCTTGGTCAGAGAACTGGCAGACTCACGAATCAGGCTGTTATAGGTGCCTACGCCGTTGGTAATGGCCTGGTTGATCAGATCTCGCAGATCGTTGAGCTGGCTGAGAATCACACCGTCGTCCTGCTCCAGATCACCCTTGCCTACCTCATCCAAAATTACCGCAAGATCATTAAGGCCGGTAAGCTTGGCGTTGGCGCTGCCCACATCGGCCGCTGCCTTGCGGTAGGAAATGTCCAGACCGGGGTCCCGCAGCTGGTCTACTCCCGCCACCACGGCGCCCTGGCCGATGCGGGTTTTATAGCTGGAGAAGTAGCGGTCGGCAGCGCCGGGGATCAGACTTACCTGATTCAGCCGCTGACGGGTATAGCCCTCGGTATTGATATTCGTGATATTGTTGCCCGTCACATCCAGGCCCTTTTGGGCGGCATAGATACCAAGCCGCACGGTACCAATGGATCCAAATGTACCCATGCTGTTATCCTCCTCAAGCTCTAAAATCTGTCTTCCGCGCCGGGCCCTGCTCCGGCGGATTCTGGGACCCCTTGCTGCCGTGCTCCAGCTGCTTTTCAATCTGATGGAGATCATTTTCCATCAGGGTACGGGCGGTACTCTGGGCGCTGGAGAGGATCTCATAGGCCCGCAGTACCTGCTCCACCAGCTGCTGTGTCTCCTGCCGCAGGGCGTCAGGGGCATGCTGGGATAACTGCCGCAGAGGAATCTGCTCCAGGCCCAGCTGCCGCAGAAGCTCCGTCCGCTGCTGCTCCTGTCCGCGCAGAGCCAGGGTAGCCGCCTGCTCCTGCTTCATACATGCATCCAGTGCGTCCAGATCCCCGGCCTGTACCGCCGAGATCTTTTTCTGCTCCACTGCAGTCAGATCCGTCAGTTCCTTCCGAAGCTTTTCTAAAAATGCCAAATAATCCCGAAATTCCATCAGGTCAGCCGTCCTCTCTCAAAAGCATCCGCCCCGCGATCTCCCGGACGTCCACTTGGTAGGTTCCGGCAGTGACCTGCTGGCGAAGATCCTCAATTTCCTGATGGGTCGGGCGAATCCGGATCTCCTGGGAGATCCGTCCCACTGTAGTTTTCAATCGTTTTTCCATCTCGTTCAGATGAGAGGAAAACTGGACCTGATCATAGCGCTGCTCCGACACCCTTGAGTATCCTGCGCCGCTTTTCTTGCTGTACGGTGTGACGCCGCTGACAGAGTGCATGCCTCCCGGATAGATTGGGTCAACCATCACAAGCCCTCCCTCCCGTAAAAATTTTATGTTGCCGGGCGTGATATGTCCCGGCAATGTCTTTCAATACTTATATCGGCTTAAAACTTCAGCAAAATAAGAGGTGAATGGAAAAAATCCCCATCATTTCAAAAAGTATTTTTTCCCAAACAGATTTACTTTTTGAAAGATCAGTCGATATAACATATGGAAGACTGTTTCCACCAGCAGGAACGGCCAAGAACCAACAGAAAGGAGTAATGTCTCGCTATGAGGTATGAAGTGACACAGGATCTGATTACCGGCAACTCCCTGATTGATTCAGAGCATCGTCAGTTGTTTGCCGCGGTAAATGATTTGATGGATGCGTGCTCACAGGGAAGAGGCCGGGATCAGATTCAGCAGACGGTCCGCTTCTTGAACGACTATGTGATGAAGCATTTTGGCGATGAGGAGCGGCTGCAGACCCAGAGCAAATATCCCAACTATCCCGCCCACAAGCAGTTTCACGACGGTTATCGCCGCCAGTTGTCTCAGGTGACCCAGGAGCTGCTGCAGCAGGGAGCTACAGTAAAAGCCCTTGGAGATTTGAACAATGTTGTTGCGGTTTTGGTCTCCCACATCCGGACAGAGGATAAGCGCCTGGCGCGCCATGTGAAAGAATCCTGAACCGGAAGCTTTAAAAAAATCGTTCCCCGCAGGCATCGTGCCTGCGGGGAACGATTTTTTCATACTGTCTGTAAAGGGAATCTACTCCACCTTGGAGGGGACGTCCGAAGTGGGACGCAGAATAAACTGCGCAACCAGCTCCTTCAGCAGGTGGGACTGACCGGACAGCTCCTCGCTGGCGGCGGCGCTCTCCTCCGCCGTGGCGGAGTTGGTCTGCACCACGCTGGAGATCTGATCGATGCCCTCGGTAACCTGGTGGATGGACTCAGTCTCCGTAACGATGTTCGTTGTGACCTGACCCATAAACGACACAGCCTCAGAGGCCAGATCAGTAGTGGTCTGGAGAGCCGTACTGACCTCGTGGGTCAGCTGGTTGCCCCGCTCCACATTGGTGGTGGAGCGCTCAATGAGCTCCTTGGTCTGCTTGGCGGCCTGATCAGACTTGGAGGCAAGGCTGCGCACCTCATCGGCCACCACGGCAAAGCCCTTGCCGGCGCTTCCGGCCCGGGCGGCTTCCACGGCGGCGTTCAGCGCCAGAATGTTGGTCTGGAAGGCGATGTTCTCGATGGTCTCGATGATCTGGCTGATCTCCTGGTGCCCCTTCAGAATGTCGGACATGGCCTGACGGAGATCGTCCATCTTTTCATTGCTGGTGACCACCTGGGCGCCGGCAAGGTTGGATTTCTCCTGGGCCTGCCGCGCGGCATCGGAATTGTTGCGGGCGGCGTTGTCAATGTCATTGATGGTGGCGGACAGCTCCTCCACAGAGCTTGCCTGCTCCGTGGCGCCCTGGGCCAGTGCCTGAGCGCCGGAGGAGACCTGCTCGGCGCCGGAGGCGACCTGCTCGGCCGCGGTGTGGATCTGGGACATGGTCTCGCTGAGGCGGATCTCCAGGTTGCGGACGGTGGTCAGAATTGCGGACATGTCGCCCACATAGAGTTCGCGGTTTTGAGAACGGGCGTTCAGGTTGCCCTGGGACATCTCTCCGAGAAGATAGTCCAGATCTCCCACAAGGCCCTTGAGGACATAGGTGATCTGCTGAGTGGCCTGGGAAAGCTGTCCGATCTCGTCCCGACGGTTGAATTCCGGCACAGGGGAGGAGAGATCGCCGTTTTGCAGCAGCTGGATACGCCGCACGCAGGCGTTGATGGGACGGCCAATGCCGTTGGAGATCCAAATGGCAATCAGAGCGGCGGCCAGAATGACCAGAATCACAAGGACCGCAATGATAATAATGTTCCGGTAGGTCGTCGCCATGAAATCAGAGGTGTATGCATTGACACCCAGGCTCCAGCCGTCGGTGCCCGACACAGGGCTGTAGGCCAGGTATTTGCTCACGCCGCCGTAGGAATAGGAGCCGAAGCCGGTCTCACCGGCTACCATCTTGCTCTCTAAGGCGGACAGCTCCGCCAGGGAGGAGTCGGTCTTGGCATCCTCTACCGTGTTCTCCTGGTTTAAGACGCTGTCCATATTGAGATGGGCGATGGTGTTGCCGTTCTTGTCCAGCATGTAGGCGCTGCTGTTTTCGCTCACCTCAATGGTAGCCATGATGTCGTTCAGGAATTTCTCGTTGGGAACGAAATAGACCACGCCGACGATCCGGCTGTTGGGAACGCCGTCCTGCCACAGCGGGGCGGCCACCATCAGGGACAGCTCGCCGGTGATCTTGCTGATGGTGGGGACAGAAATGTAGGCGTCACCCTGAATCGCCGCCTGGAAATAATCCCGGTCGGAGTAATTGTTGCCGTCAAAGAGGCTGTTGCCGGAGGCGTCCAGAACGTTGCCCCGCATCATGCCGTATTCCGCTACCCACTGGTCCAGGATAGCTTCTTTCTGCTCCACCGTCACTGTATCGCTGCTGAGTTCAGGCACCATGCCCATTGCCTCTGCCGCATACTTGTAGGACTGGATCTCGTAGGAGACGCGGTCGGCGGACTGGGAGGCCAGGGCAAGCATACTGCTTTGCAAAGTGGCCTGGCTGCTGGAATAGCTCATTATGATTCCGACGCCGCCGCAGATAATGGCGGCCAAAGCGGAGAGGAGCAGGAAGCAGAGTAAAATCTTTTGTCGGATGCTTTTCATAGCAAAATCCCTCCTAAATTTCAGCGTTCCCTGCCGTATTTTTACACGGCCCGGAGCATATCCGACCCTGGGACGCTTTCTCTTTCTGTGAAATTCTGATACGCAGTACGGTTCTTTGCCATGTTATGGATTGAGCGAATACACTTGTCCGGTTTCACGGTCCAAACGGTAGATCTCATTGTTTGAACCGGCAAGCAGATAAGTGGCCTGATATTGATGGTCCGTCAGGCGGTAGACGTTCAGGCACAGGCAGGGCTGGTCGTTGAGAAAAACCAGGCCATCCTGAGAAAAGATATCGTAATCGGACATATCCGAGCCGGAGAGGCCCAATGTGGCCGGGGAGAAACTCCGCAGATAATCCACCGCTTCCTCCAGCGTCATGGAAGAAGCCTCCTCAGCGGGAATCTGGGCGCCCTCCTGAAAGGTGGGGGTGACGCTGCAGCTGGTCTCGTCCCAGGTAAGGGACAGCTGAAAAAGTCCGTCTGCCGTGGCGCTCTCCATAGCCGCCACGACCGTGCCGGTTTCCGCCGAGAGGACGCTGTCATCTGCCCGGGCGGAGCCGTCTTCCGTCAGAAGCGTGCACTGGTGATTGTCCCGAAGATCTTCCGTATAGGCCTGTACGGTTTCCGCGCCGGAGGACTCCAGCGCCTCATAGGTGTAGGTGCAGACGCCCTCTTCATCCTCCTCTACGGACCACTGGAAATCTTCCCCCAGAGGGACGATTTCGCTCAGAGACGGCAGACTGTCATCGTTTACCGCATAAGCCGTGGGGGCCGGTTCCTTATCGCCGCCGCATGCTGTCAGGACCGCCAGCATCATGGCTGCCCCAAAGGTTAAAAGCTGTTGTTTTTTTATCATCTTACAGTTCCACCGCCTCATCTGCATAGCCGATTTCCACCCGGTCGCCCTCTTTGATCACCTGCTGGAAGGTACACTCCGCACCGTTGACATGCAGTACTACAGGCCGCTGCACATGCTGAAAATCAATGCCGGAGCGTTCCAGAAAGTCCATGACGTAGTAGGGAGCACCGTCAGATTTGGCGGGCAAGGTAATCGCCTCATTGTTCAAAAAAATGGTGCAGGGCGGGCGGGGAGGAGGGGGGAGTGGGGCGGTTTCCTCCGGCGTCGGCTGGACAGGGGGCGCCTGAGGCTGCGGCGCCTCCGTCTGAGTGATGACCACACAGTCGCCGGAGACAATCTCCTGTGACGGGTCCGGTACGATGCCGTTCACCGTGATGCGGGCCACGCGAAGCCGCTGCATCAGTTCCTCCGCCGTCAGGCGGCAATCGCTTCCCGCCTTGCCCGGAGTGAAGAGGACCTGGTCACCGGCCTGCACCACAGTGGAGGGTTGGGCGTCTGCACCATTGATCCGCAGCTGTGCCGGCTGTGCCGGCTCGCCGTGGAACACGGTGCGCCGCCCGTCCACCTGGATCACCAGGGGCTTTCCGCTGCGGCCCAGCAGATCGGAGTAGGTGTACCCGTTCATCATCAAAAGCTCCATAGCCGTCAGCGAGCCGCTGCGAAACAGCTTGGCCGGCGCGCCGTTGAGCTGGACCTGGCAGCTGTCGCTGATGAGGCCCAGTCCCGCGGATACCGCGATCCCAAGGGGCGTGGTGTACTCCGGGTCCTCCAGGGACAGGGTATCGGAGCAAACGGTATTTTTGAAATGGCCCCCGGCGATGGCCACCCGCTTGGGATCCATCTCCAAAGCGGCAGCCACCTTCTCCTGCAAAGTGGGCAGCTTGCTGCCGCCTCCCGCCAGAAACAGCGCGGAAGGGGCGCCGCCGTTGAGAGCCAGCACCCGCTGGGCGATCTCCCGGGCCAGGGAGTCCGCCGCTGGAGCCAGAACAGCCTCTACATCCGTTGGAGAACAGCTCTGCTCCAGACCCAGGATATTGACAAACTGGATGTCTTTGCCTGTGGACAGATTGGCTTTCATCTGCTCGGCGGTGGAAAAATCCACCAGATATTCCCGCATGAGGGCCTCTGTGATTTCGTCTCCCGCCACAGTAGCCATGGTGTAGCCCACCACGCTGCCGTCCCGGCAGACGGCGATGTCGGAGGTGCCCGCGCCGATATCCACAAGACAGAGGTTCAAAAGCCGCAGTTCCGCCGGAATCGCCGCGTTCAGCGCGGCGATGGGTTCCAGCGTCAGACTTGCCACCTCCAGCCCCGCCTGGCGCATGACAGCGTAGAGACTGTCGATGACGCCGCCGGGCAGGAAGGTGGCCACAACGTCGGCCTCCAGCACCCGGCCGGTGTGCCCCAGCAGCGTGGCCATAGGGTATCCGTCCAGGGTGCTGTGAGTGACGGTGTATCCCACCAGCAGCATCCGCTGGCTGTCGTCCTCACTGTCGTGGAGCGCCGTTTCAGCGTCCGCCACGGCGGCGGCCTCCAGCTGGGCAACCAGCTGCTGGTCCACAGGGGTGGGAGCGGGCAATTCCTTCTGGCCGTGGCCCCGCTCGGTGCGCAGAGCGCGCCCCGCTGCGGCCACACAGGCCCGTGTCAGATGGCAGCCGGCGCTCTGTTCCAGGCGCTTTGTCACGGCCTGGACCGCAGCCGCCACCTGTCCGATATCTTCAATCTGTCCATCCATCATGACCCGCCGGGTGTGGAGGTGCTTCTCAATGGCACGGATCTGTACCCGGTCGCCCTCTACGGTGCCCAGCATCCCGATTACGCTGCGAGTGCCGATATCAAGGGCATAAATCAGCTCCGGGCCCTGTACGGAGCCGACGGCAGAGCCCCTGGTCTCAGCCATGATTCAACCAACTCCTTTCCGGAAAAAGTCCCCTCAAAGGGTGGGCCTGCAGAGAATCAATACTTGCTGAAGCGGTTGTCGTTGGCAGAGAAGTCGGGGACAGGGGCGGAATCCCCGTGGTTCTCCGGCAGGGGTTCGTAGCTCACGCTGGAGGAATCGGTACGCAGATGGAAATGTTCCACCAGCTGCTTCATCATCACAGCCTGAGAGGACAGCTCCTGACTGGCGGCTGCGGACTCCTCACTGGTGGCGGAGTTGGTCTGGACCACGGCGGAGATCTGATCCACACCGGTGGTCAGCTGCTCGATGGCCTCTGCCTCGGAGATGGTGCTCTCCGCCAGCTTATCCATGTACTCGATGGCCACAGTGGCGTACTCCACCGTCTTCTGCATGTTGGCGACCACATCCTCCGCCAGCTCGCCGCCGTGCTCCACGGAGCTCATGGAGGACTCGATCAGCTTCTTGGTCTGCTTGGCGGCGTGGTCGGACTTGGAGGCCAGATTGCGGACCTCGTCGGCCACCACGGCAAAGCCCTTACCGGCGCTGCCGGCCCGGGCGGCCTCCACTGCGGCATTCAGTGCCAGAATGTTGGTCTGGAAGGCAATGTTTTCGATGGTCTCGATAATCTTGCCGATGTCCTTCTGACCGGTAAGGATCTCTCCCATGGCCTGGCGCATCTCCTGCATGCGCTCGTTGCTGATCCGAACCTGATCGGCAGCCAGGTCGGCCTTTTCCTTGGCTGTCTGCGCGGTTTGGCGGTTGCCTTGGGCGGAGTTGTCCAGATCATTGATGGTGGCGGACAGCTCCTGTACGGCGCTGGCCTGCTCGGTGGAACCCTGTGCCAAAGCCTGAGAGCCGGTGGAGACCTGGTCTGCGCCGGCGGTCACCTGGTCGGCCGCCTGCAGGATGCCGCCCATGGTGTCGTTCAACTGGACCAGAAGGAACTCGATATTTTCTTTGATGGGGGCCAGCTCACCGGGATACTGCTGGCTCACTGTGCCGGACAGATCGCCGGCGGCCAGACGCTTGGTGATGGAGACGATATCCTCAATGGCGTTGTGCAGGATCTCCTGAGAGGTACGGACGGCATTGCAGATACCGCCGATTTCATCCTGAGAGTAGTAGTCCAGCTCATGGGACAGATTGCCCTGGCTGAAGGCAACAACGGCCTCCTCAGCCCTGCGCAGGGGCCGGACGATGGAGCGTACCACATACAGGTTCAAAACGATGCCCACGGCCACAGTGATAACCATGAGGACCACAAGGATAACAATTTCACGGGTACTGGTAGAGATGGCCTTATTAGCGACCTGAGTGCCGTCGTTTGTCAGCTGGTTCATCAGATCATGGCCTGCTTCCACAGCGGCATTCAGCTTGGGGGTGCACTCGCTCTGGATGAGCTGCTGGGCCCGGGCGGTGTTGCCTGCCTGGAGGGCACTGTCAATATCAGTAAAAGCAGACCGCCAGTCCTTTACCGCCTGAATATATGTGTCGCCCAGCCCGTCGCTTTCGGTGTACAGGGACTGGATGGTAGAGATGGAGTCGTCAATAATGGAAAGGGAAGCCTCGATCTCGCTGACGGTAGCGGTGTTATAACCGAACAGCGCCATATCCCGCAGCTGGCGGGCGATGGAGTTGACCTCTGTCTCGCTCTCCTGAACAGCGTCAGTAATGGCGATCTGGTTATCCAGCAGGCTTTGATAGTCATCGCGGACGACAAGGATGGTCCGGATAGCGACGCACATCATCACCAGAGCTAAAACTAATGTGACAATGAATGAGAGCAAGATCTTACTTCCGACTTTTCTGTTTTTCATACTAAATCCTCCTGAAAGTTAAAAGGTGCCATATATCTTATGCGGTCTGTCGGAAAAAGCAGGCCGGAATTTCCAATATCAAACAATTATACCACATCACCGTAGCGGCCCTTCTGCACATCGCCCAGAATACGGCCATCCACCAGGGTAATCACCCGCCGCCGCATCAGGTTGACAAAATTTTTGGCATGTGTTGCCATGATAACCGTGGTGCCGTGGTGATTGACCTCCGTTAAAAACAGAAAGATATCCCAAGCGGTATCTTCATCCAGATTGGCAGTCAGCTCATCCAGCGCCAGAATGGGGGGATTGTTGACGATGGCCCGGGCCAATTCCACCCGGCGGCACTCGCCCTGTGACAGCTCTACCGGATATCGGTAGAGGACGTCCCCCATCCCTACAAGGCGCAGCGCCTTGATCATCCGCTCTTCTGCGCTGCGGCTGCGGCCGGGACCAAGGGCGGCCACCGGAAACAGGTTTTCCGCAATGGTTTTCTTGCGGATCAGCGTGGATACTTGCGGGACGTAGCCAAAGGACTGGCGCTTGCGCTCCCAGAGCCATCGCGCCAGGGAGGAGACATTTATGTCGTCCAGATACACCGAACCCCGGCTGGGCTGCGTCTCGCAGGAGAGAAGCTGCAGAAGCGTGCTTTTTCCAGCGCCGCTGCTGCCGGTAATAAACACAAATTCTCCCTGTTCAATGGTGAGATTCACGTCCTGGACAGCGGCAATGATCCGTTTGTCCGGTTCTTGACGATAATTCTTGCTGACGCCCTCCAAACGAATTTGCGGCATAGTGCGCTCCTTTTGCTCAGAATAAAAACAGTTCAAACAAAGGATCTTCCCCGTGTTCAAGGAAAACAGACCGAAAACGCCTGCGGAGGGCGGAGAGACCTAAGTTCCAAAGCTCCCTCAGCCCCCGCGCCGCGTTCAATGATCCGAATAAAAGGAATGGGTGCCTCCAAGGCGCTGGCTGATCCGGCGGTCGGCACGGACGATCCGGGAGAGAAGGCCACGATTCTTTTCTACCAGACGCGTCAGTTCCTCCTCCTGCGGGTTGGAGGGAGTTCCTTGACCATTCAGGATATCACGCAACAGCGCCCCCTCTGAGGGGGGCAGCTGTGCGCACTGCTTTTCCACCTGCGCCTTCAGGGCCTGCAGACGGTTGATTGGTTCCTGACGCATGGAGAGGAATATCTGCACCGATACCTGATCCTGCCGGTTCACCGCCTCCGACAATTCCGTGGTCAGCTCATCCACTTCCGTCAGCGACATATACATGGAGCGCTGCAGGGAAACGGCGGCGGATATCACTTGTGTGCTGAGCATAACGCGCCTACCTTTCGGTGTTGGACTTTTCCGCTTCGCGGAAGCTGTCCCGCAGTTCTCCAACCATACGCTTCACCCGGGCCAGCTCCGTCTCATTGCGTCCGATTTTGACCCGGCTGAGCTCATAGCAGAAAAACTCATATAGCTTGGCGAGCTGAGCACTGATGGCGTACTGACGATCCAAAGTGTCGTCCAGGTAGTGGATGATAGCTGTGGCCTTGTCCACCGAGATCTCCAAAGCGGGGTACTCTTCCTTCTTGAGCGCCAGTTCCGCCTGTGTCAGCCGCTTCATCAGCTCATCGTACAGCAGCAAGAGCAGCTCACCCTGGGTCATGGTGTTCAGCGAATCCTCTCGATAGCGCTGATAGCCTCGCATATCCATGGTTCAGCTTCCTTTCGTGGTGTGATCCAGATTAGCCGCCCATCAGGCCGGCCAGAGCGGAGCTCTGGGAGTTCATCTGATTGATGAGCAGCTCCAGCTGGGTGAATTTGTTGGTGTAATAGTCCACCTTGTCGGACATCTTGGACTGCCATTTGGAAATCTCCTCCTCCACGTCCTTCATCTTATCCAGCATCGTATTGTCCAGGGCGGCGGTGGGGGAGTACTTGGAGCCGGCCTTTTCAATGAGAATGCCCTTGGGATCGCCGGTGGTGGCGGCATAGCGATCCATAATATTCTGGATGGAGGTCATGAGACCGTCGGTGGCGGCGCCGTTATCCTTGGATTTGGTGAAAGCCTCCTGGACCTTGTCCGGGTCGCTTTCCAGGGCCTGACGGAAGGTTTTCTCATCAAAGGTGAGGGTGGTCAGACCTTCGGAGTAAGAGGTGGAGATGCCGATAGAACGCAGGGTAGCGCCGTCTGCGCCGCTGGAAGTGATGGCGCTGCGCAACTGATTATAAAGGGAGGACAAGTCGCTGTCCATAAACAAGATGCCGGTTTTCGCCTTTTCCTCATAGGTTGCAATGGCAGAATCGCTCATGCCCTCCATGTCCGAATCGGTGAGAGGCTCGTAACTGGAGCCGTCAGACTTCTGGAGCGGCATATCGGAGTAGGCGCTCTTCACCTCTTTCATGATGGTGTTGAAGTCCTCCACCATCTTCTTTACCGCGTCCACAATGGTATCTGCGTCGGCTTTGCTGGTAAAGGAAACCTTCTCCTCATCTGTGGCGGCAGTAAAGGTACCGTTCAGCGTGACGGACATGCCGTCCAAGTCCACGGTATTGGAGGAGCGGACCAGATCCATCTCCTGCCCGTTGATTGTGACGCTGAGCTGAGCGTCCAGGCCGGCACTATAGGTGCCCTTCTTGTCGCTGACAAGATTAAGGTCCGGATTTTCCGGCTCATTGACCGTCGCACCGAAGAGGACGGCGCCCAGGCCGCCTTCTTTAATATCCACCCGACCAGCCGAGCCGGTATCCTTAGCGGTGAAGACAAATTGGCCGGAGGTCTTGGAGTAGTCCACCTTCACGCCGGCCTCCGTGTTGGAGTTGATGTCGTTGATGATGGTGTTCATCTCGGTGTCCCGGCTATAGGTACCGATCTTCACATCGTTGATGAAGAGGTCATAGCCGTACAGCACTTGACCGTCCTTGCCCAGACGCTCGTTGTTTGCGTTGACGGCATTGCCGTCGGCGTCCACATAGCCGATGATATTTCCACCCTCGTCTTTTTGCGCAATGGCCTGGGTGCCGCTGCCCATTATAGCGGTAGTACCCCAGTCAAAGTTCTCGCCCAAAAGTTCGCCCAGCGTCTTGTTGGTATCCAGGTAGCTGGTCAGGCCGGAGCCGATGCCCAGCACATCTCCTACATCGGAGTTGGAGGCGGTCACCGAGAAAGAGGAGTTTTTGATGGACGGGTCCATGGTAAAGGAAATCCCGTTTTTATCCAAGGTAGCGCTGACTTTATTGATCTTGCCGTCAGCGTCCACCGTGCCGAAGGCGTTTTTCAGTTCCTCGTTGAGGGCGGCTTGGAATTCGTCTATATCGTCGATGCTCTTGAACTTGTCCAGGCTGATGGTCTTGCTCTTACCGTCCATCGTGACGGTGAGACTCTGGCCGGAGACAAATTCGCCCAGAGTAATATTGCTGGTCAGAGCGGAGGAGGCCCCCAAAGAAACCTCGCTTTTGCCGTCGCCAAGATCCCCCACCAGGTCCCCTAAACTTCCGGTAGCCTTGCTGATTAACGCGCTGTTGCCGGCATCTGTTTTATCTTTGACGGAAATGGAGATGTTTCCATTGCCGTCGTCCTTTACCTCCACGCCGATATACTTGTCGGCAGTACCGGAGCTGCTGTTGGTGGAAATCCGCTGTTCACTGAGCTTTTGCGTAATGGCGTCCTCAAGGGCCTGAGCGTCGAATTTGCCGTCCTTTTCAAAGAACTCCCGCTGGTCCAGTTTGATGGAAACGGTATTGCTGCCGTAGGTAAAGGTCATGGAACCGGCCAGCTCGCTCACCTTCACCTTGCCTTCATCGTTGATGTCCATCTTGTCACCGGAGATGATAATTGCGCCGGATGCATCATCGGTGGACACGTTCTTGTTGAGGCTGCCGGCAGAAACACTGTACCGGGCAGCGGTAGCCAGCTGCTTCACAGCATTGATAATCACATTGCTGTTGGTTTTGCCGGAGGCAGAGACCAGCTTGGAGTTGGTACCATTGGTGGTGGTGATCACTGCGTTGTTAAAGAAGCTGGAACTGAGCAAATTGGTGGAGGAATAGGCAAAAGAAGTATAATTTCGGGAAAACTCCACCAGCTTGTCGGAAATGCTCTGGTAGGCCTCCTGCTGCCACTGCAGCTTGGTGTTTTTCTGATTGAGAGACTGAATTTTCTGCTGATAGCTCTGGACTACGCCGGAGATCAGCTCTTCCGTATCCAGCCCGCTGGCCAGACCGGAAATAATATTGTATGTCCGGTTTCCGTAGATGCTGGAGGAATTGCTGCTGCCGGACAGACTGCTGATAGATGCCATGTTTTCTTCCGCTCCTTTCTGTGAAATAAAACTTTTTACTGAGGAAAAGCCATTGATTGACAAAAAACGACCTTTTCGGTACAATGGTCGAGAAACCAGAAAATAATTTTCCCTGTCTTATATATCGACTGGAATAAGGAAAAAATAAGAGGAGTTTTACTTTTTTCTGTTAAGAAATAGAAAGAATGGAGTGTATGGGTATGGCGACATCCGTTATCGCAGTGACAAATCAAAAGGGCGGCGTGGGCAAAACCACCACAGCAGCGGCTCTGCTGGCCTCGCTGCACCGCCGGGGCGCCCGCGTGTTGGGGGTGGACCTTGACCCACAGGGGAGTCTTGGCTTCAGCCTGGGACTGGATATTGAGCACTGCGCCACGATTTACGACGTATTTCGGGGAGAAGCGGAGCCAGGGGAAATTATTGCCGCAACGGACACCTGCGACATATTGCCCGCCAACATTCTTCTCAGCGGCGCGGAGTTGGAGTTCAACCGCCCCGGGCGGGAATTCATGCTGAAGACCGCCCTGTCCAAAGTGGCGGAGGACTATGATTACATCATTGTGGATACGCCTCCCGCTCTGAATCTTTTGACGGTGAACGCCTATGTGACGGCGGACAGCCTCATCATCCCCATGGCGCCGGAGGTGCTGAGCCTTTTAGGCGTGGCACAGATCAAGGAGACCATCGAGAGCGTGCGGGAATACTACAATCCCCATCTGCAGGTGCTGGGGATTCTGCTCAACCGCTTCAGCGCCCGGTTCAACCTCAATCGGGAGGTGCTGGAGATGGCGGGACAGATCGCCGCGCAGCTGAATACCCAGGTGTTTTCCACCAAGATCCGGGGCAGCGTGATTGCGGCGGAGGCCCCGGCCCACGGCTTGAGCGTGGTGGACTATGCGCCCTCCTCCAACGCCGCCCGGGACTTTGAGGATCTGTGCGACGAGGTGGCAGGCCGCCGGTTTCCCCGGTCCGGCCGGCAGGGAGGTGAGGACTGATGGCGGGAAAGAAAGGCGGACGCTCCAGTAAGACCGACCATGTGCTGAGCCTTTTGGCGGGGGGAACGCCCGCTGCCGAGCCGGTCCGGGAGCAGACTCAGCCTGCCGCTCCGGCAGAGGAAACGGCGGAACAAAAGAAGGAAACCCGAACGCCGGCGAAGACTGGGGGGCGGAGCGGGAAGTCCCGCCAGCGGACCGCGGCGAAGGCGGGGGAGGGGGAAAACAGTCCGCAGGAGAGCAGCGCTGCTTCTCCCCGCCGGACGGTGCCTCCTATTTTAGAGGTGGCCCGGGAGAACAGCGAGGCCCTTTCCCGCACAATTCACGACGCCCTCAATCAGGCGCTGGAGGAAGAGATGGCACAATCCCAGCCGGAGCCTGTGCTTGAGCCGGAGCCAGAACCTCAAGCAGCGCCACAACCGGAGTCCGTGCCTCAGCGGGAGCCCGAACCGCAGCCGGAGCCGGTCTCCGAGCCGGAACCCCAGCCGGAATCTGAACCGGAGCCGGCCCCGGTCTCTGAAGCGCAGCCGGAATCCCGGACCGAACCGACTCCCGCATCCCAACCCGGACCGGAACCGGAGTCCCATTCGGTTGAACGGATGGGCACGCGGGTGACGCTCCCGGACGGCGGGGTGTATATTAATGTGATGGCGGAGCTGGTAGAGGAGCCGCTGGAGAAATATGTGCGGCTGTTTGGATTATGTGATTGTCCCAGATGTATGGCGGATGTGCGTGCTCTGGCACTCAGCCGCCTGCCGTCGAAATATGTGGTGCTGTCTCCCACCACCATGGTGCCGCTGATGAGTTTTTACCAGGCAAAATTTGAATCCGCCGTCATCGCTCAGGTGATCTATGCCTGTAAAGCGGTGATGGAGAATCCCCGGCACCAGTTATGATATGCTCCCGGACTGTCGGGCAGGTGTGTTCCTGACCGGCGGCCCGGGAAAATTTTTTGAAAATTTTCAAGAAGGGCCTTATTTTTGGAAAAAAACGGCCGACATAACTATTGAAGTGGTTGGGCCGCGGCCCAACTGATTTCTGAAAAGGTCCTTTCCCCGTCCGTAAAGGCCTGCGGACGGCGGGGGACGAAATTTTACCGGCGGGCGGGAAGGAACCTGCTCCGACCAAAATTCAAGGAGGAATTTTCTTATGCGTATTCAGCACAATATTATGGCGATGAACGCCTACCGTAACTACAGCACCAACACCAGCGCTCTGAGCAAGAACCTGGAGAAGCTGTCCTCCGGCTACAAGATCAACCGTGCCGGTGATGACGCCGCCGGCCTGGCCATCAGCGAGAAGATGCGCGCTCAGATCACCGGCCTGGAGAAGGCTCAGGACAACGCCAAGGACGGTATCTCCCTGGTGCAGACCGCTGAAGGCGCCCTGACCGAGGTCCATGACATGCTCAACCGTATGGTGGAGCTGGCCACCCAGTCCGCTAACGGCACCTATGAGAAGACCGATCGTGACAGCCTGCAGGAGGAGCTGACTGCTCTGCGCAACGAGATCGACCGTATCGGCAGCGCCAGCAACTTCAATGGCCAGAATATGTTCACCACCGCCGGCATTACCTTCCAGATCGGTGAGACCAATAGCACTGTCAACCAGCTCACTGTTACTGTGGGTGCTCTTTCCACAACTACATTGACGCTTACTGGTATTGATATCAGCACTCAGGCTGGTGCCCAAACCGCAATTGATACCATTAATAGCGCAATTAAGAAGGTCTCCACCATCCGTGGCAGCCTGGGCGCCGTTCAGAACCGTCTGGAGCACACCATCAACAACCTTGGCGTCATGACCGAGAACATTCAGGACGCCGAGTCCACCATCCGCGACACCGACATTGCCGAAGAGATGATGGCCTACACCAAGAACAACATCCTCATTCAGTCCGCCCAGGCCATGCTGGCCCAGGCCAACCAGGTGCCTCAGGGCGTCCTGCAGCTGCTGCAGTAAACGCACTCGGCACAGACAACAGAGAGAAAAAGGGGCCGGCCTGTGGCCGGTCCCTTTTTTACAATCAGCTTCAGCTTGTACATCCGCTTTCTCTGTATTTATGTAAAAGGTGGAAAAAAGCTTGGATATTTTACTTTCAATCGGCATGATCGTGAAAAATGAGTCCCGCTGCCTGGAAAAATGCCTGAATGCTTTGGAACCGTTGCGGCGTGCCATCCCCTGTGAGCTGGTAATCGCTGATACCGGCTCTACGGATGGAACCCATGCGATTGCGGAAAAGTATGCCGATATTCTATTTGATTTCCCATGGGTGAACGACTTCTCCGCAGCGCGAAACGCCGTTATGGATCGCTGCAGCGGAAAATGGTACTTGACTGTAGACGCGGATGAGTATTTAGATCCCCATATTGACGATTTATTGAGACTGCTCCGCAAACCGGAGTCAGAATGGCCGGACGGCTGCCTCATCACGGTGCGCAATTATCTCACCCCCGAAATGCTGGAGGGTATATGTTCTGATTTTTTGGTGCTGAGAATGGCTCGGTTGGGAATTGGGATCTGCTACGAAGGAACTATCCACGAGTCATTCCGGAAAAATGGAAATCGGTTCACTATGGGGCAACTGGGTACTTTACCAGGAATCGTTTTGAACCATGATGGCTACGCCCTGGAATCCGAAGAGGCCCGGAAGGCTAAGGCAAAGCGTAATCTGGATCTGTTGGATAAGGAGCTGGAGCAGCACCCCGATGATTTGAACTGTCTGGGGCAGTGTATTGAGTCTGCCAGCCAATTTCCCAACAAGCTGGTTGCGTATGTTGTACAAAGCGCGGAGGTGCTGCAGCATGCGGATAAGACCGCTCTTCAGGGTCCAAGTGCCCCGGTCGTCGCCTCCCACTGTGCTTTGATTGGGGTAAACGAGCATTTACCTCAGGCCGAGGCGTGGATTCAGTGGAGCAGGAAACACTACCCCGCTCATATCGCAACCCGGCTGGACACCACATTTGCCGAAATCGTGCTGGAGTATGAGCGCAAGCACTATGTACGACTGCCTGAGCTGACAGAGCAGTATCTCAAGGCATACGATCAGTATCAGAAAAAAGATGTCCCCGTGGTAGAGCTGGCAACCAGTGTTTTGCGTGCGGCAGAGACATCTCACAGCTACAAAGTGAGGGCCATTGCATCCATTGCGCTGGAAAAATTAGGAAAATCCAGGGAATCTTTGAAGGCTCTTGCCGGCTGGCCGATCCATCAGCTGTCAGGCGAAAATCTCCAGGACTGGGTGAAGGCTCTTATCCTGCACTGCGATGATAGCGGCGCACAGGCGTCCATGGTCCAGACACTGCGCGCCGTAGAGGCGGACTACATGAAGTCAGGGTCCTCCCCATGGGTAAAGAGTCAGCATGATTCTTTGCAGGCAATATGCGGCGCCCTTTTTGTGAGCAAAAAAGCGGACTCCGGCGACGAGCCGGAGAAGCCATGGCATATTCTATTGACGGCAGAGGGACCTTTTGGTATAGCCGCGCGGGTGATGGCGTGTACCGACGCTGAGGAAATTGCACACCTTTTGTCTGCGGTGAAGGAATGGGACGCATTCCCGCCCCAGGCGCTGGCACACGCGCTGAAGCACGGAGCTCTGTTTCCGGATCACCTCTCCAGGCAAAGCGTGAAATGGCTCCAGGAGACCGCCTTGGCGGTGTTGGAAGCGTGTGAAGATTTTGTTCCTCTCCTGCTCGCCCGGGCGGAAAAAACCGATTTTGACTCCCTGAGTCAGACGCAGCTGCTCTATTGGCTGCTGACAGCGGCACTGACCCGGGAAGAGGTCTTTTCGGATGGGGAGGCTGGGGTGCAGCTGTGTGAACATTATGTACATGCGGCAGAAACATATCTGAGCCGCTGCTACTCCCCGGAGGTAGTGGCCTGCCACGGCGCCTGCTGTGGACTCAATGAAACCGATCAGTTTTCCTTCGACTATCTGATTGCTCGCGCATGGCGGGAGCAGGGGGATTCCCCTGCTTATATTCACGCCCTCCGTTCCGCTTTGCGTGCTGCTCCTCAAATGAAGCATTTTGTAAAATTCCTGCTGGATTGTGAAAAACATGATGGGAGAAAGCAGGTATCGCCGGAGCTTCTGGCGCTGGCGGAGCAGGTCCGCGCGATTCTGGCACAGTATCCCTCTGATGATCCGGCGGTGGCTGCGCTGAAACAGAGCCCGGCCTATCAGAAGGTAGCCTATCTGATTGAGGAGCCGGACGCCCCCTCTATTGACGGGGTGACACAGTAAAAAGGGAGGTTCCCCATGAAAGTTGTCATTCTGGCTGGCGGTCTGGGCACCCGTATCAGTGAGGAGAGCCATCTGAAGCCCAAGCCTATGATCGCCATCGGCGATCAGCCCATTCTGTGGCATATTATGAAATATTATTCCACATTTGGTTTTGAGGATTTTATCATCTGCTGCGGCTATAAAGGGTATATCATCAAGGAGTATTTTGCAGACTATTATCTCCACCGCTCCGACGTGACCTTTGATTTTTCTGCTGAAAACCGTATGACTGTCCACAGCAATGTGGCGGAGCCCTGGCGGGTAACCCTGGTGGATACCGGCTTGAATACGCAGACGGGAGGACGCATCAAACGGGTGCAGAAGTACATTGGGGACGAGCCTTTTATGCTGACCTACGGCGACGGGGTAAGCGACGTGGATCTGAACGCTCTGCTGCGGCAGCACCGGCACAGCGGCAAAGTGGTGACGCTCACGGGAATCCAGCCCGGCGGGCGGTTCGGCGTGCTGGATTTGGATGAGGGAAGCGACACTATTGTGGGCTTTCGGGAAAAGGCCAGGGAGGATGGCGGATGGATCAACGGCGGCTTTATGGTGGCCCAGCCGGAGCTGTTTGACTACCTCAGTGCCGAGGAAGCCTGTGTGCTGGAACGGACGCCCTTAGAAACACTTGCCCGGGAGGGCAAGCTGGGAATTTACAAGCATTACGGCTTCTGGCAGTGTATGGATACCCAGCGGGACAAGGGGTGGTTGGAGGCTCTGCTGCAGAAGGGAGGCGCGCCATGGGTCGTATGGGAGGAATAACGGTTTCTGTACTGATGCTGACCTATAACCGGGAGACAATGGTCAGCCGGGCCATCGACAGTATTTTGGCCCAGGGGTTTACGGACTACGAGTTTGTTGTTGTGGACAACGGATCTGCCGACAGGAGCGGCGCCATTGCGGAGGAGTACGCCGCCCGGGATAGCAGAATTCGGGTCATTCACCGTCAGCGGGGCAGTATTGCGGCCGGACGCAATACCGCGTTGGACGCAGCACAAGGAAAGTATCTGACCTTTATTGACGATGACGATTGGGTAGAGCCGGATTATCTGGAATTTTTGGTCAACCTTATTGAGGAGACCAGGGCTGATATAGCGATCTGCGGCACTACTGGCCGGGTCAGCGGCGAAAAGAAGGTCATGACCGCCGAGGAAGCCCTCATTGAGCTGATGTGGCGGAAAAAGTACAGTGTGGGCTTTCCCGCCAAACTGATCCGGCGGGATAAAATGGAGTCTCTCCGCTTCCCGGATTCCGTCCGATTCGATGATATCGCGCTGATGTACCGGCTCATGGCGGACTGTGAGCGTGCAGCATATCACGGCCTTCTGAAATACAACATCTGCCGTCATCCGGGAAACAATTCTGCCTGGACGACCAACCACAGCTTGCTGACCCCGGAGACCCTGCAGGAATATCTGGATGCCTACCGCATCCGGACACAGTGGCTGAGTGAAAGGTTTCCCAACAGTGCCGGGGAATTTCAATATTTCGAGTGGTCATTTATGATTTCTATGGTGGAAAAGATTACCCGGTATCAGAAGAAGGACTGCATGGCACAGAGAGACGCTATGGTCCGGATATTATGGGAGAATCGGTCGGCTTTTCTGAACTCTCCCAATCTTTTGGACTTTGAGCGGGAATGGATGGAAAATTATGTTTGCATTAGGTAAATTGTCGCTAATTATTTTAACGCGTTGTGATTTAAAATGTCGGCTGTGCTGTGAATATGTGCCGCAGAACAAACCGTTCCCTGATATGACGGTGCCGGAGGCAGAACGGATTCTGAAAGCAGCGTTTGATGTAGCAGAGCATATCAATACGCTGCATTTGACCGGTGGTGGAGAGCCTTTTTTGCATCCAAAGCTGCCGGAACTCGTGCATGCAGCGATGCGCTATCAGGAGCAGTTTGATACCCTGATGCTGTTTACAAACAGTACCGTACCGCTCTCCGACAGTTTAAAAGAGGTTTTGCGCACCTATGGGCAAAAAATATTGGTGCAGGCATCCCGATATGGGCTTTACCCGGAGCGGGAAGAAGCCGTTGTGAATGATTTGAAAGCATGCGGTGTTCGTCTTAAGATTGAGAAATATTATGGTGAGGACCAGTCTTTTGGAGGCTGGGTAGATTTCGGACCATGGGAGGCTCGTGGAAGGACGCCGGAGGAGTTGGAGTCCATTTTCAAAGAATGCTCTGTTACCCGCGTATTAAAAGGAAACTGGCGTACCAGAGACGGCAAGGTACATTGGTGTTCCCGTTCCCAGCGAGGGATGGAACTCGGTCTGATTCCCGATATGCCGGAAGATTATGTGGATTTGCTGGACGAGACGCAAACCGTGGAAGAAAAGCGGCAAAAATTTCTGCAAATTGCGTCCCGCCGTTATCTCAGCGCATGCGACCGCTGCAGTGGCGATGCCGGGACGGAAAATCAGGAAAAGCGGCATCCGGCGGCAGAGCAGATGAGTTGAAAGCAGGTGATTGACTTTGTCTTTATTTGAAAAACAGTTGGCATTTCAAATTTTGACCCCGTGTACTTTGAATTGCAAATTATGTGGAGATTACTCGCCCCTTTATCGAAAAAAAGGCGAAAGATATTTTGTGTCATATGAGAATTTTTGCAGAGAAGTAGAAGAGGTATTTAAGATTTACGATTTTATTGAGGATATTACAATTACCGGAGGAGAACCGTTGATGCATCCTCAATTACCGGAGATCACGGCTTTTGTACTGGAGCATTTTCCTGACCGGTTTAAAACCTGCAGAATCTTTACAAATGGGACATTATTACCTTCTTCAGAATTAATTGAGCAAATTAAGCGGTGTGAAAAAGATAATTTTCAAATGGTAATTGACAGTTATGGAGAGTTGTCTTTTAAGGCACAGGAGATCGCAGCAGCTTTAACAACTGCGCAAATTTCTTGTCGGATAAATAATTACTATGGAGATCAACAGTACTGTGGCGGCTGGATTGATTATGGCCCGTTGGATAAATTCCGTAATTATTCGCAAAAAGATTTAAAAATGCAAATTTCCAGGTGCCACAACGCAAATTGGAAAAATTTGATTGTTTTTAAGGGTATGCTTTTTCTTTGTTGTCAAGCCGCTTTCGGGTATGATCTCAAATATTTTTCTCTTCATTCAAATGAATATATCAATCTCTTTGACAGTAGTGTTTCGATTGACTGCAAAAGGGAAATTGCTGCTCAATTAGGAACCGTGCCATTAACTGCATGTCAGTATTGCAACGGTTTCGATATCCAAAATTCTCTTCGGTTTCCTGCTGCGGAACAAGTAAGTGATTAATTTAATATGAGGGAATGTCATGATAAGTTATAGGCAAGAACTCTTTGAGAAATTGAATGAATACCGAGGCAGGAAATTATATCTGTATGGTGCTTCCGATATTGGAAATGCTGCTTACCAATTGTTTTCATATTATGGGCTTGATATAGCAGGATATTTAGTGACAGAAGGAAGCGGGCAGCTAAATGGACTTCCGGTTCAGAGCATTGAATCCGTTGATCTGCAGGATATCAGGAATGGAAAGGTTATTTTGACTCTCAGTCACAATTATTATGGTGAAGTAAAAGAGTTATTGCATAGCAAAGAAATCTATGACATAGATGATTCATTTGATATGACAAAGGACTATTTCTATTCTGAAATATATTCTGATATCTTAAAAAAGCACAATATAGACACAAATCAAAAAATATTAACACTTGGCAATGTCAAATTGCCAAATCCTTTTGTTTATCAGCAAATGTCGCCTTTTTGGGCGGAATTTGGCGATATTTTATTGCCTTGCCTTTTTCAAGATCAACGTTTTATATGTGAGGGCATGTATGAATACAATCTGGTAAAATTGGAATCAGATGATATCGTTTTGGATTGTGGTGCAAATATTGGTTTATTTAGTTCCTATGCTGCATCCCAAAACTGTTATGTGTATGCCTTTGAACCGTTGGTTGAACAGTTAGGAAATATTTTAAATATGTGCTCCAGACTGAATAGTAATAGAATATGCCATATTCCATATGCTCTTTCTGATCATGAAGGGTCCGCAGAGTTTAATATAAGCCATTCGACGGAAAACAGCAGTCTTCTCTCGGGCGTGTTGTCAAAGTACAAGAAAAAAATACTGGAAAATGTTGTTAACGTAAATATCACAACCGTTGACAGTTTTGTCCAGTCCAACAATCTGTCCAGGGTTGATTTTATCAAAGCCGATATAGAAGGTTCTGAGCGACAGATGTTAAAGGGCGCAACACAGGTATTGCGTGAATTTGCGCCCAAGCTCGCCATATGCACCTATCATTATCCCGATGACCCGCAGGTTTTAGAAGGAATTATTAAAGCAGCAAATCCACAGTATAAAGTGATTCATAAGTGGAAAAAGCTTTTTGCATATGTGTAAGAAGACTATTTATGATCCTCTCTTTCCATTAGGAATTGGTACCAATCGCTTTCCGGTCTCTGGAGCATGTGACTACCCTGCCATAGAAAAAGCTGCCAGCATGATGGTGCAGGCGCTGGAGGCGGGAGCCTCCTATGTGGATGTGGCTCCTACCTACTCCAAGGGAACGGCCGCCGAAGTGTGCAGACTGGCGTTTCAGCAGACAAAAGCCGAAAAGAACGTCACAGTGAAGTCCTCTTATTTGTCAGACACCTCCAGCGACGATGCGCTGAGGCGGGTGGAGCAGACCTTTCACGATCTGGGGATTGACCACGCGTCCTACTTTGTGTGCTGGAATATTTCCAGCTGGGAGCAATTCCTTGCCATTACCCGGAAGGGGGGCTTATACGACGGCGCCGTACAGGCAAAAAAACAGGGGTTGATTGACCACGTTTGCTTTTCCACCCATGCCGCACCGCAAGAAATCATGCGTATGCTCAAAACCGGGCTGTTTGAGGGTGTTACCCTTTCCTTTTCCCCTCTGAACAGCCAGATTATGGCTCCGGTGATGGACTGTGCCCAAGCGCAAAATATTGGCGTTGTGGTGATGAATCCTTTGGGCGGCGGGCTGATTCCGCAGAAGGAAGCGTATTTCTCCTTTTTGCGCCACCCCGGAGATCACAGCACGGCGGAGGCAGCCCTTCGCTTTGTCTATGCCCATCCTGCTGTGAAAATTGTGCTGTCCGGTATGTCCTCCGTGGAGGAGCTGCGGGAAAATTTGGAGGCATTCCGCGGGGAAAACCCGGAGCCTGACGCAGAGCGGATCAAGCGGGTGCAGGCCCATTTTGCCAGCATCAATGGGTTTTGTACCGGCTGCCGCTATTGTGATGGCTGTCCTCAGGGGATCAATATTTTTGAGTTGATGCAGGCATATAATATGCGGCTTTTTCCCAATCCCAGTGTAGTAAATGGCCGTACCGACCCGGAACTGATTGCCGATATTGCCGTGTGCAGCCGATTGAAAAATAACTTTTCCTTTATGCCCCAAACGCCTCAAAATCCCTGCGTTGCATGCGGGACCTGTGAGTCCCGCTGTACGGCGCATCTTCCAATCATCAATCGTATCCGCTCGATGTATGAGATGTTTCAGAAGCGGTGCTTTTCTGAGGACGGCATGCTGGAGCGGCTGCGGGAATTGATTGGAACGAGCAGGCGGGTTGCATTTTACCCTGGGGGAGGATATACGGCATATGTGCTGTCCCTGCTGCGCAAAGCCTTTCCTGAGGAAAAATTTGAGCTGTTTTTATTTGACAGCAACCCGGGGATCTGGGGCAGTGCTGTGGCTGGGATAGAGGTAAGAAATCCGGCTCAGCTGCATGATGTTCAGCCCGACCTTGTTATCGTTTCAAATTACAACTATAGTGAGGAGATTTTTAATCAGCTGAAGCTGCTGCGCGACGCTGGCATACAAGTGGAAAAACTGCATAAGGAAACGGATATCCCATGGGTATTTTAAAGCATAGAGGATAAAGTATGATGACAGAGGGACCATTGATTTCTGTATATACACAAGTTTATAACACAAAGGAAAGTGATTTGCGCCAGTGCATAGAGAGTGTGCTGGGGCAAACCTACACCAATTTTGAATACATCATATTGGACAACGGCAGTACAAATGGCAGTGCAGAGATTTTACAGGAATATGCGCAGCGGGATCGGCGCATTAAACTTATACGTATAGAGACTAATATCATTGCATGGAGGTTTCAAGAAGTAGCGTTTCAAGCTTCGGGTGCCTATTTGAGTTGTCTGGATTCTGATGACTGGTGGGATCCTGTATACTTAGAATCCTTGCTTCGCTTTACTGAAGAAAACAGGCTGGATATTGCTGGTACAGGCTGTGTTTTTCATATTGAAAATAGTGAAACAGAAAACAAACGGGCCATATCTCAGGACCTTATCTTAGATAATGCACAATTCAGCCTGGCTTATCCGTATTATCATGCTTTTTTCCGGACTTTTTGGGGAAGATTGACCCGAATGGAGATCATAAAGAGTTTTCCTCAGTGGCCGGATATTATATATGGATTGGATACTATAGGTGCTTTTTACAATCTTCGCTTGTCAAAGCGTATGGGCATCCAGGGCTCCGCTCTTTATCATTACCGCATCCACGGGGATTCTTCCTCTTATCAATATGATCCAAAACGGTTTGCGGCTGACGTATACCTGTACAATGACGCAATCGATTTTCTGAAGCCGTATGGTGTTATCTCCAGGCAGAATCAAGAATTTCTATATGCGGTTTATTCCAATGCGATTCGGGATACCATGGGGGTCATACATAACTCCGGGCTTACCACAGAGGAAAAGATCCATGAATATGCTCAAATTGCCATTCACCCAATTACCCGAATGGCCTATCGGTGCCGGGAAGAATACTGCCGGCAGAGCCGGCAAATACTCTTAAGCCTGGTGTGTGCAGAAGGGCTGAGTCTGAGGGGCGATGATGAAGATTTGCGGCGGGCAATTCAAACGCTGCTGCCTCGGTGCGGAATCGCCGTAACGGCTGCAAATCTTCCCCTGTTTTTGGGAGAAGAGTTACAGGCGGAGTTTCTGGCGGACGATAGGGACGCAGTTGTTAAAACGCTTTTGAAGCTTCTGCCCGATATCAAAAATCCACAGTTGTATGATCTGGGCACTACGATACAGCGGTTAGGGGTGGATCACTGGCTCCTGTTTCAAGTGGATGACATGGATTTTTTAAGGACATACCCGGATCTCTATCTCTTGCTTTGGGATAACAAAAACATGGAAGCATTGGATCGAATGACCGGCTTCTTATTGGAAGATAAGGTAAAGCAGGGAGCAGAGACCTTTCTCAAGCTTTATATTGACCTTGCCGCACGGGAAAATCAAGAGAGCGCGTTTGTGTTCGGAAAGATCAGACTGGCCTGTCTCTACTGTTATCAGCGCTGCTGGGATAAGGCGGAGGCGGCTGTGCTGGAGCTGGAGGATCTTGGATTAAAGGATATAGAGGAAGTAAAAAAATTGCGTACCGAGCTGGAAGAGCAGAACCGCATGGAAAGCGCCATAGAGTAACAAACTGAGGATTACACACTCCCGGCTTGTATGGACAGCTCAAACACTTTGCTTCCACATGAAAAGGCCCCCTGATGTAGTTTGGTTTCCTACATCAGGGGGCCTTTTACTGCCCATTTTTACTGGGGTTATTTATTGGAGGGAAAATCCTTTATTTCCCGGTCTTCAGATGCTGCATCAGTACGGCGGCGATATTGTCGCAGGAGGCCTGGATCATTACGGCGCCAATATCCTGAGCCACGCCGGGCATGCCGTAAACCACGCAGGAGTCCTTGTCCTGACCGATGGTGTAGGCCCCGGCCTTGCGCATCTCCAAGAGACCGCTGGCTCCGTCCCGGCCCATGCCGGTCATAATGATGCCCACCATGTGGCATTTCACCTGGGCGGCCATAGAGGTGAACAGGGCGTCCACCGAGGGACGGTGGCCGCTGACCTTCTCACCCGGCTGACAGGCCAGCGTGTAGCGGCTGCCCATACGCACCACCCGGGCCTGCAGATCCGCCGGGGCGATCAACGCCAGACCCCGGTGGATTTCGTCGCCATTTTTGGCCTCACGGACCTCCATGGCGCACAGCTTGTTGAGCCGCTGGGCGTACATGCCGGTAAAGCCCACCGGCATGTGCTGCACGATTACTATGCCGGGAATATCGGCCGGCAGCCGCTTCAAAACCTCTAAAGTGGCCTCTGTGCCGCCGGTGGAGGCCCCCAGACCGATGATGGTGTGGTCCAGATCCACGCCCCCGGAATGTCCCAGAGCGGCCACAGGAGCAGGAGCGGCTGCGGCAGGCCGGGCAGCACGGCGGCAGGGGGTTACCTTGGCGTAGGACGCCACTACAATTTTCTGCGCCAGAGTGCGCAAAAACGAGTCGCGGCTCTCTGTGCCGTCCGGCTTGCGGACAAAGTCCACCGCTCCGGCAGCCAGCGCATCAAATACCCGCAGGTTCAGGCTGGATACCAGAATGACCGGCAGAGGATGCTCCGGCAGCAGCTGGGACAGAAAATCAATGCCGCTGGTGCCCGGCATCTCCACATCCAGCGTCATGACGTCCGGATGGAGGCGGAGCACCTTGGTCTTGGCGTCCAGAGCGTTGATGGCATAGCCGACGACCTCGATGTTGGGAAAGGCTTTGAGGCCGTTGATGAGAAAAGTGCGGGCCACTGCGGAGTCGTCCACCACAAGGACCCGGATCTTGCGCTGAGAAGGTAACATGCGTTTGAAACTCCTTCCTGGAGCACACGGGGCAAAAGCGGCCTTATTTCTTTCGATATACCGCCGAGGCCACCATACGGAACAGAGGGGTCTGTCCCAGTGACTCCGAGTGGCTGATAAAGAGATAGGCGTTGGGATTCATGGCGTCGTAAAAACGCTTCACCAGGGCATCCCGCGTACTCTGATCGAAATAAATCATCACATTCCGACAGAAAATCACATCAAATTTCAGCTTGAAATGGATAGGATCCATGAGATTGAACGTGCGGAAAATCACATTGTCTCGGATCGCGGGGGCGACGGTATACTCCGTTCCGGCGCCGTTGTGGACAAAATACCGCCGCAGCCATTCGCTCGGCATATCGGCAGGGGGTTGATATACACCGGCCCGTGCCTTGGCCAGAGCCTGCTGGGAGATATCAGTGGCCAGCACCCGGGTGTCCCACTGCTTTGCCTGATTCCCAAAAAACTCCTTCAGGTAGATGGACAGAGTATAAGGCTCCTCGCCGCTGGAGCAGCCTGCGCTCCAGATGGAGAGCACCTTGTCCCGCTGATGGCGCTGGGCCAGTTCGGGAAGCACGGTGTCCCGGAAAAAGGTAAAATGCTCCTTCTCACGAAGAAAATAGGTGTAGTTGGTAGTCAGTTTGTTCAGCACCAGCTCAAGATCCTGGGGATCCTTGGTGGTGAACAGGTGCTCCAAAAAGGACTTGAAGTCCTTGTATCCCCGGTCCTTCAGGGAGTGGGAGAGACGGCTGGTGATCAGCTGGCGCTTTTTGCTCAGGTCGATGCCGTAGTTGTTATGGATGAACTTGACAAGCCGCTGAAAGTCTGCATCTGTGATTGTCAGGTCGTGAAAAATCATGTCCATACCTGCATCCCTCTCCATCAGGTGTGCTCCAGAAAAGCAGCGCAGTCAAAGGTCAGCATGGTCTGGCCGTCCTCCAAAGAGCACATCCCGCAGACCAGATCTCTGGAATTCTGGGCCGGAGCCGGCAGGATGGAGTCCACAGCGATGTCCACCATCTTCTCCACGCGGTCGACAAAAATACCGATCTGGTTGTCCTCCACCTGGAGAATAATAATACAGTTGCTGTCCAGATCGCTGCGGCCCAAAAAGCGGCGGATATCCACGATGGGGATGATCTGTCCCCGGAGATTGATCACGCCTCTCACATGGCTGGGCACCAGAGGCAGGGGGGTGATCACATGGTTGGTGATAATTTCCACCACCGCCTCCGCCGGCATCCCAAACAGCAGATTGTCGCAAACGAACAGCATATACTTCTCGGTCTGCGTCTCCACATGGGGCGTGTCGCTGCCGTCGTCCATCATCTCATCATATAAAACGTCTTGTTCCGTCATGTTGACCCCTCCTTTACCGTGCTGCAGTATACAGATTGCTCACATCCAGGATAATGCTGATGTTGCCGTCACCCAGAATGGTGCAGCCGGCAATCCCGTGGGACTTGATGTTGAAGCGGTTGAGGTAGGCAGGCAGCGGCTTGACCACGACCTGCTGCTCCCCCAAAAGCTCATCCACAAACAGACAGTAGGACAGATCTCCGGCGTCCAGCCAGATGAGGATGCCGTCCTGGATGTTGGTGACGCCGCCCTCCATGTGATAGAGATCCCGCATGCGGATCACCGGATAGAAGCTGCCCATGCACTTGAACATCTCCCCGCCGGCGGCATCACGGATCAGATCGGCGTCGGTGATCTTGAAGGACTGGCGGATATTGTGGATCGGCAGTGTAAAGATAGAGCCGCCCACGGACACCTCCATGCCGTCCATAATGGCCATGGTCAGAGGAATCTTCAAGGTGGTGGTCATGCCCTGACCCGGCTCGCTGGTAATGGTGACGACGCCGCCCACTTCCTCCACATTCCGCTTCACCACATCCATGCCGACGCCACGGCCGGAGAACTCGGTGACCTCCGTATTGGTGGAGAAGCCGGGGGTCATGAGGAAGTTGAGGATATCCTTGTGGGAGTACTCCATGTCCGGGGAGGCCAGACCGTTGCGGATGGCCTTGTTGAGCACGGCGTCATAGTTGACGCCCTGGCCGTCGTCCTTGATCTCGATGATGACCTCGCTGCCGGTGTGGCGGGCGGAGAGGATAATTTCGCCCACCGGGTCCTTGCCGGCATCGATGCGCTGCTGCGCGTTCTCCTCAATGCCGTGGTCCATGGAGTTTCGTACGATGTGCATGATGGGATCACTGATGCTGTCCACGATGGTCTTGTCCACCTCGGTGTCCTCGCCTACAAGAGTGAGGCGGGCCTGCTTGCCCAGCTTCTTGCACATATCCCGGACGATCCGGTTCATCTTCTGGAAGGTGCCGGATACCGGCACCATCCGCAGGGACATGGACACATCCTGCAGCTCGTCGGTGAGCTTGCGCAGCTGCCGGGCGGACTTTGTAAAGGCGTCCAGCTTCAGCCCCTTCAGCTCCGGGGAGGCGGTGACCATGGACTCGGTAATGACAATTTCTCCCACTACTGCCGCCAGGTGATCCAGCTTGTTGAGGTTGACGCTGATGAGGCTCTCCTTGTGGTGCTGACCGCCGCCCTCCGGCTTGGGGGGCTCCGCCTTCTGGGGTGCTGCCGGTACGGCGTGGGCGGCAGGCGCCGCGGATGCGGCGGGCGCAGGGGACTTGTCGGCGGGCGCCGTCTGGGCTGCCGGGGCCGCCGGGGCTGCAGCCGCTTCCTTCGGCTGGCTGTCAGGCGCTTTTTCCGGAGCAGGGGTGTCGATGGCCTGATAGGTACGAACGGCGCCGGCGCTGGTGACGGCGTGGATCGCGTTGGTACGGTCCTCCTGGGTGCGGAAGCGGAGCAGGAAACCGGACTCCACGATCTGATCCGCGGTGGCCGGATCGGAGCCCACGCCCTCAGGCTCATAGGTGAAGTCCGTCTCGGCGCAGAGATCCCGGACGGAGTTGACCAGCATATAGGCCCGCACATTCTCCATTCCGCAGCCCTCGTCGAAAAAGACCTGAAGTGCGTAGGGGAAAGCGTCGCTGCCGGAGGAAGAAGCCGCCGCTGCGGGCGCCGCCTCCTGGGAGGCGGGGGCCTCCGCCCCCTGCTCACTCGCGTTAATTTGATTGATCATCCTATTAACTTTTTGCAGCAGCGTGTCGATATCTTCAGTAAGAGGCTGGTCATTTTCAATGTGCTCCAGTTCTCCACGGAAAAAATCGATGGTCTGGAACAAAAGATCAAACAGCTCCGGCCGCAGTGCCTCCGGCACCACATCCATGGTCTTGTCCCGGATGATGGAGAAGAGGTCCTCCGCCCGGTGGGCAATGGTCATGAGGGAGTTGTACTCCATCATGGCGGAAGAACCCTTGATGGTATGCATGATGCGGAAGATGGTATTGATATCTTCTTCCGAGAAGGTGTCCTGCTGCTCTGCGGCCAGGACGATGCTGTCCAGTTGCTCCAGCAGAGTGTTGGTTTCATATAAAAAGGCATCCAAAATGCTGTCGCTGCCAGCGCTCATATCGGTTTGCTCCTTCCTTTGCATTTGACTTCTATTTTTTTATCGACCAATTTTCATAAAAAATAAGGGGTTTCAAAAAATATCAGGCCGGAGTGTGGAATTGGCCCGCCGGCCTGCGGAGTTTTGAAGAGGTGGTCACGTATGCCAGACCTGTTGGGAGCGGCCAATCGCGTTCCAGGTTACGACAGTTCCAATAACAATCGGGCCGTGTCCGTTGCGCCGAAGCCGGGGGACCCCCAGATCCAGAATGTTCCGGACCCGTCCCGGGTGGGCCGGCCGGACGCCAGGACCGACCAGCAGGCGGCTGATGACGCTCTGCAGTCCAATGTGCTGCGCTACGACTCCAACCTGCAGACCTTTCTGCAGCGGCTGCGGGAGGCGCCGGATCTGGCGGAGGCGCTGGGAAAGTCTCTGGTGCTGATGAAGGGCGTGATTTCCACGCCCGGTCTCCAGCAGGGTATCGCCCAGGAGATCGGTCAGCTTCTGGAGATGCTCCGGATGGACGCCAAGGAGTTTCAAACCTTCTTTATGGAACAAATTCAGGGGGGCAACCGGTTTTCCGGCCCTCTGTTTTCTCTGCTGCGCCAAGTCTATGATGCGCTGCCCGGCGAGCATGCCCGGCAGGCCATTTTGGAGTTTGCCCGGCGCTACAGCGATTTTTCCTCCACAGCCCACATCAGCAAGACCATGCTGACCCTTCTGCATCAGATGTCCGACTATCTGCCCAAGAGCTGGCAGGGGAAGCTGGGGGAGCTGACGGCCCAGCTGGAAAACGGCCTGGCCGCCGGAACCCGGGCGGAGAATCTGCAGCTGCTGCAGGGACAGATTATCCCCTATCTGGGCGCCTATATTGAGCGGACCCATGATCTGGGCCCCCTGCGGAATCTGCTCAATCTGCTGATTTTGAATGTGACCCGCTACGAGAACGGGTCGGAGAAGCAGATGCTCCAGGCCTTCCGGCAGATGGAGGGCTACAGCGAGATGCTGGGCGGGCTGAACAAGCTGGATGACGCGGCTATTTTGAAGCTGCTGAAGGAAAACGATTTCACCCGCGCCGCCGGCAGCCGCTTTACCGAGATGTTCTCCTCCGCGGCGGCCCAGGCCCTGCGGGGGACCTACGGCCCCGATGTGCGGGACGCCTTTGCGGAGATCGTCCGCTCCCTGCTGCTGCAGGAGAGCGTCTATATGCCCCTCAACCACATGCTCATCCCCATGGAGTGGAAGGGGAAGATGATGTATTCCGAGCTCTGGGTGGACCCGGACGCGGAGGAGGAGGGCGGCGGTGGCCGCCGCGGCGGCGGCAAGGTGCAGTTTTTGTTCAAGCTGGACCTGGAGTCTCTGGGCTTTCTGGAGATCTCTTTGGCCGCCCGGCAGGAGCAGGTGGAAATGCGCATCTACGGCCCTGACACAATCAGCGCCAACAGCAGCCTGATCGCCTTGGATATGCGGGAGATTCTGGCCGGCCATGGCCTTACCGGAAAGGATGTGCGGGTGGCGAAACTGGAGAAGCCTCTGACGCTGACGGAGGTCTTTCCAAATCTGTTTGAGGGAAAGAGGGGCGTCAATGTCAAAGTCTGAGGGAAAAAGCGCCGCGCCGGCCAAGCGGGCGGCGGCACTGCAGTACCGGCCCGGAGACGGTGCGCCGGTGATCGTGGCCTCCGGGATGGGCCACCTGGCGGAGAAGATTGTGGAGGTGGCCGGAGACAACGGCGTCCCTGTTTATGAGGACAGCTCTCTGGCCACGGTTTTGTCCCAGATGGAGCTGGGCCGGGAGATCCCGGAGGAGCTGTATCAGGCGGTGGTGGAGATCTATCTCTATTTTTTGGAGTTTGATCCCAGCGATCCGGAAAAGTTCCGCCGGAACCGGCAGGCACAGCAAAGCGGCACGGCAAAGGGAGGCGGCGCAGATGGAGTATAAATACCTGATTCTTGACAGCAGGGGAAACGCAGTGGCCCGGGGCGTCTCGGATCATCCGCCCGTGGGATCGCCCTGGCGGCTCAAGATCGACGATGGGGATATTGAGCGGGTGATGCGCCACACCTATGTCAATCTGGTGGGCAACTCCGATCAGGCGCCGGCCATGGAGGGCAAAATTATCCGGCAGCAGGGCAACTGGGTCTACCTGGAGCCGGTGCGGCAGCTGGATGAATCCGTGCGGCAGAATCTGCGGATGCCGGTGCGGTTTACCAGCTTTCTCTATCCTGTTTCCGGCCAATGGAAGGGCAGGGCGCAGATTGTCAGCAGAGATCTCAGCTGCGGCGGCCTGGCCTTTGACTGCCCCTTGCAGCTGGAGGTGGGAGAGGTGGTTCAGGTGGTGATCCCGGTTACCTCTCAGCCGCTGCTGCTGACCTTGTCCATTCTGCGGGCCGGCCCTCCCACGGAGGAGAGGATCTTCTATGCCGGACGCTTTATGGATCTGGTGCGGGAGGAGGAGAGTATGGTCCGGGAGGCCGTATTCAACCTGCAGCTTCAGAAAAACTCATAGATATTTTGCGGAAAAGCGAAAAAGATAGAACCAAATCGCATGTAGAAAGGATGAGAAACCGGATGAAACGATGGAGGATTCGCAGCGGCGGGCGGCGCTGTCTCGCGGCGGTCATGGCCCTGCTTCTCAGCTTGTCCCTGATCCCGCTCAGCCCCACTGCTGCGGCCGCGGCCTACTCCCAGCCCTACCTGGAAAAGCTGGTAGACTGGGGCGTGATGCAGGGCGACGCCAACGGCAATCTGAACGGGGACAAGAGTATTACCCGGGCGGAATTTGTGGCCATGATCAACCGGGCCTTCGGCTTTACCAAGACCGGGACCACCCCATTCCGGGATGTGCCGGCCTCCGCCTGGTACGCCGAGGATGTGGGCATCTCCTACAACGTGGCCTATATCAACGGTACCAGCGCCAACACCTTCTCCCCCAATAACAGCGTCACCCGGGAGCAGGCGGCGGTGATCCTCGCCCGCATCATGATGATGCAGGAGGAGGTAGGAGAGAACATCGATTTCACCGACAGCCGTGACATGGCTAACTGGAGCCGGGGACTGATCGGCGCGGCGGCCAGCTACAACCTCCTCACCGGCTATCCCGACGGCAGCTTCCGGCCCGGCAACGCCATCACCCGGGGCGACGCTGCGGTCCTCCTTGTCAAAGCCATCGGCAATCCCATCCAGGAGGCCGGGGATTACAGCCTCGGCAATACCTGGGGCAATGTGACCATCACCACCTCCGGCGTCACGCTGCGGGATACGGTGATCGGCGGCAATCTCTACATATCTGAGGGCGTGGACCTGGGCCATGTGACTCTGGAAAACGTGACGGTACTGGGTGAGATTGTGGTCAGCGGCGGCGGCGTCAGCGAGGGCGGCGACGACAGTATTGTCCTGCGCAACGTGGACGCCTCGAAGATGGTGGTGGATAACCTGAACGGCCAGCAGGTGTCTCTCCGGGTGGAGGGCGCCGGGAAGATCGCCGAGACCGACGTCCGCACCAACGCCTATCTCGCTGACAATACCTCCGATGGATATGGCCTGGCCAAGATTGTTTTGGAGGGGGATGCGGATGAGGAGCTGAAGCTGACCCTGGCCGGCAATATCAAGGAAGTGGTCAACACCGCGCCCGACTCCACCCTGAACCTGGCCCGCGGCACGGCCCAGACCATCACCGTGGATGAAAAGGCCACGGACTCCACCTTGAACATCGCTTCCGGGGCCATGGTGGGCACGGTGAACCTGGATGCGGGCACCAGCGTCACCGGCACCGGCGACATCGGCAAGCTGAACGTCAACGCTCCGGGCAGCAAGGTGGAGATGCTGCCGGACGAGATCACCATCCGTCCCGGCATCACCGCCAACATTGACGGTGAGAACATGGACAGCCAGGCGGCTGCGGAGTCCTCCGCCGATCCCCGGCTCAGCGCCGGTTATCCCAGGATTTCCGACCTGGCGCCCACCAGCGCCACCGCCCAGTTCGCGGCCAACAAAAAGGGCACGGTGTATTGGGCGGTCACCGCCATCACCGACGGCTCTGTGGCGGCGGAGGATCTTATCAATCCCTCCACCTATGCGCCCACTGTGGTCAAGCGGGGCAGCGTCAGCATCAGCGGCTCCACCCAGCCCCAGTCTACCAACATTTCCGGACTGACCTCCGGCGGCTCCTACTACCTCTCCGCAGTGTTTGTGGACGCCAGAGAGCAGCGCAGCCCTCTGAAGGTCATTTCCTTCAGCACTCCTGACAACACCAAGCCGGACTTCGCCTCCGGTTATCCCTACATGTCCAAGATCACCAGCGACGCAGGCTGGGTGACCGTCATGACCACCAAGACCTGCCGGCTGTACTGGGCGGTGCTGGAGAAGGGAGCGGCGGCCCCCACCGCCAACGACTTCAAGGCCAACGCCATCACCGGCAACCTGGGCTTTGGGATCAAGGACATGACCAAGAATACCAGCGACACCTTCCAGGTGAACACCCAGCCTCTGGAGGAGCTGGAGAGCTATGACCTGTATCTGTGGCTCACCGACGTGGACGGCGGTCAGAGCTCCGCGGTGAAGAAGCTCAGCTTCACCACCGTGGACGGCACGCCCCCGGTGTTCAACACCAAGCCCACCGTCAACAAGGTAGACAAGACCTCCGTGGGCCTCTACGCCAACCTCAACGAGAACGGCACGCTCTACTGGGTGGTGGTGGAGCACGGAACCATATATCCCAAACCCATTCAGGGCCAGGGCGAGGTGGATCTGAGCAGCCCGGAGGCCAAGCTGCAGGTGGCGTCCGGCATGAGCGCCCTGAAGAGCGGTAAAGTGAACATGACGGAGAACAAGGACGTCAGCTTTAACGTCAGCGGCCTCAGCGCGGAAAAGAGCTACGATCTGTACTATGTGGCCCAGGACAAGGCGGGCAACTACACCGATTCGGTGGGGATGATCGAGATCCATACCCTGGACAGCAGCGCGCCTACGGTGACCCAGGAGTTCAGTAAGTACAACGGCACCGACACTACCCATCCCCTCTCCAACAGCGACGTGACGCTGGTGTTCAGCGAGCCGGTGCAGACTACGGACACCTATACGTCTCTGGCGGATCTGGATGCGGCAGTGGACGCTGCCGTGGGAACCGCGGGAGAGGATGCCGCCCGGGATAAGATGGCGGCTGCCCTCAGCAGGGCGATCTATCTCTATCAGGTGCCTACCAACGGCCAACCGGTACAGGTGAAGGGGTACGATCCCAACGAGGATGGGAAGAAGGAAGAGGCGGACTGGACCATTGACTACCGCTACGCCGTGGTGGACACCAAGGAGGGTACGATGCGGGTTACCTTCCCTTACGGCACCGGCATCAACCTGGAAAGCGGCGCTACTTATTATTTTGAGATTCAGGCGGATACCATTGCCGACACCTCTACCGCCGTCAACGTGATGGGGCAGACCAGGCTGGATCGGTTTACCACGGTGTTTGCCGTAGTCAACATTTCCACAGTCAATACCTCTACGATCACAGTTGGTGATGAAGACGATGATCCTAAAACTGTGAACGCGGTGTGGAAGCTTGACCCGGTGTCTACGGATCGGACCGAGGATTCTGTTGACTGGGATATGCTGATCTGGTCGGATACGAACATCAGCTTTAATCTCTATGGTAAAAAAGACGGCGGTGAATGGGAGCTGCTGAATGAGCAGGGTGAGATTGTTATTACAATTTCTTCTGCCACACAAGGATATGTGGGCGTCAGTTACACCAAAGATTTCCTGAAGGTTGGGGAAACCATGGTGGACTTTGATCAGCTGAATGAGTTGAGCAAAGGCTGTACCCAGTTTGCCATGGAATTTACCTCTGTCAACGGATTGACGGATTCCAAGGCATGGAATGGCCGGGTGAATATCCGGGTCAACGTAGTGGCGGGAAACAGCGGCGATTTGCGCCTGCTGGCCTCTCCCGTCAATGAGCAGAACTGGCAGGAAAACGTGGTCAACGGTGATGTTACCGACATTGGACAACCGGAAAACTTTACCATCAAGGTGGCGTTCAGCGATCAGAGCATTCCTGAGTTTACCAGCGGATATCCCAAATTCAACGAGGGCGCTTCTGATGTGACCATGGACCTGCTGCTCAACCGCTCAGGCACCATCTATTATGTGATTGCTCCGATTGGTTCGATCCTGACGGTGGACAGTAAGGACCAATATTATAATCATGAAAGTGAAGCCAACTATCAGAACTATCAGTCTCTTCCTGAGGAAGGAAATCCTTCGTATACCATGCCGGAATTCAAGCAGCCTCAGGTTATGAGTATTCTGAACCCGGAGAGTAATTATAATCAGAACCCTGCGATCAAATATGGAAACATTTCCTGCCAATCCAGCGTGGTGCAGCGGGTTGTGGAGGGCCTGACGCCGGAGACCGATTACATTGTTTATTTTGTGATTCAGAACACTGCCCAAGAATATTCAAAGTCGGTCCAGTGCTATCGTTTCACCACCACCGATGTTGCAACGCCCTACATTACCTTGAACAATCAAAGCCCCAATGTTCAGTTCAAAACTTCGGAAAATTCTGAATTGCAGTATGTGCTCGTAGCAACCACGGCGATTCCCAGTTTCCTGAAAGTCAAGTTTGCATCTTTGGATTATATGACTAAGAAGAGCCTGGCGAAGTTCCAGACTTCAAAACTGGATCAGGACATGACGATTCTGGGTGCATTGATGACGACGATTCCGCAAGGAAGCGGTAATGAGGGACCGTCGGTATTTGACGAGTATGCCAATGAGACCATCCGGGATCGTGTGGGCAAATTGATTCGTCAGAATCAGTCCTCCGATCCTATGTCAACGGTGGCTGCGGGAACGATGAACCTGAATAAGGGCGTTTCGCAGGTAGAACAATTTGAGCAGTATATGAACAGCAATACCATGTATTACTGTTTGGCAGTAGCCCGCAATAAGGACGGGGTGGAGGATGGATTTAAAGCCATCGGCGGGGTCAATATCCCTGATAATACGCCCCCTGTCCTGACGGTCAGCGGAGGAAAAGCCAGCCCAACCGCTACAGGTTGGACGGGAACTGTCACACTCTCCTTTAGTGAGAATCTTTATTGGTTAAGTGAAGACAAGCAGACATTAAAGGAGGTCTGGACTACGAAGCCAACGAATGCCACGCAAGCGGGCAGAGCGATCTATATTTTAGACGAAGCGGTTGGTATAGGCGGCAGCGCAGCAGGCAAATTGGAATTAACAAGCGGCGCGCTGAATACGCCGAGCGGCACGTTCACGTTTAAATATAGCAATGTTGTAGAGGGAGATACGCTCGTATTCTTTACAACTGGTTATGCCAGCGACGCAAACATGAACGGACGGGGTATGGATCAGCAGATTAAAACGATCTTGACCTATCAAACAGAAGAAAGCGGTGTGGGTCAATTCCTGACGAATGGACGGTTTGTCATTACCCAGGGAGCGATTAATGGCGACTCGCCGACCGCTTAAAACAAGTACATACCCCAAGGGGGCGGGCAGAACCTGCCCGCCCCCCATTCTATCATCACCCAAAGGAGGAATTTGGGATGAAACACAATATGCACAGCCGCCTTCTGGCTTTTCTGCTGACCCTTGCCATGCTGGTGGCAATGGCTCCGGCGGCACTGGCGGATGATCTCGCAGACGGGGGAGGGGAAGGGACGGATAACACCGAAGATACACAGCCCTCCCCTGTCACCTATACTTTGACCGGCGTTACGATTGCCCCCGGCAGTGTGGACCTGAAAGTAGGGGAACAGCAGCCCCTGACTGCGACGGTCACACTCACAGGCTCTGACGGCAGTAAGACAACCTATAACAATACAGCAAACTTGCCTGAGGGCTGCACCCTTGCTGTGGAGTGGACGGTATCCAACGGCCGTTATGCCGAAGCGAAGGTGACTGCCGACGCCGCAAATTCGCTCTCCGCCACTTTGGAGGCTCTGGCAGTGGCGGATTCCTCACAAACAGATCCGCTGACGGTCCAGGTTTCCGTGACTTTGAATGGCAGCGCGGGCAGCGAAGCGCAAACCAGCGCCTGCGAGGTCCGGATCACCGCCGCGGAACCCGCCGGGATCAGCCTCTCCGACACCACCATGGATCTGGCGCCCAATGCCACCGCACAGATTTATGCTATGGTCACCCCTGAAACAGCGGATCAGACTGTGGGCTGGACCAGCGCTAATCCCGGTATTGCTGCGGTGACGGCGGGGACTCCCAGCACCACGGCTACTGTCACCGCAGGCAGCAGCGCTGGTCAGACCACCATCACGGCTACGGCCAACAGCCTTCAGGCTACCTGCACCGTGCAGGTTCTGGGCATCGTGCTGAAGGGTGACGATCTCCCCAATCCCCTGCGGACAGGAAAGTATTACACCCTGGGCTATACCATTTACGGAGACTCCCTGAAAGACAAGGGAGTTACCTGGAGCAGCAGTGACACGGACGTTGTCCAGATCAGCGGTGACGGCTATCTCTATGCCCGTTCTGCTGGTACCGCCACCATTACAGCAAAAATCAACGGCACCACCTACTCCGCTGCGATGGAGGTGAAGGTGGAGCGGGCTACCGCCGACGTAATCCGCGCCTCCGCCCAGGTGGGTTCTCCCCTGTCCTTCTCCTCCCTCATCTCCCAGCTGGATATCCAGAGCCGCAATGTGCTGGGCGGCGGCCTCAGTTACGTCAGCAGCCTCTCCGTGTCCCCCAGCCAGGGTACTCTCTACTATAGATATACCTCCGGCGACGACACCGGCGCCGGTGTGGCCACCGGAGAGACCTTCTATATCTATCCCAGTACCAGCCAGATGTCCCTGTCGGAGGTCACCTTCGTGCCCAAATCTGACTTCAGCGGTACCGCGGTGATTCGCTACACCGGCTACTCCTCCTCCGGCTCTGATTCCTTCCAGGGGACGATCGAGGTGTCCGTGGCGGAGCAGCAGGACGTCAGTTACTCCACCGCCAACGGCACGGCGGTGCAGCTGAACGCCTACGACTTTGGCGTGGTCTGCCGCAGCCGTACCGGCCGGGACCTCAGCTATGTCTCCTTCACCCTGCCTGACAGCGGCGTGGGTACCCTGTATTACAACTATTATTCCCCGGAGAACCCCGGCGCTGCCGTGCGGTCCGACAGCCAGTACAAGTACAGCGGCTCCCCCTCCATCGGCGATGTGTACTTCGTGCCCGCCTCCGGGTTTGACGGCCGGGCCGTTGTCTACTACACCGCCTGGGATACCAACCGGCAGTCCTACCAGGGCCGCATGGTGATCCAGGTGGACGGCGGCACAGACAGCGGCACCGTCCGCTACTCGGTGGCCCAGGGGCAGCTGGTGACCTTTGACGATGATGATTTCAACACAGTATCCCGGAATCTTACCGGCTACACTCTGGACTGTGTCCGCTTTACCCTGCCCTCCGCCTCCGAGGGGACGCTCTACTACAATTACACCAGCTCCGGCTCCTCGGAGCGGGTCAGCGCCTCCCGCAGCTACTACCGCTCCACCTCCCCCTATCTGGACCGCGTCAGCTTCCTGGCCGCCGATGAGTATACCGGCACCGTGTCCATCCCCTTTACCGGCTGGACCACCAACGGAACCTCCTTTTCCGGCACCGTCGTCATCCGGGTGGGCAGCCGGGCGGACGCCATTCAGTACAAGGGCACCGCAGGGAAAGAGGTGGAGTTCCAGAGCGGGGACTTCAACGACGCCTGCCTCACGGCTACCGGCAGCAGCCTGCGGTATGTCCGCTTTACCAGTCTGCCCTCCTCCTCCAGAGGGACGCTCTATTACAATTATACCAGCAGCGGCGGCTACAGCAGCAAGGTCAGCACCTCCCGCAACTACTACCGCTCCACCTCGCCCTATCTGGACAGTGTGAGCTTCGTGCCCAGCACCTCCTTCTCCGGAACGGTATCCATTCCTTTTGCTGGCTGGAACATCGCCGGAGAGCGGTTTGACGGCACAGTGGAGGTGGTCGTGTCCGCTTCCACCGTCAGTTCCATTATCCTCTACACCACAGCCTACAGCCCGGTGACCTTTAATCCGACAGACTTCCGCAATGCCTGCGCCAATCTGGACATGGGGACCTTGTCGTCGGTGACCTTCACCACCACATATTTCTCCAGCGCGGGACACCTTTACAACTCTTATGACGGCTTCCGCGCCGCCAATACGGAGGTGCGCTCCGGCACCAAGTATTACCTCAATCAGTCCCCCAGACTGTCGGAGGTGACCTTCGTGCCGAAGGTGGGTTACCAGGGCTCGGTGTGGATCTCCTACACCGGAACCAACACCGCCGGCAGGACCTATCAGGGACAGGTGCAGATCGTGGTGTCCCCCAAAAACTACTCCTCCTACTTCTCCGACCTGTCCTCCAGCTATACCTGGGCGGCGGCGTCGGTGGATTATCTCTATGAAAACGGGATCGTCACCGGTACCAGCGGCAATCTCTATTCCCCCGGCGCTTCCATCACCCGGGGCCAGTTTGTGACGATGCTGGACCGGGCCCTGGCCCTGCCTCACACCTCCCAGCGGAGCTTCCCCGACGTACCCTCCAGCAGTTATTACGCGGCCTCGGTTCAGGCTGCCAGCGCTCTGGGGATCGTCAACGGCTATGGGGACGGGACCTTCCGTCCCAACGCCGCCATTACCCGGGCGGACGCCATGACCATGCTCTATCGGGCCATGCAGGCAGTGGGCTGGAGCCTGGGCGGGGAGAACACCAGTATACTCTCCTATTACTCCGACGGAGCGGCGGTTCCCTCTTATGCGCGGGGGGCCATGTCCGTCATGATCCAAAACGGCATCCTCACCGGTACCACCTCCGGCAAGCTGGCGCCGGGTCAGGCCATGACCCGGGCGGAGATGGCCGTGGTGCTGGCACGGGCGCTGACGATCTGACAAGGCAGCTTCCTGCCCGATTGCTGAAAACGGCTGGGACATCCTGGATGTCCCAGCCGTTTTGCCGTTTTGCGGGAATTTTCTTTTGGGGATGCCGGGCGGCCCGAAACAGGGAAAACGTCCTGGCCATATCTGCTCTGGAGGACGGGAGGCAATGCATAGTACAAAACTTTGCGGCATAAGAGAATATATCGGCAAAGATCCGCCGTGCGGGAGCCCGCCGCATACCGGATGGCGGTATACAAGCTTCTGTGATGATGCGTGAATGGGAGAATCTGGAATGACAATGTTCCCACTATAACTACATTGTCTAAAATTTAAAATTGTGGAATGAAATGGCAGACTTGATAATTAGTTAACGAAGGAATCCTGTAATATGGCTCAAAATTTACCAAAAAAATGATATAAACCTACTTGAAAAATTTACTTGCATAATGTATCATTTAACTCTATAATAAAACCGATAGATTTTGTCGAATTTAAGCGACGATTCAGGAACATCTGTGATAAAAATTTGCTGACACATCCGCACTTTCCGCGGAGCGTGCCGTATCGGAGTGTGAGATGCTCCGTCCGTCAGGAAGAGAGGTCATGGATAAAATGGACGGGTTGACAAGCAATACGATGCTGATGCTGCAGAGATCCATGGAATTTCTCTGGAGCAAGCAGAGCTGCATTTTAGACAACATTGCGAATGTGGAAACCCCGGGTTATCAGACAAAATACGCGACTTTTGAGGAGTCACTGCGACAGGCCATCCAATCGGCATCCAGCGGCAGTTCCCCTACTGCGGCTGTTCGTCAGGCAATTGAGGAGGCACCGATCGAGATTCACCAGGCAGAAGAGAGCACGCGGTTGGACGACAACGGCGTGAATGTCACGGAGCAGATGGTGGAACTGGTCAGAGAGGGCTATCAGATGCAGTATGTGATGCAGGCCATGAGCAGTGACTTTTCTTTACTGCGCGCGGCGATCAATGGATAAGGGGGCGAATTGCAATGGCTTTTTTCAGTTCTTTTAATGTCGTAGGTTCCGGCCTGACCGCGCAGCAGCTGCGGTTGGATGTGATCTCAGAAAATATAACCAACCAGAATACCACCCGTACGGAGGGCGGCGGACCCTACCGGCGTAAGGTGGTTGTTTTTGAAGAGGAAGGGACTCAGACTCCATTCCAGGCGGCGCTGGCCCGGGCGCGGGGAGAGGACATCTCCCCCACACAGGGCGGCGTGCGGGTGACGGAGATCGCCGAGGACCCCTCTGATTTTAAGCTGGTCTACGATCCCACCAATCCCGACGCCAATGCCGACGGTTATGTGGAGATGCCCAATGTGGAGCTGGTGAAGGAGATGGCCGACGCCATGGCAGCCTCCCAGGCCTATTCCGCCAATGTCACCGCCTTCAACGTGCTTAAACAGGTGGCTTCCAAGGGCCTGGAGATCGGGAAATAAACGATGACGATGTGCTGCTGCGCCTTTCGCAAAGCGGCAGTTTGAAGGAGCAGGAGAAGTTATGATGAATTTTCAGAGCATTGAACCCCTCTGGGCGGTTCAAACCGCCGCCGCTTCAGCGGCGGATACGACCAGCCAGGATCGGACGCAGCCCTCTATGTTTGCTGATATTTTTCAGTCCATGGTGGACAATGTCAAGGAGACCGACGCGGCCAAGAACGAGGCATATTACGCCCTGGCTACAGGGCAGCTGGACAACCCGGCGGTGGCGTCCATTGCCGCTACTCAGGCGGAGTTGTCCGCTTCGCTTTTGATCCAGATGCGGAATAAAGCGCTGGAGGCTTATAACGAACTGATGCGGATCAGCATGTGACCTGAGAGGGCAGATCTGAACCGGGAGAACTATCATGAAGGAAAAAGCAAAACACTTTGCCGCGGAGGCGAAGCGGCGGTGGCAGGCGGTTTCCAAAAAAACCAAGAGGCTGTTGGGAATCGCACTGTTGGCAATCGTCGTCGCGGCTGTGGTGGCAACCGTCGTATTGATGAACCGCCCCTATACGACGCTGTTTTCTGGACTCACCCGGAGTGACCAGACGGCGATCCTGTCTTATTTTTCTGAAAATGGCATCACGGATTACAAAGTGGAGGGGGACAGCATCCTGGTTCCCGAGGGCCAGGAGAGCGCACTTCTTGCGGAGGTGCTGATTGCGGGGTACCCCTCCTCTGGGTATGACTACGGCACATATCTGAACAATGTGGGGAGCCTGACTACGGAGTCGGAGCGCAACCAGCTGGTGCTGTATGATCTGCGGGATTACATGTCGGAGGTCATCTGCAACTTCCCCGGCGTGAAGAGAGCGGATGTCGTGCTGACGCCTGGTGAGGATCATACCTATGTGCTGGACAGCGGCAATACTTTGGACGCCACCGCCGCGGTGACTGTCACCATGGAGGATGGCAAGATGCTCACCGACGGGCAGGTACAGGCCATCAAGAACCTGGTCAGCCACGGTATGCAGGGCCTCAATGTGGAGAATGTGACCATCGATGATACCATGGGCAACAATTACTCCACCAACGAGGAGTTTACCGACGTGCAGGACGCCTCCGCACTGAAGCTGAAGCTGGAGGAGGAGTACAACAACCGCATCCGCACCCGGGTGATGCAGGTGCTGCTGCCTCTGTATGGCGAGGACAATGTGAAGGTCAGCGTCAACACCGTGGTGGATCTGGACCGGACCTACACCGACTCCACCGATTACGCTTTGGAGGACTGGGCGGAGGGCAACGATGACGGCATCATCGGCACCCAGGTCTGGGAGAACAGTATTGTCCGGGACGACGGGGAGACCGCCGGCGGAGAAGTGGGAACGGAAACCAACGCAGATCTCAATACTTATGTGGAGGAGCAGACCCAGCCTGACGGCACAGAGCAGGTTATCTCTACCTCCGGCGAGACAAACCATCTGGTGGATACCACCCAGAAGCAGGTGGAGCATATTGCGGGCTATATCACCGATGTGACAGTGTCGGTGACCATCAATGAGACCGCGGCCACCACCCTCACCAGCGGGGACCTCTATGACCATGTGGGACGGGCCGCCGGCATTGCCGAGGCGGACCAGAACAGCAAGATCTCCATTGTGGTCTCTCCCTTCTACAAGGATCAGACACCTTTCAATCCTACAGAAACGCTTACTGAGGAGCAAATTTACATCATTATCGGCGCTGCGGCGCTGCTTGCGCTGCTGCTGTTCCTGCTGATCCTGATCCTTCTGATCCGCCACAGCCGGGCCAAGAAGCGCCGGAAGGCGGAGGAAGCAGCGCAGGCATCCATTACGGTGCCGGCGGAGCAGGCGGCGGCGGAGGCCGCCCAGAAGCAGGCCAACATTATGGAGCTGCAAACCGAGCGGAGTATGGAACTGCGTCAGGATATCCGGAAGTTCGCGGAAGAGAATCCGGAGATCGCCGCTCAGATGGTGAAAAACTGGCTGAGGGATGGTGATTCCTAATGAGTGAAACAGCAGCCGCTCCGGTGCAGAACGCGCCGGCGCCGGCCCCCAATCCGAAAACCCCCAGCGCGCCCAAGCGGGAGCTGACCCGCCAGCAGAAGGCTGCGGCAGTCATTGTGTCCCTGGGGACGGAAAAAGCCTCCCAGCTCTACCAGTATATGGACCCCGAGGATGTGGAGCAGATCACGCTGGAGGTGGCCAAGTTGGGCTATCTCGACTCCGCCTCCACAGAAGATGTACTCAATGAGTACTATCAGATGTGTATGACCAACAAGGCGGTCACGGAGGGCGGACTGGAGTATGCCAAAGCCGTTTTAGAGCGGGCCTTTGGCTCTCAGACCGCCAGCCAACTGCTGGAAAAGGTAACCAAATCCTTGAAAAACCGGGAGTTCTCCTTCCTGAACAAGGCGGATGAGAAATCTCTGTATGCCGCGCTGCAGCATGAGCGGCCCCAGACCATCGCGCTGGTGCTGTCCTATGTGGACCCGGAGAAGTCGGCGGCGGTTATCGAGGAGCTGGACCCGGAGCGGCAGGTGAAGGTGGTGGAGAGCATCGCCAATATGGAGAGCGCCTCCCCGGCCGCCGTGAAGATCATCGAGGCAGAGATGGAGAAGCGGTTCTCCAATATCATGACTACCAACAACGTGAAGGTGGGCGGCGTGGACTATGTGGCCGACGTGATGAATAATCTGGACCGTGCCAGCGAGAAGAGCATCTTCGATCGCCTGTCCGCCTACAACGAGGACCTGGCCGACGAGATCCGCAAGCGGATGTTCGTATTCGAGGATATCGTCACCATGGACGACCGCTCGGTGCAGCGCTTTGTCCGGGACTGCGATCCCAAGGATCTGGTTCTGGCCCTCAAGGGCGCCAACAGCGATGTGGCCAACAAGATCTTCGCCAATGTCTCTACCCGTATGGCCCAGAGCATCCGGGACGATCTGGAGGTTACCGTCAATGTCCGTATCCGGGATGTGGAGGCCGCCCAGCAGCGTATCGTGGGAATTATCCGAGATCTGGAGGAGAAGAACGAGCTGATCATCCTCAAGGGCGGAAAGGACGATATCATTGCCTAATATTTTTAAGCATTTTCTGGGGCCCGTCACCTCCTATGTCTTCCCAAACGCGGAGGACCTGGTGGTAGACGATCCCCCGGCGCCGCAGCCGCCTTTGGAGGAGGAGACGACGCCCACGGAGGACAGCGGCCAGGAGGATCGCCAGGAGGCTGAAACAGATCAGAATTCCGGCGACGGCGCTGCGGCGATCTTCTCCTACGCCCGGGTGCAGGCGGACGAGATCGTAGCCCAGGCCCGGAAGGAGGGCGAGGCTCTTCTGGAGGACTACCGGAAGAAGGCCGCCGAGGAGGCGGAGGAAATCCGTGCCGCCGCCCGGGAGGAGGGGTACCGCCAGGGATATTCTGACGGAATGACCAAGGCCCAGGTGGAGGGAAGAGCCGCCCAGGAGCAGCAGCTGCAGCAGCAGGCCCAGGAGGTCAGGGACTTTCTCGAGAAGGTGTCACAGGCCCGGGAGGACCTGATGGAGCAGACCAAGGGCGAGTTGTGTGAGCTGAGCATGGCGGTGGCGGAGAAGGTGATCCACATCAGCCTCAAGAGCAGCCGGGAAGTGATTTTGCGGATGATCCAGATGGCCACCGAGCGGCTGAAGCGCCGGGAGTGGGTGCGGATCTATGTGGGCGGGCATGACGCCAAGCAGCTGGCCCAGATCACGCCGGAACTGACGGCCATGCTGGCGGGGCTTTCCGACCATATCAAGATCATTCCCATGGCGGACGACGAGTCCGGTACCTGCATTATTGAGATGCCCGACGAGATCATCGACGCCAGCGCATCCACTCAACTCAACAACCTGCGGGATATTCTCCGCGGCGGATGAGAGGAGGACCCACATTGTTTGAGAAGCTGATCCGGGAGGTGCAGACGGCGCAGACCGTCAGCTACACCGGAAAAATCGAGAATATTGTGGGCATGTCCATTGAAGCCTCCGGCGGAAGGGCGGCGGTGGGTGATATCTGCCGCATCTACAACGACAAGTCCGGCGGCCAGGTGATGGCCGAGGTGGTAGGGTTCAAGAACGACCGAATCCTGCTGATGCCCTACTCCGACATGAGCGGCATCTCGGCGGGCAACTTTGTACGAAATACCGGCCAGCGGCTCAGCCTGACCATGGGGCCCTTTCTGAAGGGCCGGGTGATCAACGCCCTGGGCCAGCCCATCGACGGCAAGGGCCCCTTTCAGGGCGGTACCCCTTTCTGCGTGGACGGCGATCAGTACATCAACCCCATGGCACGCCCCCCCATCCGGGAGCGGCTGGAGTTCGGCGTCAAAGCCATCGACGGCATGCTCACCATCGGCAAGGGCCAGCGTATCGGCATTTTCGCCGGTTCCGGTGTGGGCAAGAGTACCCTCATGGGCATGATCGCCAAGCATGTGAAGGCGGACATCAACGTCATCGCCCTGGTGGGCGAGCGTGGCCGTGAGGTCGTGGAATTCATGGAGAAGGACCTGGGCACGGAGGGCATGAGCCGTTCGGTTCTGGTGGTGGCGACATCAGATCAGCCCGCCATGCTGCGCAAGCGGTGTCCCTCGGTGGCCACCGGTATCGCGGAGTATTTCCGGGACCAGGGATTGGACGTCCTTTTGATGATGGACTCCCTGACCCGTTTCGCCATGGCCCAGCGTGAAATCGGGCTGGCGGTAGGGGAGCCGCCGGTGGCCCGGGGCTACACCCCCTCTATTTACTCGGAGCTTCCCAAACTCCTGGAACGCAGCGGAAATTTTCAGAAGGGCTCCATTACCGGCGTCTACACCGTGCTGGTGGAGGGCGACGACACCAACGAGCCCATTGCCGATACGGTCCGCGGTATTCTGGACGGACACATCGTCCTGTCTCGCCGTCTGGCCAACAGCAACCACTTTCCCGCCATCGACATCGGCGCCAGCATCTCCCGTCTGATGGTGGATATTGTCTCCCTGGAGCATCAGCGCATGGCCGCCCGCATCCGGGATGTGATGGGAATTTACGAGAAGAACTCCGATCTGGTCTCCATCGGCGCCTACAAGGCGGGGACCAACCCCAAACTGGACTACGCCCTCAGCAAGATTGACGGCATCAACCAGTTTCTCATGCAGGGCGTCAAGGAGGGGTTCACCTATGAGGAGGACCTGGAGCTGATGAGAAAGCTCCTGTAAGAGAGAGGTGAGCGCGCATGAAAAAATTCCAGTTCAGCCTGGACAGCGTCCTGGGTTACCGCCAGCAGGTGCTGGACGGGCTCCAGAATGAATATGCCCAGGCCATGGAAAAAGTTCGCCGCCAGGAGGCCCGCAAGGCCGCCGTGGAGGAGCGCTATCGTCAGCTCAACCAGAAGTTCCGTGAGGAAGCCGCTGTGGGGATCTCCGTGGCGGACGCCCTCAGCTATGAGGGAGGCCTCAGGCTGCTGGAGCAGGAGATCGCCCGGGAGACCCGGGTGCTTCAGGAATACCGCAAGGCCGCTGAGGAGAAGCGTCAGCAGATGATGCAGGCCCATATCGACACCACCGTGCTGGAACGGCTGAAGGAGAAGAAGCTCCAGGAGTACCAGAAAGATGTACAGAAGAGTGATGAGCGGTTCATCGATGAGCTGGTGTCCGCGTCCCGATACGCGGCGACCGACTGATCTTGAACATAATCTTAGCCAAAGGAGGTGAGACAAGATGAATGCAATGAATGCGACAGATCTGTTTTTGCAGATGGTCAGCAGCAACGCATGGGACCTGCCGGCAGTTGCGGTTTCCAATCAGAACACGGCAACCGGCAGCAGTTCCTTCCAGGCAATGCTGGAGGAGCGGCAGTCCCAGCTGACGAAGCCGTCTGAGGGACAGAAGGACGAAGCGCCCGAGAAGGAGCCGGTGGAAGAGTTGCCGGCACAAAGCGGCGCGGATGACGGCCAGGAGCCGGATCAGAATGTGGACCTGCTGGCCCTGAGCGCAGCGATGCTGGGACAAGGGATTCCTCAGATCCAGACCCAGGTGGTGGAGCCGGAGACAGTGGATGCGGCCGCGGTGGCTGCTACGCTGACCCAGACGGCAGCCCCGGAGGTACAGCAGAGCGCTCTGCCCCAGGCAGCGGCGGCAGAGGTCCTGCCGGCAGCGGCGCAGCAGCCCCAGGAGATCGTGCAGCAGGCAGACCAGCAGCCCCAGGAGACAAAAGCCGCCGTACCCGCGACGCTTCCGGACACCCAGACTGTTACTCCGGCCCCCAAGGAAAGCGGGTCCCCCGATTTGTCGGAGAACACGCAGGAAGACCCCGCTCTCTCCCGGCCAAAGGAGCAGGCAGAGGTGCTGGAGACCAGCGGAAACTGGGAGACCCCCGTGTTCCAAAAAACCGAGTATGTACCGGTGAAGGTGGGCGAGAGCGTAACAGTGGATACCACAGCCCCTGCCCAGGAGATGGACGCGGCGATGTCCAAGACTCTGATCAGCGCCATGAACGACGGCAGCCAGCATGTTGAGATCCAGCTGAGCCCCGCCAATCTCGGTACCGTGGTGGCGGAGTTTACCCGCAGCCCGGAGGGTGTGCTGCATGTGGTGCTGCGCGCGGAAAATGAGCACGCGGCGAAGCTCCTCAGCGAGCACGCCAATGCGCTGGGACTTCTTCTGCAGGACGGCACCCACAGCGAGGTCCGGGTGGAAGTTCCCCAATCTCAGGAGCGGCAGTTCTGGCAGCAGCCGGATCAAAACGGCGGCCAGCAGCAACAGCAGCAGCAACAGCAGCGGCAGAGCCATGTGCCTCAGGAGGAGGCAGAGACATTCCTCCATCAGCTGAGACTGGGTCTGCTGCAGCCCGCGCCGGAGGCGGTATAAGCTCCCGGAAAAGGAAGTGAAACAATACCATGAGCAGTGATTTTATGCAGATGGGCCTGGAGGCCCTGAGCACGACGGGCAGCGCCTATGCCGCCCAGAAGAGCAGCAGCACCGGCACAACGGCAGAGGAGCTGGAAAAGCTGGGCTATACCATCAGCGATCCCGACGAGGACCTGGGCCTGGACTTTACCGACTTTCTGCAGCTGATGGTTGCCCAGCTGCAAAACCAGACCATTGACAACGCCACCGACACCACCGATATGCTCAACCAGCTGGTGCAGATGTCTGTGGTAAGCATGATGAGCAGCGTGAAAAACAGTCTGGACACCCTGACCGTTTCCACCACCATGACCTATGCCGCTTCCCTGGTGGGAAAGACCGTTACGGTGGGCACCTATAATGAGGAGGGTAAGCTGGAGGAGGTCGTGGGACAGGTAACCGGTACCGGTACATATCAAGGCACCCAGGTGATCTTTGTCAACGGCGAGATGTACCCCTTGAGCAGCATCATGGCTGTGGGCGAACTGCCGGATATCCCCGAGGAGGGAACAGGCGGATCCACCGAGGGCGGCGATCAGACCGACGGTGAGCAGACAGGTGAGACTACCCCGGAAGTTTGAGACGGAGGGGGAACCTGTAAGGAGGTGAATCTATGGTCGGACCGATTCATTCGCTGACACAGACCCCGCTGGACGGACGGCAGGCGACGGCGCAGACACAGTGTCCGGCTGGCGATTTCAGTGCGGCGCTCCAGCAGGAGCTGGAGCGGGCCCAGACCAAACAGGTGGCTTTTTCCAAGCATGCTCTCAGCCGGGCAGAGGAGCGGGGGATCGAAGTGACGCCCTCACTGCTGGAACGGCTGACCGACTCTGTGGAGCGGGCGGAGGCCAAGGGGGCCACCAACATTCTGGCGCTGGACCAGAGTCTGGCGTTCATTGTCAATGTCCCCAACGGCAGGGTGATCACAGCCTTGTCCGAGGAGGAAATGAAGGACAGTATTTTTACCAACATCGATGGCGCCGTGTTCCTGTGAGATACAGAGGGCAGGACCGCAAGGAGGCTCTGGGGGCAGTCCGATTGACTGTTTCCCGGCGGCGCAGTAGAAAAACTGTGAAAAAGGAGCAAGATACAGTATGGCTATGACAGGAGCAATGAGTGCGGCCATTTCCGGCCTGAAGACTCATATGGAAGCTCTGAACGTAGTAGGCAACAACATCGCAAATGTCAATACCTACGGATACAAGGCCCAGCGCGTGACCTTCAAGGAGAGCATTTACAACACCCTGAGCGCCGGTTCCGGCGGCACCGTGACCATGGGCGGCACCAATCCCCAGCAGATCGGCTATGGCTGCGGCATCGGCACCATCGATCTGGATATGACCAGCGGAAGCCTGGAGCCCACCGGTATGCCCACCGACTGCACCATCAAGGGCGACGGCTTCTTCATGGTGGGTCCCAAGGGCCAGACCATTGACAGCATGGACAACGTCAAGAGCCTGCAGCTCACCCGGGTAGGCAACTTCGAATTCCGGGACGGCTATCTGGTGGACAGATTCAGCGGCAATGTGGTTTATGGATTTGTGACTACGGTTGCTGATCCTGCCAATGGCGGTGATGCCGGCGTTTTGCCCGATGGAGGGACTTTGAACACCAGTACCGACCTGGTGCCCATCAAGCTGCCCATGAAGTCTACTGCCGCCGATACCACCGGCGAAGCAGTGTATGTCGGCGTGGACGGTAATGGCCACAATGTGGATCCCGCCACCGACGTTTCCGGTTTCATTGATTATGAGAACCTGAGCATCGACGCCGATGGAAAGATCACCTGCACCAACAAGGATACCGGCGACCAGGTGGTGGTGGGCTATATCGCCCTGGCCAGCGTGGATAACCCCAACGGCGTGCTCCACACCGACGGCCCCTATTACACCGCCGGCGACGCGGCGGGGGACATCACCGTCAGCACCCCCAACAGCTCTGTTACCGGCAACCTGCGTAACGGCAAGATGCAGGTCAACGGCGCAACAGACCCCAACAGCGCCCTGTCCGCCAAGAGCGGCGTCAGTCTGCTGACCTCCTTCCTGGAGCAGTCCGGTACCGATCTGGCCACTGAGTTTTCCAACATGATTATCTATCAGCGCGGCTATCAGGCCAATACCCGCATCGTCACCGTCACCGACTCCATGCTGGAGGAACTGGTGAATATCAAGCGCTGATTGTTTTGACAAGCAATCTTAGCCGTCCGCCGCGCCTGCGCGGCGGACGGCGGAAGATGGAGAAAGGAGAGAACCCTATGATTGAACTGCAGAAGATGAATAAGGAGCGGTTTCTGGTGAACCATCAGCAGATCGAGTGCATCGAACTGATCCCCGAGTGCAAGATCGTGATGATGAACCACGATTATTATCTGGTTCGGGATACCGTGGAGGAGATCATCCAGAAGATCGCCGAGTACAACGCCAAAGTGCAGGATATTCACCGGGAGATCTCCGTGATTGACCGGCGCTGAGATTCGGTATCCGCCCGCCGGAGGGCGGGATGACAGATAGAAGGGATCGACAGTATGAACGTTGTGTATTTGATTGGAATTCTGCTGGCCGTGGTGTTTACCGTGTTCGGTATCATGGTGGGGATTAACATCAACCCCGGCCAGACTCCGATGTTTGACTTCACCTTTACCCCGGGAAGTCTTTGGAATTTCTTTGATTTTTCCAGTATCCTGATCGTTCTGGGCGGGACCTTGGCGGTGGTGATCGCCTGTTATCCCAAGTTGGCAAAATCCATCCCCACCCACTTTCGGATTATGCTGCGGGCCAAGGCCTTTGATCCGAACGTGTATGTGGATCAGCTGACAGAGCTGGCCCAGATTGCCCGGAAAAACGGTCTTCTGGCGCTGGAGGAGAAGGCCAACGAGCAGACAGATCCCTTCTTCAAGCAGGCCATTATGCTGATCGTGGACGCCAATGACCCGGACCGTGTACGCAGCATTTTGGAAAACGATATTGAGCAGACCTCCGCACGCCACCAGGAGGTGGTGGCCATGTATGAGCGCGGCTCCAACGCCGCTCCCGCCTTCGGTATGATCGGTACGCTGATCGGACTGATCAACATGCTGAAAGGCCTGGACGGCGCGGATATGGACGCGCTGGGCCCCAATATGTCTGTGGCACTGGTGACCACCTTCTACGGGTCCTTCCTGGCCCACGTGGTGTTCAACCCCATCGCTGCCAACCTGACCGCCCGGGATGAGGAGGAGGTCCTCTGCCGGCAGATTATTGTGGAGGGCATCATGGCCATCCAGTCCGGAGAAAACCCCAAGTTCCTGCGGGAGCGGCTGATGACCTTCATGAATCAGAAGCAGCGGGAGAGCTCCAGCGAGGATGGACAGCCTGAACCCGCCAAGGGCGGCAGAAAAAAGCGCAGGAAGTAAGAAGACCTCACAGGGAGGAGATGCGGAAATGAAGAAAAAACGGGGCGGCAGCGGCGGCGCCAACTGGATGGACACATACGGTGATATGGTAACTCTGCTGCTGTGCTTTTTCGTCATGCTGTACTCTATGTCCACTATGGACAAGGAGAAGTGGATCGCCCTGGTGGAGTCCTTCAACCCCAATGCCATCACTGAGCAGAATCCCGGCGGACATGAGGTGACGAACGGTGAGGACACAGGCGTTAACACCTTGACCCAGCAGCAGGTGGACGCCGACATCGAGGCCCTCTATCAGGCCATGCAGCAGTATATACAGGAGGAGAACCTCACCGCCCAGATCAGCATTACCAAGGGCAGCGGCTATGTGTTTGTCACATTTGACGACACCGTATTTTTTGACGGCGACAGCTATGTGCTGCGGGAAGAGGGAAAGCAAATCCTGGATCAGGTGGCTGCTTCCATTGCGGATGTGAGCAGTTCTATCGATGAGATCCGGGTGCTGGGCCACACGGCACAGGCGCGGCTCAACGAACCCAACCGGGTGGAGCAGGACCGTTTCCTGGCCAGCAACCGCGCCACGGTGGTGACGGTGTATCTTCAGGAGAAGAACATCATCGATCCGGCCCGGCTGGTCAGTATCGGATATGGACAGTGGCGGCCTGTATCGGACAACCAGTCCAACGACAGCAGAGCCCAGAACCGTCGGGTGGAGCTGATGGTGACCGGTTTGGATCTGGACAGCGATGCCGGCGACCACATTACCCAATATTATACAATGCGCTCCGGAGAGGATACCGCCTGGACAGACAACAGCGCGGAATCTTTTGGTCAGGAGCTTGAGGGGAGTACGCAGACGCAGGCTGACTCCTATCAGGAGGGATAGCCATGGCGGAAGTATTATCCCAAAGTCAAATTGACGCGCTGCTGAACGCAGCGCGAAGCGGCGGAATGGAAATGAGCCGCCAGGAGGAAACTCCGGAAAAGAAATATCGAAAATACGACTTCTACAGCCCAAGAAAATTTACCAAGGACCGGCTGAAGATGATCAGCGGGGTTTTCGAGAACTACACCCGCATCATCAACTCCCGAATCAACGGTTTGCTGCACACAACCTGCGAGATCGCCGTGGAGTCGGTGGAGGAGCAGCGTTACTATGAATTTTCCAATGCCCTGTCAGACGGCGATGTGCTGGCCCTGGCGGACGTGGAGGTGGAGGGAAAGCCAAGCGGGGAGGAATCTCCGGTGCTGTTTCACTTCAGCACAGCGCTGATGCTGAATATGATGGACCGCCTCATGGGCGGCGAAGGGGACAACAGTGAGTCCCTGCCCAGCGGCTACTCCTTTACCCCCATGGAGCTGAAGCTTTATGAGAGCATCGTCAAGGATCTGACCGGTATTCTGGGAGGCAGCTGGGAGAACTACATAGATTTGAATTTTGTTTACCGCAGGGTGGAAACAAACCCGACGCTGGTACAGCTGATCGGATTGGATGAGACTGTGGTAATTATCAGCATCAGCATCAAGTTTTCCAATGTGGCCGGCCGGATGAGCATATGTCTGCCGGGCATGATGCTGACGAATATTTTCACAAGGATCGCGGCCATGAACCAAGCGGGGCGGGGCTCCGGTGAGAATAATTCGGATAAGATTATGGACATTTTACGGGACTCCGATCTGGAGATTACCGCGGAACTGGGGCGTACCCAGTTGACGCTGCAGGATATCTATTATCTGAATGTGGGCGACGTGGTCGACCTGGGACACCCCATCAGCGAGCCCATCCACCTGTATATTGGGGGCCAGCCCTGGTTCAGCGGAAAGCTGGGAACACAGAGCGGCAGTATGGCTGTTAAGATCGGTGAAACCAACCGCATCCAGAGAAGAGAGGAGAAATAAGGAACATGAGTCAAGCTATTTTCAATTCGATGGAGCTGGATGCCATCGGCGAACTCATGAATATCAGTCTGGGTTCCTCCGCCACCGCTGTCTCCAATATGCTGGACCATCGGGTGGACATCACCACCCCCTCGGTGGAAGTGGTGTCTGTGGAGGACTTCAGTCTGGGCGACCTGGAACCGGCGATCGGAATCGAGATCAAATACGTCTCCGGCCTGCAGGGCAGCAACATCATGCTGCTCAAGCGCAACGACGTGAAGGTGATCGTGGATATCCTGATGGGCAGCGAGACGCCGGACGATGAGTTCGAACTCAATGAGCTGACCATCAGCGCCGTGTGCGAGGTCATGAACCAGATGATGGGAGCGGCATCCACGGCCCTGTCGGACTTTTTGGGATATCCGGTCAATATCTCCACCCCCCAGTCGTTTTCTCTGGATGATCTCGACCAGTTCAAGAGGGATCACTTCCAGGTTGCTTCCGGCAATCTGGTGGTCGTTCGGTTCATGCTGAGAATCGAAAATATCCTTCAGAGTGAGTTCGTCAATGTGATTTCGGTGGATCTGGCCAGGGAGCTGCTGGCAGGATTCGAGATGAACTTCGGCGCCCCGGACGCCTCTGCGGAGGCGGAAAAGGCCACGCCTGCTCCGGCGCCCCAGCAGCCCGCGCCCACTCCGGCGGCGCAGCCTGCGGCTTCTTCCTCCGGACCCACGCTCAGTCAGGAGGAAATCGAGCGCCTTATGGGCGGCGGCGCCTCGCAGCCGGCGGCACCTGAACAGCCGGCTTCCTCCGGCGCCTCTTTGAGCCAGGAGGAAATCGAGCGGCTCATGAGCGGAGGAGCTTCTCCGGCCCCTGCACAGCAGGCCCCGGTGCAGCAGATGCCGGTACAGCAGGCCCCGGTGCAGCAGATGCCGGTGCAGCAGATGCCGGTACAGCAGATACCGATGCAGCAGATTCCTGTCCAACAGATTCCCATGCAGCAGATGCCCGTTCAGCAGATGCCCCAGTATGAACCGAAGGTGATCAATGCCCATCCGGTGCAGCTTCCGACCCTGGATGTGGAGGACCGCATCGGCAAGGAGCAGGCGGATAACCTTGAAATGATCATGTCGGTGCCGCTGGAGATTTCCGTGGAAATCGGCCGTACCCGGAGGAAGGTGGAGGACATCCTCTCCTTTTCCAAGGGCTCTTTGGTGGTTCTGGATAAACTGGCCGGCGACCAGGTGGACCTGTTTGTCAACGGCCTGTGCGTCGCCAAGGGGGATGTGGTCGTGATCGACGACAACTTTGGCGTCCGCATTACCGAAGTGCTCAAACCCAACGAGCTTTTGAACATGACTTGACCAGGTGGCGAAACACCGGGTAAAAACAATAAAAAAGTAGAGGATGAAAGATATGGCTAAGATTCTGATTGTGGACGACGCAGCGTTCATGAGAAAGGTCATTCGGGATACCCTGACCAAGAGCGGCTACACCGATCTCTATGAGGCGGTGGATGGCCAGGACGCAGTGGAAAAGTACTTTGAGATTCAACCTGATCTGGTACTGATGGACATCACTATGCCCAACATGGACGGTTTGGAGGCGCTGAAGGCCATCCGGGCCAAGGACAGCAACGCCAATGTGGTGATGTGCTCCGCCATGGGCCAGGAGGCCATGGTCATGGAGGCCGTGCAGGCCGGTATCAAGGACTTTATTGTCAAGCCCTTCAAGAGCGACCGCCTTCTCAAGGCGGTGACCACCATCGTGGGCAATCCCTGATTGTCCATGACGTGGGAGACAATCGGCTCTCTTCTTTGGGCTCTTGTGGCCACCTGCCTGGTGCTGGCGCTGGCCTACTGGTTCACCCGCCGGGTGGCGGGCCGTCTGGCACTGGGACAGGGGCTGCGGGGCCGCAGCCGCATGAGAGTCGTGGATCAGACCCCGTTGGGCCGTGACCAGCGGCTGGTTCTGGCCCGGGTGGGCGAGACTTTTTATCTTCTGGGCGTCTCTCAGGGCGGAATTACCTGCCTCAGGGTGCTGTCTCAGGAGGAGGCCGCGCCCTGGCAGGAGCAGGAGCAGCCGCCGGCGGCTCCCGAAGCTGCCATGAGTTTTCGGGAGGCGCTGCGGAAGGTGATGGAACAGCGCAAACGGTAAGGAGGCACACCCTTGGACGCATGGATCAATGTAAACGGAGAGAACGTGCAGACTCTGCAAATTCTCTTTATGACCACCCTGTTGATGCTGCTGCCCTCCATGGTGGTGATGATGACCTCCTTTACCCGGTACATCATTTCCTTTTCCTTTCTCCGCTCCGCTATGGGCCTGCAGCAAAATCCCCCTAATATGGTCCTGGTGGGCATGGCGCTGTTTTTAACGCTTTTTACCATGTCCCCGGTGATCAGTGAGATTCAGACCTCCGCCTATGAACCCTATGTGGCGGAGGAGATCTCCCAGGAGGAGTTTTTTGCCCGGGCGGAAGTGCCTCTCAAGGAGTTTATGGCCCGCAACACCGAGGAGAGCTCCCTGGAGCTGTTCTGCGATCTGTCGGGCCAGGAGGTGCCGGAGGACGAGGAGGCGGTTTTGAACCTGCCGCTCAGGATCTTGGTGCCGTCCTTTGTGACCACGGAACTGAAGCGGGCTTTCGAAATCGGCTTTTACCTGTACATTCCCTTCCTGCTGATCGACGTGGTGGTGGCGTCGGCGCTCATGTCCATGGGCATGGTCATGCTGCCGCCCTCCATGATTTCCATGCCGTTTAAACTGCTGCTGTTCATTACGCTGGACGGCTGGCAGCTGCTGTTTTCCGCCCTGGTCCAGGGGTTCCGGTGATCGGGGGAGGATAGGCTATGGAAGTAGTGGATATTTTGCGGGAGGGGATCGGCGTGGCGCTGAAGATCGGCGCGCCAATCCTGCTTCTGAGCATGCTGGTGGGAATTCTGGTAGCCATCTTTCAGGCAGTGACCCAGATCCACGAGCAGTCGCTCTCCTTTATTCTCAAACTGATTGTTGTGGTGCTGGTTTTGCTGGTGGGAGGGGGCTGGATGCTGGAGACGCTCCAGGATTTTGCCCGATACCTGTTCACTTTGATGTGAGAGGGCGAGTGCAATGGACTGGTCTGCGCTCTATCTCTTTGAGCTGATCCTTATGCGGGTCAGTGGATTCCTGCTTACCAACCCTCTCTTTGGCAGAAATAATATACCCAACGTTGCCAGAGCCGGCTTTGTCATGGTCTTCTCCTTTTTCCTGTGGGGACAGACGGCCGCGCCGGCTGCAGTGCCGGGATCTATTCTGGAGCTATGCCTGCGGCTGCTGTTGGAATTCGGCGTGGGCGCGGTGCTCTCCTTTGTCATGCGCCTGTTCTTTACCGTGGTGCAGGTGGGCGGCGAGATCATCGATGCACAGATGGGCCTGAATATGGCGCAGGTCTATGATTCCAGCAGCCAGGCCAACATGGCGGCAACGGCATCGCTTCTGAACGTGCTGTTTGTGCTGACCTTCTTTGCGGAAAACGGACACTATACCCTGCTGCGGATTTTCCTCTCCTCCGGAGACGTTCTTCCCTATGGGACGGGAGTTCTGGGGCAGGCGGCGGCATCCGGCGTGGTGGAGGTGTTTTGCTCATGCATGGTACTGGCCATCAAGCTGGCGCTGCCGATTCTGGCGGCAGAGCTGCTGGGAGAGTTGGGAATGGGCATTTTGATGAAGGTGATTCCCCAGATCAATGCCTTCGTCATTAATATTGAGTTGAAAGTAATCATCGGACTGGTGCTGCTGTTTATGTTCCTCGTCCCCATCAACGAGTTTTTGCTGGAGGTGGAGGGGGATATGCTGACAGCGCTGGGACGGATGTTATCCATTTTAAGTGCCTCGGGCTGAAATTGGCGATCCCAGGCGGGAGGTGACGGCGCGTGGCGGATGGGCAGAAAACAGAAAAAGCAACACCAAAACGGCGACGGGACGAACGGAAGAAGGGCAACATCCTCTTCAGCAACGACGTGGTCGCTGTGGCGGTGCTGGTGGTGGGACTGGCCACCTTTGCCATTACCGCCTCCAACGCCGGCAGTCATATCTCTCAGTTTTTCAGACTCTGCATCAGCATGGCCGGGTCCCCGGAGGAGCAGCAGCTCTCCAGCGGCGGCGGACAGCTGCTGCTGCAGTTTTTGAAGACACTGGCCTGGGGCGCTGGGCCTATGCTCGGGGCCACGGCGGTGGCCGGAGTGGCGGCCACCTTCCTCCAGACCAAGATGCTGGTCACAGGGGAACCCCTGCGGCCCCAATTCAGCCGCATCAACCCCATTCAGGGATTTCGGCGGCTGTTCTCCCTGCGCAGCGTCATAGAGGCGCTGAAGGGACTTTTAAAAATTCTGATATTGCTCTATTTGATCTACCGGTTTCTGGCGGGCGTGGTGGACACATTCCCCAAGTTCATGTTCACGGATATCCCCAGCGCCGGCGCCTATCTGCTGGATCTGGCCTTTCAGCTGGCCATGCAGATCGCCGTGGCCTTCGCGGTGCTGGCCGCGGCGGACTTCCTCTATCAGTGGTGGGAGTACGAGCGGCAGATTCGTATGTCCAAGCAGGAGATCAAAGAGGAATTCAAGCAGATGGAGGGCGATCCCCAAGTCAAGGGGAGGATCAAACAGCTGCAGAGAAAGATGGCCCAGTCCCGTATGATGCAGAAGGTGCCTCAGGCGGATGTGGTCATCCGTAACCCCACCCACTTTGCCGTGGCGCTGCGGTACAAGCCGGAGACGGACTCCGCGCCGGTGGTGCTGGCAAAGGGGCAGGACTATCTGGCGCTGCGGATCGTCCAGGTGGCGGAGGAGTCCCATGTGGCAGTGGTGGAAAACGTGCCGCTGGCACGGGCCCTCTACGCCGCCACAGAGGTGGGGCAGGAGATCCCGCCCCAGTTGTATAATGCCGTGGCGGAGGTGCTGGTGTACCTCTTCCGCATGGGCAAAGCGCAGACCTGAGAGAAAGCAGGAACAAAGGGATTATGAGACGAATCTTCAACAATGGCATATCGCTGATGGTGGTGGTCATCGTCCTCTTCCTGGTGATTCCCCTCCCCAAAGCCGTTTTGGACATCCTGATCGTGGCGAACATCTCCCTGTCCATCATGATCCTGATGATTACCATGAGCATCTCGGAGCCGCTGGAATTTTCCATTTTCCCCTCCCTGCTGCTGATTACGACGCTGTTCCGATTGGGACTGAACGTGTCGTCCACCCGGCTGATCCTCTCCAATGGCGGCGACGCCGGCGTGGTGATCCGGGCTTTCGGTAATCTCATTACCCAGGGCAACATCGTTATCGGCGTGCTGATTTTCCTGATCATCGTGCTGGTGCAGTTCATCGTCATCACCAAGGGCGCCGAGCGTGTCTCCGAGGTGGCCGCCCGGTTCACCCTGGACGCCATGCCCGGCAAGCAGATGGCCATTGACGCGGATCTGAGCTCCGGCATGATCGACGAAAAGGAGGCACGTCTCCGCCGGTACAAGATCCAAAAGGAAGCGGACTTCTACGGCGCGATGGACGGCGCAACCAAGATCGTCAAGGGCGACGCCATCATGTCCCTGATTATCACCCTCATCAACTTCGTGGCGGGCTTTATCATCGGCCTGGTTCAGGGCGGCGGCGATGTGGCCACGGTGTTGAGCGTCTACTCTATCGCTACCATCGGTGACGGCCTGGTGTCCCAGGTGCCGGCACTGATGATCTCTACGGCCACCGGTATGATTGTCACCCGGTCGGTGTCGGATGGAAGCCTCAACACCGATGTGATCAGCCAGTTCAAGGCCCAGCCCAGAGCGATTTTGTCCACAGGTGTGATTCTGGTGCTGCTGGGCATTTTCCCCGGAACACCTACGCTGCCCCTGCTGCTGGTAGGCGGCGGGCTCAGCGCCGGCGGCGCGGTGGGGTGTCGGAAGATGGAGGCCGCCAAGGCGGGTACCCAGGAGGAGGCTGCCCAGAGCGAGCAGCAGCCGCCGGAGGCGGCAGCCGCCAGCGAGGCGGACTACTTCAAGGATATCAGCAATGTATACTCCCTTTTGACGGTGGAACCCATCGAAATGGAGTTTGGCTATAGTTTGATCCCTCTGGTGGATGAGGGGAGCGGCGGAAAGCTTATCAGCCGCATTGTGATTTTCCGCCGGCAGTATGCTCAGGATATGGGATTTGTCATCCCCTCCATCCGCCTCCATGACGGCGCGGCCCTGGGCACCAACCAATATGTGATCCGCATCCGGGGCGAAGAAGTGGCACGGGGCGAGATCCTGGTGGACTACTATCTGGCTCTGGAGCCGCCTAACCCCGGCGGGGAGATCGACGGCATCGAGACCATTGAGCCGGCCTACGGCATTCCCTCACGGTGGATTCTGCCGGAAAACAAGGAGATGGCGGAGATTTACGGCTATACCGTCATTACGCCGCTGACTGTTATGCTGACCCACCTCTCCGAGACCATCAAAAAGCACGCCTATGAGCTGCTGGGCCGGACGGAGACCATGCAGCTGGTGGAGCATCTGAAGCAGACGGAGCCGGAGCTGGTGGCGGACGCCATCCCCAACGTGATCTCTTATGCGAATCTGGAGAAGGTCCTCCGGTCCCTTTTGAAGGAGGGAGTCCCCATCCGGGATCTGGGCCTTATTTTGGAGGCCATCGTGGACGCCGGTCCCAATCGGGATCTCGATATGATCACCGAGCAGGTCCGGGGCCGTCTCAGCCGGACCATCACCCGTCGGTTCTGCGAAAACGGACAGCTGCGGGTGGTCACCATGGACGCGGAGGTGGAGAAGAAGATTCTGGGCGCCCTGACCAAGAACGATCAGGGGGTGTATCTGGCCCTCAGTCCGGACATCATGCAGCAGATCATGACCCAGCTGGGAGAGCTGCGCAAGAAGTTCCAGGAGCTGTCGCAGACGCCGATTGTGCTGACCAGCCAGATTATCCGGGTCTATCTCAGCCGTATGATTGCCCAGTTCTATCCGGACGTCTATGTGCTGTCGTTCAATGAGATCACCAGCAATATTCAGATTCAGGCAATCGGCAACATCGTACTGCAGCAAGCGGGAGGCGCGCGCGTAAACGAAAATTGAGAAAGGGAGGCGAGGGCACATGGAGACGGTAACGACAGCGGAACATCCACAGACAAAGCCCATCGCCTCGCTGTCCCGGGAGGAAGCGGAGAAGCTGGACGACCGGGAACTGCTGCAGCGGTACAAGGAGACCGGCGACCAGGAGCTGAAGTGGATTCTGGTGATGCGCTTCACAGATCTTGTGCGCAGGATCGCCGTGCAGGCATCCGGTCTTTACAGCAATTTCGCCCAGTTGGACGACATTGTCCACGAGGGGTTGATTGTTCTGCTGAATGCGGTGGATAAGTTTGATCTCTCCAAAAATGTGAAGTTTGAGACCTATGTGTCCAAGCGGCTGCGGGGCATGATTTTAGATCTGGCCCGGCGGCAGGACTGGCTGCCCCGGCAGGTGCGCCAGAAGGCGGTGCGCCTCAACCGGGCAGTGGATGAGCTGTCCGCCAAGCTGGGCCATTTCCCGGAGAGCCGGGAGGTGGCGGAATATATGGGACTCACCCAGGAGCAGTACAACGCATTGCTCTCCGACACGGCGGTCTCCAGTCTGGTCTCCTTCGAGGCGGCTCTGGACACCTACGGCAGCGCCACAGAAAAGATGATGCTGGGAGGGGAGATGGACAATCCTCCGGAGGAGCAGTTTCAGGAGCGGGAGCTTCACGACGCTCTGGCGGAGGGAATCGCCAGTCTGCGGGACAATGAGCAGCTGGTGCTCTCCCTGTACTATGAGAAGGAATTGAACATGAAGGAGATCGCCCAGGTGCTGGGCGTCAGCGCCGCCCGGGTCTCCCAGATCCACAGCCGGGCGCTGCAGCGCCTGCGGACCTACATGAATCAATATATGGAATCATAATTTGCTCTTTGGAGAAAACTTGGAAAGAGGGAAGCGCTATGACCAAGGGATTTTATAATCTGACCTCCGGGATGCTGTCCCAGGGGCGGCGGCTGGATGTGATTGCCAACAACATGACCAATCTGTCCACCGCGGGGTATAAGGCGGAGACCTACACGGACAGTACCTTTGAGGAGGTGCTTATGAGCCGTGTGGGCAACAAGGACAAGAGCGGCGCCACGGTGATCGGGGAGGAGAGTTATATTCTGGCCCCGGATCAGTTCTATGTGGACTATACCCAGGGCAGCTTCAAGGAGACGGGGCTGACGCTGGACTTCGCCATTCAGGGGGACGGCTTCTTTGCGATCGACACCGGCGACGGTATCCAGTACACCCGGGGCGGCAATTTTTCCCTGAATGAGCAGGGACAGCTGTATCTGTCCGGCCATGGACTGGTGCTGGGAACGGACGGCCAGCCCATCAACCTGACCACCGATCAGATTCGGGCCGACAGCAGCGGCCGGATCTACACCCAGGACGGCGGCTACTACCTGGGGCAGATCGGCGTGTATTCCTTTGCCGACAACGGCCAGCTGGCCAAGGCGGACAGCGGCCTCTTTGACGCCAACGGCCAGCAGGCCCAGGCGGCTCAGAATACCCAGGTTCTCTGGGGCTGGGTGGAGGAGTCCAATGTGGACATGCTGAAGGAGATGACCCGGATGCTCACCGCCCAGCGCTCTCTCCAGAGCGGCGCTCAGGTGCTGAAGCTCTATGATAATCTTTTGACCAAGGCCACTACGGAACTGGGCAGACTCTAAGGAAGGAAGGCGAGAGATCATGCTTCAGGGATTTTACAGCGCGGCAGTAGGCGCTCAGCAGCAGATGAACCGGCTGGACGTCCACGCCAACAATATTTCCAACGTCAATACATACGGCTTCAAAAACCAGGCGCCGGGGTTTCAGGCGCTGATGTACGGTATGCTGGACGGCATCGACGGCAGCACGCTGCCCAAGGGCAGCGGCGCGCAGATGGCTGCCACTACCACGGATCTGGCCGACGGCCCCTTGGAGGAGACCGGTCGGGATCAGGACTATGCCATTGTGGGCAGCGGCTTTTTTGCCCTGTATGAGCCGGAGAGCGGCGAGGTATCCTTTACCCGGGACGGCTCCTTTACTGTGACTTCCTTTCAGGTGCCGACAGAGGAGGATGATGGCCTTTCCGCAGACCCCGTGTCCTCTGCGGATGATCTGCCCGAACAGCCCCAGTTCCGCACGGCCTATTATCTGACTGACGGAGAGGGACGGCAGGTCCTGGGGACCGACGGTTATCCCATTGAGATCACGGACAAAGGGGAGGCCCAGCCCAATATCGGTGTGTTTGATATCCAGTATCTGGACGGTCTGGAGCGGGTAGGCAGCCAGCGGTTTGTGGTGACGCAGAAAAACGGCGCCGTATGGATCAGCGATGCCCAGGTGCGCCGGGGCTTTTTAGAGAGTTCCAACACCGATCTGGCCACAGAGCTCACCGGCGTCATCGAGGCCCAGCGCTCCTATAGCTATATTCTGAAGATGATGACCACTGCCGATGAGGTAGAGACCACCATCAATAATCTGACCAACTGATAGTGGGGGCACTATGAAAAACTACGAGGAATTAAACGGACTGGAATTGGATACCATTCGGGAGATCGGCAGCATCGGAACAGGAAACGCCGCCACGGCCTTGTCCAGTATTCTCAATTGCGAAGTACGCATCGATATGCCGGAGGTGCGTATTATGGGCTACAACGAGGCCATTGAATGGATCGGCGGACCGGAGGTCATTACAGCCGGCGTACTGGTCCACATGTCCGGAGAGATCAACGGCATTATGCTTTCGGTCCAGCAGCTGGAGTTTGTCAATATGGTGCTGGAGCGCATGATGGGCCGGACCATCTCCAGCTATGAGGAGCTGACGGAGTTGGATCGTTCGGCGCTGGTGGAGGTGGGCAACATCATGATCTCCACCTTTGTCAACGCGCTTTCGGGACTGGCGGAGATCACCACACGCCTGACGGTCCCCGCCTTTGCGGTGGATATGCAGGGGGCGATCCTGGCGGTGCCGATGGCGGAATTCGGCGGGCAGTCCGACTATATCATGACCATTGGCGCAAACTTTATCTGCCACCACCAGGCGGTTCCCTGCCGCCTGCTGCTCTCGCCGGATATCCGATCCCTGAATTTCCTTTTGAAGAAATTGGGGGTTTTAGATGGTCAATAAATTGGTAGTGGGAATTGCGGATATGAAGATGGCCCGGAATGAGGGGATGCTGATCACCTATGCTCTGGGCTCCTGTGTAGGCATCTGCCTGTACGACCCGCTGATTCGGTTGGCGGCGCTGGTCCATGTGATGCTGCCTATCAATATGGAGACGAACCGCAAGACCCCTTTGAAGTACGCAGATACAGGGATTCGCGAGACATTACGGCAGATGGAGGGGCGGGGGGCAGCCCGGCCGCGGATCGTGGCGAAGATTGCCGGTGGAGCCCGCATGTTTGAAGTGACGGGAGGCGGCAGCCTGGGCAATATCGGCATGCGCAATGTGGAGAGTACCCATATGGTCCTGCGGCGGGAAGGCATCCGCCTTTTGCGGGAGGATGTGGGCGGTACTACGGCGCGGACATTGCTGTTTGACGTGGAGTCTGGCCAGGCGTGTGTGCGCAGTTACGGAAAGCCGGAGCTTATTTTTTAGGAAATATTGACAGAAAGCGGGGATATGGCATGGCGGAAGAAACAAAGAATGGCATTTTGTTGGAAACGGGCACCAATGAGATCGAAATCATGGAGTTCACCATCAATGATAATCTGTTTGGGATCAATGTGGCAAAGGTACGGGAGATCATGATGTCCGCCCCCGTCAAGCCCATGCCGCATGCCCACCCAGCGGTAGAGGGGATTTTCAAGCCGAGAGATATTGTGATCACCGTGGTGGATCTGCCCAAGTACCTCACTGATCAGGAGTGTGAGAAGGGGCCCAAGGACCTCTTTATCGTGACCAACTTCAACAAGATGTTTGTGGCGTTCCGGGTCCACACGGTGGTGGGGATCAGCCGCATCTCCTGGCGGGACATTCAAAAGCCGGATAACACTATCTCCGGCGGCGCCGACGGGGTTACCACCGGAATCGCCCAGTGCGGCGACGATCTGGTGAGCATCCTGGACTTTGAGAAAATCGTGGCAGAGATCGCCCCCCAGACCAGTATCCAGCTCAGCGAGGTGGACGCACTCGGCAAGCGGGACCGCAGCACGGCCCCCATTTGGGTGGCGGAGGACTCCATTCTGCTTACCCAAATGATCCGCACCGCCTTGGTCCGGGCGGGATATGAGAACGTGCGGATGTTCCCCAACGGCGCGGAGCTGTGGGATGCGCTGCAGGAGCTGGAGGATGTGGACAATTTGGAGGAGCATGTCGCCCTGATCATCACGGATCTGGAGATGCCTCAGATGGATGGCCACCGCCTTACCAAGCTCATCAAGAGCAGCACTGCGTTTCGGAAGCTCCCGGTAGTGATCTTCTCCTCCCTGATTACAGAGGAGATGCGCCGGAAGGGCAAGGAGGTCGGTGCGGATGAGCAGCTGAGTAAGCCGGAAATCGGACATCTCATCGGGATTCTCGATGAGCTTTTGGGGAAGGGCCCGGTTGATGGGAAAGGGGAGAGCAAAAAATGAGCAACAGCAGCAAATACATTGTGCGTCAGCCCATCAAGGATCGGGAGAACCACATTTTAGGCTATGAGATTCAATACTACGGGGAGAACCACGCATTCAGCAGCGGAGACAATACCACACAGAGCAACGATTTTGCCGCGGCGGATACGATCTACAATTTTCTGACTCTGAATACCGACAAGTTGCTGCGGGGAGCGCTGCATTTCATGACCTTCACCACCACACTGCTGATGAAGAAGACGCCCCGCCTCTTTGATAAAAATGAGCTGGTGATCCAGATCGATGACAGCGTGATCATCCACCCCTTGGCCATGCACATGATCCAGCAGTATGCCAAGGAGGGGTATAAGATCGCGGTGAACGAGTTCCAGTTCGCGCCCCGGTACCTCGCCATGCTGGACAGCATCGATTACATCAAGCTGAATTTCCAGAGCACCCCGGAGCTGACGCTGAAGAACATCATCGAGATCGCCCACAGTATGAACAAGCTCTGCATCGCCATGGGCATCGACCGGGAAGAACTGTACCAGCGGGCTTTGAAGCTGAAGGCCGACGCCATGGAGGGCACCTTTGTGGCGGAAAAGATGACCCAGAAGACCCATAACAGCGGCTACATGCAGAGCAACTTCTTCCGCCTGATGGTGGCTGTGATTCAGGACGAGCCGGATGTGGAGGAGATCGAGCGGATCATCTCCGTAGACGCTACGCTGACCTACGGCCTCCTGAAGATTGCCAATTCCCGGTATTTCTCTCTGCGCCGAAAGGTCACTACAGTTCGTCAGGCCATTATGACCATTGGCCTCAATGAGCTGAAGCAGTGGGTTTATCTGCTCAGCGCCAGCAATGCGGAAAATCAGATCGACGAGGGAGCGGAGGAGTTTTTGCGCCTGTCCTTTATGCGGGCCAATTTCTGCAGCAGCCTTATGGTGTACGCCAAGGACATGCCTATCTCCAAGCAGGAGGCCTACATTATGGGAATGTTCTCCACCCTCAATTATCTGATCGACGCCCCCATGGAGGAGATTTTGGCGCAGATTCCCATTCAGGAGGAAGTCAAAGACGCCCTCCTTTATCACAAGGGCCGCTGCGGGATGCTCTACGATTTGGCTTTGAGCTATGAGCGGGCGGACTGGGCCCAGATTGACCAGCTTTCTGAGAAGCTGGGAATCCCCTCCAATCTGCTTACCAGCCTGTATTTCAACTGCATGGAGGACGTCAACCGGATCTGGAATGAGATCACGCAGCAGAGCGCACAGCAGAGCACCCAGCAGAATGAGCAGCAGGGGCAGCAGAGTGAGCAGATGCCGTCTGCCGATCCGCAGCCCTCGGAGAAATCCTGAAAACAGCGGTCGGACAAGATCTGGCCTGATTTTGATCCCCCTTTTCTGTGCCCATTGGGCGGAAAAGGGGGATCAAAGCGTCTGCCGGGCAATTATCCCACATGATCGAGGCAAAGCAGATCGTTTCGATGGGCAAAAAGCACTGTTCCATATGGGAACAGTGCTTTTTTTGTGCCAAAGGGAAGGAAAGCGGAACGGACTATGGCCAAAATCGCTTTCCTATGGGGGATGTTTCCCAGGGCACAGTTTTGATTGCATGCTTTCGTGCAACATAGACTGGTTTGGGGGAGAAGGATGATGACTTCATAAGAAGTCATCTGCAGCAGATAGGGAAGGGATGCGCGCCGCAGTACAACGGCAGTGCACAGCCCTCCCCACCCCGGCCGCAGTACGCCGCGGCCGGCGGAAAACCAATTTGTTCTGATTTTGAAAGGAGAAAAATGATGTTCTACCCTGCAAACTGTATCTATGAGGTCTATCGGGTGGCAGAGACCCGCCGCAAGACCGACTACCCCAGCTGTGACGTGGGTACCGCCTTCTCCATGTTCCTTGCGGATGTGAACCTGGGCCGGTCCACCGAGGGCAACACCGGCGGTATCCTGCCGGAGTTCGACTTTGCTGCCGCCAAGACCGCCTGGGACGCTATGACCAGCGAGGAGCAGACTGCCGCCCTGGAGGAGGCCCGCATGAGCCGCACCGCCCTGCACGGCGAACTGGCAGAGCTCTATCCCAACAAGGCGGCCATGGTGGAGGCCGTGGAGGCGTATATCCAGCAGATGAGAGCCGCCGCCGGGCAGGCGGACGAGGAGCAAAGCGGGGCGAAGTAATGGCCTGTCGAGTTCTCTTTGACAAGGATGCGGTGATCACTTGTCCTTTTGGCCCGAGAGTGCATCCCGTCACCGGAGCGCGTTCCTCCCACAACGGTGTGGACGTAGTGGGAGCCGGGCATACGCTGGCCTCCATTACCGCCCACACCGCCGGTACCGTGGAATATGCCGGATACAATGCCATTTTGGGCTACCACATCAATATCCGGCTTGCCAATGGCGATATGATGCAGTATTGCCACATGACCAAGTCCCTCCAGGCAGCCGTCGGCGACGCCGTGGAGGAGGGACAGATCATCGGGACCATGGGCTCCACTGGCAGCAGCACCGGGGCGCACCTCCACTTCGGCATCCAGAAGGACGGCCAATGGATCGATCCGGAACCTTATCTTTATTCTGACTATCTGGAGGATACTATGACTTACGAAGATTTCAAAGCCTTTATGGATCGGTATGAGGCAGAGCAGGCCGCAAAGCCTGTCAGCGACTGGGCCGGTAAGAACTGGAACGCTCTGCAGGCAGAAGGGATCTTTGACGGAACAAAGCCCCAGGCGCCGCTTACCCGGCAGGAGGCCGCGGCAGTGATCTGCCGGCTGAGAAAGGAGAAATGACGGTTGGAGTATGACTGGATGCTGGCGATCAAAGCCTGCGTCTCCGCCGCCATCGCCGCCTTCACCGCCTTCTGGGGTTGGGTGGGCTGGCTGTGTCTGGCCTGGATTGTCCTGATGACACTGGACTATGCCACCGGAACCTCCGCCGCCGTCAAGTCCGGCAGCTGGTCCAGCAGGGCCGCCCGGGAAGGACTGTGGCACAAGTCCGGCGAGCTGGTGGTGGTTCTTTTGGCGGCCATCGCCGACCGGGTGCTGGTGATCGTTATCAACCAGATCCCGCTGGTGGGATTTGACTTTCCCGGCTCCGGGCTCCTGCTGCCGCTGGTGCTGACATGGTATTGCATCACAGAACTGGGCAGTATTGCGGAGAATGCCGCTCTGCTGGGTGCGCCCATCCCAGGGTGGCTCCTGAAAGTGCTGGAGCTTGCCAAGGATAAGATCGACGATGTGGGGGACGACATCCTCCCAAAGGAGTAACGGGCAAGGGCCCCCGGACCACTGTGGTCCGGGGGCCCTTATGCGCTTTAGGGGGCACTTTGTATCGTCTGCCGCTTCTCAGCGGTATTCTCCAGCACTGCGACTTTGTGTAAAGTTTCAGTGGCTACCTCCGAAAAACAAAGATTATAGGATGAATTTTCCCGGATTGCAGGCTTCCCACAAGTTCCAGTTTCCAGCAGATATCGCCCATATCCCCGTTGCCGCTGGTCAGGAGGTGACCGAAATTCCTCCATTGAAGGCGCTGGAAGCGGACCGGCTGATCCATCGGAGAGAATACTCTCAGATCCTGCATGTTTCGGATCTCTGCCTGTGATCTGTGCATGATATAATGTACCGAGGACTGCGCAGAGGAATCCATGCGGGATAGTGCGAGGCGGCGATACAGGGACTGAAAAACCGAGCCGAACTGCTGCCGGTGAGGCATGGGAAGAAGCACTCCTACAAGTATGTCATCAAAAGAAAAATTCCAAAAATATAAAAAAACCACCATCTCAATGCTTACAAATGAGACGGTGGTTCTTTTATTTGCCAATAGGTTTGATGATCAGGGAGGATCTATGAAGGACAGGCAGATGCCTTCCCGCTGAATTTTGCATCAGGCAATGCGTTGGCATACGAGTTCTTGATATGAAATGATTCGATATCAACTGTGCAAATATCCGCTGCTGATCCAATAATGCTATTTTGAGTAGGGAGCTGGGGGTTGTGTGTATCCCATACGACGTGACAGCTCAATAGAAGCATCATGCATTTTTGAGAATATGGCAGATTCTGAATAGTGCTCAAACAAAGAATGGGCGGAAATGCTCATTGCTGCCATTACTTTTCGGGTATAGTCAAAAATAGGAACGGCCAGACAACTGCTGCCAATTGTATGCTCTTCTCTGTCAACTGCATACCCCTGGGATCGGACACGCATGACCTCTTTTTTGAAATCACTGTAATTTGTAATGCTGTTATCCGTATAGGGCTTATAGGATAACTGCTGTGCAATGTGTTCAAATTCCTGGTCAGGGAGGAATGCCATTAAAACTTTTCCAAGCGCTGTACAGTATATAGGCTCACGTTTTCCAATTTGAGTATAGAGCCGCAGACTGTTAAACTGTTCCGCGCGCTCCAAGTACATGACCTCGTTATTTTCTAAAACTCCTAAATAGGAAATGCCGTTAAAGGTAGTCGCCAGTTCGTGCATAATAGGGGCTGCCTCGGTTTTCAGAACGATTTTATTGAGATATAGGCTTGCAATTTCGACAAATTTATGACCGAGGCGGTAAATACTGGTTTCAGCATCTTTTTCAATATAATGGCGGCTTGCATACGTTGAGAGAATTCTGTGAACAGTGCTTTTTGGAAGACCTGTTGCCGCAGAAAGTTCAGAAATGCTGAGGCCGTTTTCGGAGGTTGCCAGTAATTCAATCAAGTCCAATGCTCGGTCTAAAACCTGTACCCTTGAGGCGTTATTTGTCATATACACACTCTCCGACAACAAACTTTAAAGCAATTCATAACAAAATAGGAAAAGGAAATTCGTATATCTGATGTTCTCTGTGTTTCCCATAAAAGCTATTAAAAATAATTCCAAAAAGGAACCATAAAAGAGGAATTATTTTCCTATTACAAAATGCATTATAATATACATTTTGCAAAAATACAATATTTTTCCACACAATTTAAAAATTAGAAGAAAAAGCAAATGCATTAATGCTATAAATTTTGCAGAAAAAAAGAGGCATTTTTACCAAAAAAAATAATTTTAGATATTGCGCTATTGACTTTTTTTATAATGGGATGATACAATCGTTTCGAGATAAGATATTACATCCCGTAATATGGAACAACGGAAACGGATTCAACGTAGTAAAATGGTACCAGCCGGGAGGACAAATCGATGCGCATGTCAAAATTGACCGATCAGTTGAGCGGTTCTGTCATTCGGGAAATGTACAATGAAGCCTTGAAGATGGACGATACCATCAGTTTCACAGTAGGGGAACCTGATTTTGTTACGCCGGCGCCCATTATTGAGCAAGCCTGCTTATATTGGAAAAAAGGGCTGACCCACTATACACCCAATGTTGGAATACTGGAATTGCGGGAAGCAATCTCTCAATACCACAAAAATGATCTGGCGCCCAATCCCGACAATGAGATCATGATCTCATGCGGAGCTACGGAAGGAATTCAGATGGCGCTGTTTACATTGGTTGACCCGGGAGACGAAGTGATTGTTGTCACACCGGCATGGCCGAATTACTTTGGTCAAATAGGAATGTGCGGCGCCCGCTGCAAAGTTGTGGAAGCACGGGAAGAAAACAATTTTATACCAGATCCGGATGAGATCCAGGCGGCGATTTCGCCGAAAACAAAGGCAATTATTCTCAACTCACCATCCAATCCGACAGGGGCGGTAATCGACGCCGATTCCTGTAAAAGAATTGCTGCTATATTGGCAGATCGCGATATTTTTGTTATTTCGGATGAAATATACAGCCGTCTTGTGTATGACGAAGAAAAATATACAAGTCTCGCTTCCTTTGAAGCTCTGAAGGAAAAGACCGTATATATCAATGGCTTTTCCAAGATGTTTGCAATGACCGGATGGCGTTTGGGATATGCCATTGCACCTCCGGCCATCATAAAGAATATGACAAAGCTCCATGAAAATGGCGCGTCCTGCTTGCCGGCTCCCAGCCAAATAGCAGCGGCATATGGGCTTTTGCATTGTCAAGATGAGATTGAGCGGATGAAGGCGAGCTATCAGGCCAGGCGGGATCTTATTTGCGGCCTGCTTGATACGGTGCCTGGGGTTTCGATTCGAAAACCAAAAGGTGCGTTCTATGCATTCGTAAACGCAAAAGAGTTAACACATGCAGCCGGAATGACATCCAGGGAACTGTGTATGGACCTGCTGCAGAAAACAGGCGTTGTAACAGTTCCTGGATCTGGCTTTGGAGCGTGTGGTGAAGGATATATCCGTATGACGTACGCAACTTCGGAAGAAAATATTACACATGGAGTCGAGCGCATCCGGGAGTATGCGAGGAGGTTCTGAGTATGGGTGGAATGTCCAACAAAATATGGGACATTGGTATTGTGCCTGTAATCACAAATATAACCAGTATGGAGGAATGCGCCAGTTTAGCGGAGGCACTGAAAGCAGGCGGTATTCCCATCATGGAAGTTACATTCCGCATGGAGCGTGCAGAAGAATACATTCGATATCTTCGAGAGAACTATCCTGAAATTTTAGTAGGCGCCGGTACGGTATTGACGCTTGGACAAGCAGAGACGGCGGTTGCAGCAGGCGCACAATTTCTGGTCTCTCCTGGTTTGAACAAAGAAGTTGTCCGTTATGGAAATGCTGTGGGGGTAGAGATGCTTCCCGGAATTGCGACTCCCAGTGAGTTGGAACAGGCGATGGAGCTTGGGGTAACATGTGTAAAGTTCTTTCCAGCGGAACAGGCCGGCGGCGTCAAAGCAATCAAAGCAATGGGCGGGCCCTACAAAAACGTCGGTTTTGTTCCAACAGGAGGGATCGGCCTGACAAACCTGGCAGACTATTTTGCTTGTGAAAACGTGGTTGCCTGCGGCGGTACCTATATGCTGGGAAAACATTTGGAACGGCATGAGTGGGATGAAATCTCCGCACTTTGCAAAAAGTCCGTCCAGTTGATGCTGGGCCTGCAGCTGTCCCATGTTGGAGTTTGCCTGGCAGAAAACGAGGATGCAGAGGCCGTTGCCTGTCAAGCGGCTTCCCTTCTGCAGCTTGAGATCCAAAAAAGCAAAGCAGATTCCTACTTCGTTGATACAGGACTTGAAATCGTGCAGCACACGGCATATGGCGGGAAAGGATTCATTGCCTACAGTACACCCTGTTTGGAACGAACGGTTCGGTATCTGAACGCTGTTGGAAGTCGTTTTCGCAGAGGTTCTGAGAAGCGGGACAAGTCCGGAAGATTAAAGAGCATTTGTTTTGAGCAGGAGATTGCGGGACTCGCGGTGCAGTTGGTGCAGCGCTGAAAGCGGGGGAGAACATGGCGAGGATTGTAACATTTGGAGAGATCATGCTTCGATTGATGTCCGCAGATGGCCACAGGCTGTTTCAAAATGACCTGCTGGAGGCAACCTTTGGCGGCGGAGAGGCCAATGTGGCAGTTTCTCTGGCAAACTATGGCGAGGATGTGGCATTTGTGACGGCGCTTCCTCAAAACGAAATTGGGCAGGCCGCAATAAATTCCATGCGGAGTTTTGGTGTAGATACATCCAATATTCTTCGTTTGGGGGACCGAGTCGGAATATATTTTGCGGAAAAAGGGCAGTCACAAAGACCTTCAAAAGTGATTTATGATAGGAAGCTGTCATCAATTGCCACGGTAGATTCTCACGCATTTCATTGGGACGAAATACTTGATGGTGCGGAGTGGTTTCATTTTACAGGAATCACACCTGCGCTTTCAGATGCCCTGAAAGACAGCGTTCGTTCCGCCTGCATTGCAGCGAAAGAGAAGAATATCTGTATCAGCTGTGATTTGAACTACAGAAAAAAGCTTTGGAGTACGCAGGAAGCATATCGAACGATGTCTGAGCTGATGCAATATGTGGATGTATGTATTGCCAATGAGGAGGACGCGGAAAAGGTACTTGGGATCAAAGCCCATAACTCGGATGTGACCAATGGCGTACTCTCCCGTGAGGGATATCAGCAGGTTGCGAAGGAAATTGGCCAGCGATACGGGTGCAAAGCAGTCGCCATTACGCTCCGAACCTCTATTTCAGCAAGTGACAACAACTGGGCAGCCATGCTCTATAAGGATGGAAATTATTATTTTTCCCCTTCCTATCACATTCATATTTGGGATCGGGTCGGCGGAGGCGACTCCTTTGGTGCGGGACTGATCTATGGGCTATACCATCAGATGCCCGCCCAGGAGGTCGTAGATTTTGCCACCGCAGCTTCCTGTCTCAAGCATACCATACAGGGCGATTTCAATCGTGTCTCCGTGGAGGAAGTAATGCTGCTGATGAATGGGGATGGAAGCGGACGAGTACAGCGGTAAAACATCACATAGTTCACACCGTGTAAAACGCAATGGAGGGTGATACATATGAGCAAAGCGGAATCTTATCAGATGTATATTGATGGGAAATGGGTGGAATCAGAGTCAAGAGAGTATCGGGAGTCGGTCAATCCTGCCACCGGCGAAGTGATCGCTCTTACGCCTGATGGAACACGCGGTGACGTTCAGAAAGCGATCCAGGCTGCGAAAAAGGCCTCTGAGTGGTATCGTTACACCTCGGTCTTTGAGCGCTCGGAGCTGCTGCTGAAAGTTATGCACGCTGTTCAGGAGGCGCAGGAGGAACTGGCGGAAACTCTGTCAAGGGAACAGGGAAAGCCGTATTATACAGAGGCTTTGGGAGAAGCCTCTGCGGCGGCAAGTCAGTTTGAGGAGTGTGCGGAGCAGTGCAAATGGCTGTTGAACGGCGAAGCGCTTCCAACAAGAGATAAGAACAAAGTTGTTTACACAAAGCTGACACCAAAAGGCGTGCTGGGAATTATTACCCCTTGGAACTATCCGGTCAATATTCCCAGCGAGTATTTGGCTGCGGCTTTGGCGACCGGCAATACCGTCGTTTGGAATCCTGCTTCCAGCACAACGCTGTGTGCAATTAAACTCATGGAATGTCTCGACAAAGCAGGGGTGCCCGCAGGCGTAATTAATCTGGTAACCGGACGCGGCTCCGTTGTGGGCGACGAAATCGCAATGAGCAATGATATCAACGGAATCGGCTTTACTGGAAGTACGGAAGTTGGCAAGACCATCGCATCCAAGGCAACGGCCAAAAGTATGCTTTTGGAGTTGGGCGGGAATGGGCCGAGCATCATTTTTGAGGATGCGAAGCTGGACCTGGCGATCCCTCCGATTGCTTCTGCCTGTTTTGACAATGCAGGACAGATCTGCTGCGCAACAGAGAGAATTCTGGTGCAGCGCAGCATCTATAAAGAAGTCTGCGATCGAATGGTTGCAGCGGCAGAGGCGTATGTGCTGGGCGACCCAATGGTGAAGGGCGTCACAATGGGCTCTATGAACAACCAAAGCACCTTCCAGAAAAATATTGAGCATGCAGAGGATGGGAGACGCAGAGGCGTAAAGTTCTTGACCGGCGGAAAGCCGGCAGAAGGCTTTGAACGTGGATTCTATTTCCAACCCACGGTGGTATGCGATGTTCCTCTGGATAGTCTTTACAATCTCGATGAGACCTTCGGGCCCTGTGCTCCGATCTTCCCCTTTGATACGGAAGAGGAAGCGCTGCGCCTGGCCAACTGTGACCAGTGGGGACTTGTAAAGTCTGTATTCACGCAAAATATTTCCCGCGCGCATACCTTTGCTGAAAAGCTGGAAAGCGGCGTGGTCGTAGTGAATGATGGAAACTGCTATCTGGAGTATCACCTGCCCTTCGGAGGCAGCGGCAGCAAATGGAGCGGGGTTGGCCGGTTGGGCGGCAAATATGCTCTGCAGTGTATGTGTGATATAAAAACGATTTGCATTGATATCCGCTGAATTCTTAAAGAACTGAAAGGCTTATGGTTGCCTTTTAGATAAAATTCATTTTTAAGGAGGATACCATGAAAAAGTTTGTAGCATTGGTTCTTGCAGCAGTACTAACCGCAACCTTTTTACAGGCTGCAACGGAGCCAATAACGATGACGGCAACAAAACGAATGACACTGGCGGCAGCACTGAATTCACCGTTTGGATGCTGAAGAATTTTTCCGATGTATCCAACCAGTACTTTGTAGACCGGTCTGAACAGTTCGGCGAAGAGAAAGGAATCAATGTTACAGTTGAAATGATCCCCTACGCAGAGTTTCTCACCAAGTGGACAGCTGCCATAGAATCCGGAGAGACTCCCGATGTGACCTATATGGGGTATCAGGAAGCGGGTATGTTTGCGGATCAGGGCGTTCTGCTGGACCTCTCCGATGTATACCAGCAGATTGATGAGCGCCAGGCCCTGTATCCCTCCCTTGCAAGCGCTGTCAGTTATGAAGGCGCCCAGTATGCGATTCCTTACTGGACAGAGCCCATTGTCCTGCACTATCGAAAGGATCTTCTGGAGAAAGCGGGATATACTGAGCCCCCCAAGACCTGGGAGGAATTTCGTGAGATTGCAAATGCGTGCAACGACCCTGCAAGCGGAGTGGTCGGCGCCGGCGTCGGCTTCGGCAAGAACAATTCGGATGCCGAGTGGTTTGCGCGGGCTGTGATTTGGAGCTATGGCGGCGCGTTGTTCTCAGAGGACGGGAAGAGTTCGATTGTAAACTCCAAGGAGTCCGAAGAAGGCGTACAGCTGATCTCTGACATTTTCCTTGTGGATAAATCTGTGGCGCCTTCTGCGGTAAACTGGGATGATTCTTCCAACAACAACGCGTATTTGAGCGGACAGGCTGCCATGGTCATTAATGCGGGCAGTATCTACAACAACCTTAAGACCAGCGATGAGGAGTTGTTTGAGAAGACCGGCGTCGCCACGCTGCCCTCCGGTCCTGCAGGTCGATACATTCCGGGCGTCTGCAACAACCTGGCGGTATTCAAGAACACAGCAAACCCGGAATTGGCAAAAGAATATTTGCTGTATATGACGGAGCCTGAGTCTTACAGAGAGTGGCTGGAGGGCGGTGCGCCGCTGACTTGTCCGATCTATGAGGACTTCAAGAACGACGAAATCTGGCAGGACCCTGTCAATAAGGCGTTTATTGATACGGTGGACAGCTTCGTATTCCTGGGCTATCAGTCCGATTTTAATCCCGCTGCCGGCGAGGTATACACCCAGCGGTTGGTCAACGATATGTTCCAGCAGGTTCTGGTCGAGCAGACGGATATTCCGACTGCGCTGCAAAATCTCCAGGACAAGATTGATGCAGTGATCGCAAAGTAACGACTTCGCCAGGGAACAAACTGCTGCCGGCGCCCCAATGGGCGCCGGCAGCAAAAAAACACAGGATCTTACTTATAACAGGAGGAATGCTTATGAGGCAGGGGTACTTCTTTCGCAAAGGATCACGGCAGACGCACCTGCGTCGGCTGGGAATTGCACTCATCTCCCCTGTTGTAGTTTATATGCTCATCGTAATGGTGTTCCCATTTATATGGGCTCTTTTTGTGAGCTTGACTGACAAAAAAGTCGGAAGCGAAGGATCATTTATCGGATTTCAAAACTATGTGGATCTGATAAAAGATCCCCTTTTCTGGCGTTCAGTGTGGAATACCGTAATTTTTACAGTAGCGGCAGTAGCTCTGAAGGTCGTCTTCGGCGTCATTATGGCCTTGCTGCTCAATGAACGGATCGTATTCCGAAATGTCAATCGAGCGCTGCTGATTTTGCCCTGGACAATTCCAACAATGGTATCTGTTCTGATTTGGCAGTGGATTTTTTCAGATATCAGCGGAGTTTTGAATTATATTCTGCTGAATTTGAACATTGTGGAGGAGCGCATTGGATTTTTAGCGAGCCGCTCGCTGGCTATGGGGGCGGTTGTGCTGGTAAATGCCTGGCGGGGAATCCCCTTTGTTGGAATCTCCGTGTTAGCCGGGCTGCAATGTATTGACGGGACACTTTATGAAGCTGCCAGAATTGATGGAGCAAATGTGTTTCAGAGATTTCGCTCCGTCACGCTTCCGATGATTAAAAATGTAACGATACTTGCAACAATCGTCACAACAGTTTGGACACTGGGAGACTTTGAGATCGTGTGGGTCTTGACAAAAGGAGGGCCTGCAAACGGCACGCAAATCCTGTCGACCCTGAGCTATACGTTTGGATTTATGAATATGGACATTGGAAAAGCATTGGCTGTTGCATTGATTTCCTTCCCGCCGCTTGCGGTTTTGATCCACTTTACCACAAAGAGAATGTTGGATCAATCCTGAGAAGAGGAGGAAAATAATTATGAAACGAAATACATGGATCAAATGGATTATTGTATATTCCGTGCTGATTTTATTTCTTGTGGCCGCTCTGTTTCCTGTTTATTGGATGGCAAACACATCTTTCAAGTTTCAAAAGGAAATTTATAATCCGGCGCCTACATTTTGGCCGCATGTGTTTACACTGTCCGGTTACAAAGAGGTCCTCTTTGACAAGGGATTCCTCAATAATATAAAAAACAGCTTGATTGTGTCCTGCACCGTAACGCTTATCTCCGCAGTCGTAAGTTATATTGCGGCATACGCAATTGTAAAACTGGATTTCCCCGGTCGGAAATTTTCCTCAAAAGCCGTCCTGTACGCATATCTCCTGCCCAGAACGGTTTTGTACATTCCTCTCTACCTCTTTATATCCAAAATAGGGCTCAGTGATACGCTTTTGGGACTCATTTTGATCTATCCCACCTTTACAATCCCCTATGCGACTTGGATGCTGATCGCCTATCTGAAATCTATTCCGGAGGGGCTGGAAGAATCCGCCGAAATAGATGGATGCAGCAAGCTCCAAAGCATGGTCCGTATTGCGCTTCCGCTGTCCCTTCCCGGGGTAATGAGCACGGTTATTTTTATGTTCACCATGTGCTGGAGCGAATATTTGTACGCACTTGTGGTCATCCAGGAGTCTGCAAAGAAGACGATTACGCTTGCGCTGTCCAATATGATGATCGGCGATATTTTTGCATGGGGACCGTTGATGGCGGGCTCTATCATCTGTACGCTGCCAGTATTGCTGATGTACGTTTTGTCCTCCAGATATCTGGTAACAGGAACAACAATGGGAGCAGTAAAGGGTTAAATAAAGGAGAACGACTATGACAAAATATGATACCTCCGCATTCACCGGTATTTTTGTAGCCCTCAATACGCCGTATGACGCGCATGGGAATGTATCGCCGCAGGCAATTCGGGAAATTGCAAGGCAGTACGCAAAGCTGGGCGTCACCGGCATGTATGCCTGTGGATCCACAGGGGAAGGCGTTTTGCTCACTGTTGAGGAGAGAAAGCTGGTAGCGGAAACGCTGCTGGATGAAGTGGGCGACAAAATGACGATCATCGTTCATGTAGGCGCGCCTGCCACATGCCATTCGGTTGAATTGGCCGAACACGCCTGGAAGTGTGGTGCCCATGGAATCTCTGCGGTGCCCTGCATCTACTACCGTCCGGATGAAGCCACTATTGAGCAGCATTGGAAAGCCATTATGGACGCAGCTGACATTCCGTTTATCATTTATAACATTCCGCAGCTGACCGGATATGATCTTTCGATGAATCTGTTCCGAAAAATGCTGGAATATGACCGCGTCTCAGGAATTAAGAACACATCTATGAACGCGTACCAGACCGAGCAGTTCAAAACGGTTGGCGGAAAGAATTTCATTGTATTCAATGGCCCGGATGAGCAGTATTTGGCCGGCCGGATCATGGGCGCTGATGCCGGAATTGGCGGAACATACGGAACGATGCCGGAGATCTTTCTGAAGATCGAGCGCTGCATTCGGGCCAAGGATTTTGAACAGGCACAGTTGTGGCAGATCCGCGCCAATGAACTGATCACGGAGTTGGTATCGTATCCTTCTCTCTACGGAGCGTGCAAGACCATCATCCGTGAAAGATTTACCGATATCGGTGAGCCGAGAGCCCCGTTCCTCCCGGTTCCCATGGAGTATCCCGGCATGAAACAGACATACGAAAAAATGATGCGCTATATCTCCCTGATCGAAGATTAGTACAAATGGAGAAATCATCATGAGCAGACGTATTTGGCTAAATCTTTATGATGACCTTTTCGCAGATCCTCTGATTCAAGGGCTGCGCGATGAAGGGTTTACAACTGTGCGAAAGCATGTGGATAAAGCAGACCGGCAAAAACTGCTGGAGGTTGCTGCGGAGGGATACGACTATGTTATCGCCAGTCTGGAGGAATGGGATCAGGAATTGATTGACGCCGCACGGCCCCAATTGAAATTGCTGATCAAATATGGAACCGGCGTAAATAATTTTGATATTCCATATGCGACAAGCAGGGGGATTGCCATTGCCAACCTGGCAGGGGCCAATGCACAGGCAGTCGCACAGCTTGCATTGACGCATATCCTTTCCTGCCTTCGCGGCTATGCGTATGCCTGCAGCTGTTCACGGGAAAAAATTTGGAGTCCTTACACAGGAAGGGAACTGGACGGGAAAGTGGTAGGACTGATTGGGTTCGGACAAATCGCTCAACACCTGTCCAGAATGCTGGAGGGATTTCATGTGCGGGTAATGGCATATGATATTGTCAAAAACGAAAAAGCCCTCCAGCAGCACCCAAACGTAGAATTCTTTCATGACATGGAAACTGTTCTGAGAAACAGTGACGTCATCAGTCTCCACATTCCTTCTACCCCTCAGACAGAAAATCTGGCTGATGAGACGTTCTTCTCTTCTATGAAAGATGGAGCGATCTTCGTCAATACCAGCCGGGGAGAGCTGGTGGATGAAGCCGCGCTGATTCACGCGCTGAACAGCAAAAAGATCTCCTTTGCCGGACTTGATGTCACCCGCGCAGAGCCTTTTGATTGCAGCAATCCGCTGCTGACTATGCCCAACGTCTCCGTCACCCCCCATATTGGGGCGGCTACGTTGGAGAGCGAGGAGCGGTGTCAGCGCCTTATGGTAGAAATTGCGTCCGCCTTCTGCAGAACGGGGAGTCATGCAAGAATTATCAATCCACAGTTTGCGCAATACCAGTAACGTCGCTGAATAATAAGGAGATGTACCATGCGATATCTCAGGATAAATGACACAGCCTTCTCAAAACTTGTTTTAGGAACCGATTTCTTCGGAGATAAGATCGGCGTTGAAACAGCGTTTGAAATGATGGATGTCTATACGGAGATGGGAGGCAACACACTGGATACCGCGCATGTATACGGTATGTGGACCGAGGCCGGATTACCATACAGTGAGATACTTGTCGGTCTTTGGATGAAAGATCGAAAAAATCGCGATAAAATCCTTCTTTCTACAAAGGGCGGACATTTTCCTCTGGGGCATCCGGAGCAGCGCAGATTGGATCGAGCCAGTATAGAATCAGATCTCAATGCAAGTCTGAAAATTCTTGGCACGGACTACGTCGATATGTATTGGCTGCACAGAGATGATGAGAGCCGGCCTGTGGAAGAGATCTGCGAGACGCTCAATGATATCGTGAAAACAGGGAAGGCGCGTTTGGTTGGGGTATCCAATTGGCATCATGAACGGATCGAAGCATTTCAGGCATATGCACGGGAGAAACATCTGACCCATCTGGCTGCATCTCAGATGCAATGGAGTCTGGCTTATACAACGCCGGAGCTTCACGGCGATACGACTCAGTTTTTCATGACTCCGTCAGAGTACGACTGGTATTGTACAAGCGGTCTGCCTGTATTTGGTTTTTCCTCCCAGGCAAAAGGTTTTTTTGCAAAAGGTGCCCTTGGGCTTGATCATCTGAGTGAACGAGCCAGACATCGATATTTGAATGAGGAGAATCTCCAGAAACTGGAGCGGGTAAAAGAGATTGCGCATCAGAAGGGAGTCTCCGTTACATCTGTAGTTCTGGCATATATTACCTGCAATATGGTGCCTGCGTCAGCAATTTTTTCCAGCAGTAACATCGAGCAGTTGCGGGATTCCATGCAGGCGGCAGATGTTGTGCTGTCGCAGGAAGAAGTTTCGTATCTTTACCAAGGAAATGCGGGGTGTACGCATGAATGCGCTTTTTCATGAATCATATTTCGCCTATGCGTATGACCTGCTCACCAGGATGGTAGCAGTCAATACAACCAATCCCCCGGGAAACGAACGAGAATTGTCGGAATTCCTCGGCGCAGAACTTTCTTCCATTGGTGCAGAAGTATCCATACAGGATGCAGCAGAGGGGCGCGCCAATTTGATTGCCCGAATAAAAGGAGGTTCCGACGGCCCTGTGTTGGTTTTAACCGGCCATCTGGATACGGTTGCAGCCAATTCAGGGTGGACAAAGGAACCTTTCCAGGTCACAAGGTCAGACGGCCGGCTCTTCGGCCTCGGTGTAACCGATATGAAGGGGGGAATTGCCGCGCAGATTGCCGCTGTACGCAAACTGCTGGATACGGGTGAGATTAATCGTGGGGAACTGGTCTTGTGCTATGTAGCGGATGAGGAATCGCGCAGCATCGGACTGAAAAAAGCGCTGGAAACTCTTGGACATGCAGATTATGCGGTAATAGGCGAGCCAACTGAATTGAGGCCGGCGGTGTGTCATAAGGGCGTTGTGCGAATGAAGGTGACGATTACCGGAAAAGGCGGCCATGCGGCCCGTCCTGATCATGCGGTGAATCCTATAGCAGATATTCCTACTGTTGTGAATGCCGTTGCGGAGATTAATCGCCGGCTGGAAGGAAAACGTCATCCCCTCCTCGGCTGCGGGACAGCTGTAATCACAGTTGTCCGCGCAGGAGATAAGGGCAATCAAATTCCATCTGCATGTGAGATGAAAATTGACCGGCGGCTTCTTCCGGGAGAAACTGCAGAGCAGGCTTGTGCTGAAATAGCCGAACAGCTTACGACTGCTTTTGCAGGAAAGCATACCACATTTTCGTTGGTTCCATACCTGTCAACAGGGAGCGGAAGTGTTCCCGAAGAGTCAGAAATTGTACAGACAGTATCCGAGGTTTGCCAGCGCTTGTTTGGACATCAAACTTGTGTTGCATTTGACGGATGCTGTGAGCAGACATTTTGGGAAGCTGCCGGTGTAGACACAGTCATTTTCGGGCCAGGGAGTCTTAATCAGGCGCACGCCGCAGATGAAAGTATGGAAGAATCTCAACTATATGATGCCGTTGGCGGATATTATGAGATTGTGCGGGAACTTTTGGGCAAGGAAACTGTGCCTGCGGCAAAGGCATCTTCGATTCTGACTTGAACATTAAATAGCAAAGCATCCTTTCTGTCCGCAGTGGAGAGATCATCCACGCAAGGATGGAAAGGATGTTTTTATAAGAAATTTCCGATATATTTCCGCTGCTCTGGGGCTTGTCCGGGGCAGCGAATTTCTATGGGTGACTGCTGCGCACATAAAATTTTCCGGCCAGCAGCTCACTATGGAAGGGGAGATTTCTCCATAGAGGAAGACATCTTTTCTGTGCTTTCATAGACCTTGATGATCAATCCTATTTTTAATACTGGTTGGGAGAAAATAAAAAAAGATACCGGAAATTCAACAGAATTTCCGGTATCTTTGGTGGAGACTGCTGGACTCGAACCAGTGACCTCCTGCGTGTGAAGCAGGCGCTCTAACCAGCTGAGCTAAGCCTCCATCCGATTGCTTGTACCAATCAAGCTTCTGGTGCGGGTAACAGGATTTGAACCTGCACGGTCACCCACCAGAACCTAAATCTGGCGTGTCTGCCAATTCCACCATACCCGCGTAACACTGGTTGGAGAACTCGGTACGAACGATAGTATAGCACCTCTTTGCCTCTTGCGCAAGTGGAAAAAACGTAGTATAATAACCAAGAATTACATCTTATTTTTGTTGGAGTTGACCAGGATGCGAACCACACCCCGCGTAGCGGCCATCCACGACCTGTCCGGATTTGGCCGTTGTTCCCTGACGATTGTCATGCCGGTGCTCTCCGCCATGGGGGTACAGTGCTGCCCCTTGCCTACGGCTTACCTCTCCACCCACACCGGCGGCTTTACTGGAAATACCTTCCTGGACCTTACCGATCAGCTGGCGGAGGCCATGGACCACTGGCTCTGTCTGGACCTCACCTTTGAGGCGGTCTACACCGGCTTTATGGGCAGCTGCCGCCAGATGGAACTGTGCCGGTCCTTCCTGACCTCCCTCAAGGAGAAAAGCACTACCCTGGCGGTGGTGGACCCGGTTATGGGGGACAATGGCGTACTCTACCGCACCTATACCACAAAGATGTGCCGGGCGATGGCTGCCATGGCGGCGGAGGCGGATGTGATCGTGCCCAACCGTACAGAAGCTGCCCTGCTGCTGGGCCGGAAGTATGAGGACCTGCCCCACAGCGCCGCCGAGGAGATGGTCCGGGAACTCAGCCTGGGGGGACGGCGCAGCGTGGTGCTCACCGGAGTGAGCCTCCAGCCGGGAAAGACCGGCGCCGCCTGCTTCGACCGGGAGACCGGAACTGTCGCCATGATCCAGACGGACTTCGTGGGGCGGTCCTTCCACGGCACCGGCGACCTCTTTGCCAGCGTTCTCACCGGGGCGCTGGTCCGGGGAGAGAGTCTGAAGGCGGCGGCGGAGCAGGCGGCGGAATTCGTCCGCCAGTGCGCCATCCACACCTTCCCCCAGAATCTGCCGCCCCGGGAGGGCATCGACTTTGAGCCTATGCTGGGCCTTTTGGCCCAGGAGAGGAGACGGGCATGAGAGAGCGATTTCACTGCGCCCCCAAGCGCCACATCTGGTTTGCTGTAGCTGCAGCTCTGCTGCTCCTTTTTCTGATTGGACGAAAGAGTCAAAGCGCCATGACCTGGCTGGTGGATCATGTGACCCAGCCCTTCAAGCAGGGGCTCAGCGCCGTGACCTATTTGGTGCCGGTCCCTCTTGCGGAACTTCTCTATGTGGGGCTGGGGCTGGCGCTGGTGATTGCCCTGATCCGACTGCCCTTTGTCATTCGAAAGGCGGAAAACCGGAGGCGGGAGGCATACCTCCGGGTGTTATCCCTCCTGTGCGGCGTTCTCACCGTGGCAGATTGGTTTTGTCTCGCCTGGGGGATCAACTACTACGCCGACGGGTTTCAGGAGCGCAGCGGCCTCTACGCCCAGCCGGTGACGGTGGAAGAACTGTACCGGGTAACGGCGCTGTTTACCGAAGAACTCAACGACCTCTGCGGCGCGGTACCCCGGGACGGGCAGGGACTTTTCAACGTGGAACGGGAGGACATTTTCCAAAGCAGTACCACGGTGTACAGCAACCTCTCCCGGGAGTTTCCCTTTCTGGCCCGAGAGGACCGGGTGCCCAAGAAGATGCTGTGCTCCAAGCTTCTCAGCGCCATGGGGTTCACCGGCTACTACGCCGGGATGACCGGGGAGTCGGTTTTGAACGTGGACAGTCCCGCCTGCCTTCTGCCCGCCACCATCACCCATGAGCTGGCACACCAGCGGGGGATCGCTTCGGAGCAGGAGTGCAACTTCCTGGCGGTGGCGGCATCCACCTCCTGTGACAATGTGGTGTATCAATACTCCGGCTACTTAATGGGCTACATCCACCTCTCCAACGCCCTCTACAAGGCGGACCGGGAGCTCTGGACCCAGCTGCGGCAGGAACTGGCCGAAGAAGTGCTGCTGGACATCCAGTACAACAACGTCTACTGGCAGCAGTGGGAGTCCCCGGTGGACACGGTGAGCCAGAAGGTCTATGACACCTTCCTCAAAAGCTACGGCCAGGAGGACGGCGTCCAGTCCTACGGTACCGTGGTGGACCTGCTGGTGGCGTACTATTAAATTCTCTCCACGAAGAGCCGCTTGACCGCGGGAGAACATAAAAAGCTCCGTCCCGGCGTATGAGGGGCAAAAGAGCCTGCCCGACGCGGAAACATTCCGCGCCGGGCAGGCTGTAAAGCATCATAGGGAATCGATTAATAGTTCTCCGCCTTGATCTCAAAGTAGGCCTGAGGATGGGCGCAGACAGGACAGATCTCAGGCGCCTTTTTGCCCACCACAATGTGGCCGCAGTTGCCGCACTTCCAGATGGTATCGCCGTCCCGGGAGAAGACGATGCCGCCCTCAATGTTGGCCAGGAGCTTGCGGTAGCGCTCCTCGTGCTCCTTCTCAATGGCGGCCACCCCGCGGAACAGGCGGGCGATGTCGTCAAAGCCCTCCTCCTCCGCATCCTTGGCGAAACCGGCGTACATATCCGTCCACTCGTAGTTCTCGCCGGCGGCGGCATCCTTCAGATTGTCCATGGTGCCGGGGACAGCGCCGTCGTGGAGCAGCTTGAACCAGATCTTGGCGTGCTCCTTCTCGTTGTGAGCGGTCTCCTCAAAGAGGTTGCCAATCTGGACAAAGCCGTCCTTCTTGGCCTTGGAAGCGTAGTAGCCGTATTTGGTATAGGCCTGGCTCTCGCCGGCAAAAGCTGCCAGCAGGTTCTTCTCGGTCTTGGTTCCTTTCAGATTCATCGTTTTTTCCTCCTTGCTTTCCTTTTATCGTGCCAGTCCGCAGGGGCCGGTGCCCTGCGGCGCGAGGCACTGATCCTTCACGACGGTGGAATAAAATCCGTATCCGCCGGAGAGATTGTAGCATTCCACACCGTTCCCTGTCAACATCCGGCAGGCGATGTAGCTGCGCAGTCCGCTCTGGCAGTATACATATACAGTCTTCCCATTGGGAAGCTCCCCCATTCTCTCCCGCAGCTCGTCCACGGGGATGTGGAGGGCCCCCTCAATATGTCCCCGGTCAAACTCTCTCTGAGTCCGGGTATCCAGCAGCACCGCGGAGCTGTCCCTCTGAATCGCCTCCACATCCTGCCAGTGGAACTGGCGGACCTTACCGGTGAGGACGTTCTCCATGACGAAGCCCGCCATGTTCACCGGGTCCTTGGCGGAGGAGTAGGGCGGGGCGTAGCTGAGATCCAGCTCGGTAAGGTCGAAGGCGGTCATGCCCGCCCGAATGGCGGTGGCCAGCACGTCGATGCGCTTGTCCACCCCGTCGTAGCCCACGATCTGGGCCCCCAGGATCTTTCCGGTGGGGGTCTCGAAGAGCACCTTCACCACCATGCTCTTTGCCCCGGGATAATAGGAGGCGTGGGAGGAGGAGGTGAGGACCACCTTGTCATAGGAGAGTCCCAGCCCCTGAATAGCCGCCTCATTGAGGCCGGTGACCGCGGCGGTCATGTCAAAGAGCTTCAGCACCGAGGAGCCCTGGGCTCCGGTGTACCGGCTGGGAATGCCGGCGATGTTGTCGGCGGCGATGCGGCCCTGCTTGTTGGCGGGGCCCGCCAGAGCGATGCTGGCCCGCTTGCCGGAGACAAAGTGGGTGGTCTCCACCGCGTCTCCCACGGCGTAGATGTCCGGGTGGGAAGTCTCCATCCGGTCGCTGACCACAATGGCGCCGCGGCTGTTTACCGCAAGGCCCGCAGCCTTGGCAAGGCTGCCGTCACTCTGGACGCCGATGGCCAGCACCACCATGTCCGCGCCCAGGCGCTGTCCGTCGGTGAGCTCCACCTCCACCTGGTTCTCCGCGGGATGGAGGGCAGCGGCACTGGTGCCGAGACGCAGGTCCACCCCCGCCTTCCGCAGCTTTCCGTGGAGCATGGCGGCCATGTCCGGATCGAGAGGACGCATCACCTGCCGGGGCCTCTGGAGCATGGTCACCTGAATGCCGCGGTTTATCAGGTTTTCCGCCATTTCAAGGCCAATGAACCCGCCGCCGGAGATGACGGCGGTCTTGGGGGCGTACTGCGTCACAAAATCGTAGATGCGGAAAGTGTCCTCCACGGTCCGCAGGGTAAAGACCCGGGGCCCGTCCACGCCGGGGATATCCGGCTTCACCGGCGCAGCCCCCGGGGACAAAATCAGCTTGTCATAGGACTCGGTGAAAGTACGGCCGCTCTGCAGGTCCCGGACCTCCACGGTCTTTTCCTCCGGGTGGATGGCGGTGACCTCGTGGCGGACCCGCACATCGATGTTGAAGCGGCGGCGGAAGCTCTCCGGGGTCTGGAGGGTCAGCTCCTCCCGGTCGGTGATCTCCCCGCCGATGTAGTAGGGCAGGCCGCAGTTGGCGTAGGACACATAGCCAGAGCGCTCAAAAATAATGATCTCCGCCTGTTCCTCAAGCCGCCGCAATCTCGCCGCGGCGGTGGCGCCGCCGGCCACGCCTCCCACGATCACAACCTTCATTGCCTTCACGATCCTTTCTCCACAGGGCCCCGCCACCCGGCGATGCCGCCGATGTTGCGGACACTCTCATATCCGTTCCCTTCCAGCTCCGCTGCCGCGCTGGCGCTGCGGGCGCCGCTGTAGCAGTAGACGAAGAGAGGCGTGTCCTTTTTGGCGATCTGGTCCACACCCTCCAGTTTTCCCAGGGGGACGTTTACGCTGCCGGGGATATGGCCGCCGGCGTATTCCTCCGCCGTCCGCACATCCAGCAGCACAGCACCTGAGGTGGAGCGGTACTGCTCCACCCCGGCATTGATATCCGCTCTTTTGAAAAATCCAAACATGTTACTTCCACATCTTCTCGATGGAGGCCTTGGGCTGCAGGCCCACAGCCCGGCCCGCCATGGCGCCCTTGTCAAAAAGGATCATGGTGGGGATGGAGACAATGCCGAACCGGGCGGCCAGATCCATCTCCTCGTCGATATTCACCTTGGCCACCGCAATCTTGCCCTCGTTCTCTCCGGCGATCTCCTCCAGCGTGGGAGCCAGCATCCGGCAGGGGCCGCACCAGGGCGCCCAGAAATCCACCAGGACGGGAATATCGGAATGGAGGACTTTCTCCTCAAAATCCTGCGTCGTTACATGCATCACTGCCATAGTCAAAAACTCCTTTCAGTTTCTCGCTTGATGGCTTTAGTATACCCGAAAACCCCTCTGTCTTCTGTGACTACGGTCACATATTCCCGAAATTTTCCTCAGCCGTCTGCCAGCCGCTCAAGGCCCTCCGGGGCCTTCACTGTCACGGTGCCGCGGCCAAGCTCCACCAACCCCTCCTCGCTGAAGCGCCGGAGCATCCGGGTCACTACCTCCCGGGCGGACCCCAGATCCCGGGCGATCTGCTCATGGGTCACCTTCAGCTGCTGCCCGCCGGCGCGGCGGCAGGCCTCAACCAGGAAGAGGGCCAGGCGGCGGTCAAAGCCCATGAAGAGGATCTGCTGCATCACCCACAGTACCTCGGAAAACCGCTCCGCCGCCATCTCATAGAGAAAGCAGCGGATGGAGACATTCTCCTCTGTCAGCTGCCGGAAGACGCCGCTGCCAAGAAGCAGAAGCTCCGATTCCTCCTCTGCTTCCATGTGGGTCTCGAAGTGGATCTGGCTCATAACGCAGCTGGCGGAGAGGACGCAGCACTCCCCGGGCCCCACCCGGAACACGGTGACCTCCCGCCCCTCCTCGGAGAGAAGATAGGCCCGCAGCCGCCCCTTTGTCACCAGCAGAAGGCCCAGGCAGTCGCCGCCGCCCAGCACCAGGGCGTTCTTTTCAAAGCGGAGGGTCCTGATGTTTTCCTCCACCAGATTTTGTTCCTTCTCTGTCAGGGCGTCCCAGTAGAGCAGCTGAAAAAAGGGTGTGGCGTCCATATCGGTACCTCCTTGAGGATGTTATCGCTGATATGGTTATTGTACCTTACCAGATCCTGGGCCGCAAGCCCTCTTTTTGTCTGCCGGAGTCCTCAGGCGGGGAGAAAAGGGACGGCGGCAGGCGGTCTGCGGGGCGGCTTTCAGGGAATTTTCAAAATTTCTGTTACCAGGCGGCGGTCCCCTGCGTCTATCAGGGTGAAAGGCCTTTTCACCGTCGCAAAGGAGCGGAGCATATGGACGACAAACAGATCATTGAGCTGTACTGGGCCCGGGAGAAACACGCTGTCGCGGCCACAGCGGAAAAATACGGGCGGTACTGCCATGCCATTGCCTACCATATTCTGGGGAGCCGGGAGGACAGCGAGGAGTGCGTCAACGACGCCTATCTGAAGGCGTGGAACGCCATCCCGCCCCAGCGGCCCGACAGCCTGCAGGCATATCTCGGCGCCATTACCCGGAACCTCTCCCTGGACCGGTACCGCAGCGCCGCGGCGGAAAAGCGGGGAGCGGGACAGGCGGCTCTGGCGCTGGAGGAGCTGCGGGACTGCGTTCCGGGAGGAGCGCCGGAGCGGATGGATGAAACCCTGGCGCTCCGGGACGCGCTGAACCGTTTTTTGGAGGCCCTTGCGCCCCAGGTCCGGATCGTCTTTCTGCGCCGCTACTGGTATTTCCTTTCGGTCAAGGAGATCGCGGCCTCCTGCGGCATGTCAGAGGGGAAGGTCAAAATGGTGCTGCTGCGCACCAGGCGAAAACTGAAAACATATTTGGAGAAAGAGGGGATTTCTCTATGAAGGAACAACGAATTGCCGACGCGCTCGGCGGCGTGGACCCACGGTTTGTGTTGGAAGCCGCGCCGGAGGAACGGGAAAGCAGGCGTCACCGCCGCGTCCGGTGGGGCGCTCTGGCGGCCTGCCTGGCGCTGGCTGTGGCTCTGGGGGCCACGGCGGCCCTTGCCGCCGGTATGCTGGACCCGCTGCAGTCCTATTTTGAGGGAGAGACGGAGTTTTACCTGGAGGAGATCCTCTCCTCCGCGGGCTCGGTGTCCAATGGGGAGATGGAGCTGCGTGTGGAGGGCGCGGCGGCGGATGAGAGCGTGTGCTATGTCCTGGTGTCCATGATCGCCCGCACCGATGAGGCTCGGCAGGCGTGGGAGAAAACGGACCTGTCCGAGCAGTACGGCCGCTTTCAGGTGTACGCCTTGTCCCATGACGGGCAGGAGATCGAGGGCTTTCCCTGGAGCAGCGGCACCTATACCAGGCAGGGGCTCTTTGGAAATCTGTCCAACACCCACTTTTCCGACGCCGACATGACCTTCCTCATCAGCTGCGACCTGGGGCGGGAGCGCATGGCGGAGACGGAGAAGGTCTGCTTTGGCTACGGAGATTTAACGGCGGAGGTGGATGTGTCGGCGTACCGCTTCCCGGAGGCCGTCCTTGTCTCTGAGGATGGAGAAGGGGAACTGACGGACGTCCGCCTCTCTTCCATCGGGCTCTACTTTACCGCCCCTTATACGGAGGAACCGTTCCAGTTCACCGTCCGCCTCATCCACGCCGATGGGACCTTGGCCAGCCGGGAGGAGATGGAGGAGATCGGCCTTCATCTCTCCGGAAGAAACCAGGGAGACGGGACGGCTATGCCGGTGACAGGGAATTGGGGCAGCGCTCCCGCTCTGCGGCTTATCGACCTGGAGGACTACTGCGGGGTGGAGATCAACGGCGTGCGCTATTTGATGGGGGAACAGGAGATGGCAGCAGATCCCGCCCTTTGAAAGCAAGAGACAGCGAAGCAAAGAGCTCCGGCGCATCGCGCCGGGGCTTTTCTTAGCAAAATTGGGGATTGCCGGGGCAGCCGGACAGGCGGTATAATGAGAAAAACCTGAATAGGAGGAAACACTATGGAACAAATGATGAAGCGGAGTGCCGCTCTGCTTTTGGCCCTGATTTTGTCTGTCGTTCTGGCGCTGCCCGCGGCGGCAGCGGAGGAGGACGTGGTGGGTCAGGCCGCCTATGACGCGGCGGCGGGGGCCATGACCTACGGTGACGCTGTCTCCGTCCAGTACGCCCTGTGGCACGACGGGGAGATCATCGCCTCCGGCCAGCAGGGGGTATATTCCAAAACCGAAAACCGGCTTCTCACGGCGGACAACCTCTACGGCGTGGGCTCAGTGAGCAAGATCTACACCACTGTGGCTATGATGAAGCTGGTGGACGACGGAAAGGTGGATCTGGACGCCCCGGTGAAGCGATATCTGCCGGAGTTCACCATGGCCGACAGCCGGTATAAGGACATCACCGTGCGGATGCTCCTCAACCACTCCTCCGGCCTTATGGGCACCACCAGCCTCAATGCGTTCCTCCTCAATGACGGGGACAACGACGGGGCGGTGGACGGTCTTCTGGAGCAGCTGAAAACCCAGACCTTCCAGGCGGACCCGGGGGCCTACAGCGTCTACTGCAACGACGGCTTTACCCTGGCCCAGCTGGTGATCGAACGGGTCAGCGGTATGCCCTTTGAGGATTTTCTCCGCCAGGAGATCGCGGAGCCTCTGGGCCTTACCGCCACCTTCGCGCCTCAGGACGACTTTGACCAGTCCCTTCTGGCCAAGACCTACATCGGCCAGAGCACGCAGGCCCTGCCTCCGGAGACCCTGCCCATTGTGGGGGCCGGCGGTATCTACGCCAGCGCTGAGGACCTGGCCGCCTTCGGCGGGGCCCTCTGCGGCACGGACCTTCTCAGTGAAACGAGCCTCGATGCCATGGAAAATGCGGAGTGTCTCCGGGGACTGTGGCCGGAGGACAGCGAGGGGAGCCTCCTCTCCTATGGCCTGGGCTGGGACGCCGTGTCTCTCTACCCCTTTTCCGGCGCCGGCATCCAGGCCCTGGTGAAGGGCGGCGACACCCTCAGCTACCACTGCGGTCTGATCGTGCTGCCGGAGTATGACATGGCAGCGGCAGTGCTCACCAGCGGGGGCATCTCCAGCTACAACGAGATGGCGGCGGCCAGCATGCTCATCGCCGCCCTGGCGGCGGAGGGGGTGACGGTGGATGTCTCCACCGCCGTTTTGGATGAGGCGGCGGCAGCCGCCATGCCGGAGGCTCTCACCGCCTGCTCCGGCGACTACGGCTCCAGCACCGGCCTTGCCCAGATCACCGTCACCAAAGACGGCGCCCTGTCCCTCACCATGGCGGGGATGGAGGAGCCCATGACCTTTACCTACCGCCAGGACGGCACCTTCCGGGATGAGGGGAATACCGTGGCCCTGCGGCTGACGGAGGAGGACGGCCACGTCTATCTCCAGCAGATCGCCTATACCGGCCTTCCCGGCCTGGCGCCCTTCTACAGCGCCGAGTACATCTATGAGAAGCTGCCCCAGCCCGTGGCCGATGAGACAACCATGGCGGCCTGGGAGGCCCGGGAGGGGAAGATCTACGCCCAGATCAACGAGGTCTACACCTCTGCCCTCTACCCCTTCGGAGCGGTATTTGGCGCGGTAAGCCTGGTGGGAAGCCCGGAGGGATATCTCTCCATCAACCGCCTGGAAGACGGGAACACCGCCGCCCCGGTGCTGCAGATCCCCGGGGTGGGCAGCCGGGACAGCGGCGTTATTGAGATGGTCGCCGATGAAAACGGCGTGGAGTATATGACCATGAACGGCGCCGTCTATCAGGATACAGACTCCTTCTCCCCCATCTACGGCGGAGCCCGTTCTCACTGCACTATTCCGAGCAGCGGCTATGCCCGGTGGTACGACGTGGGGGAGAGCAGCGGAAAGACCATGACGGTGACGGTCCCTGAGGGCGGCGGCTTCTGTGTCTACGACGGCTCCCTCCAGGCCGTGGCCGCCTCCTGGGCCTACGGCACCACTACCGTGGAGCTGCCGGAGAACGGATTTGTGGTCTTTGCCGGAGCGGCGGGGACGGTCTTCTCCGTGACCATGGCGTGAGGTCTTTCCCCTTGCAAACACCGGGAAAAGCCGGTATACTGTAAGGGAGGAGAACCAAGTGAAATGGAAGGGAGGAGATAGGATGAATTGTCCGTTTTGTAAAAATGCCATGCGTCCAGGCACCATGCACAGCGCCAACCACGAGGGAATCTACTGGATTCCCGAGCACCTCAGGAGCTTTGACGTGGGGCGGCTGTATGTGACCAAGAAGGCGGACGAGGCCCACGGCGACGCCGGAAAGCCCACGCCGGAGAGTTATTACTGCGATATCTGCAAGATTTGGATTACCAAGGACGGCAAGGAGTAATTCCTTCCAGGAAAGCCCCGCCGGGTCCGGAATGCCGGATTCGGCGGGGCTTTCTTTGCTTGATTTCAATACGGATTGTTATATGTGAAATCAAATCAACGATTTGGAGTTAAATTCTCTGCGGCTGCACGGACCTGCTCTGCCTTGCGGAGGATGTACAGATTGGTGTCCAAGCCTCCGGCGGCCTGACGCTATTTTGCTTGTATACCGTCGGACACCGGCAAAATACCTTGTCCCTTTGTCGAAAGAGAGAATGAGGAGTGTCCCGGCCAGAGGAGAAAAAGAAGCCGCCGCAGAGTGTACGCTCTGCGGCGGCTTCTTCAAAATCTGATTTATTTCACGCTGAACAGCAGATCGCAGTAGGAGGGGAGGGGCCACAGCGTGGAGGGGGTGCAGGTCTCCAACTCGTCTGCGTACACCCGCAGCTCCTCCATCCGGGCAAAGACGGTATATCTGTAGTAGTGGGCCTGATCCTCTGCCGTGCCGCCGGGCAGCCCGGGCAGGGCCGCCTCCAGCCGCTCACAGGCCGCCATCATCTTGTCGCTGAGATCGCTGAGACGGCGCAGCAGGCGCTCCTCGCTGGCACAGGGGATGGAGGTGATGGCCGCCTTCTTGGACACGATGGTGTCCGCCACCTGGCGCATGTAGGTGCATACGGCGGGATAGATGTCCCGCTTCACCATGTCCACCATGGTGAGAGCCTCAATGTGGATCACCTTGCAGTAGTTCTCCAGATGGATCTCACTGCGGGCCCGGAACTCCTCCTCAGTGTAGATGCCGTGCTTCACAAAGAGGTCGATGTGCTTCTGGTCGGCATAGTGCTGCAGGGCGTCGGCGGTGCAGGAGAAGTTCTCCAGTCCCCGGCGCTTGGCCTCCTCCAGCCAGGCGGCCTCGTAGCCGTTGCCGTTGAAGATGATCCGCTGGTGATCCCGGAAGACGTCCCGGATCAGGGTCTGGAGGGCGCTGTTGAAGTCCTCCGCCTTCTCCAATACGTCGGCAAACTGCTGCAGCTCCTCGGCCATAATGGTGTTCAGCGCCACATTGGGTCCGGCGATGGACTGGGTGGAGCCCAGCATGCGGAACTCAAACTTGTTGCCGGTAAAAGCCAGGGGGCTGGTGCGGTTGCGGTCCGTGTTGTCCTGGGGGATGTGGGGCAGCACATCCACACCAATGGCGAGGCTCCGCTTGTCCTGGCCCACATACTCGGTGCCCTGGATGATGGAATCCACCACAGCGGTGAGATCGTCTCCCAGGAAAATGGAGATCACGGCGGGGGGCGCCTCGTTGGCGCCTAAGCGGTGGTCATTGCCGGCGTTGGCCACGGTGCACCGCAGCAGCGTCTGGTACTCATCCACGCCTTTTACAAAGGCCGCCAGAAACAGCAGGAACCGGGCGTTCTGGGCGGGAGTGGAGCCGGGCTTGAAGAGGTTGAGGCCGGTGTCGGTGCAGAGGGAGTAGTTGTTGTGCTTGCCCGAGCCGTTGACCCCGGCAAAGGGCTTCTCATGGAGCAGGCACACCATGCCGTGGCGGCCGGCCACCTTCTTCATGGTCTCCATGGTCAGCTGGTTCTGGTCGCAGGCGGTGTTCACATCACAGAAGATAGGGGCCAGCTCGTGCTGGGCGGGAGCCACCTCGTTGTGCTTGGTCTTGGCCAGCACCCCCAGCTTCCACAGCTCCTCGTCCAGCTCTGCCATGTAGGCCGCCACACGGGGCTTGAGGGTGCCGAAATAGTGGTCGTCCATCTCCTGTCCCTTGGGGGGACGGGCGCCGAAAAGGGTGCGGCCGGTGAGAATCAGGTCTTCACGCTTCTCATAGACCGCCTTGTCGATGAGGAAATACTCCTGCTCGGGCCCCACCTGACAGGTGACCTTCTTTACCTGGTTGTCCCCGAAGAGACGGAGGATCCGCACTGCCTGACGGCTCATCTCGTCTAAGGAGCGGAGCAGAGGGGTTTTCTTGTCCAGGGCCTGGCCGCCATAGGAGCAGAACACAGTGGGGATGCAGAGGCTGTTGTCCTTGATGAAAGCGAAGGAGGTGGGGTCCCAGGCGGTGTAGCCCCGGGCCTCGAAGGTGGCCCGGAGACCGCCGGAGGGGAAGGAGGAGGCGTCGGGCTCGCCCCGGACCAGTTCTTTACCGGAGAAATGCATCAGGACCTTGCCGCCGCCGGCGGGGGTGATGAAGCTGTCGTGCTTCTCCGCCGTGACGCCGGTCATGGGCTGGAACCAGTGGGTGTAGTGGGTGGCGCCTTTTTCAATGGCCCAGGCCTTCATGGCGTTGGCCATCTCGGTGGCAATGTTGATGGGCAGGCTCTTTCCCTCGGCGATGCAGCTCTTCCAGCCCATGTAGCATTCCTCGCTCAGGCGCTCGCGCATCACTTCCTCATTGAAGACCATGCTGCCAAACAGTTCGGTGACTTTGCTCATGATGTGGTTTCCTCCTTACGCCCCGCAGGCGTCAAAATATTATTATAAATGTATCCGCTTTTTTCCGATGGAACCCTGCGGATCTTTTGCCGCCCCGGGGAAAGGGATTATTCCCCGCTGGCGCCGTAGTTACGCAGCACCCGGGCGCTGGGATCGTCCACGTCGCATCCGGGCCAGGTGCGGTTGGGCATCCAGTAGTCCGCCACCATCTCCGCCTGACCGGGATAGTACTTCTCAAAGATCTCCCGATACAGCAGAGACTCCTTGGTGAAAGGCTTGGCGTGGTAGGCGTACTGCTCCGCCCTCTGCTGCCAGTCATCGCCGTAGAGGCGGTCGGCATAGGCCTTCAGGTCGTCCACCATACTGTGGCCCACCGCATCAGAGAAGGCGGCCTTCTCCCGCTGCAGGATGGACTTGGGGAGGTAATCTCCCTCAAAGGCCCGCCGCAGCAGATATTTTCCCTTGCCGTAGATGTTCATTTTCTTGGCCGGGTCGATGCTCATCACATACTCCACGAAATCCAGGTCGCCGAAGGGTACCCGGGCCTCTAAGCTGTTGGTGGAGATGCACCGGTCGGCCCGGAGCACATCGTACATATGGAGCTCCCGGATGCGTTTCTCGCTCTCCTCCTGGAAATCCTTGGGCGAGGGGGCAAAATCAGTATATTTATACCCGAACAATTCATCACTGATCTCGCCGGTGAGGAGCACCCGCACGTCGCTCTGCTCATGAATCGCCCTGCACAGCAGGTACATGCCCATGCTGGCCCGGATGGTGGTAATGTCGTATGTACCTAAAGTATACACGACAGTTTCCAATGCGTCCAGCACATCTTGCTCCGTCATGATAATTTCATGGTGGTGGCTGCCGATATGCTCTGCCACCTGGCGGGCATATTTGAGGTCGATGGCGTCAATGTCCATACCGATGGCATAGGTCTCGATGGGCCTGCCCAAAAGCCGGGCGGCGATGGCGCACACCAGGGAGCTGTCCAGACCGCCGGAGAGGAGGAAGCCCACAGGCACGTCGGCGTCCAGCCGCTTGGCCACGCCCAGGATCAAAAGCTCCTTGATCTTCCGGCAGGTCTCGTCCAGACTGTCCTTGCTGACGGCCTTCACCTTGGTCATATCCCGGTAGCAGGTAAACTTGCCGTCCTTATAGTAGTGGCCCGGAGGGAAGGGAAGCACCTCGCCCGCGGCGAGTCCCACTAAGTTCTTGGGCTCGCTGGCAAAGAGGATTTTGCCGCTCTCGCTGTAGCCATAGTACAGGGGACGGATGCCGATGGGGTCCCGGGCGGCGATGAACTGGCCGGAGGGGGCGTCATAGAGGACCATGGCAAACTCCGCGTCCAGCATGGCGAACATGTCCGTGCCGTACTCCTTCCACAGGGGAAGCAGCAGTTCGCAGTCGCTGCCGCTGCGGAAGGTGTAGCCCCTTTCCTCCAGCGCCAGCTTCATCTTGCGGAACCCGTAGATCTCGCCGTTGCACACCACGGCGCTGCCGTCTTCCCAGGAGAAGGGCTGCATGCCCTCGGGCTGGGGGCCCATGATGGCCAGGCGGTGGAACATGAGGACGCCGCCGGGCACCTGAAGGGTCCGGCTGTCGTCGGGCCCGCGGCTCTTGGTCTTGTCAAAGAAGGCCGTCAGCTGCTCCAAGGAAAGATCCGTACCAGTATAACCCATGATTGCGCACATAAAAAATGCACCTCCGAATTTGCCGACGCCTAAAATAAAAATTTTAGGACGAATCGTCGGAATCCGCGGTGCCACCTAATTTGCCGCTCTCGCGGCCACCTTCAAGCTCAAGCAAGCTCTACAGCTGTAACGGGCTGCCCCGTCTTCCCTACTGCCCAGCCGGGTTTCAGGTCGAAGCTCAGAAGTGTTATTCACCAAGGCTCCGCCGCGGGGTTTCCACTGTCTCCCGCTCACTGTAGGTGATTTCCTCAGATACTTCTCTTCTTCAACGCCTTTTCCACGCCGCCTGTTGTCCGCGGCGTCAAATTATGGGATTATCATACGCACCCTTTCCCCGATTGTCAAGCATAAATTTTTTATTTTTTACAGAAACTTTTTTAGCTTGACGAAGCCCACAAGGTGGTATAAAATGATGAACTATGTTTTTATGAAAAAACGACAAATACTGTATGACTATGCATACACAAGCAGGGAGGATGGAAGCGATGGCAACGAAATACATTTTTGTGACCGGCGGTGTGGTATCCGGACTTGGCAAGGGAATCACAGCGGCGTCTCTGGGGCGGCTTTTGAAGCAGCGGGGATTGCGGGTGAAGGTGCAGAAGCTGGATCCCTATCTCAATGTGGACCCGGGCACCATGAGCCCCTACCAGCACGGGGAGGTGTTCGTCACCGACGATGGAGCGGAGACGGATCTGGATCTGGGCCACTACGAGCGGTTCATTGACGAGAACCTCACCCGGGAGTCCTCCGTCTCCTCCGGCCGGATCTACTGGGATGTGCTGAACCGGGAGCGGGAGGGCCGGTATCTGGGGGGAACGGTGCAGATCATCCCCCACATCACCGACGAGATCAAGGCCCACGTCAACGCCTTAGACAGCCCGGACACGGATGTGGCCATTGTGGAGATCGGCGGCACTGTGGGTGACATTGAGTCCCAGCCCTTCTTAGAGGCCATCCGGCAGGTGGCGGCGGAGCGGGGACGGGACCAGGTCATGTTCCTTCATGTCTCTCTGATTGTCTCTATCCCGGGGACAGGGGAGCTGAAGAGCAAGCCCACCCAGCACTCCTGCAAAGAGCTTTTGCGCCTGGGTATCCAGCCTGATGTGATCCTCTGCCGATGCGATGAGGAGGTGCCGGAGGATATCCGCCGGAAGATCGCCCTCTTCTGCTCTATTCCCAAGGAAAACGCCATTCCCAACCTCACCGCATCCATCCTCTATGAGGTGCCTCTGCTGCTGGAGGAGGCGGGCCTCGGCGACGTGGTCACCCGGGGCCTGAACCTCCCCTGCCACGCCCCGGATCTCCGGGAGTGGACCGCTATGGTGGAGCGGGCCAAATGTCCCACCCGCCGGGTGAAGATCGCCCTGGTGGGGAAATATGTTGCACTGCACGACGCATATCTCTCTGTTGTGGAGGCACTTACCCACGGCGGCATTGAAAATGATGCAAAAGTGGAGATTCAGTGGGTCAACAGTGAGGAGGTCACGGACCAGAACGCCGCCTCCATCCTCAGCGGCTGTCAGGGCATACTGGTGCCCGGCGGCTTTGGAGACCGGGGAGTGGAGGGCATGATCTCCGCCATCCGGTACGCCCGGGAGAACAGGATCCCCTTCTTCGGCATCTGCCTTGGGATGCAGATGGCGGTGGTGGAGGTTGCCCGCCACGTCTGCGGTCTCGCCGGGGCCCACTCCCGGGAGCTGGACAGCGCCACTCCCTATCCCGTCATCGACCTGATGCCGGATCAGGTGGGGGTCACCGCAAAGGGCGGCACCATGCGCCTGGGCGGCTATCCCTGTCTTCTGACTGAGGACAGTCTGGTCCGCTCGATCTACGAACAGCAGGAGATCCGGGAGCGCCATCGCCACCGCTATGAGGTCAACAATGACTACCGCCAGGCACTGGAGGAGGCGGGCCTCAAACTGTCCGGCCTCAGCCCCGACGGACGGCTGGTGGAGATGGTTGAGCTGCCGGGCCATCCCTGGTTTGTGGGGTGCCAGTTCCACCCGGAGCTCCGCAGCCGTCCCAACCACGCCCATCCTCTTTTCCGAGCCTTCATCGCAGCGGCGCTGCAGTAAAACCGCACACCCCCGGAGAAACTTCTCCGGGGGTGTGTTGTTTCATCTTATCTGAAATACTTTGCCGCGCTGCGGAAGAGACCCAGATCGTAGTTGCCGGGGACATTGCGGTAGAGATCTCTCCCCACCCGCTCGCTGTGGCCCATCTTGCCCAGCACCCGACCGTCGGGGCTGGTGATGCCCTCAATGGCCCAGAGGGAGCCGTTGGGGTTGAAGGCAGTGTCCAGGGAGGGCACGCCGTCAAGGTCCACATACTGGGTGGCAATCTGGCCGTTTTCGGCAAGTCTTTGGAGCATCTCCTCCGAGGCGATGAAACGGCCCTCGCCGTGGGAGATGGGGACGCTGTACACACCGCCCAGCTCCGCCTCCATGAGCCAGGGGGACTTGTTGGTGCACACCCGGGTGCGGACGATGGAGGACTGGTGGCGGCCGATGGTGTTGTAGGTCAGGGTGGGGCAGCTGCCATCCATGGTGCGGATCTCGCCATAGGGCACCAGACCCAGCTTGATGAGGGCCTGGAAGCCGTTGCAGATGCCCAGCATCAGGCCGTCCCTGTTCTGAAGCAGATCATGGATAGCGTCGGTGAGCCGGGGGCTTCTCAGGAAGGAGGCGATGAACTTGGCGGAGCCCTCAGGCTCATCGCCGCCGGAGAAGCCGCCGGGGAGGAAGACGATCTGGGCGTCCCGGATGGCCTTCTCCAGAGCCTTCGCAGACTCCTCCAGAGAGGCGGCGCTGAGATTCCGCACCACCAGGATCTCCGGCTCCAGCCCCGCCCGCAGGCAGGCACGGGCGCTGTCGTACTCGCAGTTGGTGCCGGGGAACACAGGGATTACCACCTTGGGGCTGGCGGCCTTGTGGGTACAGACAGCGGCGCAGCCCTTGTCCCAGGTAATGGCCTGGGCGCTGCCGCCCTGGCCTGCCGCAGTGGGGTATACCTTCTCCAGCACGCCGTCGTTGAGGGCCAGAAGCTCCGAAAGGGAGACGCTGTCCTCTCCGATGGTGATGGTGGGTTCGGCAGTGGTGACGCCCAGCCTGGTGCAGAAGGGACTCTCCAGCTCCCCCTCCACCTCGGCCACGATGCCGCCGGGCATGGGGAGATACCAGAGTCCCGCCGTGGGGCCCTCGGCGGCAAAGCCGATCCGATTGCCGAAGGACATCTTCATCACCGCCTCGGCAAGGCCATGTTCCACCGCCCAGGCGGCCTTGATGCGGCCCTGGCGGCAGAGGTCGTGGAAGAAGTCCCAGGCAGCCTTACGGCCCTCGTAGTCTGTCCGCTCCCCGGGGCCGAAGACGTAGACGCTGCGGCCTGCCGCCTTGAATTCGGGAGTCAGCACCTCAGAGGCCCTCACAGGGGCGATGGCGAAGGAGATCAGCGTGGGGGGCACATCTAAATCCATGAAGGAGCCGGACATGGAGTCCTTGCCGCCGATGGCGGCGGCGTTCAGATTGAGCTGGGCGTCCAGGGCACCCAGCAGGGCAGAGAAGGGCTTGCCCCAGCGCTCAGGCTCGGTACGCAGACGCTCAAAGAACTCCTGGAGGGTGAGATAGGCCTTCTTGTAGTCAGCGCCGGCGGCTACGATCTTGGCCATGGAGACGATGACGCTCTCCTGGGCACCAGCGTAGGGGTCCACGCTCATGCGGTCCGGGTCAAAGCCCCAGGCCATGACGCTGGCCTGGTCCGTCTCCTGACCCGGCTCCACAGGGAAGAGAGCGGCCATGGCCTGGGCGGGGGTCCGCTGGGTGCTGCCGCCGAAGGGCATCAGCACGCTGCCCGCGCCGATGGAGCCGTCAAACCGCTCGGTGAGACCGCGGCGGGAGGCGGACTGGAGGCTCTGGGCCATCTCCCGGAGGGAGTGGAAGGAGGGAACGTCAAAGGCGGAACGGTCAGTCTTGGGAACGGAGAGGTTGGCGTGCTTTACCGCACCGTTGGTGTTGAGGAACTCCCGGCTGAGGTTTGCAATGGTGTGCCCCTTCCAGGTCATCACCATCCGGGGGCTCTCGGTGACCACCGCCACCTGGTAGGCCTCTAAGTTCTCGCTCTCAGCGGCGGCAATGAACTTGGCCGCGTCCTCGGGGGCCACCACCACGGCCATTCGCTCCTGGCTCTCGGAGATGGCAAGTTCCGTACCGTCCAGGCCCTCATATTTCTTCCGAACCGCGTCTAAATCGATGGTGAGGCCGTCGGCCAGCTCGCCGATGGCCACGGATACGCCGCCTGCGCCGAAGTCGTTGCAGCGCTTGATAAGACGGGTCACGCCGCCCCGGCGGAAGAGCCGCTGGATCTTCCGCTCCTCCGGGGCGTTGCCCTTCTGGACCTCGCTGGCCATGGTGGTGAGGGACTTCATGTTGTGGCTCTTGGAGGAGCCGGTGGCGCCGCCGATGCCGTCCCGGCCGGTGCGGCCGCCCAGGAGGATCACCACGTCCCCGGGAGCGGGGACCTCACGGCGGACATGGTCCGCGGGAGCCGCGCCCACCACCGCGCCGCACTCTAAGCGCTTGGCGATGTAGCCGGGGTGGTAGACCTCCGCCACATGGCCGGTGGCAAGACCGATCTGGTTGCCGTAGGAGGAGTAGCCTGCCGCGGCGGTTTGGGCGATCTTCCGCTGGGGGAGCTTGCCCGGGGTAGTGTCGGCAAAGGACACCCGGGGATCGCCGCCGCCGGTGACGCGCATGGCCTGATGGACGTAGGCCCGGCCGGAGAGAGGGTCACGGATGCAGCCGCCGATGCAGGTGGCTGCGCCGCCAAAGGGCTCAATTTCCGTGGGATGGTTGTGGGTCTCGTTCTTGAACATGAGGAGCCAGTCCTGTTCCTTGCCGTCCACCGTAGCGGGGACGTGGATGGAGCAGGCGTTGATCTCCTCACTCTCGTCCAGCTCCGGCAGGAGGCCCCGCTTCTTCAGCACCTTGGTACCCAGGGTGGCGATGTCCATGAGGGTCTGGGGCCGCTTGGCGGCCTTCTCCTCGCCGTAGACCTCCACCCGGGCCTTGAGATACCGGTCATAGGCGGCCTTCACTTCCTCGTCGGCGAGAGCGATCTCATCCAGATGGGTGGAGAAGGTGGTGTGGCGGCAGTGGTCGGACCAGTAGGTGTCCACCACCCGGATCTCGGTGATAGTGGGGTCCCGATGCTCCTCATCCCGGAAGTAGGTCTGGAGGAATTTGAGGTCGTCCAGGTCCATGGCGAGGCCCAGCTTGCCGAGGAGCTCCTCTAAAGCGGCCTCATCCATGGCGGTGAAGCCGGTGACAGTGGCCACGGTGGAGGGGATGTCATAGGAGCGTACCAGGGTGTCGGGCTTGTCGAGACCGGCCTCCCGGCTCTCCACCGGGTTGATGACGTAGCGGCGGATCTTGTCCAGCTCCTCGTCAGAGAGGGTGCCCTCCAGAATGTACACCCGGGCGTAGGCCACCAGGGGGCGCTCCACCCCGGCCATCAGCTGGATGCACTGGGCGCAGGAGTCGGCCCGCTGGTCGAACTGGCCGGGCAGGGCTTCTACCGCCAGAATACGGTGGGGAGTCTCCGGCAGGGGGAAGGTCTCGTCGTAGGTATCGTCCACCTGGGGCTCGGAAAAGACCACGCCACGGGCCTTTTCAAAAACAGCCTCGTCGATGCCCTCCACATCGTAGCGGTTGAGAATGCGAAGACCGGTGAGGGCCTCAATGCCCAGGAAGGACCGGAGGTCCCCAAGGAGGCTCTGGGCCTCAGGGCTGAGACCCGGCTTTTTCTCTGCGTAAATTCTCCGTACCATGCTTATTTTCCCTCCATAGCGTTCAGAGCGCGCTGGCCGATGTCGGAGCGGCAGTAGGCGTTTTCAAAATGGATACGATGGGCCAAGGCGTAGGCGGCGTCGATAGCCTGGGCCAGAGTGTCCCCGGTGGCCACCGCTCCCAGAACCCGGCCGCCATTGGTGACTAAGGCGCCGTCTTCGGTCCGCTTGGCACCGGCGATGTAGATCTCCTCATTCTCCACGGTTTCCGGCAGGGTAATGGGGAAGCCCTTGTCATAGTGGCTGGGGTAGCCCTTGCTGGCCAGCACCACGCAGCAGGCGTGTCCGTCCTTCCACTTGACAGGCGTGTCGGCCAGGTTGCCGTTGGTGGCAGCCTCCATGACGGTGAGGAGGTCGCTGGCCAGCAGGGGCAGCACCACCTGGGCCTCCGGGTCGCCGAAGCGGCAGTTGTACTCAATGACCTTGGGGCCCTTGGGGGTCAGCATGAGGCCGAAGTACAGGCAGCCCTTGAAGGGCCTGCCCTCCGCCTTCATAGCCCGGATGGTGGGCAGGAAGATGGTGTCCATGCAGACCTGAGCGATCTCCGGGGTGTAGTAGGGGTTGGGGGCTACGGTGCCCATGCCGCCGGTGTTGAGGCCCTGGTCGCCGTCCAGGGCCCGCTTGTGGTCCATGGAGGACACCATGGGCACCACGGTCTCCCCGTCGGTGAAGGAGAGGACGCTGACCTCCGGACCGGTGAGGAACTCCTCGATGACCACCCGGCTGCCGCTGTCGCCGAAGACCTTGTCGGCCATCATGGAGCGCAGGGCCTCCCGGGCCTCTTCCCGGGTCTCCGCAATGATGACGCCCTTGCCCAGGGCCAGGCCGTCGGCCTTGATGACGGTGGGCAGGGGGCAGGTCTCCACATAGCGAAGGGCGGACTCCAGGTCGGTAAAGACCTCATAGTGGGCAGTGGGAATGCCGTACTTCTTCATCAGATCCTTGGCGAAGACCTTGCTGCTCTCAATTTGGGCGGCGGCGGCGGCGGGGCCGAAGCAGGGGACGCCGATGGCGTTCAGGGCATCCACAGCCCCCAGAGCCAGGGGGTCGTCGGGGGCTACCACGGCGTAGCCGATGGCGTGGGACTTGGCGAAGTCCACCATGGCGGGAATATCCTTGGCGCCGATCTCCGGGACGCAGACGGCGTCGCCGTCCATGCCGCCGTTGCCGGGCAGGACGTAGAGGGTGTCGATACGGGGGCTTTCTTTCAGCTTCCGGACGATGGCGTGCTCCCGCCCGCCGCCGCCGATGACCATCACATTCATCAGAAAAACCTCATTTCTTGTTCTCGTTCCAACCCCGTCGGAGACCGGAGGGGGTATCAGGCCAGGGTGTAGATACACCCTGGCCTGTATCCAGGGGGAACTGGTTCCCACTGGAAGGCGCATCCTTCGCGGAGCGAAAGCCTTTCCGCAGAAAGGCGATGCGCCACTTAGTGGTGGAACAGCCGCATGCCGGTGAACGCCATCACCATGCCGTACTTGTCGGCAGTCTCGATGACGTTGTCGTCCCGGATGGAGCCGCCGGGCTCCGCCACATACTGCACGCCGCTCTTCCGGGCCCGCTCAATGTTGTCACCGAAGGGGAAGAAGGCGTCGCTGCCCACGGACACGCCGCTCTGGGTGGCGATCCAGGTCTTCTTTTCCTCCACCGTCAGAACCTCGGGCTTCTCAGTAAAGAGCTTCTGCCATGCGCCGTCGGCCAGCACATCCTCATATTCGTCGGAGATGTACACATCGATGGCATTGTCCCGCTCGGGGCGGCGGACGTCCGCCTTGAAGGGCAAATTCAGCACCTTGGGGCACTGGCGGAGATACCAGTTGTCCGCCTTGCTGCCCGCCAGGCGGGTGCAGTGGATGCGGCTCTGCTGGCCGGCGCCCACGCCGATGGCCTGGCCGTTTTTCACATAGCAGACAGAGTTGGACTGGGTGTACTTCAAAGTGATGAGGGCAACGATCAGGTCGATCTTGGCCTGGTCGGTGAGATCCTTGTTCTTAGTGACGATATTGCTCAGCAGCTCCTCGTCGATCTTGAAGTTGTTCCGGCCCTGCTCAAAGGTGATGCCGAACACATCCTTGTACTCCTGGGCGGCGGGGACATAACTGGGGTCCATCTTCACCACATTGTAATTGCCCTTCTTCTTGGTCTTCAAAATCTCCAGGGCCTCGGGGGTGTAGTCCGGGGCGATGACGCCGTCGGACACCTCCTCCTTGAGATAGAGGGCGGTGGCCTTGTCGCAGGTATCGCTGAGAGCGGCCCAGTCGCCGTAGGAGCAGAGACGGTCCGCACCCCGAGCCCGGATGTAGGCGCAGGCAATGGGGGTCAGCTCCGCGGCGGGGTCCACAAAGTAGATCTTCTTGTCCACTTCGCTGAGGGGCAGGCCAACGGCGGCCCCGGCGGGGGAGACGTGCTTGAAGGAGGCGGCGGCGGGAAGACCGGTGGCCTTTTTCAGCTCCATCACCAGCTGCCAGGAGTTGAAAGCGTCCATGAAGTTGATGTAGCCGGGCTTGCCGTTCAAAACTTCAATGGGCAGCTCTCTGCCGTCCCGCATGAAGATCTTGGAGGGCTTCTGGTTGGGGTTGCAGCCGTACTTCAGTTCCAGTTCTTTCATTCTTTTACGCCTCCTGATGTTTGTTGTAGAGTACCGTGTCCGTCTTGCCGTTGGCAAGGTCGATGTAGCTGACATAGAGGGACACCTTGTTGTCGCTGTTGAGGCTCTGCCACAGCTGGTCCCCAAGCTCCCTGGCGCTGGCGGCGGTAATGGCGCAGGTCAGGGGATCGCCGGTGAAGGAGGGCAGGGGACTGCCGTCGGACTGGTAGGTGCTGATGAAGTGGCCCACACCGGCGAGGGGCGCGTCGTACTCGTAGAAGAAGCGGTTGCAGGCTACGCCGTCCCCGGCGTTTTTCAAAATGGAGAGACGGTAGGAGCCGTCGGGACGGACCATGCCGGAGATCCGGGGGGTGAAGTTGGGGCCGTCGGGCTCAAACTCCCGGGTGCGGAGGGCACGGACCCAGCTCTTCCCGGCCCGGAGGGCATCGGCCACCGTGTCGGTCTGGTCGCCGTTGGTGACCACCGTGGTGCCGTCCACCACCCGGACGGGGTGGTAGATGATGAGGGAGGGGTCCACCATCTTACTCTCGTCAAAGGCTTTGGTGCGGATGCCGTCCTCGGTGGTCTCAAAGATCCGGTTGCGGCTGTTTTCGCTGCGGCCCATGATGAAGTAGGCGATGACCGCCTTCTTGTTGTCGGCGCTGCGGCCCAGGAAAATGCCCCGGCCGGGATAGGGGTTGCCCTGGAGATATTGGTTGAGATCGATCATTGCTGGGTGCTCCTTTCCGTCAGTTCTTTTGCGGCCAGCTCCGTGGCGCGGGGCAGGAGGATCCACTCCGCCTGTTCCATCACCCGGCGCTGGAGAATCTCCGGCGTGTCGCCGGGAAGAATGTCCACCGCCTTCTGGGCGATGATCTCCCCGCCGTCGGGAATTTCGTTGACATAGTGGACCGTGGCGCCGGTGACCTTGACGCCGTAGTCCAGGGCCGCCTGGTGGACCCGCAGCCCGTAGAAGCCCTCTCCGCAGAAGGAGGGGATGAGAGAGGGGTGAATATTGAGAATCCGCCGGGGCCAGCGGGCAGTGAAGTCCCCGCTGAGGATGGCCAAAAATCCTGCCAGAACGATCATGTCGATGCGATGCTCCTGGAGGAGGGCGGAGAGCCGGTCCTCAAAGTCCTGCTGCTCCCCCTTCTTTTTCTCCACCACCACCCCGGGGATGCCGGCCTTCTCCGCCCGGGTGAGGGCGTAGACCCCCGCCTTGTTGGAGACCACTAAGACGATCTCCCCGTGAGGAGTCTCGCCCCGGCTCTGGGCGTCTAAGAGGGCCTGGAGGTTGGTGCCGCCGCCGCTGACCAGAACGGCGATGCGGGCCTTGGCGCCGGTCACGCCAGCACCACCTTCTCGTCGCCCCGGACGATCTCGCCCAGGACCACCGGCTCCTCGCCCTGCGCCTTGAGGATGGAGAGGGCCTCCTCCGCCTGGGCGGCGGGGACGGTGATGGTCATGCCGACGCCCATATTGAAGGTGTTGAACATATCCCGCTCGGGGATGTCGCCGGTTTGGGCCAGAAGATCAAAGATAGGCAGCACAGGGACGGCGCTCTTGTTGATCCGGGCGCAGAGGCCGTCAGGGATGCTGCGGGGAATGTTCTCATAGAAGCCGCCGCCGGTGATGTGGGAGATGCCCTTCACATCCACCTTTTCCAGAAGAGCCAGGACCGGCTTTACATAGATGCGGGTGGGGGTCAGGAGGGTCTCGCCGAGTCCCTTGCCGCCCAGGGCCTCTAAGGGGGCGTTTAAGTTGGCGCTTTCCACCCGGAAAATCTTCCGCACCAGAGAGAAGCCGTTGGAGTGGACGCCGGAGGACCGGAGGCCCAGCACCACGTCGCCCTCAGCGGTGCGGTTGGGGTCGATGATCTTCTCCTCGTCCACAATACCGACGGAGAAGCCAGCCAGATCGTACTCGTCCGCAGGGTAGAAGCCGGGCATCTCGGCGGTCTCGCCGCCCACCAGTGCGCAGCCCGCCTGACGGCAGCCCTCGGTGACGCCGGAGACGATGTCGGCAATGCGGACGGGATCGTTCTTGCCGCAGGCGATATAGTCTAAGAAGAACAGGGGCTTGGCGCCGCCGCAGATAATGTCGTTGACACACATGGCCACGCAGTCGATGCCTACCGTGTCGTGCTTGTCCATCAAAAAGGCCAGCTTCAGCTTGGTGCCCACGCCGTCGGTGCCGGACACCAGCACCGGCTTTTTCATGCCGCCAAGGTCGGGGGCGAACATACCGCCAAAGCCCCCCAGAGTCCCCATGACGCCGGGGATATAGGTGGATTCCACCATGGGCTTCATGCGGCGCACCGCCTCATAACCGGCGGTCACGTCTACGCCGGCGGCGGCGTAGGAAGCAGAATGGGAGTTTTCCATGTCAAAACCTCCTGATTTTATAAAGGTTTTTATAAATTCCGCCTCCGGCGGAACAAAATCAAATCCGTCCGCAGGCGAATTCACTTCGCCGGAGGACCCATCTGCCCCCGGCCGCGGCGGCCGGGGCCGCCTTTTCCGTGAAAAGGCGAGGGGGGTATCGGCGGCGGTTTCACCGGAACCGCCGCCGTATCCAGGGGGGACAACGTCCCCCCTGGAGGCGTCAGCCCTTTCCGTTCCAGCAGTAGGTGCAGACTTTGGACTCATCCAGGCCGATGGCCTCCAAAAGGCCCTTCAGAGACTGGTAGCCGAGGGAGGTGAAGCCAAACTTCTCGCAGATAGCCTTTAAAAGACAACCGCCCCGCTCGGTAGTGCCGTCGGCATACTCCTCTAAGTGCTGCTGGCCCTCGTCGCCCTCCAGCTCCTGGACGATCCGACGGGCCAGCAGGTCCATGTCCGAGTTGCCCCGGGAGAAGTTCAGGTATTTGCAGCTGTACATGATGGGGGGGCAGGCGGAGCGCATATGGACCTCCTCCGCCCCGGAATCGTAGAGAAATTCCACCGTCTCCCTGAGCTGGGTGCCCCGAACGATGGAGTCGTCCACAAACAGCAGCTTCTTGCCCTCGATCAGCTCGGGGACGGGGATCTGCTTCATCTTGGCCACCTGGTTGCGGACCTCCTGATTCTCCGGCATGAAGGACCGGGGCCAGGTGGGGGTGTACTTCACAAAAGGACGGGCAAAGGGCTTTCCGCTGCGGTTGGCAAAGCCGATGGCGTGGGGGACACCGGAATCGGGGACCCCGGCCACATAATCTACCTTGGGAAGCTTTCCCCGGGCAATCTCGTCCCGGGCCATGATCTCCCCGTTGCGGTAGCGCATGACCTCCACATTGATGCCCTCATAGTTGGAGTTGGGATAGCCGTAGTAGGACCACAAAAAGGCACAGATCTTCATTTCCTCCCCGGCGGGGGACAGGGTTTCCACCCCCTCCGGCGTCACCCGGACAATCTCCCGGGGACCCAGCTCGTAAGCGTCGGCATAGCCCAGCTTGTGGTAGGCGAAGGATTCGAAGGACACGCAGTGGCCCTCCTCGTTCTTTCCCACCAGCACCGGCAGACGGCCCATGGCGTCCCGGGCGGCGACGATCTCCCCTCTGTCCGTCAGGATCAGCAGGGTGAGAGAGCCCTGGATCTCCTCCTGGGCGTGGAGAATACCGCTGACCAGGTCGTCCTTCTGGTTGATGAGGGCGGCGGCCAGTTCCGTGGAATTCACCTTGCCGGAGCTCATGGCCATAAACTGGTGGCCGTGGTCGGAGAAATAGCGGGCGATCAGGTCGTCGGCGTTGTTGATGATGCCCACGGTGGTGATGGCGTACAGCCCCAGATGGCTGCGGACCAGCAGAGGCTGGGGATCGCTGTCGCTGATGCAGCCGATGCCGCTGCAGCCGTGGAACTCCGCCAGATCCCGCTCGAACTTGGTGCGGAAGGGGGTGTTCTCAATGGAGTGAATCTGCCGCTGGAAGCCGTCGGCGGCGTCGTGGATGATCATGCCGCCCCGGCGGGTACCCAGGTGGGAGTGGTAATCCACTCCAAAAAAAATGTCAAGCGTCACATCCCGGCGGGACACGGCGCCAAAAAAACCTCCCATAGGGGCCCTCCTGTGCTCTTAGCAATAACAGTCAAATGATAAAGACAAGAAAATGGGGACAGACCGCCGGCAGCGGCCCCCGCCCGCTCCCGTGAGGGGAGGGACGGACCGGCCGCCGGCGGCAGATCCCCATTGGCGACGGTTTGGGGGTTATTTGCCCATCAGACGTCTCATAACCTCCTGGTAGGCGTCCTCCACGCCGCCCAGATCCCGGCGGAAGCGGTCCTTGTCCAGCTTCTCGTGGGTCTTGCTGTCCCAGTAGCGGCAGGTGTCGGGGCTGATCTCGTCGGCCAGGACGATAGTGCCGTCGGCGGTTTTGCCGAACTCCAGCTTGAAGTCAATCAGATCGATGCCGATGCTGAGGAAGAAAGCCTTCAGAATGTCGTTGACCTTGAAGGACAGCTCCTTGATGCGGTCGATCTCCTCCTTGGTGGCCAGCTTCAGGGCCAGGGCGTGGGAGGTATTCAGCAGGGGGTCGTGGAGATCGTCGTTCTTATAGGAGAACTCCAGCACCGGCTGGTCAAAGACAATGCCCTCCTCCACGCCGTAGCGGCTGGCGAAGTGGCCGGCGGACACGTTGCGGATAATGACCTCCAAAGGCACGATGGAGACCTTCTTCACCACGGTCTCACGGTCGTTCAGTTCCTCCACGAAGTGGGTGGGAACGCCCTCCTTCTCCAGCATCTGCATGAGATAGTTGGTCATACGGTTGTTGATGGAGCCCTTGCCCTCAATGGTACCCTTCTTGGCGCCGTCAAAGGCGGTGGCGTCGTCCTTGTAGGACACGATCACCAGATTGGGGTCCTCGGTGGCAAACACCTTCTTGGCCTTGCCCTCGTACAGCTGCGTGGTCTTTTCCATGACAGTACTCCTCCTGAATATGAAAAAATATAAGAAATAAAGTTAAGGGATGAATCGAAGAGAAAGGGAAACCTCTCAGTGGTTGAACCGCTCCTCAATGGCGGCGTTCTTCGCCAGCACGGCGGCGCTGTCCCGCTCCCGCTTCTCCTGGAGACGGCGGGCCAGATCCTGGTCCTCCACCGCTAAAATCTGGGCGGCAAGCAAAGCGGCATTGACTGCTCCGTCTATGGCTACCGTAGCGACCGGAATACCCGAGGGCATCTGCACGGTGGACAGAAGGGCGTCAATGCCGTCTAAATTATTGGAACGAATGGGGATACCGATGACGGGGAGGGTGGTGTTGGCTGCAATGGCCCCCGCCAGGTGGGCCGCCTTACCGGCAGCTGCAATAATAGCGCCAAAGCCCCGCTCCCGGGCGGAGAGGGTAAAGTCTCTGGCCTCCACAGGGGTGCGGTGGGCGGAATAGACGTGGACCTCAAAGGGGATCTCCAGCTGCTCCAGCATGTGGATGGCCTTTTCAACCACCGGCAGATCGCTGTCGCTGCCCATGATGACGGCTACTTTCTTCATGGTGTACCTCCGTTTGGTAAATTTGGGGATGAAAAAATGGACAGTCCTGTCCCTTATCAAAACAGGCTGCCCAGACGGTCGACATAGCTGCTGCGTATCCGTTCCCATGTGGTGCTCCACAGTTCCGTCAGTTGCGGGTACGCCCTTGATTTTCCATCTCCAATGTACCATACCCCTTCCCAATTTGCAACGGGACACATTTCACAAAAAATGGAAGAAAAAGGCGGAAACTTTCTGTTTCCTTTGAATTGTTTCCTTTTTCACAAAGAAAAGTCCCCCGGCGCAGAAAGTGCGCCGGGGGACAAGGGCTTGTGCTTATTTCAGGAACATGCGGACCATCCGTTCCCTCTTTTTGGTGTAGGGACGGTAGCGCATGGGGAGGTCCAGCAGGGTGGACTTCTTCACGATGCTTTTCTCATGGATGAAGGTGTTGAAGCTCCGCTTGCCGTGGTAGCTGCCCATGCCGCTCTGGCCCACGCCGCCAAAGCCCATGTGGGAGGTGGCTAAGTGGATGATGGTGTCGTTGACGCAGCCGCCGCCGAAGGACAGCCCGCCCAACACCTTCCGCTCCACCGCGCCGCTGGAGGTGAAAAGATAGAGGGCCAGGGGCTTGGGCCGCCGAGCGATGGCGGCCATGGCCTCCTCCAGGTCCGTGTAGGTCAGCACCGGCAGGATGGGGCCGAAGATCTCCTCCTGCATCACCGGAGCGTCCCAGCTTACCTCGTCCAGCACCGTGGGAGGAATGAAGCGGCGCTGGGGGTCCGCCATGCCGCCCAGGGCCACGGTCTGCCCCTCTAAAAGGCCCATCACCCGCTGGAAGTGCTTGTCGTTAACGATCACCGGCATGTCGCTGTAGTCACCGCCTGGGAAGAAGGAGGCCACCGCCTTGCGGTACTCGGTGAGGAAGGCATCCTTCACACTGCGATGGATCAGAACGTAATCCGGGGCCACGCAGGTCTGACCAGCGTTGAGGCACTTGCCGAAGGCTACCCGCCTGGCGGCCAGGGGAATGTTGGCGGTCTCGTCGATGAGGACGGGGCTCTTGCCCCCAAGTTCCAGGCTCACAGGGGTCAGGTGTTTGGCGGCCTTCTCCATGACCATCCGTCCCACCGACACGCTGCCGGTGAAGAAGATATAGTCAAACTGTTCCTCTAAAAGGGCGCTGTTCTCCGCCCGGCCCCCCTCGATCACCGTTACATATTCCGGGGGAAACACGGCGGCGATAAGCTCGGCCAAGACGCGGCTGGTTTTAGGGGCGTAGGCGGAGGGCTTCACCACGGCGCAGTTGCCCGCGGCCACGGCCCCCGCCAGAGGCTCCAGCGTCAGCTGGACGGGGTAGTTCCAGGGGGACATGATGAGAGCCACCCCGTAGGGCTCCTTCAAAATGAAGCTGCTGGCAGGGAACTGGGCCATGGGGGTGGGCACCCGGGTGGGCTTTGCCCAGGCGGCGGTGTGCTTGCGGAGATAGGCGATCTCGCTGAGGACCATACCGGTCTCCGTCATATAGCTCTCCATGGGGGGCTTGTTGAGGTCCGCTTTGAGGGCGGCGTTGATGTCGTCCTCCCGCTGGCGGATGGCCTCCTCCAGCCGCCGGAGCATCTCCAGACGATGGGGCACAGACTTGGTGGCGCCGGTAGCAAAGTAGTCCCTCTGGCGCTGGATGATGGCTTGAATGTCTGAGGCGTTCATGTGGTCTTATTCCGTCTCCTTCCAATCAAGGTAGAGGCCCTTGGCATAGTCTCCCACAGTAAAGAGGTAATCGCCGATGATGGCGGCAAACTCGGGAGCGCCCTCCACGGTGAGGTACTGCTGGGCGATATAGTCGATCATATCCCCCTTGCCCATAAGGATGTCCAGGGCGTGCTGGGGACTGTCGAAGCGGAGAGTCAAAAAGGGCTTGCACCGGGGATACTCCCCCCGGCCCGCCTTGGAGTTGCCCTCCTTCACCCTCAGATAGCTGTTGAGGGCCGGGTAACCGGTGACGGCGAAGGCGTAGGCCCGGTCGGGGGATTGGAGGGCCCACTGGTGGATCTTTTCGTGGCCCGCCTTGTTCAGCTGGCTGATGCCTGCGGGCAGCAGGTAGAAGTACAGCTTCACCAGCAGCACCTGGTCCTGGAGACGCTTGGGGGCGTCCTGGGCCTGGAGAAGGCCAGCCATCACCAGCAGAGACCGGAGCAGGGCCGCGAAGATCAGGGGGTGGCTGGCCGCGCCCCGGATCTGGGGCAGGGGCTTGCCCCGGCCGGAGAAGAAGAGGATGAAATCCTTCAGATTGTAGAACTCCAGCTCAATGTCGGGGGCAAGGTGGACCTCATTCACCTTCACGGTGAACTTGCCGTCCTCCACCACAAAGTGGGTGGCCATTTTGCCGCCCTTGGCCCGGACATACAGGGCAGAGACCTGAAAGACAAAGGACTTGCCCTTGAAGAGCTTGCTGAGATCCGGCCGGCTCTCCACCACCACCCGCAGCAGGGGCAGGGCGGCGTTGAAGAAGATCCGGGCGGCGTAGAGGTCGTTTTTCGTGATCTTCTTTCCCATAGCCTTACACCTCGTCTGTCCAGTCGATCTCCGCCTCGAAGTTCCGGTCGTCAAACTTCAACGCCCGGGTGGCCCGGCCGTCGGCGTCGATCTCCACCACATGGGCCCGCTTGATCATGTCGAGGGATGCCTCAATGATGTGCTCGGTGTCGATGCCGTTGATGCTCATCAGGTCCTCGTGGAAGCCGATGGCGCTGAAGTGGTCATTGAGACCCAGCTTCTTGAAGGCGCAGGCGTGGCCGCTGTCCAAAATCACCTCGCCCACGGCGGTTCCGAGACCGCCTAAGACCGTGTGGTCCTCCACGGTGATGATCCGCCGGGTCTCCTCCACCGCCTGGAGGATGATGTCCCGGTCGATGGGCTTGATGGTGTGGAGGTTGATGACCCGGGCGTGGACGCCGTAGTCGTGCTCCAGGGCCCGGGCGGCCTGGATGGCCTGGAAGACGCAGGAGCCGTTGGCGATGATGGTCACATCGTCCCCCTCCGTCATCAAAACGCCCTTGCCCAGCTGGAAGCCGTAGTCTTCGCCGGTGTACACCGTCTGGTCAAAGCCCCGGTTGATGCGGATATACACCGGGCCGTCGGTCTCGTAGGCCGCCCGGATGGCGTTGGCGGTCTCATAGCCGTCGGCGGGGACGATGACCTTCAGATTCACCAGGGAGCGGACCATGGCGATGTCCTCAATGGCGTGGTGGGTGCTGCCCGCCTGTCCGAAGGAGGTGCCGCCGTGGGTGCCGATGATCTTCACGTTCACATTCTGGTAGCAGATGTCCGTGTGGAGCTGGTCCGTGGCACGCATGCTGGCGAAGACGGAGAAGGTGCTGGCAAAGGGGATGAGCCCCGCCTTGGCCATGCCCGCCGCCACGCCGAAGAGGTTCTGCTCGGCGATGCCCACGTTGAAAAACCGCTCCGGGAATCGCTTCATGAAATCGCCGATCTTGGTGGATTTGGCCAGGTCTGCGGTGAGGGCCACCACCCGGGGGTCCTTCTCGCCCAGCTCCACCAGGGTTTTGCCGAAAATTTCAGCGGTGGCCATTTTGGTGCTTTCCACCGCGGTATAGTTCATTCCGCCCATCTCAGCCCTCCTGTTCCGCGCGGGCAATGCGCTTTGCCTCGTAATCCTTCAGATCCTGGGTGGCCTTTGCGTATTTCTCCGAGTCCATGGCGCCGTAGTGCCACTTGTAGTCCCCGGCCATGAAGGAGATGCCCTCCCCCTTGATGGTGTCCAGGATGATGCATACCGGCTTCTCCTTGGCGGCCATGGCCTTTTCCATGGCATCGGAGAGCTTTTGCATGTGGTGGCCGTCCACCTCGATGACCTCAAAGCCGAAGGCCCGCCACTTGTCCGCAAAGGGCTCCAGGGCCAGCACGTCCTCAGTGGGGCCGTCGATCATGGCGCGGTTCCGGTCCACTACGGTGATGAGGTCCGTGGCCTTGTAGTGGGCGGTGGCCATGGCCGCCTCCCAGACGCTGCCCTCGTCGCACTCACCGTCGCCCAGGAGCACCCAGGTCTTGTGGGGGTTGTTCAGCACCCGGGCGGCCAGGGCGTCGCCGAGAGCCAGGGAGCTGCCGTGGCCCAGGGAGCCGGTGGAGGCCTCCAGGCCCTTCACCTTGTTGCTGTCCAAGTGCATCCCCAGCTTGCTGCCGGTGAGGTTGAAGGTTTTGAGATCCTCCTTGTCCACCAGTCCCAGCTGGGCAAAGAGGGCGGCCAGGATCACGCCGATGTGGCCCTTGCTGACGATGCAGCGGTCCCGCTTGGGGTCTGTGTAGTTCTTGGGGTCAAAGTTCAGGTACTTGTGGTAGAGCAGCGTAAGAAAATCCGCGCTGCTCAGGGAGCCGCCCATATGGGCGCTGCCGGCCCAGTTGCAGGTGTCCAGGGTCAGCTGGCGAAGTTCCGACGCCTTGTGTTCCAGTTCGATCCATTCCGCTTTGGACAGTGCCATGGCAACATTCCTCCTAACTTTGTTCCTGATTTACTGATAGAGCTCGGGGTGACGGGCCTTCAGGGCCTTGAAGGCCTCATCGGCCACCTGGCCGGTGAAGTCGATGTCCGCGTCGGTGAGGGAGAGGTTGGTGAAGTGATTGTGGTGGTTGGTGACGTACACCCCCCGCTTCACCATCTCAGCGATCCACTCCTGGTGGAGCATGAGGCTGTTGTCGTCAGTGATGCGGAGGTAGAAGAGGGAGGGCTCGCCGGAGATGGAGAGGCCCACGCCGTTCTCCCGGGCGGCCTTGGCCAGCACGTCGCAGACCTTCCTGCCAAGGGCCAGGTGGGCCTGACCGCCGCCCAGGGCCTTCATCTTGTTGATGCAGGCGATGGCCGCCGCGAAGGGCACCGCGCTCATCCAGTAGCTCCCTGTGTAGGTGATGGAGGAGACGGTGGGCTTTAAGAAGTCCTTGCCGCAGAGGGCGGAGACGTTGAAGCCGTTGGCAATGCCCTTGCACAGGCACAGAAGGTCCGCCTCGAAGCCGTAGTAGTGGTCGCTGCCCGCCAGATCCAGCCGCCAGCCGCAGCGGACGTCGTCAATAATGAGGATAATGCCGTTTTCCGTGCACAGCCGCCGCACCTCCTGCCAGTAGCCGGGGGCGGGGAGGACGTTGTCCACGAAGTTGCCGTGCATGTAGGGGGTGGAGATGAAGCAGGCGATGTCGTCCTTGTTCTCCTCAATGATCTTCTTGAGCCCCTCGATGTCGTTGAAATCCACCATCAGGTTGTGCTCCACCTCGCTGGGCAGCACCCAGGGGGCGTCGGCACGCTGGGTCCACTGGGCCACGCCGTGGTAGTAGCCCTTCACAAAGATGATCTTCCGCTTGCCGGTGGCGGCCCGGGCGGTAAGCACCGCCAGGGTGGTGGTGTCGCCGCCGTTTTTGGCGAAGAAGGTCCAGTCGGCGCACTGCACCGTCTCGTGCATCAGCTCTGCCAGCTCCACCATCTTGTAGGAGGGGGCGGTGATGCAGTCGCCGATGGCCATCTGCTCCATGGCGGCGGCGTTCACGTCCTCGTCGCAGTAGCCTAAGATGTTGGGGCCGTAGGCGCACATATAGTCTAAGAACTTGTTGCCGTCCACGTCGTAAAAGTAGCTGCCCTTGGCCTTGGCGGCGAACTTGGGGAAGGCGCTGATGGGGATGAAGCAGCCCTCGGCGGGACCCTGGTGGCCGTAGACCCCGCAGGGGATCACCTGGGCCGCCCGCTGGAGCAGCGCGTCGTTTTTGGGATAGGTGTAGGTGTTCATGCTTTGCCCTCCTTTACGCCAGATAGACCGCCACACGGCCCAGAATTCGGTTGAGATTGTCAATCATGGGGATATAGCCGCCCATGCGGATCTTCCCGGCCGCCAGGGCGCTCATGGACTCCAGGGTGCCGTCGAAGAGGCCACGGGCGGTGTCAAAGCTGTCGAAAATCATGTAGGACCGGGGGCGCTCCGCCTTCCGGCTGCGGGTAACGAGACGGCTGTCCCGGGCGGTGATCTCCACGGCAGGGCCGCCTAAAATCTCCATGGCAATGGTGCCGTCGGGGATGGCCGCGGCGGCGATGCGGCCCAAGGGGTCGTTGTTGGCGATGGCTGCCAGGGCGAAGGCCACGGTGTGGAAGAGGATGGTGGTGCTGCGCTCAAAGAAGGCCCGATCCTCCAGATCCTCCTGGGAGGGACGGAGATAGACCTCCAAAAGGTCGGTGAGCTGGGTGAACTCCCGGAGGAGGAAGTTGACCTTGGTCAGGCCGCTGTAGGGCAGGGGGTTCCTGTCCCCGTCCACCATGGCGTTGAAGGCCTGGGGGGAGGGCAGCAGCAGCTTCACCTTGCCGGTGTTGCCCCGAGTCATGCGGCAGCTGCCTTCGTCGAAGTGGAGGGTGGCCATGGGCCCCCCCTGGACATGGAAGCCGATGGACATGGGCTTTTTGGGAGAGGCCAGGGCTTTGGCGGTCTCGTCCAGCGCGCAGAGGGGCTCCAGGGATTTCAGAACTGCCCACATATTCACATGGGCCATCACGACGGGATCTTTCATACGGTCACTCCTTTTCTGTTTGGCTTTGGATCTGTATCAGGAGCCGGGCGGCAGCCCGGTCCGGTTCGGGAAGGGAGGGGGAGAAGTGCAGCTCTCGGGGCGTCAGCACTCCGAGACCCTGCTGCAGAAGGCGGCACAGCCGCCGGTGGGGGGTGCCGTCCTCTATCTGGGGACGGAAGGCGGAGAGCGTTGTGTTCAAAGTGGAGAGCGCCCGGGCAATGCCCTGCTCCCGCAGGCGGAGAAGACAGCCGAAGGCGTCGGGCAGGGGCGCTCCGGTCTCCCGGCCCGCCAATACCTCCTCCAGAAGGGCCCGGTCCGCGTCCTCCAGCAGAGGGGAGAGGCGGCGGGCGTAGGTGTGGAGGCGGCAAAGGAACCGCTCCACCGTCTCCAAAAAGGCGTTGCCCGCCTGGGCGTTGAGGGCGTAGCGGCGCATGGCGATAAAGCTGTCCAGGGTCTGGTCGGAGACGTTGATGATTTCCACCGCCTGGGCAGTGGTGAGGCCCGGGGAGAGCATGCAGTCGCTGAGAAGGCTCTCGATATCCCGGGGCGCGGTCTGCCGGAGGTGAGTCTCGTAGAGGGAGAAGGTCTTCACCGTCTGGGCAGCGGGAATCCCCGCGTCCAGGCGGCGGCGCACCAGTTCCATGAGCCGGAGCTCCCCCCTGCAGCAGAGGGTTTCCTCCCCCCGGCGCTGGGGGGTGAGGAGACCGGCCGTCTCCAGAAGGCGTGCGGTATCCTCATCCAGCCCGGCGGCGGTTATGGCCTGGGAGAGAGGGAGGAGGTCGTAGTAGTCGTCCTGGTCGGCCTTGCTGATGGCGTGGAGCAGCTCCGCCTCCCCCGGGTCCTCCTGCTGCAGCAGCCTCCGGATCACGGAGAGAGGGTAGAACCGCTCCCCCTGGAGCCGACGGATCAGGCGCACCTGTTCCACCGCTTCCGGGGCGTAGTAGGCCATGTTGGGACTGGTTTTTTTCACCGGACGGATCAGGCCCTCGCGGACGTAGTATTTCACGGTGGTGAGGTTCGTATCCGATGCCTCCGCCACCTCGCTGATTTTCAAAAGCTGCTGTTCCATTGGGCCCTCCGCTCTATTTTCCGACAAAAAGTGGAGAGTAATACTATCTGCTTTTTAGAGTAGCACCGCGGCGAATTTCCCGCAAGGGGGGAATTGTCTTTTCTACAGTGTGTGAGAAATCTTTGTGCACCCTGCCGGGGCCTTTTATTCCCTCTCATGTGCCAAAACAGGGCTGGCCTTTCCCTCAGCGGGAAAAAACGCAGGAGCAGCAGTCCCTCTCAGGACTGCTGCTCCCGCAAAAACGCCTGGATCTGGGCGTTCACCTGGTCCAGCTCCCACCGGAGATCCCCGGCAGACACCCGCTGGGCCCCGTGGCCCAGAATCATGATCTGCTCCAACCCGTCGGAGGTGGCCACCTTCACCCGGTACTTCCGGGCCAGCTCGTAGGACACCCGCTCAATATACATGTCCGCTGTCTCACCCTCCTTGGTGTATACCACCTCCACACCGCCGCGGCGGTCCTCGGTTCCGATGCCGCCGGGCACCTTATAGGCGTCGAACACCACGGTCACATGGCAGTCCTTCACCCCTTTGTAGTTGCTGAGGGCGTTGAGGAGGGCCGTCCGGGCGTCGTCTAAGCTCTCCTTCGCCAGGCGGTTCAAATCCTCCCAGGCGAAGATGATGTTATAGCCGTCCACCAGCAGCCAGTCCCCCTTCTGGACGTAAGCGGGCTGCTCCCGGTTGGGAAGGGACGGTCCCGGGGTCCTCCGGCTCTGGCGCAGGGCGTCCATCCCCCGGTTCTTGATGGGACCGTAGGTGCGGACAAAGATCTCCTCCAGCTCCTTGTCCCCCGCCGCGCTGCCCGCGCCGCCGGAGACAAACCGCCGGGGCCGCTCCTCCTCCGCTGGATGGAGCCGGTAGCCGCTGTCCACATGGGCCCGCTTCGGCACCTGATCCCAGGGGACCACCACCCCCGCCCCGTGCTCGCAGAACACCGAGTCCGCCGTGTTCTCCACATCCCGGTCGCAGTCATAGCCAGAGGCGTCGATGACCGCCTGGGGATCGGCGCAGGGGCGGTAGCCGTCAAAGGCGCAGCTCAGCTGCCCCTGGCCCCGGGTGTAGGCAGCCACCTCGCTCCAGTAGCCCCCTGCAGCCGCCGCCGGGACCTGACCGGTGAGGGCCGCCAGCTCCCCGGCTCCTTCCTCCTCGGTGAAGGTTCCGCCCATCCTCTGAACGTCCGCCATGGCCCGCCCCAGATTTTCCCGGGGTACCTCCAGCCGGAAGGCATACCAGGGCTCCAGCAGGATGCTCTCCGCCTGACGGAGGCCCTGGCGCACCGCACGGTAGGTGGCCTGGCGGAAGTCGCCGCCCTCGGTGTGCTTGAGGTGGCCGCGGCCCGCTAAAAGGGTGATCTTCAGATCCGTCACCGGGGAGCCGGTGAGGACCCCCACCGGCACCTTCTCCGCCAGATGGGTCAAAATCAGCCGCTGCCAGTTGATGTCCAGGTCGTCTGCCCCTACGGCGGAGGCGAAGCGCAGGCCGCTGCCCCGCTCCCCCGGTTCCAAGAGGAGGTGGACCTCCGCATAGTGGCGCAGGGGCTCAAAGTGACCGATGCCCACCACCGGGGCGGCGATGGTCTCCTTGTAGAGGATGCTCCCCTGGTCGAAGTCCACCGTCACGCCGAAGCGGTCGGCAATGCGGCGGCGGAGCACCTCCTGCTGCACCTCCCCCATGAGGCGGACGTGGATCTCCCCCAGGGCCTCGTTCCAGACGATGCGCAGCTGGGGGTCCTCCTCCTCCAGCTGCCGCAGCTTTCCAAGAAAGGTGTGGCAGTCGCAGCCCTCCGGCAGAAGGAGCCGGTAGGTAAGCACCGGCTCCAGAGCGGGGGATTCTCCCGCCGCCTCCGCCCCCAGGCCCTGGCCGGGGAAGGTGTGGGTGAGGCCGGTGACGGCGCAGACTGTCCCAGCCTCCGCCGTCTCAATCTGGCGGAACCTGGCCCCGGAGTAGAGGCGGATCTGGTTCACCTTCTCCTGCCAGTCCTCCCCGCTGACGGTGTCCTTTACCTTGAGGGCTCCGCCGGTGACCTTCAGGAAGGTCAGCCGCTCTCCGCCCTCCCGGGCGATCTTGAACACCCGGGCGGCAAAGGTCTCCCCGTAATGGGGGACGGGGCCGTACCGCTGGAGGAGATCCAGCAGCTCCTCCACTCCCTCCAGACGCAAGGCGGAGCCAAAGCAGCAGGGAAACAGCTTCCGCTGCCCCACGCAGGCGGCCACCGCCTCATCGTCCAGGGGTTCCCCCGACAAATACTGCTCCAAAAGCCCCTCGTCGGCCATGGCCACACTCTCCGCCCAGGCCGCATCCCGGGCGGTGAAGTCCACACAGTTTTCGTGGAGGCGGCGGCGCAGCTGCCCCAGAACGGCCTCCCGGTCCGCCCCCGCAAGGTCCATTTTGTTCACAAAGAGGAAGGTGGGTACCCCGTAGCGCTCCAGCAGCCGCCAGAGGGTGGCGGTGTGGCCCTGAACGCCGTCGGTGCCGCTGATAACCAGCACGGCGCAGTCCAGCACCTGGAGAGTCCGCTCCATCTCCGCGGAAAAGTCCACATGGCCGGGGGTGTCCAGAAGGGTCACCTCCAGCTGGTCCCAGGCAAACTCCGCCTGCTTGGAGAGGATGGTGATGCCCCGCTCCCGCTCCAGCTCGTCGGTGTCCAGAAAGGCGTCCCGGTGGTCCACCCGCCCCAGCTTCCGCACCGCCCCGGCGGTGTACAGCAGCGCCTCGGACAGGGTGGTCTTCCCCGCATCCACATGGGCCAAAATCCCCACCACCAGCTTTTTCATCGTCTGTCTCCTTCGTTTTGTCATTTGGAGTCAGTATACCACACTTCTCCCCAAAAGGCAAAAGCCCCGGCCTCCATGGGGGGAATGGGAGGTCGGGGAGAGAAAAAATCGGGTCAGTCGGCCACATTCTTGGGATGGAGGCCGGTGAGGGCGTAGCAGACCCACTCCGCCACGTTCACCGCGTGGTCGCCGATGCGCTCCATGTACTTGGCGATCATAAGGAAGTCCAGGCACCGCCCCCCCTGGCTGGGGTCCCGGGCGATGGCGTTGGTAAGCTCCGCCTTTACCTGGTCAAAGAGACCGTCCACCACATCGTCGTAGGCGATGGTGGCCCTGGCCATCTCCAGGTCTCCCCGGACGAAGGCCTCCACGCTGTCGGTGACCATCTTGATGACGGACCGGGCCATGTCGCCGATATGGCTGGCGCAGTCCATGCCGTCGCCGCCGGAGTAGGTGAGGATCTCCGCGATGTCGGCGGCCTGGTCGCCGATGCGCTCCATGTCGGCAATCACCCGCATGGCGGTGGACACGGTGCGGAGATCCCCCGCCACCGGCTGCTGGCACAGCAGCAGGTTCATGCACATGCCCTCGATCTCCCGCTCGGATCGGTCGATCTTGTGTTCAATCACATAGGCCTGGGGCAGAAGGCTCACGTCCCGGTCCAGCATGGCCTTGGCCACCACGGCGATGGCCTGCTCACACAGGCCCCCCATGGTGGTCAGCTCAATATGCAGCTTGTCCAGCTGCCGGTCAAAATGGTTGCGCATCAGCCAAACCTCCCTGTAATGTAGTCCTCGGTCCGCTTGTCCCGGGGCTTGGAGAACATCTGCACCGTGTCGTTGAACTCCACCAGCTCCCCCAGGAGGAAGAAGGCGGTCTTGTCGGCGATCCGGGCGGCCTGCTGCATGTTGTGGGTCACCATGACGATGGTGTAGTTGCGCTTGAGCTCCGTGGAGAGGTCCTCAATTTTGGAGGTGGAGATGGGGTCCAGAGCGCTGGTGGCCTCGTCCATCAGCAGCACGTCCGGCTCCACCGCCAGGGCCCGGGCGATGCACAGCCGCTGCTGCTGGCCGCCGGAGAGACTGAGGGCGGAGGATTTCAGCCGGTCCTTCACCTCGTCCCAGATGGCGGCGGAGCGGAGGGACTGCTCCACGATCTCATCCAGCTTCTTCTTGCTCCGGACGCCGTGGGTCCGGGGACCATAGGCCACGTTGTCAAAAATGGACATGGGGAAGGGATTGGGCTTTTGGAACACCATGCCGATGCGCTTGCGCAGCCACGTCACGTCCAGGCCGGGGCTGTAGATGTCCTGGCCGTGATAGGTGATCTTTCCCTTGATGGTTACCCCGGGCACCAGATCGTTCATGCGGTTGATGGTCTTCAGAAAGGTGGATTTTCCGCAGCCGGAGGGGCCGATGAGGGCGGTGATCTCATGCTCGGGAATGTCCATGGAGATGGACTTCAGGGCCTGATGGTCTCCGTAAAAGAGATCCAGCCCCTCCGCCTTTAAAATGGTAGGTTCTGCCATGTTGGTACTCCTTTAGCGTTTCAGTTTCTTTCCGGCCAGACTGGCTGCCAGGTTGATGACCACCGTCAAAATCAGCAGAATAGTGGCGATGGAGAAGGCCACAGCGAAGTCCGCCCGCTCCTTGGCATAGACATACAGGGCCACGGTGAGGGTGGCGCCGGAGCTTTTCAGGAAATTCTCAATGGTGGAGAAATCCTGCATCATGGTGGAGACGCTGACGGTATACATAAGGATGGCGCTCTCGCCCACAATGCGGCCCACCGCCAGAATGCAGCCGGTGACGATGCCGTCTACGCTGCTGGGCAGCACCACCGTACGGATCATGTGCCACTTGCCGCTGCCAAGGCCAAGAGAACCCTCCCGGTAGGACTGGGGCACGGTCTTGAGGCTCTCCTGGGTGGTGCGGATGATGGTGGGCAGGGTCATGATCACCAGGGTCAGGGAGCCGGCGATGAGGGTCTTGCCCAGTTGAAGGGAGACGCAGAAGATGATGTTGCCCACCAGGGCGTAGATGATGGAGGGGATGCCCGCCAGGGTCTCGGTGGCAAACTCGATGATCTCCACCAGGCGGCGGTTCCGGGCGTACTCCGTCAGATAGATGGCGCCGCCCACCCCCAAGGGAAGCACGATGATCAGGGAGATCACAATGACGTAGAGGGTGTTGATAATCGCCGGGAGAATGCCCACGGTGTCGTTGAGCACGCTCTCCGCCGTGGTGAGGAAGCTCCAGCTGATACCGGGAACGCCTTTGTAGAAGATGTAGCCGATCAGAAACAGCAGCAGCACGCAGGTCAGGCCGGAGCAGAGGTACAACAGGACCCGGGCGGTGATCTCATAGGCCCTGCGGGAGGGGGAGAGATTCTGGTACATTCTAATCCTCCTTTTCCCGCTTCAGCACCACGTTGAGCAGGACGTTGATGAGCATGATGAAGAAGAACAGCACAAGGCCGATGGAGTAGAGGGCGTTGCGCTGAAGGCTTCCCACGGCGGCGTAGTTCATCTCGATGGCGATGCCGGTGGTGAGGAAGCGGACGCTGGAGAAGAGGGAGGGCATATTGGCCACGTTGCCGGCCACCATGATGATGGCCATGGCCTCGCCGATGGCACGGCCGATGCCCAGCACCACCGCGGCGGCGATGCCGCTCTTGGCGGCGGGGACGCTGATTCGAAAATAGGTCTCCAGCTCTGTGGCCCCCAGGGCGAGACTGGCTTCCTCGTACTCCTTGGGCACCGCCTGAAGGGCGGTTTCCGATACGGAGATGATGGAAGGCAGGATCATCACCGCCAGCACAATGATGGCGGCGAAAAGACTGTCTCCGGCGGGGAGATCAAAGGTGGTGCGGATCCAGGGCACCAGAACGATCATGCCCACCAGGCCGTAGACCACCGAGGGGATGCCCGCCAGAAGGTTCACCGCCGGACGGATCACGGCGGCCAGCCGGGGCGGCGCCACCTTGGCCAGAAACACAGCGGTAAAAAAGCCGATAGGCACGCCGATGACGATGGCTCCGGCGGTGCCGTAGATGGAGGTGAGGATCATGGGCAGGATGCCGAAATCCCCCTGCCCGGCAGCCCAGGTCTCCCCGAAGAGGAAGTCAATAAGGCCCACCTCACGGATGGCGGGGAGGCCGGAGATAATGAGGTAAATGGTAATCAGCAGCACAAAGGCCACGGCAATGAGGCCGCAGACTAAAAATACAATCTGCATCAGGCGCTCCACCGTTTTCCGCCCTGCGCTTTTTTTGCTGGGGGAGGGCGCCACAGCGGCCTTGCTGTGTCCCCAGGGCGCAGCAGAGGCAGTTGTCGTCGCTTCTTTCATAGTTATTCAGCCTTTCTTATTCTTCAGCGGCGTTGGGACCCATCGCCCCGACCGCTTCCTTCCGTTCGCGGCTGTGAGACACGGCCGAATCCGGACGTGCCTCACAGTCTGAGAGAGGTTTCAGTTTCTTCAGGGAGCCACAGCACCGGCGGCGGCGATGTACTCAGCCACCTCGTCGCTCATGGCGTACTGCAGGAACGCCTCAGCGGCCTCGGAAAGTTCTGCGCCCTCCTTGGTGACCATGACGAAGGGGCGCTGGATCTCATAGGTGCCGTCCTTGACGGTGTCCTCAGAGGGAGCCACACCGTTCACCTTCACGGCCTTCACAGTGTCGTCCACAGCGGACAGGGAGGCATAGCCGATGGCGTTGGGGTTGGAAGCCACGGAGCCGATGACGTCGCCGGTGGAGCCGTACTCGTTTTTATAGACGCAGTTCTCCACGCCCACGATCTCCTCAAAGGCGCTGCGGGTGCCGGAGCCGTCCTCACGGCCCAAAACCGCGATCTCAAGGTCCTCGCCGCCAAGTTCCTTCCAGTTGGTGATCTCGCCGGTGAAAATCTGAGCGATCTGATCCACGGACAGATCCTCCACACCGTTGGCGGGGTTCACTACAATGGCCACGCCGTCCAGGGCCACAATGTTCTCCACGGCGCCCTCGGCCTTCTCCTCGTCCTTCAGAGCGCGGGAGGAAAGGCCGATGTCGGCGGTACCGGCCAGAACGGCCTCGATGCCTGCGCCGGAGCCGGTGGCGGCATAGTTGACGGTGACGTCAGGGTGCAGATTTTTGAAGGTCTCCTGCAGCACGGCCATCACATCGGCCATGGAGGTGGAGCCGTCGGTGTTCACCACACCGCTGAGGGAGTCCGTATCACCGGTGGCGTCACCGGCGGTATTGTTGGTGTTGCCGGCCGCGCCGTTGTTGGCCGTGCCGTTGTCGGTGGTGGTGCTGCCGCAGGCCGCCAGAGACAGGGCCAGCATCAGCGCCAGAAGCAGAGAGCATACTCTTTTCATTTTGGATTGATCCTCCTGTTTTGTTGTTTTTTCTCTCTTGAGCACGTGCCTATTGTACGTTTTCTTGTGTTAACTCGGAAAGCATGCCTGGTGAAAATGCGTGTTAAATCCCCGGCGGCAATGTTAACTTTTCCGCTTCCGGCGGGTTCTGTGTAAAAACCGGATATACTATAAAAGCCGTCCCCATATACGGGACAGCCCTGTCCGATTTTGAATTTTTTATGATATGCCTTGACTTTTGCCGGAGATCGGGTATAATAATTTCCATCAAAAGGGAGTAGTTTTATCTCAGCATCAACATACCCAGCCGCTTACACGGCTTGGTGCTGGGCGCCGGATTTCCCATCCGGTTACAAGACTTTTGAGTATATGCTTCGGCGCTGCGGTCGGAGTGCGTACTCAAAAGTCTTTTTTTCATGCTTTTCCCAACCGCATTATTTTATAAAAAGGAGTGTACCCCATGAAAGAGACCTATTTCAGCCGCTCTCCGGAGCAGACCTTGGAGGCCGTCGGCAGCAGCCGCTCCGGCCTCTCGGAGAAGGAGGCCGCCCACCGTCTGGAGACTGTGGGCCCCAACGCACTGGCCGAGGGGAAGAAAAAGACAGTGCTTCAGGTGTTCCTGGAGCAGTTCAAGGACCTGCTGGTGCTCATTCTGATGATTGCCGCCGTCATCTCCCTTCTCTCCGACAACGCTGAGAGCACCATTGTCATCTTCGCCGTTCTGATCCTCAACGCCATTTTAGGCACCGTGCAGCATGTGAAGGCGGAGAAATCCTTAGAGAGCCTCAAATCCATGTCCGCCCCCACCGCCAAGGTGCTACGAAATGGAAAGAGGGAGATCATCCCCTCCGCCCAGGTGGTTCCCGGGGACCTCATGGAATTGGAGGCCGGGGACATGGTGGTGGCCGACGGCCGCATCCTGGACAATTTTTCCCTGAAGGTAAACGAGAGCTCCCTCACCGGCGAGAGCGAGGGGGTGGAGAAGACCTCCGACACCATTGATGCGGAGAAGGTGGCCCTGGGGGACCAGAAGAACATGGTGTTCTCCGGCTCCCTGGTGACCTATGGCCGGGCCCTGGTGGCGGTAACCGCCACGGGGATGGATACGGAGCTTGGCAAGGTGGCCTCCCTCATGAACCAGACCCAGCAGCGGCGCACCCCCCTCCAGGAGAGTCTGGACAACTTCTCCAAGAAGCTGGCCGTGGCTATTCTGGCCATCTGCGTGGTGGTGTTCGGCCTTTCCCTCTACCGGGACATGGGGATTTTGGACTCCCTCATGTTCGCCGTGGCTCTGGCGGTGGCCGCCATCCCCGAGGCCCTCAGCTCCATCGTCACCATCGTGCTGGCCCTGGGCACCCAGAAGATGGCGAAGCAGAACGCCATCATCAAGGACCTGAAGGCAGTGGAAAGCCTGGGGTCCGTGTCCATCATCTGCTCGGACAAAACCGGCACTCTCACCCAAAACCGTATGACGTTCCAGACCATCTACGCCGATGGGGAGGAGCGGGACGGCAAGGAACTGAGTCTAAGTAATGACGTACAGCGGCTTCTTTTGAAGGCGGCCCTCCTCTGCAGCGACGCCACCACCGATGAGGACAGCGGCGCCGCCATCGGCGATCCCACAGAGGTGGCTATGGTGCAGCTGGGGGACCAGTTCTCCGTGGATGAGACAGCCTACCGCAGCCAGCATCCCCGGCTCTATGAGCTGGCCTTCGACTCCGACCGCAAGCTCATGAGCACCCTCCACGATATCGACGGCGTCCCCACCTTATATACCAAGGGGGCCATGGACGTGCTGCTGAGCCGCTCCACCCAGGTGCTGACCCGAAAGGGTCCGGAGTCCCTGACGGAGGAGCGCCGCCGGGCCATTGAAGAGGTCAACGAGGCCATGAGCCGCCGGGGGCTTCGGGTGCTGGCCTTCGCCTGCCGCACCCTCCCCTCCATCCGCCCTCTCACCCTGGAGGACGAGCGGGACCTCACCTTCATCGGTCTCATCTCTATGATCGACCCGCCCCGGCCTGAGGCTGTCCAGGCGGTGGCCGACGCCCGCCGGGGCGGCATCCGCACCATTATGATCACCGGCGACCACAAGGTCACCGCCACCGCCATCGCCCGGGAAATCGGCATTTTCCGGGAGGGGGACGAGGCCCTCAGCGGCACGGAGCTGGACGCCCTCACCGACGGGCAGCTGGATGAGCGGCTGGAGAAGGTGTCTGTCTACGCCCGGGTATCTCCGGAGCACAAGATCCGCATTGTCTCCGCCTGGCAGCGGAAGGGCAAGATCGTCTCCATGACCGGCGACGGCGTCAACGACGCCCCGGCCCTGAAGGCCGCCGACATCGGTGTGGCCATGGGCATCACCGGCACCGAGGTCAGCAAGGACGCCGCTTCCATGATCCTCTCTGACGACAACTTCGCCACCATCGTCAAGGCGGTGGTCAACGGCCGGGGCGTCTACACCAACATCAAAAACGCCGTTCGCTTCCTGCTGTCGGGCAACATGGCCGGCATCCTCTGCGTGCTGGTTACCTCCCTTCTGGGGCTTCCCGTGCCCTTCGCCCCGGTGCACCTGCTCTTCATCAACCTCCTCACCGACTCCCTGCCCGCCATCGCCATCGGCATGGAGCCTGCCACCGGAGATCTCCTGAACCGCCCGCCCCGGGACCCCAAGGAGCCCATCCTCAACCGGGATCTTATGGGCAGCATCCTGGGCTACGGCGCGCTCATCGCCGTAGTCACCATGGCGGCCTACTTCCTGGGCCTTCGGGACGGCGGCGACGGCCTTGCTATGACGCTGGCCTTCTCCACCCTCACCATGGCCCGGCTCTTCCACGGCTTCAACTGCCGGGGCCAGTCCTCTCTGGTACGTCTGGGCCTCACCACCAACCCCTTCAGCATCGCCGCCTTCCTCACCGGCATGGTCCTGCTGGCCCTGGTGCTGTTTGTCCCCGCCATGCACGCTCTCTTTGCCGTCAGCGACTTTACCATGGCGGAGATGGGCACGGCCCTGGGTCTGGCTCTTTTGCCCACGGTTCTGGTGCAGTTGTGGCGCGTCCTGCGGGAATCCCTCAAAAAATAATCTTCCTGCCTGAAAAGACCCCGGCGCGTAAAGAAAACGCGCCGGGGTCTTCCCGTCTTTTTTCCGCATCCCGCCTTGGTAACCGGCACGGCGGAAAATCCGGAAAAATTCTCCTCCGGTACCGGTAGCAAAGGGGAGGCTTTTTATGGTATGGTTATTCGTAGCGGGCCCGGGGACCGCCCACATACCTGGGCCGGGTCCGGGCCATCACCACCCGGGCCTCGCCGATCTCCCGGAGGGGCGTGTGGATGGGCACCGCCACCGGCCGCAGGTGCATGCCGATAAGGGTGCCGCCGATGTCCATGCCCAGGTGGGCAAGGCCCTTGAGATCCTCCACCATCACCGCATCCTCCGTGTGGGCGAAGGCGTGGGTGGCAAAGGCGCCGCCGGCATGGAGCCAGGGCCGCACCATCACCTCGGTAAGGCCGTAGCGCTCCATGCAGGCCCGGGAGACGCAGAGGCTCCGGTTGATGTGCTCACAGCCCTGGACCGCTAAAAACACCCCCGCCTTCTCCAGCACCGGCGTGAGGCCCGCCCAGAGGGCGGCGGCGATCTCCTCGCTGGAGGCGGAGCCGATCATCTTGCCTCCCACCTCGCTGGTGGAGCAGCCCACCACGCACAGGGAGCCGGGCTTCGGCGCCGCCTCCCGGATCAGAATTTCCGCCGCCTGGGCCGCCTGGGCCTGAATATCCTGTGTCATGTGGAATCCTTCCCTTTGTTATCTGATAGTTTTTCTATTATACCGCCCCCCTTTTCCCGCCGTCAAGGGGAGGCAGAGGAGTGTGCGCTATGGAGTATGAATTTGCCCCCCTGGAGGGGATCACCGGTCCGGAATTCCGCCGGACCCACCACCACTTTTTCCCCGGGGTGGACCGCTATTTCACCCCCTTCCTCTCTCCCAACCAAAACCACATGTTTCCTCCCCGGGAGCTGCGGCAGGTGCTGCCGGAGGAGAACCGGGGCCTCACCGTGGTGCCTCAGCTTCTCACCAAAAACGCCGACGACTTTCTCTGGGCCGCCGGGGAACTGGCGGCTATGGGCTACGGGGAGGTGAATCTCAATTTGGGCTGCCCCTCCGGCACCGTCACCGCCAAGGGCAAGGGGGCCGGATTTCTGGCGGACCTCACCGGTCTGGAGCGGTTTTTCGACCAGGTTTTTGAACGGACCCCCGTTGCGATCTCCGTGAAGACCCGGCTGGGCATGACCTCAGAGGAGGAGTTCGGCCCCCTCCTCGCCCTCTTCAACCGCTATCCCATCGCCCGGCTCACCATCCACCCCCGGGTCCGGGAGGACCACTACCGAAACCCTGTCCGGCTGGAGGCCTTTGACCGATTTCTCCCCCTCTGCACTCTGCCGGTGTGCTTCAACGGCGGCATCGCCACCGTGGACCAGTGCCGCGCCCTTCAGGATCGGTGGCCCGAGGTGGATGCCTTCATGATCGGCCAGGGGCTTCTGGCGGACCCGGCCCTTATCCGCCGCCTGAAGGGGGGGCCTCCCGCCGACAGGGAGACTCTCCGGGCCTTCCACGACACCCTTTACGCCAAATACTGCCGCCGCTTCCAGAGCCCCAAGCAGGCCGCCTACCATATGAAGGAGCTGTGGCGGTACCTCCACTGCCTTTTTGATGGCTTCGAGTCCTTCGCCCGCCCTCTCCGGAAGGCCGCCGACGGCCCCGCCTACGAGGCGGCGGTGGCCGCTGTTTTCCGGGAGTGCCCCCTCCGCGCCGACGCTCAGCCGGACTGGTGAGAATCACCTTTCCCTCCTCTTCCACATAGGCTGGAGCAGCGCAAACGGAAAGGAGGGGAAGCATGTCAAGTGAAACCTTGGACTGCCTGCTCCCCGGCCAATGGGCCACCGTCGCCGGCCTGTCGTTTTCCGACGCCAAGCGGCGGCGGCTTTTGGACCTGGGCTTCATCCCCGGCGCCGCCGTTACCGCCCTGCAGGCCGCCCCCTGGGGAGACCCGGTGGCCTACGGCGTCCGGGGCGCGGTGATCGCCCTGCGCCGCGCGGACGCCCGCAGGATCTCCATTGTCGGAAAGTGAGGCAGTCAGCTTGAGCGAAGCATCCTATGTCATTGCCTTGGCAGGCAATCCCAACGTGGGGAAATCCACGGTTTTCAACGCCCTCACCCATCTTCATCAACATACCGGCAACTGGCCCGGCAAAACCGTGGCCGTTGCCCAGGGGGGCTATCCATATCAGGGGGAGACCTACACCGTTGTGGATCTTCCCGGTACCTATTCCCTGTTTGCCGACAGCGTAGAGGAGGAGATCGCCCGGGATTTTCTCTGCTCCGGTCAGGCGGACGTAACACTGGTGGTGGCCGACGCCACCTGCTTAGAGCGAAATCTCAATCTTCTGCTGCAGATTATGGACCAGACCCACCCGGTGGTGCTGTGCGTCAATCTGCTGGACGAGGCCGCCCGGAAGGGCATCACCCTGGACCTTACCGCCCTGGAAAACGCCCTGGGTATCCCAGTGGTGGGGGCCGCCGCCCGGGACGGGGAAGGGCTTGACCACCTGAAGGAGACCATCCGCCAGGCGGCGCACCACCCCCTTCCTCCGCCGCCCCGGCAGGTGGAACTTCCGGATCTGGAGGGCCTTTCTCAGCAGGAGCGGCAGGAGGCGGCGGTGAGCGCCATCATGGCCCGCTCGGAGGAACTGGCGGCCCTGGCAGCCAAGGTCCCTGCCGACGCCCACCGCGCCGACCGGCGGCTGGACCGGCTTCTCACCTCCCGGAGCACCGGCCTTCTTGTGATGCTGGGCCTTCTCGGTCTGGTGTTCTGGCTCACCATCGCCGGGGCCAACGTACCCTCCCAGCTCCTCAGCGAGGCTTTGGGGAGCCTCCAGGAGCCGCTGCGGAACCTGCTCCTCGGCTGGGGCCTTCCCCGGGAGGTGTGCGCCGCCCTGTGCGACGGGATCTACCGGACGGCGGCTTGGGTGGTGTCGGTGATGCTGCCCCCTATGGCGATCTTCTTCCCGCTTTTCACCCTTTTGGAGGACGCGGGATATCTCCCCCGGGTGGCCTTCAACTTAGACCGGTGCTTCCAGTGGGCGGGGGCCCACGGCCGCCAGAGCCTCACCATGTGCATGGGCTTTGGCTGCAACGCCTGCGGTGTCATGGGCTGCCGCATCATCGACAGCCCCCGGGAGCGGCTCATCGCCATCCTCACCAACAGCTTTGTCCCATGCAACGGCCGTCTCCCCACCCTCATCGCCCTGTTCACCATTTTCTTCGCCTTTGGCGGCGGGCTGGGGACCTCCCTTTTAACGGCGGTTTTACTGCTGGGGGCCATTGTGGCGGCGGTGGGGATGACCCTTCTCATCTCCCGCCTTCTCTCCCGGACGGTGCTGCGGGGGGTGCCCTCCTCCTTCGCCCTGGAGCTGCCCCCTTACCGCCGCCCCCGGGTGGGGCAGGTGATTGTCCGCTCTGTGTTGGACCGGACCCTCTTCGTGCTGGCCCGGGCGGTGATGGTGGCGGCCCCGGCGGGACTGGTGATCTGGCTCACCGCCAACGTGACGGTGGGGGGCGAGTCCCTTCTCGTCCATTTGGCCGCTTTTTTCGACCCCCTCGGGAAGCTGATGGGGCTGGACGGCATGATCCTGCTGGCATTTCTCCTGGGCTTTCCCGCCAATGAGATCGTCATCCCCATTCTGCTCATGGGGTATCTCTCCACCGGCTCTCTCACGGACTACCAGGATCTCACCCATCTCCGCCAGCTGCTGGTTGCCAACGGCTGGACCTGGCAGACCGCCCTCTCCGCTGTGGTCTTCACCCTCTTCCACTTTCCCTGCGGCACCACCTGCGCCACCATCCGCCGGGAGACCGGAAGCCTCCGGTGGACGCTGCTGGCGGTGGCCTTGCCTACAGCGGTGGGGATCCTTCTCTGCATGGCGCTGCATCTGCTGCTGACGGCGGTGGGGTGAGGCGTCCTGCCGCGGTCTACACCGGCTGAAAGACAAAAGGATACCCTCCGGGGAATTTCCCCGGAGGGTATTTTCCGTGTCAGGCGCTGGCCTTTTCCTCCTGTTCCTCCGCCGCTTTTTTCGGCAGAAAACCCTCGAAAATTACCATGGCGCCGCCGTTCTCCGCCTCTTCCAGCTCCTGCTGGCTCTGGATGGTCCAGCAGACCTCCTGGCCCTTCAGAGCGTCGATACAAAATCGCAGGCACATACCCCGACGGTTCTGGAAGGGACAGGCAAAGAAATCAGGGCGGGTAAACACGTTGGTCAGCAGCAGGGCGGGCAGCCGTGCCAATACCCCATATTTTTTCGTCCCCTCGGAGTCCTTCCGGGTCTCCAGCAGCTGGCCCCGGATGACAAAGGGCTCGTTGCGCCGCATCCATCGCAGCACTCTCGGATCAAAGGACTCCACAGCAAAGTCCCCCCGGTATCCCTCCAGTAATTTGGCGGTCTTCAGGCAGAGATCCCGCACATTGTTCTTATAGCTCTTCAGTTCCAGCATCAAAGGGACCTTGCCGTCCACCAGCTGCAGCACTTCCTCCAGGGTTGGCACAGACTCCCGGGTCCCCAGCAGTTTCAATTTCTGCAGCTCCTCCACCGAGGTCTTTTCCACAAAGCCCTCCACGCCGCACAGGCGCCTGAGGCTCCCGTCGTGGATCACCACCGGCACCCGGTCCCGGCTCAGGCGCACGTCCAGTTCAATGCCGAAGCCGCCGGTAACAGCGTAGCGGAATGCCAGCATGGAATTTTCCGGCACGCCTCTGGGCAGATTGTGCAGACCCCTGTGGGCATACCGGAACCGCCGCAGCCGCTCCAGTCTCCGTTCCCCTCTCCGGGGCATCAGACAAAACAGCCATCCCAAAGCCAGCAGGGCAAGAACCGCCAGCGTCACCCATAACCACACCATTTTGCTTCTCCTCGCCAAAACGTCTCCGCTCCGACTGACTGCAGGGCGAAATCCGTCGAATTTTGTTACTGGTATGGTATCATAAAACGCCGGCAGTGTAAAGCAAAAGGCTCTGGCTTCGCCTGCTCCCCTGAAAATTTCTCTGTTCCTTTCCGGGAAGCTGTGGTAAAATAAACTGGAATCTGCAATATGTTCGCCAGGAGGACACCCTATGATCACATCGGAATACTATTTCCCGTCCACTCAGGGCCAGGCCCTCATCCACGTCAACCAGTGGACGCCCCAGTCCGTGCCGGTCCGGGGCGTGGTGCAGATTGCCCACGGCGTGGCGGAGTACGGCAGGCGGTATGAGCCCTTTGCCCAGTTTCTCTGCCGTCAGGGCTTCGTGGTCACTGCCCACGACCATCTGGGCCACGGACTGTCCCGAATCCCCGGCGCGCCGCTGGTGTACTTCGGGGAGAAGGACGGCTGGAAGCATGTGGTGGACGATATGCATACCCTGCGGCTGCAGCTTCAGAAGGTTTGGCCCCAGGTGCCCCATTTCCTCTTCGGCCACTCCATGGGCTCCTTCCTCACCCGGACCTACCTCATCCGCTACCCCGGCAACGTGCGGGGGGCTATCCTCTGCGGCACGGCCCACCCCTCGGTGTGGACCATCGCCGGAGGCAAGCTCCTCACCGCCCGGGAGGTTCGCCGTCTGGGGCCAACGGGCTTCAGTGAGCGGGCCAATCAGCTGGCCTTTGGAACCTACAACAAACCCTTCGCCCCCAACCGGACGGAGTACGACTGGATCAGCGACGACAAGGACAACGTGGACGCCTACATCGCCGATCCTCTCTGCGGAACGCCCGCCACCATCGGCCTTATGCGGGATCTGATGGACGGTCTGGACTTTTTCACCGACCAGTACGCCATCAACAAGATGGACCGCCGCCTCTCCGCCCTCTTTATCTCCGGGGATTTGGACCCGGTGGGCGAGATGGGCAAGGGAGTGGAGCGGGCAGCCCGCAGCTTTGAAAAAGCCGGGCTTCAGGATGTGACGCTGAAGCTCTACCACGGCTTGCGCCACGAGATTCTCAACGAGAAGACCCGCCGCTTTGTTTATCAGGATGTTCTGTCCTGGCTGGAGGCACGTCTGTAAAGGTCAGGAGGTTTCGCCAGCTGAGAAGCTCCGGGTCTCCCCCCTGGCGCAGCACCTGCCAGGAGAGGACACAGTCCGCCGCCAGCACCAACGCCATGAGAAGAGCGCTCCACCGGGGCATCAGGGCGGCCCACCGCTCCACCAGAGGCTGGATTTGCACAAAGGAGAAGGCGGACAGCAGTCCCCATGCCAGGGAGAAGGGCAGGCATACCCGGCCCCACACGTTGGCGAACACCCCCTCGTAATCCCAGAAGCGGACGCCGAGGAGGCGGTCGTAGAAGAGGTGGACGGCGTACTCCACCAGGGTGCACAAAATGGCGCCCCGGAGCACCAGCCCCCACCAGCCCCACTCTCCCGGCTCCGTTACCCCGAGGAACACCACCATGCCGAGGCCGTACACCGGGCACAGGGGCAGCAGTAAAAACCCCTTTCGCACCTGGAGCCTTGCCTTGGTGAGCCGGGCGAAGGCCCGCTCAAGAAGGAAGCCGGCGAAGCCATAGAAGAAAAAGGACCAGAACAGCACCACGGGAGACACTCCTTTTCCACAGAAAAAATTGGATGCACCGGACCGTTTTCAGGCACGAAAGGTCCGGCGCTTTCCATAGAGTGTCCCCCAAAGAGGAAAAGCATACGGAGGAAACCACATGACGGACAGCTGGGAAAAATTAGAACAGGAGACCATGGCCTGCCGGGGCTGCTCCCTCTGGGAGACCCGGAAGCATGTGGTCTTCGGCGTAGGAAACCGGTCGGCGGAGGTCATGCTCATCGGCGAGGGTCCCGGCGCCACGGAGGACCAAGAAGGCGTCCCCTTTGTGGGCAGGGCGGGAAAGCTGCTGGACGACATGCTGGAGATCATCGATCTGGACCGCACAAAGGTCTACATCACCAACATTGTGAAATGCCGTCCCCCCAACAACCGGGACCCGCTGAACACGGAGCAGGAGGCCTGCATCGGCTTTCTCCGGCGGCAGACGGCTCTCATCCGGCCTAAAATTATTGTCTGCCTCGGCCGCATCGCCGCTATGCAGCTTATTAAGCCGGATTTCAAGATCACCCGGGAGCACGGCCAGTGGTTTGATAAGGCCGGGATACGGATGATGGCCATTTACCATCCATCCGCCCTGCTGCGGGACCCCTTCCGCCGTCCGGACACCTTTGACGACCTCAAACGGCTCCAGGCAGAAATCCTGGCCGTCTGTCCCGATACCTACCGCTGAGAGGAGGCGTTTTATGGACCGGCAATGGCTGGAGGAGCAGCTTCGTGAGCTGCCCCTGGTGCAATATGAATTCTTCCCCACCGATACGCTGGTGTTCTCCCCCAAGGTCCGCCACATCTGCCGGCAGGAGTGCGCCCAGTATAACCGCTCCTGGGCCTGTCCTCCGGCGGTGGGGGAGGTGGAGGACTGCGAGAACCGGTGCCGCTCCTACCCAAACGCCCTGCTTTTGGTATCCATGGCGGAGGTGGAGGACGCCGCCGATCTGTCGAAGACCCTGCCCACCCGCCTGGCCCATGAGACCCTTACCCACCAGGTGCTGGATCTGGTGCGGCGGGACGGTACGGCGGCCATAGGTCTCTCCACAGAGTCCTGCGCCATCTGCGAAACGTGCGCCTGGCCGGAGGGACCCTGCCGCCACCCGGAGAAAATGCTCCCCTGTGTGGAGAGCCAGGGGATTTTGGTGACGGAGCTGGCGGAGCGCTTTGGCATCGACTTTCTGGCCGCCCCCAATCTGGTCACCTGGTTCAGTCTGGTGCTGTACCGGAACTGAAAAAAGCAGAACCCGTCCAAATGGACAGGTTCTGTTTCTTTTTATTTTTTTCTCTGATGACTCTTGGCCTCCAGGCGGGCTTTGGCCCGCTCCAGAGCCGCTCGGGAGAAGGTGTACTCCTGCTGATCGGTGGGGAGGGTCTGCAGCCGGTGCTGGGCGCGCTCCATAGCCTGCCGGGCACGCTGCTCGTCGATCTCTCTGGGCCGCTCGGCGGTGGTTACCAGAAGGATGGTGGCCTCGGGCATCACCTCGGCGAAGCCCTTGCCCACGGCGGCAAAGTGCCACATGCCGTCAGCGGTGCGGTACTTGAACACACCGCTCTCCACGGCCGTCACCATGGGCTCGTGACCGGCCAGCACACCGTACAGTCCGTCCAGGGTGGGCAGCACCATGGATAAGCACTCCCCGCTGAAAAAGGTGCGCTCCGGCGTCACCACCTCCAGAAAGAAGGTGCGCTCCATTACTCCACCCCCATCTCCTTGGCTTTCTGCCGCACATCGTCAATGCTGCCGGCCATGCTGAAGGCGGCCTCGGGGTAGTGGTCCAGCTCGCCGCCCAAAATGGCCTCGAAGCTCCGCAGGGTATCCTCCAGCTTCACATACCGGCCCTCCAGGCCCGTGTAGGTCTCCGCCACGAAGAGGGGCTGGGAGAAGAACTGCTGGATGCGGCGGGCCCGCTCCACGGACTTCTTATCCGCCTCGCTGAGCTCCTCCATGCCGAGGATCGCAATGATATCCTGCAGCTCACGATAGCGCTGCAGCAGCTCCTGGGTGGCGCGGGCCACCTGGTAATGGCGCTTGCCCACCACGTCGGGCTCCAGAATCCGGGAGGTGGACTCCAGGGGGTCCACGGCCGGGTAGATGCCCTGCTCCACAATCTTACGGCTCAAAACCGTCTGGGCGTCCAGATGGGTGAAGGTGGTGGCGGGGGCGGGGTCGGTCAGGTCGTCGGCGGGGACGTACACCGCCTGTACGGAGGTGATGGCCCCGTCTTCCGTGGAGGTGATGCGCTCCTGGAGGGAGCCCATCTCCTCAGCCAGAGTGGGCTGATAGCCCACGGCGGAGGGCATCCGGCCCATGAGGGCGGAAACCTCGCTGCCGGCCTGGACGTAGCGGAAGATATTGTCGATGAACAGCAGCACATCCTGGTGCTCCCGGTCACGGAAATATTCAGCCATGGTAAGGCCGGTAAGGGGCACCCGCATACGGGCTCCCGGGGGCTCGTTCATCTGGCCGAAGACCAGAGCGGTCTTGGCCAGCACGCCGCTCTCCTTCATCTCCCGCCACAGGTCGTTGCCCTCACGGGTACGCTCGCCTACGCCGGTGAAGATGGAGTAGCCGCCGTGGTTGGTGGCGATGTTGTGAATGAGCTCCTGGATCAAAACGGTCTTGCCCACGCCGGCGCCGCCGAAGAGGCCTACCTTACCGCCTCTTGCGTAGGGGGCCAGCAGGTCGATGACCTTGATGCCGGTCTCAAAAATATCCACCACCGGCCGCTGCTGGGAGTAGGGGGGAGGACTTCTGTGGATGCTCCAGGGCTCCTCCACCGTCACAGGGCCCAGCCCGTCGATAGGCTGCCCCAGCACGTTGAACATCCGCCCCAGAACCTTCTCTCCCACAGGCACCTTGATGGGCCCGCCGGTGGAGACAACCTCCATACCCCGGCCCAGACCCTCGGTGGGGGAGAGGGTGATGCAGCGCACAGTGTCGCTGCCCACGTGCTGGGCCACCTCCATCACCTGACCGGTGCCGGAGACCTGCAGGGCCTCCTGGATACCGGGCAGCTGACCGGGGGCAAAGGCCACGTCCACCACGGGCCCCAGCACCTGTGTAATCTTGCCAGTTTGGTTCATCATATCGAAACCTCTCGGAATACTTAGGATTGGGTAAACAGTCCGGAACCGCCCACGATCTCGGTGATCTCCTGGGTAATGGCGGTCTGACGGGCCTGGTTATAGGACAGGGACAGCTTCTTCAGCATATCCGAGGCGTTGTCGTTGGCGGTCTGCATGGCGGTCATGCGGGCGTTCTGCTCGGAGCAGAAGCTCTCCACCAGTCCGCCGAAGATCATGCCCTTGACATAGCCGGGCACAATGTTGTCCAGCACCGCCTCCACAGAGGGTACATAGTCCATGTTCCGCCGGAAGCCCTTCTCCTCCTTGATGTGGGGAAAATCGCCGCGAACCAGGGGCAGCAGCCGCAGCTCCCGCACCCGCAGCTCCAGCGGCGTCACCATCTCGGTGTACACCAGATGGACCTCGTCCAGCTCCTGTTTTTGAAATTTATCCACCATGATCTCACTGATGGTGCGGGCCTGGGCCATGGTGGGGTCCTGGACGCCAAAGCCGAAGGAGGGCTCCATGGGAAGGTTCTGCTCCTGGAAATAGGTCCGTCCCACCTGTCCTACCACGAACAGCTTGGGGTACACGGTCCGCTTCATCCGCTCCTCCGCCAGCTGCAGCACGTTGTGGTTGTACGCGCCGGCCAGACCCTTGTCGCCGGTGAGGATAATGTAGCCGATCTTCCGTTCGCCCCGGGGGATGTGGAGCCGCCGGTCAAAATAGGGGTGGCTCAGCTCCGGGGAGCGCTGGAGAATATCAGCAATGGCGTTATAAATCTTGGTAAAGTAAGGGAGCACATCGTTCAGCTGTTTTCTCGCCCGGCGAAGGTTCGCCGAGGAGATCAGGTACATGGCGTTGGTGATTTTCAGCGTCTGCTCCACGCTTTTGATGTGGTCCCGAATCTCCTTCATGCCTGTCACAGCCGCTCACCTCCTCCCATTGGACTCAAGCAGGTCATTTCAGAGTCTCCTTGCAGGAGAGCAGCGCCTCCCGAATGGTCTCGGCGGCCACGCCGCTGAGGGCGCCGGTCTCCTCGATGCTCTGGAGAACGTCGCTGTGCTCCGTCTCCATCTGCTCCATGAAGGACTCGGCGAAGGAGCCGATCTGCTCCACGGGCACGTCGTCCAGGAGACCCTGGGTGGCCACATAGAGAAGGGTGGCCTGGCGGCTCACGGTCATGGGGTGGTACTGGGGCTGCTTGAGGAGCTCCAGAAGCCGCTTGCCGTGGTCCAGGACCTGCTGGGTGGCCTTGTCAAGGTCGGAGGAGAACTGGGTGAAGACCTCCAGCTCTCTGAACCGTGCCAAATCGATACGCAGGGTACCGGCGGTCTTCTTGATGGCCCGGGTCTGGGCGGCGCCGCCCACACGGGACACGGAGAGCCCTACGTTGATGGCGGGGCGCTGGCCGGCGAAGAAGAGGCCGGACTCCAGATAAATCTGGCCGTCGGTGATGGAGATAACGTTGGTGGGGATGTAGGCGGACACGTCGCCGGCCTGGGTCTCAATGATGGGCAGAGCCGTCATGGAGCCGCCGCCGTACTCCTCGGTGAGGCGGCAGGCCCGCTCCAGAAGGCGGCTGTGCAGATAGAACACGTCGCCGGGGTAGGCCTCACGGCCGGGGGACCGCTTGAGCAGCAGGCTCAAGGTGCGGTAGGCCACAGCATGCTTGCTGAGGTCGTCGTAAACGATGAGCACATCCTTGCCCCGCTCCATGAAATACTCGCCCATGGCCGCGCCGGCGTAGGGGGCGATATACTGGAGGGAGGGACTGTCGCCTGCGGCGGCGGACACAATGATGCAGTGGTCCATGGCGCCCCGCTTGCGGAGGGTCTCCTGAACTCTCGCCACGGAGGAGGCCTTCTGGCCGATGGCCACATAGATGCAGATGACGCCGGTATCCTTCTGGTTGAGCATGGTGTCCACGGCGATGGCCGTCTTGCCGGTCTGCCGGTCGCCGATGATCAGCTCACGCTGGCCACGGCCGATGGGCACCATGGCGTCGATGGCCATGATACCGGTCTGGAGAGGCACCGACACGGGCTCTCTCGTAATGACGCCGCCGGCCTCCCGCTCCACTGGGCGGAAGCCGTCGTTTTCAATGGGGCCCATGTCGTCAATGGGGCGGCCCAGGGCGTCCACGACGCGGCCCAGAAGGCCCTCGCCCACGGGCACCTCCACGGTGCGTCCGGTGCGGCGGACCATGCTGCCCTCGCCGATGCCTTCGCTGTCGCCCAGCAGCACGATGCCCACAGTCTCGGTACGCAGGTCCATCACCATGCCCTGTTCGCCGTTGTCGAAGAGGACCTGCTCGCCGTATACGGCCCGGGGCAGCCCCTTGGCCGTGACGATGCCGTCGCTGACCTCCGTCACCTCGCCCAGCTCAATGGGGTCCCGGGAGGGAGTAAAATCCTGAATCTCCCGGTGGAGGGAGGCAATCAAATCCTTGGGGTCCTCAAAGGTGGTGGGGTTGCTCTTCAGCTTCTCCCCCATCTGGTGAATGCGTCCCTTGACGCTGTAATCATAGGTATAGCCGTCGGCGGTGAGAATAAATCCACCCAAGATGCTGGGATCAATGCGGATCTCCAGCTTGTCCGCCAACGTACCATGCTTTTCCTGCAGGAAGTTGAGCAGCCGCTGCTGTTGGGCCTGATCTGGCTCTTTCACACAGGTCAAAACACAGCTGTTCATTTTGCTTCACGCTCCTCCTGCAAAAAATCATCGATGGCGGTGTCGCTCTGCTCGGCCACCTTGGCAGCGGCCTCCACCACCAGGGAAGCCACCTCCTCCCGCACGCTCTTGAGCATGACCTCCCGGTCATGGCGGTTGCGCTCGGCGCCGGCGTTCATCACCTTCTTGGCCTCGGTCTGGGCGTCGGCCACAGTCTTCTGATAGACCTCCTGGCTCTGGGCCTTGGCCTGACTGAGCAGCTGAGAGGCCTGCTGGCGGGACTGGGCCATCTGCTCTTCATACTGAGCCTTCAGTTCCTCCGCCTCTTTGCGCTGCTTTTCCGCCTGCTCCAAATTCTCCTGTACGGTCTTGGCCCGGCTCTCTAAGATGTCGTTGATGGGCTTAAAGAGGAATTTCTTCATAGCCAAGAAGAGGATCAGCAGGTTGATCAATGTAAATAGGATCGTATATGGATCGATGTTCAGCACGTCTTCCCGTCTCCTTTTCCCAAATTCTTCCGGGTTCGGATTACTGCAGGAAGATCAGGACCAGGGCCGTGATAAAGCCGTAAATGGCGGTGGCCTCAGCCAGGGCGCAGCCCACGATCAGAGAGCTACGGATCTGTCCGGCAGCCTCGGGCTGGCGGGCAATGGCCTCGGTGGCCTTACCGGTAGCAAATCCAATTCCGATACCGGCACCCACGCCGGTCAGCACCGCGATTGCGGCTCCAATTGCAACAGTCATCGTATGTAACCTCCTGAAAATTAGTAACAAGTAAATGGTCTGATGAGGCTTATGCCTCTTCCTCCTCCAGAGACTCCCCGACAAACAGGGCTGTGAGGAATACGAACACGACGGTCTGGATCAGTCCGTCGAAAATGTCGAAATACAGGCTGAACACCACAGGCACGCCCACAGGTACCAGCAGCTTTACCAGCTCCATGACCACAAAGGCGGCCATCACGTTACCAAACAGCCGCATACACAGGCTCAAAGGACGAATACCGATCTCCATGATGTTGATGGGCAGCATGATGGGAGAGGGCTCAATGAACTTGTGCAGTCCGCCCTTCAGTCCCTTGAAGCGGAACAGCGCTCCGTAGATCAGCACCACGCTGGTCAGTGCCAGCGCCAGCGTTACGTTCAGGTTTTTGGTGGGGGGCACCAAACCCAGAAGTCCGCTGAGATCGCAAAAGCCGATGAACAGCGCAACGGTTCCCAGCCACGGAGCAAAGCATTTCCCGTGACGGCCGATGTTGTTGACACAAAAGCCGTTCATGAAATCTACGAAATACTCCAGAACCAGCTGGGCCTTGCCGGGCCGTTCCTTCTTCAGATTTCTGGTCAGCGCAAACATCACAACAATCAGTATGACCATGAGAATCCAGCTGACCAGCACCGACTGCGATACGGGGATCCCTCCGAAAATCGGGATGGTGAACGCCGTGGGATTTTGCAGTTGGGCAGTCAGCTCTTCCTTAATATGTTCCACAAATCTCACCTCCTGACTTGCCTGAACTACCTTACTCGCCCTGTCGAAAAAAGGAAACCCTTTCCAAAGTAAACAAAATAATCGTCCTAAAAAAAATAAATGTGCTAAAAGGCGTTAAGAAAAATTGACAGGACTGGTAAATCGGGGATATACTTGACATATAAGTCCATAGTACGGAGGAATTTATTGCAGGAAAAAAGAGGGAGGATGCGCCATGCAGGAACGAAATCGCACGCTTCGCAGTCAACTGACCAACATGAATCTGATTCTGGTAATCACTACAGCACTTCTTGCCCTTGTCGGCACGATGATCCTGACGCTGCGGATTGAGTTCCATGCCATCGACACCAATCTGACCAACTCCGCTCTGGTGCTGGCGCAGCTGCCCCAGGTACGCCGTGCCCTCACCGGGGAGACGGACACCGACTGGCTCACCGGCTATCTGGATTCCACCATCTCCGCCGTGGACGGCATCGACCTCATTCTGGTGGCGGACACGGATGCCCGGCTTCTCTACAGCCCGGAGGCGGAACACATCGGCCAGACCTACCAGGGCAGCGCCTGGATGGACACTCTGGAGGGGAAGCGGTACGTCGCGGGCGCCGAGGGGCTGGAGACGGCGGAGCGGTGCGCCTTCGTTCCGGTGGAGACGGAGGACGGCTCCATTGTGGGCTTTGTGGCGGTGGGGATCTACACCCGCAGCGTCCGGGCCCTGGTGGGCAGCACAGTCGTACAGTTTCTGGTAGTGGCGGCGGCAGCCTGCCTTCTGGGCATCCTTCTGTCCCGCCGGATGACCAGCCGCATCAAGCACACCCTTATGGGCTATGAGCCCGACGACTTCCGCCGCCTCTTCCACCGGCAGGAGGTGGTGCTGGAGTCTCTGGAGGAGGGCATTGTGGCCATTGACCGCAGCGGCCGCATCATCTACCTCAACTCCGCCGCGGTAAAGCTCTTCGGCCTGAAGAGCCGGGAGGCGGCGGTGGGCCGCTCCGCCAAGGAGCTGAATCAGAACAGCACCCTCAACCGGCTTTTAAGAACGGGCAAACCGGAGCACAATGTGAGTATCAACGACCTGCCCGGCGGCCGGGTGCTGTCGGACCGCCTGCCCATCTGCCAGGACGGCAAGGTGGTGGGCGCGGTGGCTATTTTCCGGGACCGGACGGAGATGACCCGTCTGGCGGAGAATCTCACCGGCGTGCAGCACATGGTGGAGGCCATGCGGGCCTATACCCACGAGTTTATGAACAAGCTCCATGTGATTCACGGACTTCTCCAGATGGGGAAGACGGACATGGCCATGGAGTATATCATGGACATTACCCACACCCAGCACCAGGCAGTGAGCCGTGTGATGGACCGAATCGGAGACCCCACCACGGCGGCGCTGCTGGTGGGCAAGACCAGCCGGGCGGCGGAGCTTGGCATCCGAATGATCTTAGAGCCGGGCAGTTCTCTGTCCGCCGACAGCCGCTTCCTGCCCAGCGCTGTGCTGGTGACCATCCTCGGAAATCTCTTAGACAACGCCATCGAGAGCCTCAATCTCTCCGGCTGTTCCCTCAAGGAGATCACCGTCACCATCCGGGAGGACCAGGAGGGCCTCTTCCTCTGCGTGGAGGACACGGGCCCCGGCATCTCCTCCACAGTGATGCCCCACATCTTTGAAACCGGATTCTCCACCAAGGGCGAGTCCCGGGGCACCGGGCTGAGCCTGGTGAAGGAGCTGACGGATACCTACCACGGTCAGATCCGGGTGGAGACGGAGCTGGATGTAGGCGCAGTTTTCTACGTCACCTTCCGCAAGGACCAGGGAGAGGAGGCAAAAGCATGAGCTATGAAGTGGTCATCGCAGAGGACGATCCCATGATCTCCCTGCTCAACCGGAGCTTTGTGGAGAAGGACCGGCGCTTCACCGTGATTCAGGAATTCCGGGACGGCCGGGCCGCCCTGCGGTGGTTTCGGGAGCACACGGCGGATCTTCTGGTGCTGGACGTATTTATGCCCGGCCTTACCGGGCCGGAGCTTCTCCGGCGGCTGCGGGCCATGGAGCGGTCGGTGGACGTCATTATGATCACCGCCGCCAACGACGCCCGGACGGTAGATTCCCTTTTGAAGCTGGGGGTGGTGGACTATCTGGTGAAGCCCTTCACCCAGGAGCGGCTGCAGCAGGCGCTCAACACCTTCTGCCTCCACCGGGAGAATCTCCAGGGCAGCGTCACCCAGCAGGATCTGGACGCCCTCTTCGCCCCACAGGTCCCGGCGGGAACCCTTCCCAAGGGACTTCAGGAGCAGACCATGGAGCGGGTTCGCTCCTGTCTTCTGGCCACCGGCGCCGACGGCTGCACCAGCGACGCCCTGGCCGCCGCCGCAGGTCTTTCCGCGGTGACGGTGCGGCGGTATATGAACTACCTGGTGGAGCATGGCGAGGCCCTCAGCCGCATCAACTACGACACCGGCGGCCGCCCCTCGGTGAGCTATTTCCCGCCGGAGGAAACTAAGGCAACCTGACCATCCCCTTTCAATTCATACAGGAGGTTTCATCCTATGTCTCACATCTGTCCCCGCTGGTTTGAGGAGGCTGTCCTCTACCAGATCTATCCCCTGGGTCTCTGCGGCGCCCCCCAGGAAAACGACGGCGTCACTGTTCCCCGCATCCGCCAAATTCTCAAATGGGTGGACCATATCAAGGCTCTGGGGGCCACCACCGTCCTCTTCAACCCCCTCTTTGAGAGCGACCGCCACGGCTACGACACCCGGGACTACACCAAAGTGGACTGCCGCCTGGGGACCAACGAGGACTTCAAGGCCGTCTGCGACGCCCTTCACGAGGCGGGTCTCCGGGTGATGCTGGACGGCGTCTTCAACCATGTGGGCCGGGGCTTCTGGGCCTTCCGGGACGTACAGGAGAAGCGGTGGGACAGCCCTTATAAGGACTGGTTCCACATCAGCTTTGACGGCAATTCCAACTACAACGACGGCTTCTGGTACGAGGGCTGGGAGGGCCACTATGAGCTGGTGAAGCTGAATCTCCGCAACGAGGCGGTGATCACCCACCAGTTCGACGCCATCCGCCGCTGGGTGGACGAGTTCGGCATCGACGGCCTGCGCCTTGATGTGGCCTACTGCTTAGACGAGGACTATCTCCGCCGCCTGCGGCAGTTTGCCAATTCCATCAGTCCCGACTTCGTCCTCATGGGGGAGACTCTCCACGGGGACTACAACCGCTGGTGCGCCGGCGACAAGTGCCACAGTGTCACCAACTACGAGTGCTACAAGGGCCTCTGGTCCAGCTTCAACTCCATGAACCTCTTTGAGATCGGCCACAGCCTCACCCGCCAGTTCGGCCCGGAGCAGTGGACCATCTACAAGGGTCTGCCCCTCCTCAGCTTCTTAGACAACCACGATGTGGAGCGCATCGCCTCCCGCCTGACCAATCCCAAACACCTGGTTCCCGCCTGGGGTCTTCTCTTCGGCATGCCCGGAGTTCCGGCGATCTACTACGGCAGCGAGTGGGGCATTCCCGGGAAAAAGAGCGACGGCGACCAGGCTCTCCGCCCGGCCATTGAGGAGCCGGAGGAGAATGAACTCACCAAATTTATCGCCCGCTTGTCCGCCGCCCGGCGGCAGAGTCCTGCCCTCTGCCATGGCAGCTTCCGCATTGTGGTGATGACCAATCGCCAGCTGATTTTTGAGCGGGAAGCGGAGGGCGAGCGGGTGTTGGTAGCCATTAACGCCGACGACCAGCCCTACACCGCCCACTTTGACGCCCGGGCCGGCCGGGCCACGGACCTCATCACCGGCGGCCTCCACGACTTCGGCGGCGGCAGCGAGATGCCCCCCTGCAGCGCCGCCTTCTGGCGCACGGAGTAAAACCGCCCATTTTACAGAAAGGAAGAGATTACTATGTCCTCTTACCGGCTGAGCAACCGCCGTCCCCCCATCGCGATTCTGTACCTTTTGGCAGGTGTCGTTTTGATCTTGTACCCGGAGATGAGCAGCAAGCTCTTCTGCTGGGGCGTGGGGGCCCTGGCCCTGTTCTACGCCGCCGCAGGCTTCTACCGCTATTACAAGGCCAAGCGCTCCGGCATCCTCCTCTACGGCGAGGTCATTGTGGCCCTGCTGCTGGCGGTGCTGGGCGCGGTGTGCCTGTTCTTCCCCAGGACCATTCTGTCCTTCCTGCCCTTCACCTTAGGCTGCCTTCTGCTGCTGGTGGGGCTGATGAAGGTCCCCAGCGCCTGGCAGGCGGTGCGGGAACATCTGCCCATGGCCTGGTTTACGGTGCTGCTGGCCATTGTGCCCATTTTTCTGGGGGGCGTGCTGTTCTTCAACCCCTTTGCCGCGGTGAAGAGCGTGGTCCTCTTCTTCGGCATCAGCCTGGCTGCCGCCGGGATCTGCGATCTTATTGACACCTATTTCACCCGCCGCTGAAACCCATGTCCCCGGCGGAAACTCGTATTTCCCCTTCGAATTTTGGGCAGGGAGGGGTTCTCCCTCCTCATAAAAACGCCGCTGACTGTGGATCAGCGGCGTTTTCCTTTACTGTTTTGCCATTTCGTCCAATATCCTCTGCTGATTCTAAAAAAAATTATTAATTTCTAACAAAAATTCTTGCGTTTTCTTAACGGGATCTTTATACTATAGGCAGGCCAACTCAGGGGGAACCTCGGATAACTTTTGTTCACCTTTTCGTATCCGAAAGGTCCCCGCCAGCGATTTCGCGGTCTTGGTCAATAAAATAAAAGGAGTCATCCCCATGAAACAGAGAGAAACCCAAACCACACCCCGCATGGAAAACATCTACCAGCTGGACGGCCGGGTGCCGGTGGCCAGAGCTATTCCCTTCGGTCTGCAGCACGTTCTTGCCATGTTTGTGGCCAACGTGGCGCCCATCATTCTGGTGGCGTCGGTAGCCCTCTACAACGGGCAGTCCTTCACGGCGGTAGAGACGGCCCGGCTGATCCAGAACGCCATGTTCATTGCCGGTATCGGCACCCTCATCCAGCTCTATCCCATCTGGCGGATCGGGGCGCGGCTGCCGGTGGTCATGGGCGTCAGCTTCACCTTTGTCTCCGCCATGATGGTGCTGGCAGCCCGGGACTACGGGCTGATGATCGGCGCGATTATCGTAGGCGGCTGCATCGAGGGCGTGCTGGGTCTCACCATCAAATACTGGCGGCGGTTCGTAGCCCCCATCGTCTCCGCCTGCGTGGTGACTACCATTGGCTTCTCTCTGCTGGGCGTCGGCATCAGCAGCTTCGGCGCCTCCGCTGTCTATGATTTCGGCAGCTGGCAGAACCTGCTGGTGGGCGCGATCACGCTGGCCTCCTGCCTCATCTTTCAGGCATTTGCCAAGGGCTTCTGGAAGCAGCTGTACGTCCTTTTCGGCCTGGTGGTGGGCTATATTGCCGCCGTGTGCTTCGGCATGGTGAATTTCGCCTCCATTGGGGAGAGCGTCAAGGAGATGGGCATTATCTCTCCGCCTATGCTGTTCCACTACGCTCCCAAGTTTGAGATCGGCGCCATCATCTCCGTGACGCTGGTGTTCTTTGTCTCCGCTGCCGAGACCATCGGCGACACCACGGCGGTGTGCAGCGGCGGCCTGGGCCGGGACATCACGGAGCGGGAGCTGTCCGGCTCCCTGTGCTGTGACGGCTTCATCTCCGCCATCTCCGGCGGCGTGTTCGGCTGCACACCCATTACCTCCTTCAGTCAGAACGTGGGCCTTGTGGCCATGACCAAGGTGGTCAATCGCTTTACCATCATGTTCGGCGCCCTGACCCTGGTGATCGCGGGTCTGTTCCCGCCCATCGGCGCGTTTTTCTCCACCCTGCCAGACTGCGTACTGGGCGGCTGCACGGTGATCATGTTCGGCGCGATTATTGTCTCCGGCGTCACCATGCTCAGCAAGTGCGGTCTCGATCAGCGCAACACCCTCATTGCAGCGGCCTCCTTTGCCATCGGCATCGGCGTCACCCAGGTGGATGGGTTTTTCTCCCACATGCCCCAGGTGATCGGGGACATCTTCTCCGGAAACCCGGTGGCCGGTGTGTTCGTGATCTCCCTGATCCTCTCTTTGGTGCTTCCCAAGAAGGTGGAGCTGCAGGACATCGACGCTCTGACCCCCGATACGGTGGACAAGAAATAGTGGTATTTTTAAAGCAGACGCGGCCCGGAAATTTTCTTCCGGGCCGCGTCTTTTTCCGCCGTTGACGAAGTAAAAAAGATTTGCCCTCGCCAGCGGAGCAAAAAAGAGCCGGCGCAAAATTCTGCGTCGGCTCTCAGCAGACAGATCAGAACGGGATGGACACATCGAGGAACCCCTCCGCCGTGCGGTACACCGTGGAGGTAAATCCACAGTCCGCCGCCAGATGGAAGGCCTGATCGTAGGCGCAGAGGAGGGAAGCGGCGCTGTGGCTGTCGCTGGTGACGGCTACCCGGCCGCCCTTTTCCCGGATTCGCCGGAGAAAACAGGGGTTGGGGTAGGGGGTGGTGCGATAGCCCCGGGATATGGCCCCGGTGTTGATCTCAAAGATCACGTCCTTCTCTAAAAGGGCGTCCAGAGCTTCCAGAGCCGGTCCCCGATAGCGGGGGTCCGCTGTGTCAAAGAGGCGGTTCCCTTCGTTGAATTTGGTGAAGAGGTCAAAGTGGCCTACAATGTCGCAGCCGGTGACCTGCGCCACCTCCGCTTCTAAGCGGAAGTAGTCCCGGGCAAAGGCATAGAAATCTCCGCCATAGTGCTCCCGGACGGCCTTCACAAAGGACTCCTCGCTCTCGTCCACCGAGAGGGCGGCACCGTCCTTTACCACGCAGTGGACGGAACCGATGAGGTAGTCCCAGCCCTCCCCGGCAGGAGGAGAGAAGTAATCCTGCTCCAGGCCTAAGAAGACATCCATTTGTCCTTGGTACTGCTCCCGAAGGGCCAGCACCGCCTGCCGGTAGGCGGGGAGCTTCTCCGGCGTAATGCACCAGCTCTCAGAGGCGAGGGGGGCGTGACCGGAAAAGCCGATGGCCCCGCAGCCCGCGGCCAGGGCTGCCGCCGCCATTTCCTCCGGAGTGTTTTTCCCATCGCAGAGAGTGGTGTGGCAGTGGAGGGTCTGAGGCCTCATTTGGTCATCTTCTCCTGCTTCACCTTGTGGTCGATGACGTGGCGGCTGGCCAGCTCCGCCATCACATCGCCCACGCTGATGCCCATCTCCACCATCAGCACCATTACATGGTACATGAGGTCGGCGATCTCATAAATGGTCTCCGCCTTGTCCTCCGCCTTGCCGGCAATAATCACCTCGGTGGATTCCTCACCTACCTTCTTGAGGATCTTGTCCAGGCCCTTCTGGAAGAGGTAGGTGGTATAGGACCCCTCGGGGAGATCCCGCTTCCGGCCCTCCAAAAGGCCGTAGAGACCCTTGACGGAGAAGGGCTCCGGGGACTCTCCGATGAAGACCTTGTCATGGAAGCAGGAGTCGGTGCCCAGATGACAGGCGGGACCGGTTTTGTTCACCCGGATCACCAGGGCGTCCCGGTCGCAGTCGGCGGTGATGTCCACCACATACTGGATGTTGCCGCTGGTTTCCCCCTTCCGCCACAGCTCCTGCCGGGACCGGGACCAGAAGCAGGTGCGGCCCTCCTTCATGGTGATCTCCAGGCTCTCCCGGTTCATGTAGGCGAGAGTCAGCACCTCCTTGGTGGAGGCGTCCACCACGATGGCGGGGATCAGGCCGTGGCCGCCGAATTTCAAATCGTCAATGGAAAGCATAGTCGTTCTCCTTTATGCAGCTGTTAAAAGCCTTGCAGAGTTTGCGCCGGAAGACGCGCATTCAGATGGATTTTATTTTTCCGGCGACATGCGCGGCGGAAAAATACTTCTTAAAGACGCATGGTGATGCCCCGGTCCGCCAGGGCGCGTTTTAAATCAGGGATCTGGACCTCCCCGAAGTGGAAGATGGAGGCGGCAAGGCCCGCGTCCACCTTGGGAAGAGTTTCAAAAAGGGTGATAAAATCCTCAATGCACCCGGCGCCGCCGGAGGCGATCACCGGCACGTTCACCGCGTCGCAGACGGCGGCCAGCATCTCCAAATCAAAGCCCTTTTTCACCCCGTCGGTGTCGATGCTGTTGAGGACGATCTCCCCGGCGCCGCTCTGGACGCCCTTTTTGATCCACTCGATGGCGTCCAGGCCCGTGTCCTCCCGGCCGCCCTTGGCAAACACCCGGAACTGGCCGTCCACCCGCTTGGCGTCCACGCTGAGGACCACGCACTGGTCCCCGTAGCGCTGGGCGGCGGCGGAGATGAGGGAGGGGTCCCGGATGGCCCCGGAGTTGACGCTGACCTTGTCGGCTCCGCATTTGAGGACCCGGTCAAAGTCGTCCACGGTGTTGATGCCGCCCCCCACGGTGAGGGGGATGAAGATGGTGGAGGCTACCTCGGTGAGAATGTCGGTGAAGAGGGCGCGGCCCTCGGCGGAGGCGGTGATGTCGTAGAACACCAGCTCGTCGGCGCCGCAGTCGCTGTAAAACTTTGCCAGCTTCACAGGGCTGGACACGTCGCTGAGTCCCAAGAAGTTGACCCCCTTCACCACCCGGCCGTCTTTTACGTCGAGACAGGGGATGATCCGCTTGGTGATCATTGGTCTCCTCCCTCCAAAATGGCGTCCTCTAAGTCCACCGCACCGGTGTACCAGGCCTTGCCCACGATGGCCCCATAGAGGCCCATCTCACTGAGGCGGACGATGTCCTTGTTGCAGGAGATTCCGCCGGAGGCGATGATGTCGCAGCTGACCTCCTCCTGGAGGGCGGCCAGACGGTCGTAGGAGGGACCGGAGAGGGTGCCGTCGGTGTCAATATCGGTGAAGATCAGCTTGGTGACGCCGAGAGATTCCATCTGCCTGGCAAAGTCCAAATAGTCGATGCCGGCGTCCTCCACCCAGCCGGCGGTGCGGACCCGGCCGTCCTTGGTGTCGATGCCCACGGCGATGCGGTCGCCGCCGTAGTGGGCCACGGCGGAGCGGACGAAGTCCGGATCGCTGACGGCGGCGGAGCCGATGACCGCCCGGTAGATGCCCATGGCGAAGACGGCCTCTAAATCCTGGATGGTGCGGAGACCTCCGCCCAGCTGGATCTTCAGACCCACCCGGGACACGGCCTTTACGATCTCCGTGTTCTTCCGCTTGCCGTCCTTGGCACCGTCCAAGTCCACCATGTGCATGTGGGTGGCTCCGGCGGAGCGGAAAGCCATGGCGGTGGCCACCGGGTCGTCGGCCACCTGCTGAACGGTGGAAAAATCTCCTTTATAGAGACGGACCACCTTGCCGTCCTTTAAGTCGATAGCGGGGAAAATGATCATAGCCGATCCTCCATTTCACAGAAGGCCCGCAGGATGCTGAGACCTACAGGGCCGCTTTTTTCCGGGTGGAATTGGGTGCCCATGACGTTTTGACGCTGGACCGCCGCCGTCAGCTCCGGGCCGTACTCGGCGGTAGCGATGAGGTCGGCGGCACAGTCGGCGGCGTAGTAGGAGTGGACGAAGTAGACGCAGTCCCCCTCCTTGATGTGTCGGAAGAGGGGGCTCACCGGCTTGTCCTTAGGGAAGTGGAGGGCGTTCCAGCCGATGTGGGGCACCTTGTACCCCTTGGGGACCACCGGCTCCATGCTCACCACCTGGCCGGGGATGAGGCCGAGGCCGGGATGCTCGCCGTATTCAAGGCTTTTGTCGAAGAGAAGCTGCATGCCAAGGCAGATGCCGAGAAGAGGCTTGCCCCGGTTGGCTTCCTCAATGACCACCTGGTCAAGGCCGTTTTTCCGCAGAAGTTCCGCTGCATCGCCGAAGGCCCCTACCCCGGGGAGCACTACCTTTCCGGCGGAGCGGATAATTTCCGGGTCCCCGGTGACGGTGACCTCCGCCCCTAAGGAGCGGAAGGAGCAGGTGAGGGAGAAGAGGTTCCCCACCCCGTAATCCACAATGGCGATCATCACAGCACCCCCTTGGTGGAGGGGATCTCCTGGGCAAATGCGGGGTCAATGGCCGCCGCCTGGCGGAGGGAGCGGGCGAGGCTTTTGAACATGCCCTCGATAATGTGGTGGCTGTTTTTTCCAGCCAGCTGCTGGACATGGAGGGTCATGTTGGCCCGGCGGACCAGGGCCAGGAGAAACTCCTCCACCAGCTCCGTGTCAAAGGTCCCCACCTTCTCTGTGGGGATCTGAAGCTCGCAGCACAGCATCCCACGGCCGGAGAGATCCACGGCGGTGAGAAGAAGGGCCTCGTCCATGGGGAGGGTGCAGCTGCCGTAGCGGTACACGCCCCGGAGGTCGCCGAGAGCCTTTGCGAAAGCGTCCCCCAGACAGATGCCGATGTCCTCCACGGTGTGGTGGTCGTCCACGTAGGTGTCGCCGCTGCAGTGGACTGTCAGATCGAAGCGGCCGTGGCGGGCAAAGAGGGTGAGCATATGATCGAGAAAGCCGCAGCCGGTGGCGATATCGCTCTTCCCGGAACCTTCAATAGTGAGGGACAGGGTGATGTCGGTCTCGGCGGTCTTCCGCCGGATCTCCGCTTGGCGCATGATCACACCTCCTTGAGAATTTCCCGGACCTTCTCCAGCAGCACATCCATCTGCTCCTTGGAGCCGATGGTGATGCGGACATGATTTTGAAGGGCGGGCTTGTTCCAGTAACGCACCAAAACGCCCCGGCGCTTCAGCTCCCGATAGAGGTTGCCGCCGGAGAGCTTGGGGCAGCTGGTAAAGATGAAGTTGGCCTTGGAGGGGAGAGTGGTGAAGCCCAGCTTCCCCAGCTCCTCCACCGTGTAGGCCCGGTTCTCCGCGATGATTTTCGTGTTCTTTTTATAGTAGTCGTCGCTGTCCACGGCGGCCTCGGCGGCCACTAAGGTCAGGCGGTTGATGTTGTAGGGGTTGGTGGAATACTTGATCTTGTTGAGGTCCTCGATCAGGGCGGCGCTGCCGAGAGCAAAGCCCAGGCGGCCTCCCGCCATGGACCGGGATTTGGAGAAGGTCATGCACACCAGAAGATTTTCGTACTTTTTAATAAGAGGATAGCAGCTTTCGGCCCCAAAGTCCACATAGGCCTCGTCGATGAGAACCACATGGTCGGGATTGGTCTGGACGATCTTCTCAATGTCCGCTACCGAGATGGTGCGGCCGGTGGGGGCGTTGGGGTTTGCAATAACGATGTTCTGACAGAGACCGCAGTAGTCCTCCACCTCCAGCCGGAAGTCCTCCCGCAGGGGGATCACCGTGGCGGGGACATTGTGGAGATTGGCGTAGACGGGATAGAAGCCGTAGCTGATGTCCGGGAAGGCCACAGGGCGCTCCCGGTCACAGAAGGCCATGAAGGCGAAATTCAGAATGTCGTCGGAGCCGTTGGAGAGAAACACATTCTCCTCTTTGACGGCATAGAGGTCTGCTAACTTCTTCCGGAGGCGCTTGCAGTCCGGGTCGGGGTACAAATTGAGCCGCCCCACCTCATAGGCATTCACCGCGGCGATAACCTCCGGGGAGGGGGGGAAGGGGGACTCGTTGGTGTTCAGCTTCACATACTGCATATCCTGGGGCTGCTCGCCGGGGACGTAAGTCTCCAGGGCGGCAAAGCGGGAACTCATAAATCTGCTCATGCTGCGGGCCTTCTTTCTATATGGTCTCGTCAAAGCGGCTGAGGACGCTGCGGGCGTGGGCCTCCAGCCCCTCCTGCCGGGCAAAGCGGGCGATCTTGCCGCTGACCTTCCCCAGGGCGTCCGCCGTGTAGTAGGTGAACTGGGTCTTCTTCACAAAGTCGTCCACGCTGAGGGGGCTCATGAAGCGGGCGGTGCCGCTGGTGGGGAGGGTGTGGTTGGGACCGGCAAAGTAGTCACCAAGGGCCTCCGGGCAGCTGCGGCCCAGAAAGACGGACCCGGCGTGGCGGATCTTGTCAAGATAGTCGAAGGGGTTGTCGAGGCACAGCTCCAGGTGCTCCGGGGCGATCTCATTGGCGATGTCGATCACGGCGGAGAGGTCCTCCGCCACAATGATCTTGCCGTTGCGGTCGATGGAGGCCCGGGCAATCTCCGCCCGGGGCAGCAGGGGGATCTGCCGCTCCAGCTCGTCGCTGACGGCCTTGGCCAATTCCTCGCTGTCGGTGACCAGAACGGCGGAGGCCATCTTGTCGTGCTCCGCCTGGCTGAGAAGGTCCGCGGCCACCACCCGGGCGTCGCTCTTCCCGTCGGCCACCACCAAAATCTCACTGGGCCCGGCGATCATGTCGATGGCCACCTGGCCGAAGACCTGGCGCTTGGCCTCCGCCACATAGGCATTGCCGGGGCCCACGATTTTGTCTATCCGGGGGATGGTCTCCGTGCCGTAGGCCAGGGCCGCCACCGCCTGGGCGCCGCCGGTGCGGAATACCCGGTCTACCCCGGCGATCCGGGCGGCGGCCAGAATCACCGGGTGGATGTCTCCGCCGCAGGTGGGGGGCGACACCATGACCACCTCCCGGCAGCCGGCGATTTTGGCGGGAATGGCGTTCATGAGAACGCTGGAGGGGTAAGCGGCGGTGCCGCCGGGGATGTAGAGGCCCACCCGGTCCATGGGGATCACCTTCTGCCCGAGGAGGATGCCCTCCTCCTCACTGATGACGAAGCTGCTGCGGACCTGGCGGCGGTGGAAATTCCGGATGCGCTCCGCCGCCTCGGTGAGAATTTGGCGGAGCTCTTCGTCCAGGGACTCCACGGCGGCGTCCAGGGTCTCCCGGGGGACCTCGATCTCCGTCAGCTCCGCCTTGTCAAATTTTTCCGCGTAATACCGGAGAGCCGCGTCTTTGTCCTTTCGGACGGAGGCAATGATCTCCGCTACGGCAGGGCCCACGCTGGCCGCCGCCTCACAGCGGGAGAAGATCTCCTCTGGGGAGACCTTCCCGTAGGGCAAAATTCGGATCATATCCTTACTCCTTCCCCTCCTCCGGCTGCCAGGCGCTGACGGCCTGGACCAGCTGCCGGATGGGCTCGTTTTTGAATTTATAGCTGACCTTGTTGGCGATGAGCCGGGCGCTGATGGGGACAATATCCACCTTGGGCTCCAGGCCGTTCTCCAGCAGGGTCCGGCCGGTCTCCACGATATCCACGATCACGTCGCTGAGACCTAAAATAGGGGCGATCTCAATGGAGCCGTTGAGCTTGATGATATCAATGTCCCGGCTGATGGAGCTGTAGTAGGTCCGGGCGATCCGGGGGAACTTGGTGGCCACCCGAAGGGTGTTGCTGCCCTCGTCGTAAAACTCCTTCCGGGCCGCCACGCACATCCGGCACTTGCCGATGCCGAGGTCCGCCAGTTCGTAGACGTCGGGGGCGTACTCCAGCAGAATGTCCTTCCCCGCCACGCCAATGTCGGCGGCCCCGCGCTCCACATAGATGGCCACGTCCGAGGGCTTCACCCAGAAGTAGCGGACGCCCTTTTCCGGGTTTTCGAACACCAGCTTCCGGTTCTCCTCCTCAATGGAGGGACACTCATAGCCCACCGCTTTGAAAATACGGTAGACCTTCTCTCCAAGCCGCCCCTTGGGCAGGGCGATGTTGATCATCTCCATCCCTCACGCCTCCTTCCGCATATCCCGCAGCTCCCGGTACTTCAGGCCGTCGGGGATCTCCCGCTCCACCCGTACCGTCTTGCCGGAGGCCAGAATGGCGTTGGCACCCGCGGCCACGGCGGCGGGGGTGCGGCTGTCGTCGTAGAGCAGCAGCACATCCACGTCGTAGTCCCGGCTCTGCTGGCCAAAGCGCTCCAGCTGGTCGAGATACACCGCAAAGCCGATGGCGCCGCCCTCCCGGCCCATCTTCCGGAGAAGATTGTCGTACCGGCCTCCCGCCAGCACGCCGCTGGCGAGGCCCGGGAGATAGCCCCGGAAGATGACGCCGCTGTAGTAGTTCATGTCGTTGACGATGGAGAAGTCCAGCCGCAGCCGGTCCCCAAGACCGTACTGCTCTAAAAGCCCCCAGAGCTCCTGGAGCTCCCGGAGGGCTGCTCGGCTTCCCTCCGTTACCGCCAGCTCCTCCAGTACCGGGAGAGCCTTGGCGGGGGACGCATAGAGGAGGGCCAGCCGGCTGAGAGCCTCCACCGTCTCCTCCGGCAGCCCTTGCTCCCGGCCCAGCTGGCGGAGGGCGGGGACATTCTTCTCCCCCATGGCCTTCAGAAGGGCCGCCTCCGTCTCCCGGGACAGGGAGAGGGGGGCCAAAAGACCGGAGACAAAGCCCAGGTGGCTCAGATCCAGAAGATACTCCTCGCTGATGGTCTCCAGGCTCCGTGCCGCCAGCATCACCACCTCGCCCACAGCGTAGCTGTCCAAGGGGCCGATGCACTCCAGCCCCGCCTGCATGATCTCACGGTAGCCGTGGGAAGCGGGGGAGGTGCGGTAGACGTTCTCGTGGTAATAGACCTTCTGCAGCCCGCGGCCGCTGTTGGAATTTTTCAGAATGGACAGCGTTACGTCCGGCTTCAGAGCCATGAGCTTGCCGTCCACATCAGTGAAGGTGAGGATATGGTCGCTGACCAGAAAGCTCTTGTTCCGTACATATAAATCGTACTCTTCAAATTTGCTCATCTTATAGGGGAGATAGCCATGGCGGCGGTACAGCTCCCGCAGCCGGAACACCGCCCGCTCGTCGTTTTTCAAAATCAGCTCCGCGTCCATCCTTGTCCTCCTGCATACAATTTCAATTATCATACCGCCTGCGGGCGGGTTTGGCAACCAAAACTTCTTGTTTCTTTAATATATTAGCATGATAATACATTAGCGAATAAAAGTCAAGAAAAAGGGGGAGGGAGAAAAAACCAAAAAAGGCAGTCTGCGAAGAGGCTCCTTTGGTGGAAAAAACGGGGGAGAAGAGGGGTGGCCCAAGAGGGGGGAATCCCTCTGGGGGGCAATGGGTTCCCGGCGCTCCCTGCAAAGTTTTGCTCCGGCAGATGGGAGAAGAGAACGATTGGCGGCATGCTGCAAAAAAATCGTTAAGAAAATATCAAGGCTTGTCAAGGAGATGTCAAACTACCGGAGGGGCCCTTGCGATTTTTTCGGGATAGACTACAATAGCAGACAGTGAAAGTTTGGTTTTCGGAGGAAAAGTACCATGCAAGAAGTATCCAATCTGTTCGTTTGCCTGATGGGCATGGGCGTCACCTTTGTGGGCCTGATTGCGCTGATCTTCCTCACCCAGGTTATGGGCGTGATCTGCCGCAAGGGCGAGAAGGGCCAGGAGCAGAAGGCGGAAGCCCCCACTGTGATTCCCGCCGCTCCCAATGCCATTCCCAACCGGGGCGAGCTGATTGCCGCTGTGTCCGCCGCGCTGGCGGAGGAGCTGGGCACCGACGTGTCTGCCATCCGGATTTTGTCCTTCAAAAAGGTCGGCTGATTGGCTGAAAGGAAAGAGGGCGTGCCGCAGGCACGCCCTCTTCGTCTTAGCGTCCCCGCCAGATCCTGGGGCTTTACGGTGGAGGAGAAATACGGTATAGTAGAGGAAAAGAGAGGGGGCGGGCGGCTTGCAATGGAAAAAACTCCGGGACTGGTTCCCGGTGGGGTGGAAGGAAACTCTCATTACGGTGGGAATCCTGCTGCTGGCCTCGGCTTGCTGCAGCCTGCTTCACGGCCTGGACGCCAGCGGCAGCTACGCTTCCATGGTGTTTGTGCTGGCGGTGATGTGCGTGGCCAGGGTGACCACAGGCTATCTCTACGGTATCATCGCCTCCTTCGTGGGGGTGGTGGCCACCAACTATATCTTTACTTACCCCTATGGGGCTTTGAACTTTACCATCGCCGGATACCCCCTCACGTTCTGCGTTATGCTGGCGGTGTCCATCATCACCAGCGCCCTCACAACCCGGGCCAAGGCCCACGAACGGCTGAAGGCGGAGACGGAGAAGGAGATCATGCGGGCAAACCTCCTGCGGGCTATTTCCCACGACATCCGCACGCCTCTCACCAGCATTCTGGGAGCCACCTCCGCGGTGCTGGAGGGAGGCGACCGGGTGAGTCCGGAGAAGCAGCGGGAGCTTCTCACCCAGGTCCAGGAGGAGGCGCGGTGGCTTATCAACATGGTGGAAAATCTTTTGAGCATCACCCGGATGAACAACGAAAACGCACTTCTCAGCAAGCAGCCTGAGGTGGTGGAGGAGGTGGTGGGGGGCGCGGTACAGAAGTTCCGCAGCCGCTACCCCAACGTCTGCATCACCATCCGGCCGTCGGAGGAGTTCGCGGTGGCCTCCATGGACGCTACCCTTATGGAGCAGGTACTTATTAATATTATGGAGAACGCAGTGCTCCACGGGAAAAACACCACCCGCATCACGCTGACACTGACCCAGGACGATCAATGGGTATCCGTTGCCGTGGAGGACGACGGCGGCGGTGTGGACCCTAAGATTATCCATAAGATTTTAGACGACTCCTTCTCCCAGATCCGGGAGGAGCGAAGCGATACGAAGAGAAATATGGGGATCGGACTGTCTGTGTGCCGTTCCATTATCAAGGCGCATGGCGGCGCCATCGCCGTGGGCAACACCGAGCAGGGGGCGGAGTTTACCGTGACGCTGCCCAGAGACCAGGAGGAGGAATATCCAGATGATTAAAGAGAAAGTGCTGATCGTGGAGGATGAGCTGGGCATCCGCAATTTTATCGCCACCATTCTGAACGCCAACGACTATGACGCCATTACGGCCTCCAGCGGGGCGGACGCCATGAGCATGGTGACCTCCCACTGCCCGGACGTAATGCTGCTGGATCTGGGCCTTCCGGATATGGACGGTATGGAGATTATCCGGGCGGTGCGCAGCTGGAGCAATGTGCCCATTGTGGTGATCTCTGCCCGGAACCATGAGCGGGACAAGGTGGAAGCTCTGGACGCCGGGGCTGACGACTATATTACCAAGCCCTTTGGCTCCGCAGAGCTGCTGGCCCGCATCCGGACCGCTATCCGCCACACCCGTACCCAGCTGCCCAACAGCATGATCGCCAACTCCGGCCAGTTCCGCACCGGGGATCTGGTTATTGACTATGACAAGCACTGCGTCTTCGTCAAGGGAGAAAACGCCAAGCTTACCCAGGGGGAGTACCGTATTGTGTCCCTTTTGGGCAAATACGCCGGGAAGGTGCTGACATACGACTTTATTATCAAGGAGCTTTGGGGCCCCAAGGCCAAAAGCGACAACCAGATCCTCCGGGTGAATATGGCCAACATTCGCCGGAAGATCGAGGAGAACCCCGCTGATCCCAAGTACATTTTTACCGAGATGGGTGTGGGATACCGAATGGCCGAGGGGGAGTGATTTCCCTGCCGCCTGCCGGAATCCCCGTGCCGGAGCGCCTTTTTCTGGCGCTTCCGGCATTTTTTTGCGTTAGTCCGCAGAACAGGGTTCTTTAAAATGTATATCTTTTCTTTTCTTGTTGGAAGAACTCTGCATGAGTGAATTTCAGCCGAACATTACAATTTGTAATGGATAAAGGGGAGAAATTGAGAGACGCACCGGGGAAAGAGGGGGCAAAAAAGGGGACTTGCCTGGGGTTTTCGGGCAAAATTGTGTGAAATGGCTATAAAAACTGCTGTATCCCCGGTGGAGAATTGTATGGATATTGCCGATTGACTTTAAGAAGATGAAGTTTTATCATATACGCAACGCTGATAAGGCGAAAAAATCCTGTATACTTCCGGAAGATTGTGATACAGGAGCAATCAATGAAAAGGAGTTCATGCATCATGAAGAAGTTTATCGCATTGTTGATGGCTGCTGCGATGCTGATGGCGTTGGTTGCCTGCGGCAACACCTCCACCAACAACGGCGGCAATGACACTGGCGACACCACCGGCGACAGCGCCGGCGACGGTACTGTTACCATCAAGATCGGCGGCATCGGCCCCCTGACCGGCGACGCTGCCGTGTACGGCGTAGCCACCCAGCTGGGCGCTCAGGTCGCCGTTGATGAGATCAACGCCATGGACAGCAACATCAAGTTCGAGTACGATTTCCAGGATGACACCAACGTGGCGGAGACCGCTGTTTCTGCATACAACACCCTGAAGGACTGGGATGTGGACATCATCTATGGCTGCACCACCACCCAGCCCTGCATCACCATCGCTGGTGAGACCTTTGCGGATCGCTATTTCCAGCTGACCCCCTCCGCTTCCTCAACCGACGTGACTGCCGGTAAGGACAACATGTTCCAGATGTGCTTCACCGACCCCAACCAGGGTGTGACCGCCGCTGACTACATCAGCGAGCATCAGCTGGGCACCAAGATCGGTATCATCTATAACAACGGTGACGCCTACTCCACCGGTATTGCCGAGGCCTTCATTGCCCACGCCGGTGAGGTTGGTCTGGAGGTTGTGGCCACCGAGACCTTCCCCAACGATAAGAACACCGACTACAACGTTCAGCTGAACGCCTGCAAGGATGCCGGCGCCGACCTGGTGTTCCTGCCCATCTACTACACCCCCGCTTCCCTGATCCTGGCCCAGGCCAACGCCATGGGCTACGCTCCCACCTTCTTCGGCGCTGACGGTATGGACGGCATCCTGACCATGGAGGGCTTTGATGCTTCCCTGGCTGAGGGCCTGATGCTGATGACCCCCTTCAACGCGGATGCTACCGACGATGCCACTGTGAACTTTGTGGAGTCCTACAAGAAGCTGAGCGGCGATGTGACCCCCAACCAGTTCGCTGCCGACGGCTATGACTGCATCTACGCCATCTATGCCGCTCTGCAGACCATCGACGGTCTGGCTGATATGGATCACGAGGCTCTGTGCGACGCTATGATCGCCGCCTTCACCTCCCCTGATTTCAGCATCGACGGGCTTACCGGTTCCGGCATGACCTGGAGCGCCAACGGTGAGATCTCCAAGGATCCTGTTGTCGTGGTGATCCAGGACGGCGCTTACGTCACCATGTAACCCGCCGGTTTCCGGCCAGCGACCTTTTGTACTGACAGGAGGGTTGCCGAATGCTCGGCAACCCTCCTATCCCCGGTTTCAGACCATCCTGATATGGCAGAAAAGACCACAACAGGGTTGGTTGCGTTTTTTTCCGCCGTATCAGAAGAGAGAAGAAAAGAGAAAGAGGTGTGTGTATGTCGTTTCTCAACAATGTGATCACCGGCATCAGCCTGGGCAGCATCTACGCCATCATCGCCCTGGGCTATACCATGGTGTACGGCATCGCCAAAATGCTGAACTTTGCCCACGGCGACGTGATCATGGTGGGTGCGTATGTCTGCTTTTTCGCCACGGGAAGCTTCGGGCTTCACCCCGTCGTCGGCGTGCTGCTGGCCATGGTGGTGTGCACCGTCCTTGGTGTGGTGATCGAGGGCCTTGCCTACAAGCCCCTGCGCCAGGCGCCCTCCCTTGCGGTGCTGATCACCGCCATCGGTATCAGCTGGTTCCTCCAGAACAGCGCACAGATCCTCTGGGGCGCGGCCCCCAAGGTGTTTACGCCGGTGGTGTCCGGCGGCCTCAGCCTCTTCGGCGGGCAGCTGAATATCTCCTATGTGACCATTCTCACCGTGGTCTCCTGCCTTGTGATCATGGCGGTCCTCTCCGCCTTTATCGGTAAGGGCAAGATGGGTAAGGCCATGCGGGCCTGCTCTGAGGACAAGGGAGCCGCCCAGCTCATGGGTATCAATGTCAACTCCACCATCTCCATGACCTTCGCCATCGGCTCCGCTCTGGCGGCCATCGCCGGCGTGCTGATGTGCTCTGCCTACCCCACCTTGATGCCCACCACCGGTTCTCTCCCCGGTATCAAAGCCTTCACCGCCGCTGTGTTCGGCGGCATCGGCTCCGTCCCCGGCGCTTTTGTGGGCGGCCTGCTGCTGGGCATCATCGAGATCTTTGCCAAGGCCTACATCTCCACCGACCTCTCCGACGCCATCGTGTTTCTGGCGCTGATCGTCGTGCTGCTGGTGAAGCCCTCTGGACTGCTGGGCAAGTATGTGCCCGAGAAAGTGTGAGGTGGCCGGTATGACTGCAATGAAACAAGCAAGACGGCTGCGCAAGACCACCGTCAATTCCTTTATCAACTACGCCATTGTCATTGTGGCGTTCATCGCCGTTCAGATCCTCGTCGGGCAGGATATGATCTCCAACTCCATGCAGAGTATGCTGGTGCCGGTGTGCTGCTACATCGTCATGGCAGTGAGCCTGAACCTCACCGTGGGTATTCTGGGTGAACTGAGTCTTGGCCATGCGGGCTTTATGAGCCTTGGCGCCTTCTCCGGCATCATCGTCTCCACCGCTTTGAAGGATGTGGTGACGGCAGATCCTCTGCGGCTTCTCATTGCGATGCTGGTGGGCGCTGTTATGGGCGGCATCGGCGGCGTGATCGTGGGATTGCCCGTGCTGCGTCTCCGGGGCGACTATCTGGCGATTGTGACCCTGGCCTTTGGCGAGATCATCAAGAATGTGATCATGGTGCTCTATGTGGGTATTGACGGCGACGGCCTTCACATGGCCACCAAGGAGGCCAATCTGGTGCTGGCTGAGGATGGCGTCGCCATCATCAAGGGGCCCATGGGCGCCGTCGGCGTCACCAAGATTTCCAGCTTTACGGCTGGTCTGGTGCTCATTCTGATCACCCTCTTTGTGGTGCAGAATCTGGTGGACAGCCGGGCTGGCCGGGCGATCCTCTCCTTGCGGGACAACCGCATCGCCGCGGAGAGCTGCGGCATCAATGTGACCAAGTACAAGCTGATGGCCTTCGTGGCCTCCGCCGTTCTGGCCGGAGCCGCCGGAGCCCTGTACGGACTCAACTACTCCTCCACCGTGGCCAGCAAATTTGACTTCAACACCTCCATTCTGGTGCTGGTGTATGTGGTGCTGGGCGGCCTTGGCAGCATCCGCGGCTCCATCATTGCCGCCGCTGTGCTGACGCTGCTGCCGGAGATGTCCTTCATGCGCTCCAGCAGCCTGAAGGATTACCGTATGCTGCTGTACGCCGTGATTTTGATCCTGGTGATGCTGGTGACCAATAACCCCACCCTCCGCGGCGTGATCAATATGGTGAGTAAGAAGTTCAAAGGCAGCAAGAAGCAGGAAGGAGGCGCCGCACAATGAGCAAGCAGTATCCCAAACCCAAGCTGGTGCCGGTGCCCAGCACCAACATCATCCCTGAGCGGGATGTGGACAAGAGCCCTATTCTGGAGTGCCGCAATCTGGGCATTGATTTCGGCGGTCTTTCCGCTGTCAGCGATTTCAACATGGCCATTGGCCGCACGGAGATCGCCGGACTCATCGGCCCCAACGGCGCGGGTAAGACCACGGTGTTCAACCTCTTGACCAAGGTCTATCAGCCTACCCGCGGCACCATCATGCTGGACGGGAAGGACACCCATTCCATGACTACCGCCCAGGTCAACCGGGCCGGGATTGCCCGGACCTTCCAGAACATCCGCCTGTTCTCCAAACTCAGCGTGGAGGACAATGTGAAGATCGGTCTGCATAACCAGGCCACCTACCCCATGTGGAGCGGTATTCTCCGCCTTCCTTCCTACTGGAAGAAGGAGAAGATGGCCCACAACATGGCGCTGGAGCTGCTGAGCATCTTTGATATGCAGGATCTGGCGGACCACCAGGCCGGCTCCCTTCCTTACGGCGCCCAGCGCCGTCTGGAGATCGTCCGCGCCCTGGCAACCGGTCCCAGCCTGCTGCTGCTGGATGAGCCTGCCGCCGGTATGAACCCCTCGGAGACGGCGGAGCTCATGGACAACATCGTCAAGATTCGGGATACCTTCAAGATCGCCATCATGCTCATTGAGCACGATATGAATCTGGTCATGGGGATCTGCGAGGGCATCTGCGTGCTGAACTTCGGCAAGATCATCGCCAAGGGCACCCCCGCCGAGATCCAGGCCAACCCGGCCGTCATTGAGGCGTATCTGGGCAAGAAGAAGGAGGCGTAAATATGGCACTGCTGCAGGTCAACGACATCCATGTGTATTACGGCAGCATCCATGCTGTCAAGGGCGTCTCCTTTGAGGTGAATCAGGGGGAGGTGGTGACCCTGATCGGCGCCAACGGCGCAGGGAAATCCACTGTGCTGAACACCGTTTCCGGCCTCCTCCACCCCCGCATGGGCAGCGTGGAGTTTGAGGGCCATGATCTTAAAGGCGTAGCTCCTCACAAGGTAGTGAGCCACGGCCTGGCCCAGGTCCCTGAAGGGCGGCGGATCTTTTTGCAGATGTCCGTGGAGGAGAATCTGGAGATGGGCGCCTTTACCCAGGACCGGTCTACTATCGCGCCGGGAATTGCCGACGTGTACGAGCGTTTTCCCAGGCTGAAGGAGCGCCGCAGACAGATCGCGGGAACGCTCTCCGGCGGTGAACAGCAGATGCTGGCCATGGGCCGGGCGCTGATGAGCAAGCCCAAGCTTCTGATGCTGGATGAGCCCTCCATGGGCCTTGCCCCCATTCTGGTGGAGCAGATCTTTGACATCATCAAGGAGCTCCATGCGGCGGGCACCACCATTCTGCTGGTGGAGCAGAACGCCCAGGCCGCCCTGGCGGTGGCTGACCGGGCCTATGTCATGGAGACCGGCACCATTACCCTCAGCGGCACCGGCGCGGAGCTGATGGCCAGCGACCAGGTGCAGAAGGCCTATCTGGGCGGATGATCAGAAAATAAAATAAGGAGGCCTCCGGGTCCTTAGGGACCCGGGGGCCTCCTTTTGCATAAATGTTCCAAAGTGTGGAGCAAAAAGAATAGTATTTCATGTCGACAACAGGAAACCGGGGATTGCAGAACACGAATGTCCTCTTTATGGAGACAGTATAGAAACATTATCCGAAAATAATTCATGAATATTTAATCGAAATTCTGAATACAACTGCGAAAATGAAGAACTTAATGAAGCGGAAAACAAAAGATCCTTTTCTGATTTTCAAAATAAATTTGATAAAAATGTTTAAAATCGAAAGAATTTCAAATAAAATTGTGCACAATAGATGATAAAAACTACAGTGCGTTGTGCAGATAGACAGTTTTTGTCTGAATTTTAACAATGGTCTTGATTTATGAAGAGAGAATATTATACAATATAGCTGACAGGTCCGGGCGGACCGCGGAAACATGAGAAGTGACGATGGGAGGTCATTATGAGCAGATTGGAATTTTATTCCACCAGCGGGTCCCAGGCCGTGGTGGAATCCCTGTACCGGGATCTGGAGCACCGGATCGTGGCCAGCCCCCCGGGATTGTGCCCGGTGGATTTGGCGGCGGCCTTTTTGAAGATGTGCCATGCCCAGACCTGCGGCAAATGTGTCCCCTGCCGGGTGGGCCTCAGGCAGCTGGCATTGCTGATCGACGATGTGCTGGAGGGCCGGGCCACCATGGAGACCCTGGACTTTATTGAGACCACCGCTCAAGTGATCTCCGACAGCGCCGACTGTGCCATTGGCTACGAGGCGGCCAACATGGTCCTCAAGGGCATCCGGGGCTTTCGGGACGACTACGAGTCCCATGTGAAGACCGGCCGGTGCCTGTGCAACCTGGACCAGCCGGTGCCCTGCGTGGCCCAGTGCCCCGCCGGGGTGGATATCCCCGGCTATGTGGCCCTGGTGGGGGCCGGCCGCTACGCCGACGCCGTGCGCCTCATCCGCAAGGACAACCCCTTCCCCGGGGCCTGCGGCCTGGTGTGCGAGCATCCCTGCGAGTCCCGCTGCCGCCGGAATATGATTGAGGGCGCCGTGAACATCCGCGGCCTCAAGCGCTATGCCGTGGACCATGCGGGCGTCGTGCCCCCGCCCCCCTGCGCCGAGGCCACCGGCAAGACCGTGGCCATTGTGGGCGGCGGTCCCAGCGGCCTCTCCGCCGCCTTCTATCTCTCCCTCATGGGTCACAAGGTCACCGTGTTTGAGGCGAGAAAGCAGCTGGGCGGCATGCTCCGCTACGGCATCCCCAGCTACCGCCTGCCCCGGGAGGAGCTGCAGAAGGACATCGACGCCATCCTGGCCACCGGGGTGGAGGTCAATTTGGGCGTCACCATCGGCAAGGACATCTCCCTGGCGGAGCTTCACCGCCGCTACGACGCTATCTACATCTCCATCGGCGCTCACACCGACAAGAAGGTGGGCATTGAGGGGGAGGACGCCCGGGGCGTCATCTCCGCGGTGGAGATGCTGCGGGCCATCGGCGATGGTTCCATGCCCGACTTCACCGGCAAGAATGTGGTGGTCATCGGCGGCGGCAACGTGGCCATGGACTGCTGCCGCAGCGCCGCCCGCCTGGGGGCCAAGACTGTCAGCGTGGCATACCGCCGCCGCCAGCAGGACATGACCGCTCTTGCCGAGGAGGTGGAGGGCGCCATGGCCGAGGGCGTGGAGCTCCTCACTATGATGGCTCCCGTCCGCATCGAGGCCGACGAGAATGACAACGCCGTGGCCCTGTGGGTCCAGCCCCAGCGGGTGGGCTCCATCGACAGCGCCGGCCGTCCCCGGCCGGAGAAGGCGGCGGAACCGGAGGTCCGGGTGCCTGCTGATATCATCATCGTGGCCATCGGCCAGAGCATCGAGCTGAAGGCCTTTGAGGAGGCCGGCGTGCCCATCCACCGGGGCACCATCGCCGCCCTCTCCAGCGGCGGCATTGAGAACAACGCGGGCATTTTCGCCGGCGGCGACTGCGTCACCGGACCCGCCACGGTTATCAAGGCCATTGCGGCGGGCAAGGTGGCCGCCGCCAACATTGACGAGTATCTGGGCTTCGAGCACCGTATCGAGGTGGATGTGAAGATTCCCAAGGCCTATCTCGGCGAGCGTCCCAGCTGCGGCCGCAGCGAGCTGCCCATGGAGAAGGCCTACGAGCGCAAGGAGAACTTCCACTGCATCGAGTGCGGCTTCACCGATGAGGTGGCCAGGCAGGAGGCCCAGCGGTGCCTCCGGTGCGACCACTTCGGCTACGGCGTATTCAAGGGAGGGAGGACGAAGAGATGGTAAAGATGGTCAATCTGACGATCGACGGCGTGGCGGTGTCCGTGCCCCGGGGCACGTCCATTCTCAACGCCGCCCGCAGCGTGGGCATCAACATCCCCAGCCTCTGCTACCTGAAGGACCTCAATGAGATCGCCGCCTGCCGGGTGTGCGTGGTGGAGATCGAGGGTATTCAGAAGCTGGTGGCCTCCTGCAACAACCATGTCTGGGACGGCATGGTGGTCTACACCAATTCTCCCCGGGTCCGGGAGGCCCGGCGGGTGAATGTGGAGCTGATCCTCAGCCAGCACAACTGCGACTGTCCCTACTGCGTCCGCAGCGGCAACTGTGAGCTGCAGAAGCTGGCCAACGACCTGGGCCTCAGCCACCTCAACTACCACAAAGAGCCCGCGCCCGCCAAATGGGACGTGACCTTCCCCCTGATCCGGGACGCCAGCAAGTGCATCAAGTGCATGCGCTGCGTTCAGGTCTGCGACAAGGTCCAGAGCCTCAACATCTGGGACATCGCCAACACCGGCTCCCGGACCACCGTGGATGTGTCCGGCGGTCGGAATATCCGGGAGGCGGACTGCGCTCTCTGCGGCCAGTGCGTCACCCACTGCCCCGTGGGGGCTCTCCGGGCACGGGACGACACCCAGCGGGCCTTCGCTTACCTCAACGACAAGGATCTCGTCACCGTGGTGCAGATCGCACCGGCGGTGCGGGCGGCCTGGGGCGAGAGCATGGGGCTCAGCCGGGAGGAGGCTACCGTCAACCGGCTGGTGGCGGCCCTTCGGCGCATGGGCTTCCGCTACATCTTTGACACCAATTTCTCCGCCGACCTCACCATTATGGAGGAGGGCAGCGAGTTCCTCCAGCACCTGGGGGAGCCGGATAAATACGCATGGCCCATGTTCACCTCCTGCTGTCCCGGCTGGGTGCGGTTTATAAAGAGCCAGTATCCCGACATGGTGAAGAATCTCTCCACCGCCAAGAGCCCCCAGCAGATGTTCGGCGCGGTGACCAAGTCCTACTTCGCCCAGCGCATCGGCGTGGACCCCCACAAGATCCGCTGCATCTCTGTGATGCCCTGTATGGCCAAGAAAGCGGAATGCGCCCTGCCGGTGATGAACGACGCCTGCGGCGACCCCGACGTAGATCTGGTGCTTACCACCCGTGAGGTGGACCGGATGATCCGGGCGGAGCACATTGACGTTCACGCACTGAAAGAGGAGGAGTTTGACTCCCCTCTGGGTGTGGGCAGCGGCGCGGGCGTTATCTTCGGCGCCACCGGCGGCGTGATGGAGGCGGCCCTCCGGTCCGCCTACTATTTGGTCACCGGGGAGAACCCCGACGCCGACGCCTTTGAGGACGTGCGGGGCCTGGACGGCTGGAAGGAGGCAACCTTCCGGATTCAGGATACCCCCGTGCGGGTGGCGGTAGCCAGCGGCCTCGGCAACACCCGGCGGCTGATTGAGGCCCTGCGGGCTGGGAAGGTGCAGTACGACTTTGTGGAGATCATGGCCTGTCCCGGCGGCTGCGCCGGCGGCGGAGGCCAGCCCATCCACGAGGCCCAGGAGCTGGCGGGCCAGCGCGGCCAGGTGCTCTACGGCCTGGACAAGGTCAGCAATCTGCGTTTCTCCCATGAGAATCCCTCGGTACAGGCGCTGTACAAGGAGTATCTCTCCAAGCCCCTGTCCCACCGCTCCCACGAGCTGCTTCATACTGATCACGAGGCTTGGGCAATGCCCTTGGCTCCTTCTAAAACGTAACACTTTTCACGAAAGCAAAGTCCCGCGGATTTGTTCTGCGGGACTTTGCTTTTTGTCCCTCCGGCCGGGAGAGAGTTTTTTGTTTCGCTGGCGAGAGAAAAGCTTTTTTACCGGTACCCGCCGGCGGCGAAGCGCCGGGCAGTACACGGCAGGTACCGGTACAATCAACCGTACCCTCGTCAGAAATCAAAAAGGGAGCGCCCCGCAGATGCAGGGCGCTCCCAAGGAACGTGCATATTCCCGAAAAAGGAAAAGAAAAGTCTCAGATCCCCATTTCCTTCTTTACCTCGGCAAAGCACCGGACTGCAAAGTCCAGATCCTCCCTGGTATGGGCGGCGGAGATCTGGGTCCGCACCCGGTCCCGGCCCTTGGGCACCACCGGGTAGCAGAAGCCCACCACATAGACGCCCTTTTCCAGCATCCGGGCGGCAAACGCATTTGCCACCTTGGGATCATAGAGCATCACGGGAACAATGGGGTGCTCCCCGGGCAGCAGGTCAAAACCCACCTTTTCCATCTCGGCGCGGAAGTACCGGGCATTTTCATGGACCCTGTCCCGCAGCTCCGTGGAGGCGGTGAGGATCTCTAACGTCTTCAGTGCCGCGGCGCAGATAGCCGGGGCCACCGTGTTGGAGAAGAGGTAGGGACGGCTTCTCTGGCGCAGCAGATCCACAATCTCCTTCCGGGCGGCGGTGTAGCCGCCGGAGGCTCCGCCGAGAGCCTTGCCGAAGGTGCCGGTGAGAATGTCCACCCGGCCCATGACGCCGCAGTACTCCGGGGTGCCCCGGCCGTGGTCTCCCATAAAGCCCACAGCGTGGCTGTCGTCCACCATCACCAGGGCGTCATATTCCTCCGCCAGGTCGCAGATACCCCGGAGGTTTGCGATGTAGCCGTCCATGGAGAAGACGCCGTCGGTGGCGATGAGCTTCACCTTGCAGCCCGCCGTCTTGGCCTCCTCCAAACACCGGCGGAGATCCTCCATGCTGTTGTTCTTATACCGCCAGCGCTTGGCCTTGCACAGCCGCACGCCGTCGATGATGGAGGCATGGTTGAGTTCGTCGGAGATCACCGCGTCCTCGGGCCCTAAAAGGGTCTCAAAAAGGCCGCCGTTGGCGTCGAAGCAGGAGGAGTAGAGGATGGCGTCCTCCATGCCGAGAAATTCGCTGAGCTTTCTCTCCAGCTCCTTGTGGATGGCCTGGGTGCCGCAGATGAAGCGGACGGAGCTGAGGCCAAAGCCCCACCGGTCATAGCTGGCCTTGGCCGCTTCCATCAGCCGGGGGTCGTCGGAGAGGCCCAGATAGTTGTTGGCGCACATGTTCACCACCCGCTTGGCTGCGGTGGTGTCGATGCGGGAGCGCTGGGGCGTGGTGATGATACGCTCATCCTTGTAGGTGCCCTCGGCCCGGATCTGGGCCAGGGTGTCCCGGTACTGCTGCAGTGCGGTCTTCATGGTAGTGTCCTCCCTGTCCTGTTATTGTCGGGTCCAGTCCAGCACCACCTTGCCGGACCGGCCGCTGTTCATGGCCGCAAAGCCCTCTTCAAAGCGGGTGTAGGGGAAGCGGTGGGTGATCACCGGGGAGATGTCCAGGCCCCCCTGGACCATGTAGGACATCTGGTGCCAATTGTCCATCTTCCGCCCGTAGATCCCCTGAAGGGTCAGGCCCTTGCTGATAATTGTGTTCATGTCCATGGGTACCGGCTGGTTGGCGATGCCGAGAAGGCTGATTTTGCCGCCGTTTCGCATGACAGAGATCATCTGCTTCAGCGCCGCGCCGCTGCCGCTCATCTCCAGACCGATGTCGAAGCCTTCCACCAGGCCCTGCTTGGTCATGATTTCGCCCAGATCCTCCCTGGACACGTTCACCGCCGCGTCGGCCCCCATCTTCCGGGCCAGCTCTAAGCGGTACTCGTTGACGTCGGTGATCACCACCCGCCGGGCTCCGGCGTACTTGCAGATGCCTACGGCGATCATGCCGATGGGGCCCGCCCCGGTGATGAGCACGTCCTCGCCCACCAGATTCCACATCAAGGCGGTGTGGGCGGCGTTGCCGAAGGCGTCAAAGAAGGCCACCACATCCTCCGGCAGGCTCTCAGGAATAAGGATCACGTTGCTGGCGGGAATGCACACATACTCGGCAAAGGCGCCGTCCCGGTCCACCCCCACGCTGGTGGTGTTCTTGCACCACTGGATGTTGCCGTTGTGGCAGTTGCGGCAGTGACCGCAGGTGATGTGGCCCTCGCCGCTGACCCGCTGCCCCACCTCCAGCCCGGTGACGCCGGCCCCCAGCTCCGCGATCTCGCCCACATACTCATGGCCGATGACCATGGGAGGCTTGATGTGATCCCAGGCCCAGGGGTCCCAGTTATAGATATGTACATCCGTGCCGCAGATTGCCGTCTTGTGCACCCGGATCAGCACCTCGCCGGGACCCGGTTGGGGCACCGGCACCTGCCGCAGCTCCAGCCCCGGACCGGCACTGGGCTTTACCAGTGCGTCCATCATTTTCGCACACATTCATCTGTCCTCCATAAAAACACATACTGTTTATCTTTTGTCTCCTTGATAAGGACAGTATACGACCGTTTTTCAGCGAAGTCAAGAAAAATCTTCTATACACGGTCAAAAAATCAATGGATTGTCTGCAGCGCGAGAACACTTGCGCCCGGGCGGCAATTGGTGTATGATGGCAGCAGTGTATGGGGAGGGAAGAGGAGGCGACGAAGGATGAAACGACTGTGGACCATATTGCTGGCGCTGGCCCTGTGTATGGCGCTGTGCGCCTGCCGGAAGGCCCCGGATAACAACACAACAGAGCCGGACACACCGCCGGAGCCCATCTCATCGCAGGAGGAGCCGGTGGAGCTGGATAGCTTCCTGCTGGAGCTGCGCAGCGCCGGGGGAAGCGTCTCCCCGGAGAGCCTTGCCGCCCTGGAGCCGCTGGGGCAGCGGTTCCAAACCCTGCTGGCGGAGGAGGGCTATCTGTTTGACTCGGTGCAGATTACCCTGGGGGCCTCGCCACGGAATACCGGAGAGGCTCTCACCGGCAAAACAGTGGACGCAGCCCTGGTGAATATTGAGACGTACATCAAATATGCCGATGGACTGCCGGTGCTGATGACCTCCGCTCCGGACGGGGTGGATCTAAACGTCGCCGGCGGCAGCTGGTCCGCCCCCATGGCGGAAGACCACCCCGGCTGGCGGACGGTGGGGATTTTTGCCGCCTCCTCCGACTACGGACAGCAGCTGGCGAAGGAGGAGAAGCCCTCCTTTGATGCGCTGGCCCAGGCGGTGTGGGCGGTACCGGCGGAGGGCCGGGAGCTGGATTATCTCAATCTGTGGCTGAGCCGGCAGTATGAGGGGAGAACGCTGGCGGATCTTCCCCATGTGGAAATGGTGGAGGACACCGACGGCATCGTCTTCGCTGCCGCTGCCGGGCAGGTGGATGTGGCGGTGCTTACCACCGGGAGCGCTACCGGCTCGGGTCTTGCACGGCTGGGGGAGAGCACCCGGTATTACGACATGGTGCTCACCGTCAGCGACGGCCAGGAGGCGCTGGCAAACGAGGCGTTTCACAGCGCATTGGGCCGGGTGGTGGCCGCTCTGTGCCAGAACGAGGAGGATATGACGCTGCTGAAGGCGCTGGGCTGCGCCCACCCCATGATAGCGGCAGAGGACTTTGACACAGCGGACCTTCAGGAGATGCTGGAGGTCATGGGAGGTACATTGACATGCGAAAGCTGGGAGTAAGCAAGGGCGTCTGGGCGGCGGCCGGCCTCGGCGCCGCAGCTGCGGGACTTGGAACAATGGCCGCGGTGGGACTGCGCACGGCGGTGCTGCGGCGGGACAGGACAGAGGGGCATTGGGAGGCCAAGCTCAACAGCCGGGAGTGGTGCGGCCGCCGGGAGGAGATGCGGGCGGATATGGCCTGGTATGCCCGGCAGCCCAAGGAGGAGGTCTCCATCGTCTCCCGGGACGGCCTGCGGCTGCGGGGGAAATATCTGGAGGCGCCGGACGCCGTGGCCTGTGTGCTGCTGTTTCACGGCTTTCGTTCCCGGGGGGAGTTTGACTTCTCCATGGTGCTGCCCATGTTCTACGACAACCACATCAGCACTCTGCTGGTGGACCAGCGGTCTCATGGCCGCAGCGAGGGGAAGTACATCGGCTACGGCATTCTGGAGCGGTACGACTGCCAGCAGTGGGCCTGGTTCCTCCACACCAAGCTGGGGGGCAGCCTGCCCATTTTCCTTCAGGGGCTGTCCATGGGGGCCTCTACGGTGATGATGGCCTCAGAGCTGCCCATGCCTCCCAGTGTCCGGGGGATCATCGCCGACTGCGGTTACAACTCCGCCTGGGAGGAGATGCGCCACTGCATCCATAAGTGGTACCATCTGCCGGCCTTCCCCTTCCTCCATATGACCAATCTGGCCTGCCAGATCGTGGCGGGGTACGATCTGAAGGAGGTCACAGCTGCACAGGCCCTGGGCCACAGCCGCCTGCCGGTGCTGTTTGTCCACGGTACCGGGGACGATTTTGTCCCCGCCGACATGACGGCGGAGAATTTTGCCGCCGCCACCGGGGAGAAGCGGCAGATCCTGGTAGAGGGGGCAGTCCATGGGGAGAGCTATCTCCAGGAGGAGGACCGCTGCCGCCGGGAGCTGCTGGACTTTATTCACAAGTATTCCGAAGGGTATCCGCCGAAAAGAAAATAACGGACAAATGAGAAGAGGAGACATGCCGGAGGGCATGTCTCCTCTTTTTGCAGTATGGTGTTGAGGGACTGGGGGGACCTGGGGTGTGACGCCGCTCTCTCAGGACAGGGTGATGGAATAGGAGATCCGCCAGGTCTCCCCGGCGGGGAGCGCCACCAGACCCTCCTGCCGGGCGAAATCCTCCACCACGCCCTGCCGGGCGGGGAGGCTTCGCCAGGGCTCGATGCACACAAAGGGGGCTTCAGAGTGGGGGGGATGCCAGAAGCCTACCAGCGGGAATTCGCGGTAGTCCACTGTGACGCCGTGGGCAGCGGACCCTAAGCGCACTGTGCCGGAGGTGCCGGAGAGGACGATGGCCTCGTTGTCAAAAAGGGGATGGGTCAGGGGAATGCGGCGGCTGTCCTCCAGGGGGTAATCCGCCGTCTCCCCGGTGCGGTAGCCGTCGGCGGAGAACAGCACCCGCCGGGGAGCGCAGGGGGCGGAGAAGGTGAGGGAATAGTCCTCAAACCGCTCTCCCTCCGCCAGCGGTACCTGAAAACCGGGGTGAGCGCCCAGACCGAAGTACATGGTCTGCTCGCTGCGGTTTTCCACCTGATAGGCCACGGTAAGGGTGTCCTCCCGGGCAGTGAAGGTCACCTGATAGAGAAAAGCGAAGGGAAAGCGGACCCGGGTCTCCGGGGAGTCGGTGAGGGTAAAGGCGCAGGCATTGTCACTCAGCCGCTCTCCCGTCAGCTCCGCGGTGCGGACAAATCCGTGGATGTCAAGAGAATAAGACTGCCCGTTCAGGGTGTACTGCCCGTTGGTGCAGCGGCCCACATAGGGAAACAGATTGGGGGCGCGGCGGCCCCACCAGCGCTGGTCGCCCTGCCAGAGAAACTCCCGTCCCGCCTCATCCCGGAGGGACAGAAGTTCGCCGCCCTGGGAGGAGATCACGGCGGTGAGACGGCCGGATTTCACAGGTATTTCCATAAAATTTTTCCTTTCTTCCAAAAATGGAGGCTGACTCGTCAAAAATGCTGTGATCCAGTACTACTTTACAGAAAACCATTTTTACAGTATCATAGTATAGTTGAAAAGTGGGCATAACGCAAGGAGAAGAGGGAGAAAGGATGCTGGAGAAGCTGATCGAGACCATACTGCCCGAGATCATCTCGGTGCTGGAGCTGATGGGGATCACGGTTGTCACCATCTCCGCTATCGGCGCCTTCTGGCGCTATCTGAAGAGCCTTGTGACCCGCACCCCCTGCGACGTGAAATTCGCTCTGGCCAACGGTCTTGCTCTGAGCCTGGAGTTCAAGATGGCGGCGGAGATTCTCAAAACCGTGCTGGTCCGGGAGCTGCAGGAGCTGATGGTGCTGGGGGCGGTGATTCTGCTCCGGGCGCTGCTGTCCTTTTTGATCCACTTTGAGATGAAGAATCACACCAAAGACCACTGAACGGAGGAACCCCTGTCTATGAAAGAATTGTTTGCCATGATCCTGTGCCTGTCCCTGATTCTGACGGCAGTGGGCTGTGCGGGAAAGCCTGCCACCATGGAGAATGCCGGTGGAGACGCCGGGGAGGAGAAGCCGGTGGTGTCCGGCGAGGGCGAGGTGAAGACCGGATTGTCCGTCACCGCCTCTTTGAGCTCCAGCAAGAGCGCCTCTGCGGAGGAGGAAGGCGTCATTCAGACCGATGTGACCCTGGTGGCTGTCACCGTCAATGAGGAGGGCGTCATCACCGCCTGCGCCATTGACAGCGTCCAGGCCAAGATGCCCGTGGACGCCGCCGGTCAGCTCACCGGCGACATGAGCGCTCCCATCCTCAGCAAGAACGAGCTGGGGACCGATTACGGCATGGGCAAGTACAGCCCCATCGGCAAGGAGTGGAACGAGCAGGCTGCAGCCCTGGCCGATTATGCAGTGGGCAAGACCGCTGAGGAGATCCAGGGCATTGCGGTGAACGAGGAGACCCGGCCCACCGACGCGGATCTGGCCTCCTCTGTGACCATCGCCATCGGCGGACTGATCCCCGCCATTGTGGACGCAGTGGAAAACGCGGAGTATCTGGGTGCTCAGAACGGCGACGAGCTGAAGATCGTCACCACCGGCTCCTTCTCCGCCCCAGATCTCGCCGAGGGGGAGGCCGCCGCAGTTCAGGCGGATGTGAACATTGCCGCCGCCACCATGAACGGCGACACCATCACCTCCTGCATCCTCGATGGTGTCCAGGCCAAGGGAGCGGTGGACGCCGCCGGACAGCTGCTCACCGACGTCACTGCCCCGGTCCTCAGCAAGGACCAGAAGGGCGCTGACTACGGCATGGGCAAGATCAGCTCTATCGGCAAGGAGTGGAACGAGCAGGCCGCCGCCTTTGCCTCCTATGTCACCGGCAAGACGGTGGAGGAGATCCAGGGCATCGCGGTCAATGAGGAGACCCGGCCCGCCGACGCGGATCTGGCCGCCTCTGTGACCATTGCCGTGGGCGGCTTCCAGGCCCTCCTTGGAAAGCTTGGATGAGAAGGCGGATCACGGCGGTGCTGGCTGTGCTCTGCCTCCTGCTGACGGGCTGCGGCCAGACGCAGATGGTGGAGACGGGCCCCAAGCGCTACGAGGCCACCTTCCTGGACCTTTTTGACACGGTGACCACCATCAAGGGCTATGCCGACAGCGAGGAGGACTTCACCGCCCAGGCCCAGGAGATCCACGACCTTTTGGAGGAATACCACCAGCTCTACGATATCTACAACGACTATGAGGGCGTGGTGAACCTCAAAACCGTCAACGACAGCGCCGGAGGCGATCCGGTGGAGGTGGACCGGCGGATCATCGATCTGCTCCTTCTCTGCCGGGAGCTGTACGACAGCAGCGGCGGCATGGTGAACGTGGCCATGGGCAGCGTCCTGTCCCTGTGGCATGACGCCCGGGAGGCTTCCATTGACGACCCGGAGAACGCCTATGTGCCGGATGAGGGGGCCATTGAGACCGCCATGGCCCACATCTCCTTTGACACTGTGGTGATCGACGAGGCGGCCTCCACGGTCTGCCTCACCGACCCGGACCAGCGGCTGGATGTGGGGGCTGTGGCCAAGGGCTATGCCGCCGGAAAGGCCGCCGAGGTGATGCCAGAGGGCATGATTTTGAGTCTCGGGGGCAATGTGTGCGCCTCCGGTCCCAAGCCGGACGGCTCCCCCTGGGTGGTAGGGGTGGAGGACCCGGACGGCGGGGACTATCTCAAAACCCTGGCCATCACCGAAGGCGCGGTGGTCACCAGCGGCGACTATCAGCGCTATTACACCGTGAACGGTGTGACCTATCATCACATTATCGACCCCACCACCGGTTGGCCCGCACGACACTGGCGGGCGGTAACGGTGGTGTGCGAGGACTCCGGACTGGCTGATGCTCTGTCCACCGCCGTGTTCACCATGGCGAAGGAGGAGGGAACGGCTCTTTTAGAGCAATACGGCGCCCAGGCCCTCTGGGTGGCCGATGACGGCGAACTGACCTGGACCGACGGCTTTGCCGCCTATTTCCGGGACGGCGCCAAGCAGTAACAAGAGGTGAGAAAGATGAGATCGAAATTCTGGGGTGGCGTCCACCCCGCCGGGCGGAAGGAGCTGTCTGCCGACACGCCGCCGACGCCTGTTTCCGCTCCCGCCCAGGTGGCGGTGCCCCTGCAGCAGCATGTGGGCAAGCCCTGTGATCCCCTGGTGTCTGTAGGGGACAAGGTGAAGAGGGGCCAGAAGATCGGCGACGGGAAGGGCATGTGCGCCCCGGTCCACGCCCCGGTGTCCGGCACGGTGATCGCCGTAGAGCCCCGGCCACACCCCAACGGGACCCTCTGTCCCGCCGTGGTCATTGAAAATGACGGAAAGGACACCTTTGAAAGCGCCCTGAAGCCCCATGCAGACACCTCCTCCCTCAGCGCCGACGAGCTGATTGAGTGCATTCGTGAGGCGGGCATTGTGGGCATGGGCGGCGCAACCTTCCCCACGGATATCAAGGCCAGCATCGGCAAGGTGGAAACGCTCATTGCCAACGCCTGCGAGTGCGAGCCCTACATCACCGCCGACGACGTGCTGATCTGTACCGACGCGGACCGGGCTATCCGGGGCCTTCTGATCCTGGGACAGATCCTGAATCCCCGCCGGACGGTGATTGCCATTGAGGACAACAAGGCCAAGGCCATCGCCATTTTGAAGGAAAAGCTCCGCTCAGTGCCCCAGGTGGAGCTGGCGGTGCTGCCCACCCGTTACCCCCAGGGGGCGGAGAAGCAGCTTATTCAAGTCATCACCGGCAGGCAGGTGCCCTCCGGAGGCCTGCCCCGGGATGTGGGCTGCGCCGTGTTCAACATCGCCACCTGCGCCAGCGTGGAGCGGGCGGTGGTGGAGGGCGAGCCGGTGCTGCGCCGGATCGTCACCGTCACCGGCCCCGGGGTGAAGGAGCCCCGGAACCTGCTGGTGCCCATCGGCCTTACCTTCGGGGAGGCGGTGGAGGCCGCTGGCGGTCTTACCGGCGATGTGTGGAAGGTGCTCTCCGGCGGCCCCATGATGGGCCGGGCCCAGGGGGACCTCTTCGCCAGCATTACCAAGGGCGTTAACGCCATTGTGGTGCTGACCCAGGCGGAGAACGGGGAGGCGGAGCACCCCGCCTGCATCCGCTGCGGCAAGTGCGTGGCCGTGTGCCCCATGGGCCTGCAGCCCCTGTATCTCTATCGTTTTTCCAAGGCCGGCGACAGCGGCACCCTGCGGTACTACAACGTGATGGACTGCATTGAGTGCGGCTGCTGCGCCTACACCTGCCCGGGGAAGCTGCCCATTGTGGCGGCCATCCGGGAGGGCAAACAACTGGTAAGGGAGGGGAAGTAAGATGAAGTTTGCTGTTACCGCGTCCCCCCATATCCGCAGCGGCGACAACACCCGCCGGATTATGCTGGACGTGCTGATCGCCCTGATTCCCACTCTCATCGCCGGTACGGTGGTCTTCGGCCTCCGGGCCCTTGCGGTTTGTGCGGTGTCCGTGGTGGCTGCCGTGGCGGCCGAGTGGCTGTGGCGGAAGATCACCCGCCAGTATGGCACCGTTTCCGACTTTTCTGCCGCGGTCACCGGTCTGCTGCTGGCCCTCACCCTGCCCGCCAGCGTCCCCTACTGGGCGGCGGCGGTGGGCGCCGTATTTGCCGTGGTAGTGGTCAAGGGCTTCTTCGGGGGCCTTGGCCAGAACATCTTCAACCCGGCTCTGGGGGCCCGGGCGCTGCTGATGCTGGTGATCCCCTCCGCCATGACCCGCTTTGCCGCCCCCGGCACGGCCCTGCCCCTTACCGGGGAGGTGGACATCGTGTCCTCTGCCACTGCCCTGCACCATATGCAGATCCCCGCCCTGCCGGAGCAGTCCCTTTTGGATATGTTCCTTGGGAACATCGGCGGCTGCATCGGTGAGGTGTCCGCCCTGGCGCTGCTGCTGGGCGGCGCGTATCTGGTGGCCCGGGATGTCATCAAGCTGCGCATCCCCGCCAGTTATCTTGCCACCGTGGCTTTGCTGACGGCCATCTTCTGCAAGGATCAGGACCCTCTCCAGTGGATGCTGTACAGCCTCCTGGGCGGCGGCGTGCTGCTGGGCGCCATCTTCATGGCCTCCGACTACGCCACCTCTCCCGCCACTCCCGGCGGACAGGTGCTTTACGGCGTGGGCTGCGGGGTGCTCACTGTGGTGTTCCGCTACACCGGGCTGTACCCTGAGGGGGTCACCTACGCCATTTTGCTGATGAACGCCGCCTCCTGGCTGCTGGAGCGGTTTACCCCCACGCGCCTGTTCGGCGCACCTCAGAAGAAGGGAGGACTTCGCCGATGAACAGAAAAGAACTGGCATGGAGCGCCGGGGCCCTTGTGCTGGCCTGCCTGGTGCTGGTGCTGACGAGAACGGCTATGGCCTCCACGGCGGAGCGCCGGGCCGCTCAGGAGCAGCAGGCGATGATGGAGACCCTGCTGCCCGGCGGCGTGACCTTCACCCCGGAGACCTACGATGGGGAGGACGAGAACATCACCGCCATTTGGAAGAGCGAAACCGGCTATGTGGTGGAGACGGTGGTGGACGGCTACGCCGGCCCCATCCGCCAGTGGACCGGCGTGGATGAGAGCGGCTCTGTCACCGGCCTTGTGGTGCGGGATATGGAGGAGACCCTGGGTCTTGGCCGCGAGGCTTTGACCGACGTATCTTTCCTCGGCCAGTTTGTGGGCACCCGAGGCCAGGCGGCGGTGGGGGAGGGCGTGGACGCCATCACCGGCGCCACCGTTACCTCCAAGGCCATCGCCAAGGGCGTGAGCTCCGCCGCGGCCTATGTGACCGGCGCGGATGTGAGCACCTCTGCTACGGAATGGGGAGGTTGATGAAATGAAAAGAGAAATTTCACCTCTGTGCGCCCTGTCCCTGTCGCTGACAGCGGTGCTGCTGATTGCGGGCCTCGGGGCGGTGATCGCCGGGGCCCTGGTGCCCAACGTGGTGCTGCCCGCCATGGATGTGCCCATGCTGGCGGCGCTGTCTCTCATTGCCCTGGCCCTTGAGACGGTGGTCTTCGGCCACGGGAGCCGGGAATGGGTGGCCTCCCTGGCGGTGGCGGTGGTGGACTTCGGTCTGCTGTCCCTCTGCACCGGCCGGGTGAGCGCCTCCGAGGCGGTCCGGGCGGCCGCACTGGGCGGCGTGGTGTTCCTCTGCTGTGAGGTGCTGTTCCACTCTATTCTGGACCGGCTCTCCTCCGGCAGCGCCGGGAAGCACCTGAAGAGCGCCGCTGTGGTGACGGCGGTGCTGCTGTGGCTGGCCAGCCAGAGCATGGCGGGCATGGGCCTGTAAAGAGAGCTGCACGCAATAAAAAAGAGCCCCGGATCGTCTGATCCGGGGCTCCGGTGTTTGTGGGAAAAAGAATATCCCGCCGGAGTCCCGGCGGGATATTTTACTTGGGAAAATGAACTTACTTGGCAGCCACGGTCTCCTTGACCTTCCGCACCACGGCGGCGGGATCAAAGCCGTACTTCTCCTGGAGCTTGGCATAGGGGCCGCACTCGCCATGGGTGTCGTTGGTGCCCACAAAGCCCATGGGAACCTGGGCGCCGGCAGCGCACAGGGCCTCGGCCACAGCGCCGCCCAGACCGCCGATGATGCTGTGCTCCTCGGCGGAGATGATGGCGCCGGTCTCCTTGGCGCAGCGGACCACCAGCTCCTTGTCCAGGGGCTTGATGCAGAACATGTCCACCACGCGGATCTCGATGCCCTCCTTGGTCAACTCCTCAGCGGCCTTCAGAGCGTGACCCACCATCAAACCGCAGGCGATGACCGTAGCGTCTTTGCCCTCCCGGACAATCTTGCCCTTGCCCTCTTCAAAGACGTCGTTCTCGGAGTAAATGTCGGGGAACACGTCCCGGGACAGGCGCAGGTACATGGGGGAGGCGTCCTCAATGGCGTTTTTCACCACCCACTCGGTCTCGGTGGCGTCGCAGGGGACGAACACCTTGAAGTTGGGCAGGGAGCGCATGACGGCGATGTCCTCCAGAGCGTGGTGGCTGGGGCCGTCGTAGGCGTCGGACATGCCGCCGTAGGCGCCCACCATCTTGATGGGCAGCTTGGAGTAGGAGCCCAGTGCCCGGGCGGACAGCAGACCGATGGTAGCCAGGAAGGACGCGAAGGTGTTGACAAAGGGGATCTTGCCCACAGAGGCCAGGCCGCCGGCCATGGCGGTCATGTTGGCCTCGGCGATGCCCACGTTGAAGAAACGCTCCGGGCAGGCCTTCCCAAACACAGCGGACTTGGTGGAGCCGCTGAGGTCGGCGTCCAGAACCACTACATTCTTGTTGTCTTTTCCGAACTTGACCAGCGCATCGCCGTATACATCACGAATTGCCTTTCCCATTATTTCGCACCTCCCAGCTCTTCCATCGCTTTCGCGTAGCTCTCATCGTCAATGGCTTTGCCGTGCCAGCCGTTCTTGCCCTCCATGAAGGAGACGCCCTTGCCCTTGATGGTGTGGGCCAGCACGATAGTGGGCAGGCCCTTCACGGTCTTGGCCTCCTCAAAGGCGCTGTACAGCGCGTCCACATCGTGGCCGTCGCACTCGATGCAGTGCCAGCCGAAGGCCTCGAACTTGGCGCGGATGTCGCCCATGGGCATGATCTCCTCAGCAGTGCCGTCCAGCTGCACGCCGTTCCAGTCCAGTACCGCGCAGAGGTTGTCCGCCTTGAACTTCACAGCGGACATGCAGGCCTCCCACACGGTGCCCTCATTGATCTCGCCGTCGCCCAGGATGGCGTACACCCGGGCGTCGCTGTTGTCCAGCTTCAAGCCCAGGGCCATGCCAAGCGCGGCGGACAGGCCGATGCCGAGAGGGCCGGTGGAGGCGTCCACGCCCGGAGTCTCCAGAGAGCAGGGGTGGCCCTGCAGGCGGGACTCGAAGCAGCGCAGGGTCTTCATCTCCTCCACAGGGAAGAAACCCTTCTCCGCCAGCACACGATACAGCATGGGGGCGGCGTGGCCCTTGCACAGCACCAGCCGGTCGCGGTCGGCCTTGGCGGGGTTGGCGGGGTCCACGTTCATCTGGGTGAAGTACAGGGTGGTCAGGATCTCACAGACGGACAGCGATCCGCCGGGATGACCGGTCTGCCGCTGGTGCAGCGTCTCGATTACATCGATGCGGAACTGCTTGCACAGCTGCTGGAGCTGTGCTTTCTTTTCCATAGGTAAGTTCATCTTATCCCTCCGTTTTTAAATTTTTGAGTATTCAGAATAGAATAAATCTATTTGCTCACTTGGTCATGCCCCGCGTGGCGGCATCTGAATGCTCCGGCATACACTGCCGGATCCAAAAAGAGAAAGACTGACAGGAAAACCACCTGCCTTCGGGAGATGGATCCTCCTAAAAGCAGAGGGATACTTATCATACAAGTTAAAAAGCCTGTCCGCGCAGAAAGAGAGAACAGGAAAAGATCCCGGAGAAATCCTGCTTCCGCCGTCCCCAATTTTCTCTCTACCATAGCATACGCAAAAGGGGGGCCGCCGTCAAGAGGGAAAGCGCAGGACAAAAAGAAAAAACAGAACCGAACCAGTCTGACAACGCAGGTACATGACAGAAAGAAGACCAAACAGAGCTGCAGAATATAAAAATAGGACAGAAAAAAGAAATTTTAAAATTTTTTGAAAAAATGTTTAATGTTTTACATTAAGCGCACCAAAAAAGCGGCGGAAGTCAAAGAAAAACTCCTCCTTCCCAGATGAACGGAAGGAGGAATCCCGGGTGCGATTTCGCAAAAATACGGGTGCATATGGAGAATTTCCCAAAAAACAGTACAATTTTCACTTGACGTTTCCATCGGCTGGTGCTAAGATAGGACCAGAAATCAAGAAAATAAAATTGAATTTCAATTATTGAAATTCAAACGCCGACCGGAGGCGTTCCCTGGTACCCCAGCGTAGCGGAGATGGCGGCGGCGGTTTGCCGCAGCCGGCCGAGAAAGCGGTGGACGGCCTCATCGGTCATCCGGCTGGCCGGGCCGGTAACGCTGATGCCCGCCACGATGGTGCCGGTGTAGTCCCGGATGGGGCAGGCCATGCACCGTACCCCCTGCTCACACTCCTCATTGTCATAGGCCACATCCTCACGCCGGATCTGTTCCAGCTCCCGGAGGAGCCTCTCCTTGGTGGTGATGGTGTTGGGGGTCATGCGGAAGAGGCCCTTCACCCGGATCAGCCGGTCCAGGTCCTCCTCCGAATAGGTGAGGAGCCGCAGCTTCCCGTTTCCCGTGCAGTGCATGGGACTGGTGTTGCCGATGCGCTGAAGGCTCATGAGGGTCTGGTTGGGGCCCGCCGCCACATCGATGTACACCATGGTCATCTCCCGTTCCACAGAGATGCATACTGCTTCATGGAGCTGTTCAGCCAGAGAGACCAGATAGGGGTGGGTCACCGTGGGCAGCTCCACATGGCTGGTGAGCTGGTTGGCCAGATAGCACAGCTTGTAGGTCAGCTGGTAACGCTGGGAGGTCTCCTCCTGGGAGACATATCCGCACTGCTGCAGGGCGGTGAGAAAGCGCAGGGCAGTGCTGGGATTGAGCCCCAGAGCGTCGCTGATATCCCTGAGACGCATGGGCGTTCTGGACTGGGCCAGCAGCTCCAGCAGCGCCATGGCCTTTTCCGTGGACTGGTTGGAATTGGGCGTTGATTTCTTCTCTGCAGCGGACATGATCGGTTCTCCTGTCAGGTCGTTTTGTTTATTTTAGCACAGTCTGTCAAGAAAGCACAGACGGATGCCTGTTTTATCCTGTGCAGAGGCTGTCTTTCAGATCGAAAGAGGGAAGAGCGGGCTACATATTTCACGCGTGCATGATTCCAAATGGAAATTGTTTTATATTAATTGATAGAAAGGAAAAACGAAAATGAAGATTGTTGTTCTGGACGGTTATACCGAGAATCCCGGTGATCTGAGCTGGGCTGGTCTGGAGGCTCTGGGCGATGTGACGGTCTATGACCGTACCTCCTATGTGGACGATCCCGTGATTGCCCAGCGCATCGGCGACGCCGAGGTGGTCATCACCAACAAGACTCCCATCACCAAGGCCACCATTGACAAGTGCCCCAACATGAAGCTCATCGCCTTCCTGGCCACCGGCTACAACGCCGCTGACTACAACTATGCCAAGGAGAAGGGGATTCTGGTGGCCAATGTTCCCACCTACGGCACTGCCTGCGTGGGCCAGTACGCCATCGCTCTGCTGCTGGAGATCTGCCACCACATCGGCCACCACGACAAGACCGTTCACGAGGGTAAGTGGGCCAAGCACATCGACTGGTGCTACTGGGACTACCCCCTCATCGAGCTGGACGGCAAGACTGTGGGTATCATCGGCTTTGGCCGCATCGGCCAGACCACCGGCCGCATCGCCAAGGCCATGGGGATGAACATCCTGGCCTACGACCTCTATCCCAACGATTCCGGCAAGGCCATCGCCGAGTATGTGGATCTGGACACCCTGCTGGCCAAGTCCGATGTGATCTTCCTCCACTGCAACCTGACCGCCGATAACGAGGGCATGATCAACAAGGACACCATTGCCAAGATGAAGGACGGCGCCATCCTGATCAACAACTCCCGTGGCCAGCTCATCAACGAGCAGGACGTGACCGATGCTCTGAAGTCCGGGAAGCTGGCTGCCGCCGGTCTGGACGTGGTGTACACCGAGCCCATCAAGGCCGATAACCCCCTGCTGACCGCCCCCAACTGCATCATCACCCCGCACATGTCCTGGGGCGCCAAGGAGGCCCGCCAGCGGATCATGGACATCACGGTGGACAACGTGAAGGCATACATCGCCGGAAGCCCCATCAATATCGTCAACAAGTAAGTTCTCTTCTCTCTCTCATCATTAATATCCCGGAGGAAACAAGCGTTGTCCGCCTTTGCGGTGCAGCGCTTGTTTCATAGGGGACAGGAATGGAGCTATATATGAAAAAGATTATCATGATTTCCGACTCCTTCAAGGGCTCGCTCTCCAGCGGCGACATCTGCGCCATCGCCCGGGAGAGTGTGGAGAAGTTCTTCCCCGGCTGCGAGGTCATCGGCCTTCCCGTGGCCGACGGCGGCGAGGGGACAGTGGACTGCTTCTTAGAGGCCTGCGGCGGCCGGTCCGTGACGGTCGGCGGCGTCACCGGCCCTTTGGGGGAGACCATCGAGGCATCCTACGGCATGCTGGACGATACCACCGCTGTGGTGGAGATGGCCGCGGCTGCCAGCCTCCCCATGGTGGGGGACAACAAGGACCCTCGTATCGCCACCACCTACGGGGTGGGCCAGCTGCTGCGCCACGCGGTGGAGAACGGGGCAAAGAAAATCATTCTGGGTCTTGGCGGCAGCGCCACCAACGACTGCGGCTGCGGCTGCGCCGCCGCGCTGGGCGTCCGCTTCACCGACAACGAGGGTAAGGACTTCATCCCTGCCGGAGGGAACCTGGACCGGGTGGCCCATATCGATGTCTCCGAAGCGAAGAAGCTTTTGGAGGGAGTGGAGATCACCGCCATGTGCGACATCGACAACCCCATGTTCGGTCCCCAGGGCGCGGCCTATATCTTCGGTCCCCAGAAGGGCGCCGACGAGGCCATGGTCAAGCTGCTGGACGACAACCTGAGGGCCATCAACGCCGTCATTGAGACGGAGCTTGGCGTCAAGGTGGCGGATCTGCCCGGCGCTGGGGCTGCCGGCGCCTTCGGAGCCGGCGTGGTGGCGTTTCTTGGCGGCAAGCTGAAAAGCGGCATCGAGACTGTGCTGGATACGGTGGAGTTTGACCGCCTTCTCAACGGCGCCGACGTGGTGTTTACCGGCGAGGGACGTATTGACAGCCAGAGCCTCCGGGGCAAGGTCATCAGCGGCGTGGCCAGCCGGGCTGTAAAGCAGAATGTGCCGGTGATTGCTGTGGTGGGCGACGTGCTGGACGACGCCTACGAGGCTTACGACATCGGCGTCACTGCGATTTTCAGCATCAACCGCCTGGCGATCCCCTTCTCGGAGTCCAGGCACCGCAGCCGCCAGGACTATATCCACACCTTTGAGGATGTGCTGCGCTGCATGCGCGCCATGAAAAAATAAGACTGGATTGCCGCAACCGGCAGGGAATAGGACCAATTCCCTGCCGGTCCTGTTTTCCGTGCTGAAAATGCGGCAGAGGATAGGCAGGCTGTGTCAGAAGGCCGGCGTTTTTGCTGTTCCAGGCGCAGCTCCAGTCCTGGGGCGGCTGCTTGCCGGGGCCTTCGGGGGAGGCGGAATATCGCAGCTGCCTGTGAATTTTCTCTCCCTGGCCCCGCTCTCTCTTCAAGCGGGAGAAGAAAAAATAGCAGCAGCCAAATTTTGGCGATTGTTCCAGACATATCCCGGAGTGGACCGACAGAATCACCAAAATCTTTGTTAAAAATAGAACGATGATTGACAAGCGCGCTGGGTACTTGGTATTCTAACTACAGAGTTTGACGCGACAATTTCATATTCGGATGATGGATTCAGGAGAGTCCGCCTTTGGCGGCACCGAAGGAGCAATGCCACACTCTCTCAGGTAAATGGACTGGGTCCGGACGAAAATCTGCAAAGCACTGCGGTGCACCGGCGGGGCAACTGAAAGGTAGGCGCCTTTTGGGAATCTCTCAGGTAAAGACACAGAGGCGTGACGATGGGGTCGTTGCGTCTCTGTTTTTGGCTTTTTAAGATTTTTAGAAGGATGAAGGAGGGCAAGCCAATGAGCGAGCTGAAGCGTACCCAACTCTATGACGTCCATGTGGCGGCCGGAGCCACCATGGTGGATTTCGGCGGATGGGAGATGCCCATCCAGTACCCCACCGGCATTGTGGCTGAGCATCTGTGGTGCCGCAGCCAGTGCGGAATTTTCGACGTCAGTCACATGGGCCGCCTGGACATCGAGGGGCCGGAGAATGTGAAGTTTTTGCAGCATGTTCTCTCCAGCAACGTGCTGGCGCTGGATATCAATCAGGCCCAGTACGCCCTGATCCCCAATGAAACCGGCGGCGTCATCGACGACGTGTACCTCTACCGCTTTGAGGAGAGCAAGTATTTTCTGGTCATCAACGCCGGCAACATCGACAAGGACCTGGCCCACCTGTACAAGGAGGCGGAGAAGTTCGATGTGAAGATCACCGACGTCTCCCGTGATTACGCCGCCATCGCGGTGCAGGGACCCAAGTCCAAGGATATCCTGATGGTGATGTCCGGCGGCGCTCCCCTGACGGTGGAGAACGCCAAGAACTCTCTGAACACCCTGACCATGGACGGAAAGAACGTCCGCATCGCCAAGACCGGCTATACCGGCGAGCCCATCGGCTATGAGCTGTACTGCGACAGCGCCGACGCGGTGTACTTCTGGAACCGCCTTGTTGAGCTGGGCGCCAAGCCTGTTGCCCTGGGCGCCCGGGATACCCTCCGTATGGAGGCGGCCCTGCCCCTCTACGGCCACGAGATGGGTGAGTGCCAGCTGGGCGGAGAGATCCAGGCCTACGCCTCCCCTCTGGCCAAGTTCGCCGTATCCTTCAACCCCGACAAGGGCGACTTCGTGGGCAGAGCGCCTCTCCTCAAGCAGTTTGAGGCCCTGAAGAAGATCCTGAACCGGGATTACTCCTCCATCGGGGACCTGCCCTACCGCATCCAGCCCATCTGCCTTTTGGGCAAGGGTGTGCTCCGTGCCGGATTCCCCATCTATGACGCCCGCAACGGCGAGGAGCTGGGCTATGTGACCTCCGGTACCATGATCCCCTACTTTGAGACCGAGGGCACCGGCATCGAGTCGGTGATCACCGAGCGTTCCGCCAAGCGCTCCATCGGCCTGGCCTACATGAAGTCCCATGTGGTGACGGAGTTTGAGATCGAGGTGGATATCCGCGGCAAGCGTGTTCCCGCCGTGGTCACCGCCTGCCATATGCGGCAGGATGCCCCGCCCTACACCCGTCCCATCCTCTACAAGAAGACCACCGTGGAAGGCCCCAGCCAGGTCACCGACTACGCGGCGAAGGTGAAGGAGCTGTTCATCAAGGCCGGCGAGAACCACGTCTGGCGCCAGCAGCAGTGCATCAACCTGATCCCCTCGGAGATGACTCCCTCCAAGGCCACCCGCCTGCTGCAGATTTCCGACCCCTGCGGCCGTTATGCCGAGCACAAGAAGCAGAAGGCATTCGACGACGCGGATATCCCCTACTACCAGGGCACCAAGTTCATCGTGGCCTGCGAGGAGCTGCTGGCCGCTGAAATGCGGAAGTTCCTGGGCGCGGCCCAGGTGGAGCCCCGGTGCGTATCCGGCCAGATGTCCAACACCGCTGTGTTCTCCGCCCTCATGGACTGGAAGAACCGGGTGGACCGCAAGCGCCAGCCCCAGCGCCTGGGCTGGATCATGAACAACCACATCGTCCGCGGCGGTCACCTCAGCGCCCAGCCCATGGGCGCCCTCCACGACTATGTGGCCGTGGATCCCGTTACCGAGAAGCAGATGGTGGTGAACTTCCCCGTCCTGCCGGAGAACCCCTACAAGATCGACGTAGAGGCCACCAAGGTGCTGCTGGATCAGTATAAGCCGGAGTTCATCGTCTTCGGTAAGTCCATGGTGCTTCACAAGGAGCCTGTGGCGGAGATCCGGAAGTTTGTGGATGAGCAGGGCATCTCCACCACCATCATGTACGATATGGCCCATGTGCTGGGCCTCGTGGGCGACTACTTCCAGAAGCCCTTTGAGGAGGGCGCGGAGATCGTCACCGGCTCCACCCACAAGACCTTCTTCGGTCCCCAGCGGGGCGTCATCGGCGTCAGCTACAAGCCGGAGGATCTGAAGTGGAGCCTGTGGGAGACCATGCAGACCCGCACCTTCCCCGGCAGCGTCTCCAACCACCACCTGGGCACTCTGCTGGCAGAGCTGGTGTCCGCCTATGAGATGAACGCCTTCAAGGATGAGTACCAGAAGGCGGTTACCGAGAACGCCAAGTGGCTTGCCAAGTGCCTGGCGGAAGAGGGCATGGACGTGGCCGGCGATCCCGCTGTGGGCTACACCGAGACCCACCAGGTCATTGTGAAGGTGGGCTACGCCAAGGGCCCCGAGGTGGCGGAGCGCCTGGAGCGCAACAACATCATCGTCAACTACCAGGCCACCCCCGAGGAGGAGGGCTTCACCGCCTCCGGCGCGCTGCGGATGGGTGTCAATGAGATGACCCGCTTCGGCTTCGGCAAGGAGGAGTTCAAGAAGCTGGCCCACCTGATCGCCGAGTGCGTCAAGGGCGTGGAGGTCAAGGACGAGGTTGCCAAGTTCCGCTCCGGCTATACCGAGATGCGCTACTGCTTCTCCGACGCCGATACCGAGGCCGCCCTTCAGGGCCTTACCGGCGTTCTGGGTATCTGATCAGCATTCCCGTCCCCGGGGCGGTATCCGCCCCGGGGCATTCAAAATCCATCATTTATTTTACTATATTTTTAATAAGGAGGATCTTATCATGAACTTTCCTGCTGAGCTGAAGTATTCCAAGTCCCACGAGTGGGTCAAGATGATCGACGACACCACCGCTCTGGTGGGCATTACCGATTTCGCCCAGAGCGAGCTGGGTGACCTGGTGTTTATCAACCTGCCCGCCGAGGGCGACGCCGTCACCAAGGAGGAGTCCTTCTGCGACGTGGAGTCCGTGAAGGCCGTCAGCGACGTGATGAGCCCCGTCACCGGCACCGTGGCCGAGGTCAACAGCGAGCTGGAGGACGAGCCCCAGAAGCTCAACGAGGCTCCCTACGAGGCATGGATCGCCAAGATCAGCGACATCAGCGACTTTGAGGAGCTGCTGGACGCTGCCGCCTACGAGGCTTTCATCCAGAAGTAAGACGATCCAACCAGACGGAAAGGAGGGATTCCACCCATGGGAAGCTATGTTCCCAATACCATGGACCAGCGGAAAGCCATGCTGGACGTGATCGGTGTCTCCTCGGTGGACGACCTGTTTGAGAGCGTCCCCCACGAGATGCTGGTGGGCGACGGCCTGAAGCTGCCCAACGGTCTCAGTGAGCTGGAGGTCCGGGCCAAGGTCACCGCCATGGCCGAGCGCAACCGGGTCTACAAGACCATCCTCCGGGGCGCCGGAGCCTACCGCCACTTCATCCCCTCGGTGGTGAAGAGCGTCATCTCCCGGGAGGAGCTGGTGACGGCCTACACCCCCTACCAGGCGGAGATCAGCCAGGGCATCCTTCAGTCCATCTTTGAGTATCAGACCATGATCTGCATGCTTACCGGCATGGACGTGTCCAACGCCTCCGTCTATGACGGCGGAACCGCCGCCGCCGAGGCCATCACCATGTGCAAGGACCGCAAGCGCCGTAAGGCATATGTGTCCGCCTGCGCCAACCCCGACGTCATCGGTGTGATGAAGACCTACTGCTTCGGCTCCGACACGGAGCTGGAGATCATCCCTGAAAAGGACGGCCGCACGGACCTGGAGGCCCTGAAGGCCATGGTGGGCGACGATGCCGCCTGCGTATACATCCAGCAGCCCAACTACTACGGCAACGTGGAGGAGGCCGCCGCTATCGGCGAGATCGTCCACGCCGCCGGCGCCAAATACGTCATGGGCGTGAACCCCATCGCCTGTGCCATCATGGAGACCCCCGCCGCCTGCGGAGCCGACGTAGCGGTGGGCGACGGCCAGCCGTTAGGGTTGGACATCGCCTTCGGCGGTCCGTATCTTGGGTTCATGGCCGCCACAAAGGCCATGTTCCGCAAGCTCCCCGGCCGCATCGTGGGCCAGACCCACGATGTGGAGGGCAATGTGGGCTATGTCCTTACCCTCACCGCCCGTGAACAGCACATCCGCCGGGAGAAGGCGTCCTCCAACATCTGCTCCAACCAGGCCCTGTGCGCCTTTGCCACCGGGGTGTATATGACCGCCATGGGCGAGGAGGGCCTCCGTCAGGCGGCTACCCTCTCCATGTCCAAGGCCCACTACCTGGCCGGCGAGCTGGAGAAGATCGGCATGAAGCGCCTGCACGATGGGGAATATTTCCACGAGTTTGTCACCGCCTGCGACAAGCCGGAGGCGGTGCTGAAGGCCCTGGACGACCAGGGTATCCTGGGCGGCCTCCCCGTGGAGGGCGGCATCCTCTGGTGCGTCACCGAGCTGGTGACCAAGGAGGAGCTGGACCGGGCCGTGGCCATCATCAAGGAGGTGGGCTGAGATGAAGCTGATTTTTGAAAAAGGCGCCCCTGGCCAGCACCTGAGCCTGATGCCCCCCTGCGATGTGCCGGTGGTCACGCCCAAGCGGCCCCGTACGGAGCCTCTGCCCCTGCCCCATGTGTCGGAGACGGAGCTGACCCGCCACTACACCGCTCTCGCCAAGCGGGTCCACGGCGTCAATGACGGGTTCTACCCCTTGGGCTCCTGCACTATGAAGTACAACCCCAAGATCAATGAGGACATGGCCGCCCTGCCCGGCTTTACCCAGGTCCACCCCCTCCAGCCGGAGGAGACGGTCCAGGGCTGCATGGAGGTCTACGCCGAGGCGGAGCGCCTTCTGGACGAGATCACCGGCATGGACGCCATGACCTTCCAGCCCGCTGCCGGCGCCCACGGCGAGTTTACCGGCCTTCTGCTTATCAAGGCCTACCACCATCACCGTGGGGATACCGCCCGCACCAAGATCATCGTCCCCGACTCCGCCCACGGCACCAACCCCGCCTCGGCGGTGATGGCGGGCTTCTCCGTGGTGAACATCCCCTCCGCCCCCGACGGCTGCGTGGATGTGGAGGCTCTGAAGGCCGCTGTGGGTCCCGACACCGCCGGTCTCATGCTCACGAACCCCAACACTGTGGGCATCTTTGACAAGAACATTCTGGAGATTACCCGGATCGTCCACGAGGCGGGCGGCCTCTGCTACTACGACGGCGCCAACCTCAACGCCGTCATGGGCGTGGTCCGTCCCGGCGACATGGGCTTTGACGTGATCCACCTGAATCTCCACAAGACATTTTCCACGCCTCACGGCGGCGGCGGCCCCGGCTCCGGCGCGGTGGGCTGCAAGGAGATCCTCCGGCCCTTCCTGCCCGGCCCTGTGGTGGTGAAGGGCGAGAGCGGCTATCACTTTGAGAAGCCGGAGCACTCTATTGGCCGGGTGAAGGACTTTTACGGCAACTTCACCGTGGTGGTGAAGGCCCTGACCTACATCCTGACCCTCGGCAAGGAGGGCATCCCCGAGGCCGCCAAGAATGCGGTGCTCAACGCCAACTACATGATGAAGCGGCTGAAGGAAAAGTACACCATGGCCTACGACGAGATCTGCATGCACGAGTTCGTCATGTGCCTGGAGGACCTGAAGGAGGAGACCGGCATCTCCGCTATGGACATTGCCAAGGGCCTTCTGGACAACGGGATCCATCCGCCCACGATGTACTTCCCCCTCATCGTCCACGAGGCGCTGATGATCGAGCCCACAGAGACGGAGAGCAAGGAGACGCTGGACGAGGCCTGCGACGTGTTCCTGAAGCTGTGGGATCTGGCCCACACCAATCCTCAGGCTCTCCACGACGCCCCTGTCACCACTCCCGTGCGGCGGCTGGACGAGGTGGGCGCCGCCCGAAATCCTGTTTTGCGGTATACGACTGAATGAAGCTTTTTCTGTACCTGGCACAGGGGACCAACCCCTATCGAAACTTAGCGGTAGAGCAGTATCTGCTGGAGCATGTGCCCCAGAATGCCTGTATCCTCTACCTGTGGCAGAACCGCCACACCGTGGTCATCGGACGCAATCAGAACGCCTGGCAGGAATGCCGCACCGCCCGCCTGGAGGCGGACGGCGGCTTCCTGGCCCGGCGGCTCAGCGGCGGCGGGGCGGTCTTCCACGATCTCGGCAATCTGAATTTCACCTTTTTGGTCAACAAAAAGGATTATTCTATCGAAAAACAACTATCTGTAATCGTTGAAGCCTGCCGTTCTCTGGGGATTCCGGCGGAGCGGTCCGGCCGCAACGATGTGCTGACAGGGGGACGGAAGTTCTCCGGCAACGCCTTTTATGAGCACCAGGGCCGGTGCTACCACCACGGAACCCTGCTGGTGGATGTGGATATGGAGGCCATGGGCCGCTATCTCAGTCCCTCCACCGCCAAGCTCCAGGCCAAGGGGGTGTCCTCAGTGCGCTCCCGGGTGGTGAATCTCCGGGAGCTGGTGCCGGGCCTTACCATTGAGGGGCTGATCTCCGCCATGGAGACGGCCTTCGGCAAGGTCTATGGCGGAGAGGCGGAGCGCCTCGCATCAGACTGGATGGACGCGCGGGAGGTAGACGCTCTGGAGACCCGCTATGCCAGCTGGGAGTGGCGCTACGGCCGGAAGATTCCCTGCACCCTCTCCTGCGCCTGCCGCTTTGCCTGGGGCGAGGTGTCCATCCAGCTTCAGGTGGAGGAGGGGATCGTTCAGCAGGCGGCGGTGTATTCCGACGCCATGGACTGGTCCCTGGCTCCCGCACTGGAGGGCGCCCTCACCGGCCGCCGGTTCTCGAAGGAGGATCTGGCCGCGGGCGTACGGACTCTGGAGGCGGAGGGAAGTGTAAAGGAAGATCTCCTGACACTCCTTGCCCAGCAGGACATCTGAAGAAAAACCGACGCCGGGCCTGCCTACGGGCAGGCCCGGCGATCTAAGAGGAGAAGAAAATTATGAGCGACTATCAACTGATCGTCATCGGCGCCGGCCCCGGCGGATATGTGGCGGCGCTGAAGGCCGCCAAGCTGGGGATGAAGACAGCGGTGGTGGAAAACCGGGACGTGGGCGGCACCTGCCTCAACCGGGGCTGCATTCCCACCAAAACCCTTCTCCACACCTCGGAACTCTTCCGGGAGGCCCGGGAGGGGGAGAAGTTCGGCGTCAGCGCCCAGGGCGCGTCTGTGGACTTTGCCGCCGCCCACCGCCGGAAGGCGGAGGTGACGGAGAAGCTGCGCAGCGGGATTGAGGGGCTCTTCAAGCAGAAAAAGGTGGATCTCCTCCGGGGCACCGGCACCATCCTGGCCCCCGGCCAGGTGTCGGTGGAGGGGCAGACCTACACTGCCGACAAGATCCTCATCGCCACCGGCTCCATCCCCTCACGGCCCCCCATCCCGGGGCTGGAGCACGCCATCACCTCCGATGAACTGCTGGAGAGCCAGGATAAGGTATACGGCTCCCTGGTGATCATCGGCGGCGGCGTCATCGGCATGGAGTTCGCCTCCATCTATAGCGCCCTCGGCTGTGAGGTGACAGTGCTGGAGGCCATGGACCGGATTTTGCCCAACATGGACCGGGAGATCTGCCAGAATCTCAGCATGATCCTCAAGAAGCGGGGAGTCAAGATTTTCCCCGGCGCCATGGTCACCTCCGTGGAGCAGCGGGAGGACGGCATGCGGGTGGTCCGCTACACCCTGAAGGAGCAGCCCGGCGAGGCGGTGGGAGAGGCAGTGCTCTGTGCCATCGGCCGCCGTCCCAACACCCAGGGCCTCTTTGGAGAGGGGTTCTCTGTAGAAATGGAGCGGGGGAGAATCCTGGTGGATGAGACCTTCCAGACCAGCGTTCCAGGCGTCTACGCCGTGGGCGATGTGTCCTCCAAGATCCAGCTGGCCCACGCCGCCTCCGCCCAGGGCACCGCCTGCGTGGAGCGCCTGGCGGGGGAGGAGCCTCTGGTGGATGTGAGTCAGGTGCCCAGCTGCATCTACACCAGCCCGGAGATCGCCTCCATCGGCATCACCGCCGACGAGGCCAAGGCCGCCGGCCGGGCGGTGAAGGTGGGCAAGTACGTCATGTTCTCCAACGGCAAGACCGTCATCGTGGACGGCGAGCGGGGCTTTATCAAGATCGTAGCAGACGCGGAGACGGGAGTGATCCTGGGGGCCCAGCTCATGTGCGAGCGGGCCACGGATATGCTCTCCCAGCTTACCGCCGCTGTGGTCAACGGTCTTACCGCCCGGCAGCTTTTGAAGGTGATGCGTCCCCATCCCACCTTTGAGGAGGGAGTCGGGGAGGCCCTGGAGGATCTGCTGGAGAAGCTGAAGAAGTAAGATAAGAGTACCGCCTGTGGAATGGTCCCGCAGGCGGTACTCTTTAGCTACAGGGGGTATTCAAAACAGCGGAGATTCTCCCAGATGGCGTTTTCAAAGTGGAACAGGGTGACGCCGGCATCCCGAAAGCCGAGGCCGGTGTAAAGGGAGATAGCAGGCAGATTCCCCTCATAGGTGTCCAGGCGAATGACTTTACAGCCGAGGGACCGCCCGTGCTCTATGGCAAAGGCCACAAAGGCCTTGGCGTAACCCCGGCCGGAGCAGGAGGGGGGAATGCAGAGGGTGTGGATCACCAGCACCTCGTCTCCTTCGGCGGGGATGGACCAGCTGAGCTTGGCGTATTCCGGGGGCTGGATGTGGTTGAGATTGGCCACTCCCACCACCTGTCCGTCCTCCTCCATTACAAAGAAGGTGCCGGCCTCCAGAGCCCGGCGGGCATCTGCCTGGGTGGGGTAGACGCCTTTGATCCAGTTGGTGTAGTTGACGGTGGCGGCCTGATGGTCCAGAATCTCGTGGTAAATCTCCTCTGCCCGGCAAAGATCCGCCTCTGTGCCCTTTCGAATCATAGCGGTTCCTCCTGTCGTGTGGGTGCTTTCATTATACTGGCAAAACGACAGAGAGTCAAAAGCTCTTTTGCGATTTTTGCCGAAAAGCGCCCTTGCATGGCGGAAAATGGACGTGGTATACTCAACAATAGAGACTGGCCGGCCGGGAAGGCGGCCTGCGGTTTCGAAATAAATGTATCCGAAAACAGGAGGAACTGAGCCATGCGCCCCTATGTGCGAAAGGCCTATTACCACGAGACAGATCAGATGGGGATTATCCACCACGCCAATTACATCCACTGGATGGAGGAGGCACGGGTGGATTTTATGGATCAGATGGGCTTTGGCTATGGCAGAATGGAGGAGGAGGGGATTATCAGTCCTGTGCTGTCTCTGTCCTGCGAGTACAAAAGCATGACTCGGTTTGGCGACGAGGTGGAGGTCACCATCTCTGTCCGGCGCTACACCGGCGTGCGGATGGAGCTGGGCTACGAGATCCGGGACCGGGCCACCGGCGAATTACGGCTGGTGGCCTCCAGCAGCCACTGCTTCCTCAACCGGGAGGGGAAGCCGGTGTCTCTGAAGCGGGCGGACCCCAACTGCGACGCGTTGTTCCGCCGGGCTATGGCGGAGGAAGACTGATCCGCAGCAGCCCTGAAATGGTGATACGGAGAGGCCTTTTCCAGGTGAGCGCTCTGACCGGAAAATCCTCTCTCAGAAAAGCAGCTTTGAGCAAAAAAGCCCGCCGCGGGAACTGTTCCCGCGGCGGACTTCTGGTTTGATTCAGCGCTTCATTTTAGCAGGATTATTGAAATAATCCTTTGTGATCTTGATGACAACGCCGCTCAGCAGCAGCAGGCCAATCAGGTTGGGAATAGCCATCATAGCGTTGAGGGTATCGGAGATACTCCACATGAGGCCGCCGGAACCGGTGGCGCCCACAACGCACACCAGCACGAAGATGACCTTGTAGACCATGTTCACACCCTTGTTGTTGTTGGTCAGATAGCCCCAGCAGCGCTCGCCGTAGTAGCTCCAGCCCAGAACCGTGGTCAGGGAGAAGAACAGCAGGCTGATCTGCAGCACGATGCCGCCCAGAGTGCCGGGCAGGATGGTGTTGAAGGCGGCGGCGGCAGCGGCGCCGTTGGAGATGTAGGTACCCGACACAGCGTCGATGGTAGCACCGTCATACACGCCGGAGAGGATCACGGCCAGGGAGGTGATAGAGCAGATGACGATGGTGTCAACGAAGACCTCAAAGATACCCCAGATGCCCTGCTCCACAGGATCCTTGGTCTCAGAAGCGGCGTGAGCCATAGGGGCGGAACCGAGACCCGCCTCGTTGGAGAAAACGCCGCGGGCCAGGCCCTGCTGGATGCCCAGCATGATGGCATAGCCGGTAGCACCGCCGGCCACAGCCTCAGAGGTAAAGGCGCTCTGGAAAATCACGGAGAAGGCGTGGGGCACTTCGGTAATGCGCAGGATAATGATGGCAATACCGGCCAGAATATAGAAGCAGGCCATAAAGGGGACCATGTAGCTGGCAACCTGGCCAATGCGCTTGACGCCGCCGATGATGACGACGGCCACCACGATAGCCAGGACAATACCGGCTACCAGAGGGGAGATGGTGAAGCCCGCCATACCGCACAGGCTCACCATGGAACCGGCGATCTCGGTGGACTGGGCGATGTTGCCGATACCGAAGCAGGCGATGCCCCCCAGCAAAGCGAAGATCACAGCCAGCCACTTCATATTCAGGCCCTTCTCAATGTAGTACATGGGGCCGCCGTAGTGGGTTCCGTCGGGAGCGGTCTGCCGGTACTTCACCGCCAGAACGATCTCGGAATACTTGGTGAACATACCGAACAGAGCGGAGATCCACATCCAGAACACCGCCCCGGGGCCGCCCACAAAGATGGCGCCGGTGACGCCGGCGATGTTGCCGGTGCCCACGGTGGAAGCCAGAGCCGTGGAAACCGCCTCAAAAGCGGTCAGATTCTTGGAGGTCTTGTCCCGCGCTCCTTTGTCGGATTTGCGGAAGAGGGTGCCGATGGTGTTGCGCATGATATAGGGGAATTTGCGGATCTGAATGAAGCCGGTGCGGACTGTGAGGAAAATGCCGGTGCCCACCAGCAAAACCAGCATGATGGGTCCCCATACGACACCGTTGATCGCGCTGTTGACGCTTTCTACTGTTGCGATGAAGTTCTCCATAGACTCTCTCCTTTTCTCCGGGGCCAGAACGGCGAAAGGGAGCGCCGCATGGTGCAGCGCTCCCTGAAAAAGTACAGTTCAGCCGTCGAAAGGGGGGAAGACGGCTGCATGCCGGGGTCTGTTCTGTCCTTTTGCCTGAGAGATCGACGAGTCGCTTGCACCTTCGGCACCCGCTTCAGCCCGGTGGGACCTGCGGGATTCTCCAGAACGCCATCCGCCTGCGGCAGCTGCCCTGACGGGCGCCTTCCCAGACTTCCTCTGGCCGGTATGCGCGGCCTCCCCCCTGAAGGGAAAGGCCTTCTATGCAGTATACTATAGCAGAAAGTTCAGAAAAATGCAAGAACATTCTTTGATCGTAAAGAATTTAACAAAAAAAGTTATTATAAAGTGTCGGATTTACAAGGTTTCTCAAAAATCCCGTAACATCTGTGTCCATTGTATACAAGTGTGCATTTTTGCCTATCTCTCGCTCACATACACAAAACGGGGCTGTTGTACGCCGTCTCGCTCCACGAACTCTTCCCACATGGCAGCGGGACGGACCCACAGCTTCCCCTCCCCGTAGAGGGGACGATAGACCACCATCTCCTCCAGTGTCTCGGAATGGATGGCTGTGGCCAGAACCTGGTATTCCTTCCCCTTAAAGTGCCGCCAGCGTCCGGGACGAATCGCCATAGGACTGCCTCCTTTCTGTTTTCCCCATTGTACTCCCCTCGGATTTTTCACGCAAGAGGCTGCACGATTTCTCTATACAAAAGGGGGGTGCTGTCGTATAATAAAGATATTGAAATGTCCGGCGCGTGTTTTCCTTCTCTGCATGCGCCGTAAAGGAGGCCGTTATGAAGCCACTGAGTAAAAAGCTGACCTTTTTTACCCCTTTGCCCACGGAGGACGACCCCCGCAGTGACTGCGACCGGATTCTGGACGCTCTGCGCCCCGGATTTGGAGACCTGCGGATCGATCTGACGGTGATGCGGATGCTGTACCCCGCCTGCCGCAGCCAGAGCGGGCAGGTCACCGCCACCATGATCTGGCAGGGGGACGCCTGGCACCTCACCCGGCTGGAGGCCGGGGATACCACCGCCTTTCACTACGGACTGGCGGCGGATCTTGGCAGCACCAGCGTCACCATGGAACTGGTGGATCTCAACCGGGGGGAGGTGGTGGCCAAGGCTACCCGATACAACCTCCAGCGGGCCTTTGGTGATGATATCCTTACCCGCATTTTTTACGGCAAGGACCAGCCCGACCACATTCGGGAGCTCCAGGAGGCCACGGTGGAGACCCTGCGTCTTCTCATGGAGGATCTGACGGAGCAGTCCGGAGTGGATGCCAAACTGGCTGCGGTGCTGGTGCTGGCGGGGAACACCACCATGATCCATTTCCTCATGGGACTGGACGCCTACCCTCTGTTTCTCTCTCCCTATGCTCCGGTGGTCTCCGCCCCCGGTTTCCTGCCTGGGCGGCAGCTGGGGCTTCCCATGGACGCGCCGGTGTTCCTCTTTCCCGCCAAAGCCAACTATATGGGCGGCGACATCATCAGCGGCATGATTGCCACCGGTATCTCCCGCAGTGAGAAGATTCTGCTGTTTTTCGATATCGGCACCAACGGTGAGCTGGTGGCGGGCTGCAAGGACTTTTTGGTGGCGGGCGCCGGAGCGGCGGGTCCCGCCCTGGAGGGAGGCGTCATCCGTACGGGGATGGCCGCCGCCAAGGGGGCGGTGGAGCATGTGTCGATCCGAAACAGCAAGATCCGCCTCTCAGTGATCGGCAAGGGCAAAGTAAAGGGGATCTGCGGCAGCGGCATTGTGGATCTTCTGGCGGAGCTGTTTCTGGAGGGCATTATCGACTTCCGGGGCGTATTCTGCCCGGAGAAGTCCGACCGGGTAGAGATGGTGGAGGGGGAGTGGGCTTTCCGCTATGCTGATGCCTCCCGGACCGTGGATGGACAGCCCCTCTGGTTCTACCAGAGCGATATCCGCCAGTTTTTGGACACCAAGGCTGCCGCCAGCACCATGGTGGCCTATATGATGGACGCGGTGGGGATGCGCTTTGCCGACGTGGATCGGTTCTGCGTGGCCGGGGCTTTCGGCACCTATATCAGCACCCGCTCCGCCATCACCATCGGCCTCTACCCCGATATTCCCCCGGAGAAGATCGCCTGTGTGGGCAACAGCTCGCTGGAGGGCTGCCTGTGCCTTCTGCTGGAGCGGAGCCACCTGGAGGAGATCGGCGGGATTCTGGAGCGGATGCAGTATATCCAGTATGGCGCCATCCCCAATTTTGTGGAGACCATGCAGGCCGCCGCTGCTATTCCCAGTCTGGCCACCGAGGCATATCCCAGCGTAAAAAAGTGGGTTCAGCAGCGGCAGAAGGGCAGAAAATGACGGAATCTTTTCCCCGGCAGCGGCTTCTTTTCACATTTGTCATAATTCTTGAAAATCCGGCATGGAAATGCTTTACAAACGCCGTCCCCGGTGATAGGATAATTTCAAATTTGCAGCAGGAGGAAACGAAATGGCCTACTATTATCAGGAACCGTCCCATACTTTCAGCGAGTATCTGCTCATCCCCGGCTACACCTCGCCGGAGTGCATTCCCGCCAACGTGTCTCTGCGCACGCCCCTGGTGAAGTTCCGCAAGGGGGAGGAGAGCGCCATCTCTCTGAATATCCCCATGGTTTCCGCCATCATGCAGTCCGTGTCCAACGACACCCTGGCCATCGCCCTGGCCAAGGAGGGCGGCATCTCCTTTATTTACGGCTCTCAGTCTGTGGAGAGCGAGGCGGCCATGGTGACCCGGGTGAAGAAGTACAAGGCCGGCTTTGTGGTCAGCGACTCCAACCTGCCCCCCACCGCCACCCTGGCGGACGTGCTGGCGCTGCGGGAGCGCAGCGGACACTCCACCGTGGCCATCACCGCCGACGGCACCAACCAGGGCAAGCTCCTGGGCATCGTCACCGGCCGGGACTACCGGGTCAGCCGGATGGACCCCTCCACTGTGGTCAGCACCTTCATGACCCCCCTTGAGAAGCTGATCACCGCCCCGGAGAACACCAGCCTGAAGGTGGCAAACGACATCATCTGGGAGCATAAGCTCAACTCCCTGCCCATCGTCAGCGACGACGGTCGCCTGCTCTACTTCGTCTTCCGCAAGGACTACGAGCAGCACAAGGAGAACCCCCACGAGCTGCTGGACAGCCACAAGCGGTATCTGGTGGGCGCCGGCATCAACACCAAGGACTACGCCGAGCGGGTGCCCGCTCTGGTGGAGGCCGGGGCCGACGTGCTCTGTATCGATTCCTCCGAGGGCTACTCCTGCTGGCAGGCCCAGACGCTGAAGTTCATCCGGGACAAGTACGGCGACAGTGTGAAGGTGGGCGCCGGCAATGTGGTGGACCGGGACGGCTTCCGCTTCCTGGCCGAGGCCGGGGCTGACTTCGTAAAGGTGGGCATCGGCGGCGGCTCCATCTGCATCACCCGGGAGACCAAGGGCATTGGCCGCGGTCAGGCCACCGCCCTCATTGAGGTGACGGCTGCCCGGGACGAGTATTTCAAGGAGACCGGCATCTATATTCCCGTCTGTTCCGACGGCGGGATCGTCCACGACTACCACATCACCCTGGCGCTGGCCATGGGCGCCGACTTTGTGATGCTGGGCCGCTATTTCGCACGCTTTGACGAGAGCCCCACGGCCAAGGTGATGGTCAACGGCCAGTATATGAAGGAATACTGGGGCGAGGGCTCCAACCGCGCCCGGAACTGGCAGCGCTATGATCTGGGCGGCAAGACGGGGCTGGCCTTTGAGGAGGGCGTGGATTCCTATGTCACCTACGCCGGAAGCCTGAAGGACAACGTGGCCAAGAGCCTCTACAAGGTGAAGTCCACCATGTGCAACTGCGGCGTTATCACGATTCCCGACCTGCAGAAGAACGCCAAGCTGACGCTGGTATCCTCCACCTCCATTGTGGAGGGCGGCTATCACGATGTGACGCTGAAGACTGCCCAGACCGTCGCACAAAACGGCTGAGCGGTACCATAGAAAAATCCTCCGCGGGAAGTAAATTTCCGCGGAGGATTTTTTGTTGATGGGGATCTTTACAGGGGTTTTCGTATGTTTGTCAAAAAGCCGGTCACACCTTCTGCAGATCGCGGCCGGTGAAATATTTCCGCATGGGCTTGTACAAAAGGACAAATACCACCAGGGCCAGAATGGTATTGGGCAGCATATAGGAGCCGTTATAAACAATGGAGTAAAAGCTGGGGCTGGTGAAGGTGGTGCCCATAAACTCTGTGGGAGCCAGAATCTTATAGATGGTGACGCCGCTAATGTAGTGGACCAGGAAGCGCCCTGCGCAGCCCACCAGCGTGCCGGGGAACACTCCCCACGCCTTGCCTTTGAAAAGTCCTGCCAGTCCCAGGGGCGTGAAGGCCACCAGATAGTCCAGCAGCATGGACTGCCAGCCCCAGGCATAAGCCCCGTCAAAAATCATCTGAAGGAGCCCCAGTACAAAACCGGCCAGCAGGCCCGGCCCAAGTCCCCAGCGGACAGCGTAGAGAATAATGGGGACGGCGGCAAAGGTGATGGAGCCGCCGTTGGGCAGGTCGCCGAAGAGCTTGACATAGGACAAAATCTGGGCCAGAGCCACCATGATGGCGCCCTCTGTAAGCATTCGCACATTTCTGTTCATAAAAATCTTCCTCCTTTTCTTTCATCCAGAGGAACCTGCCTGGGGACAAAAAAACGTATGTCCGCAGGCGCGGACATACGGTGCAGTGAACGATAGCTCGCATTCCTACGCCGGCATTACCCGGATCAGGTTCGAGGGACCTCGACGGCCATACGTCGCATCTCAGCCGGCAT
>CALXDD010000002.1 GCA_944386985.1 uncultured Oscillospiraceae bacterium
CCAGCCGCCTTGGGCGGCGTCGCCAGTCCGCAGACTGGCGGTGGGGGATTCTCAAGGGGGAGCCTGCTCCCCCTTGATATTTTAGAACTGCTCCAGGAACCGCACGTCGTTCTCAAAGATGAGCCGCAGGTCAGCGATCTTGAACCGGCGCATGGCGGTGCGCTCCAGACCAATGCCGAAGGCCCAGCCGCTGTATTCATTGGGATCGATGCCGCTCATCTCCAGTACCCGGGGATGGATCATCCCGGCGCCCAGAAGCTCAATCCAGCCCTCACCCTTGCAGGTGGGGCAGCCAACGCCGCCGCACTTGTGGCACTGCACGTCCATCTCACAGCTGGGCTCGGTAAAGGGAAAGTGGTGGGGACGGAAACGGGTCTTGGTGCCCTTGCCGTAGAGCTGTTCCACCACGGTGTTCAAGGTGCCCTTCAAATCCGCCATGGTGACGTGCTTGTCGATGACCATACCCTCCACCTGGTGGAACATGGGGGAATGGGTGGCATCCACCTCGTCCTTCCGGTACACCCGGCCGGGGGCGATGATGCGGATGGGCAGCTCCATCGTGTCCATGGCCCGGACCTGCATGGGGCTGGTCTGGCTGCGGAGCATCACCCGGCTGTCCTCGTCAAAATAGAAGGTGTCGCTCCAATCCCGGGAGGGGTGGCCCTCCTCGGCGTTGAGGCGGTCGAAGTTCAGCTCCGCCAGTTCCACCTCGGGGCCGTCCAGCACAGTGAAGCCCATGCCGATGAAGATCTCCTTGATTTCGTCCAGAGCGATATACATGGGGTGGCGGTGGCCGGCCTTGACGGCTTTGCCGGGGACGGTGACGTCCAGAGCCTCCGCCTTCAGCCGGTCCTCCAGAGCCTTGGCCTCCAGCTCCTTGCCCTTGGCCTCCAGGGCCTCTTCAAGAGCGGCGCGGACGTCGTTGGCCAGCTGGCCCATGATCGGGCGTTCCTCGGCGCTGAGCTTGCCCATCTGTTTCAAAACAGCGGTGAGCTCGCCCTTTTTGCCCAGGTACTGCACCCGCAGGGCGTCCAGCTGGACGCTGTCCTCCGCCGCGGCGAAGGCGGCCAGAGCCTGGGCGCGAATGGTTGCTAACTGTTCCTTCATGTTGAAAACTCCTTTTATTGGATGATCAGACTGAGAATGGGCAGGGGGCAGGCAGCAAAAAAGCCCTTCGTCCCACAGATCTGGGACGAAAGGCCAACCTTCCGCGGTACCACCCGCATTCGCATCCAAGGATGCGCACTTGTGACTGGATAACGGCAGTCAGCCGTCCCCCTCTCAGGGGCTGCTCCCGGGCGAACCAAGCGACACGCACCGAGGCGGCTTTCAGCCGGTGACCGCCCCTCTCTTGGACGCGCAAGCACGCTATTTTCCCGTTCTTTGCCTTTGACTACCGTTCTTTATACCACAAAACCGGTTGAATTGCAAGAGGAACATTGCTATAATCAAAAAACATAAGGAAAGAGGAAAAGGACGTCGGATGAGAGGAGCCCATGGGGCAGGAACCTCCATCTTTTGCCTTTGTATCTCTCATTTCTTACGGAAACAAAGGAGGCTGACGGAAATGCTGCTGAGTACCGCGGTGCAGATGAAGGAATTGGATCGGGTGGCCATTGAGGAGCGGGGAATCCCCTCTCTGACGCTGATGGAACGGGCGGCCCAGGGAATTGTGACTGCGGCGGCGGAGGACTTTGCCCAGCCGGGGCGGGCGGCGGTGTTTGCCGGCAGCGGCAACAACGGCGGCGATGGTGTGGCGGCGGCCTGTCTTCTTCTGAAAGCGGGCTGGACGGTTCGGGTATTTTTGACCGGCAGCCGGGAGCGGATGAGCCGGGACTGCCGGACCATGGCGGAGTGGCTTCATCGGGTGGGCGGCGTGCTGGAAGATCTGGACGAGACCAGCGAGGAGCAGCGGAACTATGCCGTCACCGCCGACATAGTCATCGACGCCATCTTCGGTGTGGGCCTCAGCCGCCCGGTGGAAGGGCGGGCCGCCCAGGCGGTGGCATGGATCAACGCCGCCCGGGGCCTGGTGGTGGCCGCCGATCTGCCGTCAGGCATTGATGCCGATACAGGTGCGATTCTCGGCTGTGCTGCAAAGGCTGACAAGACGGTTACCTTTACGATGCGGAAGGTGGGGCACCTGCTGGGTGAGGCTTGGTGCGGGAAAGTCATTGTATGGGATATCGGGATTCCCGCTGATCTCACCGCGGATTGGAAAAGCCCGGCTCTCAGCATTGACCGGGCGCTGGTGAGAAGACTTCTGCCCAAACGGGAACCCGACGGTCACAAAGGCACCTTCGGCAAGGCATACCTCCTCTGCGGCAGCGCCGCCTACACCGGCGCGCCGGTGCTGGCTTCCCGGGCTGCCGGACGGGGCGGCTGCGGTCTGGTGACGGTGGGTGTGCCCGCTGCTGCCTGGGGAGCAGTGGCCGCCCGGTGCCTGGAGGAGATGCCTCAGGCGCTGCCGGATAAGGACGGAATGGTAAGTAAAGAAGCTTTCCCCCTGTTGCGAGAGAAGCTTTTTACAGCGGACGCAGTTCTCATCGGACCGGGCCTTGGCCGGGGGAGAGAGACGGAGAAGGTGATCCGCCGCTTAACAGAGACCTGTCCCGGACCTCTGGTGCTGGACGCCGATGGCATAAACGCTCTGGAGGGGCATATAGATACCTTAGATACCCGCCGGGGCCGGGTGACAGTGGTGACGCCTCACGACGGGGAATTTCAACGGCTCGGTGGATGCAGTCAGGAGCGGAGTTTAGATACCGCCCGTGCCTTTGCCGCCCATCACGGCTGTGTGCTGGTGTGGAAGGGCCACCGGACTATTGTGGCGGCCCCGGATGGCCGGTGTTATGTCAACACAACCGGCAACAGCGGTATGGCCAAGGGGGGCAGCGGCGACGTGCTGGCGGGTCTTCTGACCTCCCTTTTGGCCCAGGGCATGGAGGCCGGGGAGGCCGCTGCCGCCGCAGTATGGCTCCATGGAGCGGCGGGAGATCTGGCGGCGGCGGAGCTGACGCCCTATGCCATGACGGCAGGGGATCTGATCCGATATCTGCCGGCAGCCTTCCATCTGGCGCTGGAGGAGGCATAATCTCGGGGTAAAGGAGTGGAACTTGTGCGAAAAGCCCTGCTTCTTGTACCAATGACAGCCCTTCTGCTGCTGTGTGCCTGCGGCGGCAAGGAGGGGGAAGATCCCTTTCAGGCGCTGCAGGAACGGTTTCAGTCGGTAACTTTTGTACAGACGGAGGCAGCTCTCACCTGTAACTATCAGGAGGAGGTCCGCACCTACGAGCTCATGTGCAGCTACACGCCGGAGCGGTCCAGGGTTGAGGTAAAAGCGCCGGAGACCGTGGCCGGCGTAGCGGCGGAGTGGGATGCGGGCGCGTTGACACTGTCCTACGACGACGTGATGCTGGATGCGGGACCTTATTCCGATACGGATATGTCCCCCATGTGGGCGGTGCCCGCCTTGCTGAAGGCTATGGCGGAGGGATATCCCTTGGAGACCGGAGAGGAGGATCTGGAGGATACCGAATGCCTGCGCGTCACCTATGAGACGGGCCGGGGCGAGGAAAATTTACTGTACCATACCGTTTGGCTGACCCGGGAGGGGACTCCGCTGCGGGGGGAGATCTCCGGGGAGGACGGTGTGATGTATACGATCGAATTTCAAAGTTTTACCATCGAGGAGACAGACTATGGAACAGATGCTGAGACGGACCTGGGCGGAGATTGATTTAGACGATCTGACCCATAACTTCAAGACGCTGCAGCAAAGAGTGGGAGAGAAAACCAAGATTGTGGGTGTGGTGAAGGCCGACGCCTATGGCCACGGCGCGCTGCAGATCTCCCGTGCTTTGGAAGAACTGGGGGCGGGGTATCTGGCGGTATCCAACCTGGATGAGGCCAGAGAACTGCGGACAGCAGGGATCTCCATGCCTATTTTGATCCTGGGCCACACCCCGGAGCAGTACGTTCCTCAGCTGCTGGAGTACAACATTACTCAGGCGGTGACCTGTGAAGCAAAAGCCCTTGCCTATAATAATATGGCGAAAGCCTGCGGCGGAAAGCTGCGGGTTCATATCAAGGCGGATACCGGTATGTCCCGCTTGGGGTTTCTCTGTGCCGACGGGCATTTTGAGGCAGGTGTGGAGGGCATCCTCCGCTCCTGCGAACTGCCCTATCTGGATGCGGAGGGAATTTTCACACACTTTGCCGTGTCCGACGAGCCGGAGAAGCCAGAGAGCGTAGCCTACACCCAAAAGCAGTTCCAACTCTTCATGGATCTGATTGGAGCACTGGAGGCCCGGGGCCGCACCTTTCCTCTCCGCCACTGCGCCAACAGCGGCGCAGTGGTGAACAATCCGGAGGAGATGGCGCTGGATATGGCCCGGCCGGGCATTTTGCTCTACGGCTGTGGGGCTGGAGCGGAGGAGTTGGGCCTCCGTCCGGTCATGTCCCTGAAGACCACGGTGAGTACGATTAAGATTTTGGACCCGGGCTGGAGCGTCAGCTACGGGCGGATGTATAAGACGCCTGTCCGCACCCGGATGGGAGTGCTGCCCATCGGGTATGCCGACGGCCTCTTCCGTATCCTCTCCAACCGCTGCAGCTTCTACGCCGACGGAAAAATCCTTCCTCAGCGGGGGCGGATCTGTATGGATATGTGCATGGTGGATCTGACGGACGCCCCGGGGGTGGACGTGGGCAGCGAGGTGGAAATTTTTGGTACTCACAGCCGGGTGGACAAGCTGGCGGAGCTGGCGGGCACCATCTCCTATGAGCTGACCTGCGCGGTGAGCAAGCGGGTGCCCCGTGTATTCCTGCAAAAGAAGAAGGTAGTGGGCCGGGAGCTGCGGATGTATCTGTAACCTTTGCCGCCCGGACGCATAGGATACTGCGGGGCGAAGGCGCGTCTGAGACCTTCCGCCCTTTGAGGGCAGGAGCGGACGTGTATAAATTTGATGGCTGCGTGGGAGAATGATAGTGGTCACCCTCTGGTGGCACTTTCTTCCGGCGGAGCGTGAATTACAGTGGATACAAGCGTCAAGCGAGGCGACATTTATTATGCGGATCTCAGCCCGGTGGTAGGCAGCGAGCAGGGCGGGGTGCGGCCGGTGCTGATCATCCAGAACGACACCGGTAACCGGTACAGCCCCACCGTGATTGCGGCGGCCATCACTTCTCAGACGGGAAAAGCCCGCCTGCCTACCCATATCGAGCTGTCGGCGCATACACAAAACTATGGACTGACGAAGGATTCTGTGGTACTATTGGAGCAGATCCGTACGTTGGATAAACGCCGGCTGCGGGAAAAGATGGGGCGGGTGGACCCGGCGCTGATGGAGCGTATTGACGCGGCCATCGCCGTCAGCTTCGGCCTGCACACCGACCGGCTGGTTTGACATGGACTGTATGGAGGGTCCCCTCCCTCGGGTGGGGGCCTTTACATAATAATATGAATTCAATTTCCCGGGATATACATAAGAGGAGGACACTATGCGCATCAACCGACTTCTCCGGGCCCTGGCGGCTCTCTCCGGCCTGGTGGCCGCAGTAACTGTGGCGGTTATGGCTGCCGGCGCTGCCGGATCTCAGACCGATCCCCTGGTCACCTTGAGTTACCTGGAGAGCACTTATACCGACACGCTGCTGAGTAAGGCGGATTCTGTGTTCCAGAGCCGCAACAAAGAGTTGGAGCAGGCCTTGGCGGAGCAGGTGGCGGCTATGAAGAAGGAGGTGTCCTCCCAGACTGTCCAGACCGGCAGCGCTGCCGCTTTCACAGCCATGACGCTGCACAAGGGCCAGACACTTACCGGCGCGGTGGGCACAGAGGTGCTGCTGCGGCAGGGCTCCGCGGTGTGCAGCGCCGCTTCAGCGCCGGGGCTGGTGGATGTCACCGGCGGCGGGGAGCTCCAGAACGGCGGGGCCCTTACGGCGAACCACCTCTATCTCATGACCGAAGATGGCCGGGGCGTCACCGCTTCCTCCGACAGTGTGACGGTGCTGGTTCGGGGGACCTGCAGCCTCAGCTGAGACGGTATATTTTTCCTCCTTGGGACATACCATAGAAGCGTACCGGCAGAATGCCGGAAAAGGCCCCCTGGCATAAGGCCAGGGGGTCTTTGTCAAATTAGAAGGGGGAGGAAGCGGAGATGGAATATCCGGTACTGCTGGAGGGGGAACAGGTAGGGACCGCAGCGGTGGTAGAGGAGGGGGAACGTTTGGCGGTCTCCCTGGACTGCAGGGAGGATAACCGGGGACTGTTCCGGGGCTATCTCATCTGTCCGGAGGGGGAGATCCCACTGGGAGTGCTGGAGCCGAGGGGGCGGCGGCTGTGGCTGCAACGACGGCTTTTGCGGGAGGAGGTACGGCCCTTGGGGCGGCCTCAGGGTATCCGACTGCGGATGAGCTTTGCCTTTGGAGGAGAGTGGCAGGACCTCCGGGAGCCGTCCTGGTTTTCTCAGGCGGCGGGAGAGGATTTGTCTCAGACGAAAGGGCTTTTGTGGCGGCAGGAGGGGAGCAGACGATTTCTGGCCCTGCCCTATGATCCGGGCCGCCCCTTTCCTCTGGTGCGGCTGTTCTGTTTTGCCCGCATCCAGGCCGTCGGCGGCAGGCGCTATGCAGTGTACGGATTCGACAGCGCCGGCCGTCCTCTGTTTCCCGGCGGCGGGGAAGGGGCTACAGGCCCCGGTCCTTCAGCTGGGACACCAGGGTGACATAAAATTCCCGCACATCGAAGTCCGGTAAATTTTCCCGGTTGAGATCCACCACATCCCCGTGGGAGATGCCCCGGTATCCGCCGCTCTGCAGATAGGTGAACCGTTCTCCGAAGGGGAAGGAGTCACGGGAGACGAGACCGTCGTTTTCTCCGTCGAAAAATTTTACCAACCGGTAGGTGAGGTTCAGGGGAAAGCGGCCGTCGCCGCCCCGGCGCAGGCAGGAACCCACACTTTGACAGAGAATGCCCTCGGTATGAGGGTGTTCCTCCAATTCCCGGCAACGCTGGGCGCAGCGGGCAGCGGTAAGATCCCGCACTGCCGCCATGAAGTCCGGGGAGGGGTCCCCAAGCCGCCGCATGGCGGCGTTGTAGGTGCGCTCGATCTTCTGTTGCGCCTTTTCTGGAATGGCGGTAAGAAGGTAGTCGGCAAAACCGCAGCCCTGGTGAGGGGAATTGATGGTGGTGAGAGAGGCCACATAGGGGGCCGCGCCGCAGAAGCTGAGGGCGTAGCGGCAGTCAAGGCCTCCTTTGGAGTGGGCGATGATATTCACCTTCTCACAACCGGTCTCCTCCACGATTTTCTTGATCCGCTCCGTCAGCTCCCGGGCGCTGTCAGCCACAGAGGCGGCGGATTGATGGTTGCCGTAGAAGATCGTGGCTCCGTTTTTCTCCAGAGCGGCAGGGATGCGGCCCCAGTAATTTACATAACGATAGTCCCGGAAGAAGACCCCATGGACCAGCAGGAGAGGATAGCGTGTCGCGCAGATCCGCTGATTCCGCCGTTCCCGGTCGATCCGGTCCTTCTCCGCCTCAAACCGGATCTCCTCCGACACTACGTGGAGGATGCGGGAGAGGGCGAAGAGATTCACGATGGGAATCATGCCGCAGAGGATGCCCAGAAAGCGTCGGCGGATGCCCAGCTGCACGGAAGCGGCGTAGACAGAGAGAATACCGTTCCAGAAGTTGATTGTCAGCGTAAGAGCGGCCAATCCGGCACTCCAGAGGAAGGCAGGCCATTGCTTTGGCAGCAGCAGTACCCCTGCGACCACATGGAGGATCAGTGTGAGGGGCAGGGCCAGACAGAAGCTCTGGAGCCGCACCAGTCCGTGGAGGCATACCCGCATCCGGTTGGAGAGATCCTTGGGGTAAGCGGTGTAGACCTGGGAGACGAGGAAGGCCGCAGCCCCCGCGGCGGGCAGCCATTTCCAGCCGGTGACCACCGTCAGCCACAGCCCGTTGGCGGCCAAAGTCAGCAGCAGGGCCAGACAGCACAAGATCCAGGGCTTTCGCTTCATATCATCACCTCAGAGAAAGAGTAGGAGAGAACTGATTGCAGTATACCATTCTTTCCCAAAAGGCACAACCGGGGTGGGCGAAGGATTTTTGCGGGACAGCGAAAAAAATCTACCATCTGTCGGAGAATTATGTTATACTATCTTCGGATAAACGAACCCGGCAGGCCGCCGGGAAAGGGAGGAACGGCGATGAAATGTCCTTACTGTGGGTTTAAGGAGAGTAAAGTGGTGGATTCCCGTCCCGCTGACGAGGGCAGCAGCATCCGCCGGCGGCGGGAGTGCCTGAGCTGTGAGCGGCGCTTTACAACCTATGAGACCATGGAGTCTCTCCCCATGGTGGTCATCAAAAAGGACGGCAGCCGCCAGACCTTTGACCGGCGGAAGGTGCTCAACGGCATGATCCGCGCCTGTGAGAAGCGGCCGGTGCCTCTGGCAGAGTTGGAGCGGCTTACCGATGAGATCGAGCAGACCCTGCAGAACTCTCTGGAGCGGGAAATCAGTACGGAGACCATCGGCGAGCAGGTGATGGAGAAACTGAAGAGTGTGGACGAGGTGGCCTACGTCCGCTTTGCCTCGGTGTATCGTCAGTTCAAGGACATCAATACCTTTATGGCAGAACTCAATAAATTGCTGGCGGAAAAATAGCGGGGATAACTTCACATGTAAAACAGGTCATCTGTCTCACCGGAAAAGATATGAGGGAGCCTAAGGAAATACCTTAGGCTCCCTTTTTTGCAAGCACGATGCACCCAAAGGATAAGCGTCTTCTTGACGCCTCTGTATATTGCGCGATAGAATAAGTTACAATATTGTTTCGGGTGGGCGGGCGCTGGGCAAAAGCGGGAATGTTAACCCCGAGGCTCCGTTACCAGACAGAGGCCAGCGGCGATTTATGCCGCACAAGGAGAGAGAATATGACACGAATTTGGTTGAACCACTGGTTCAGTACAGCTTACAATATTATCCGTTTAATCAAACAGGAGGATCCGGATTTTTTTGTCATTGGCAGCAACGCCAACGGCAGTTCTCCCATACAGCTCGCTTGCGACGCATGGTATGAGGAGCCTGTCCTTTCCGGGGACGAGTATGTGGCGTACTGCCTGGAATTCTGCCGGCAGCACCGTGTGGAGGTGTTCCTGCCCCACCGGGAAATGCTCGCCATCAGCAGGGAAAAAGACCGGTTTGCGGAGATCGGGACAAAGGTGATGGCAGACGACTATGACATGATTTCCGTTTTAAACCGAAAAGACACGGCCTACGAATTGTTCAGGAAAGAACACATCGGAGCCGTTCCCGACTACTGGATTGTCACAACGGCGGAGCAGTTCAAAGAGGGGTATTCTGCGCTGCGCAGCCGGTATCAGCAGGTTTGCTTGAAACTTGTGCGGGACGAGGGAGGAACGAGCTTCCGCCTGATTGACGACAGGGAAACCGGGGATGCGGCTTTGCTCGGCAGCCATTCGGGGCGCATCAGCTATGAGAGAGTCCTGGCGGCCCTTGGGGAACAGACGGCTTTTTCTCCCATTATGCTGATGCCGTATTTGCCCGATGAGGAGGTCAGCGTGGACTGCCTGAAAACCTCCGGCGGTATCATTATGATCCCCCGCATCAAAGGGCCTACCCGGGTCGAAAGAATACGGTATGACCCTGAAATACTGGACATCTGCGGGGCTTTTTATGAGAAGGTCCCGCTGGAATGCCCCTGCAATATTCAGCTGAAGTATTTGGAAGGGACCCCCTATATGCTGGAGGTGAACACGAGAATGTCCGGAGGAGTCCAAATGGCCTGTTTGGGAAGCGGCGTCAATCTGCCCAATCTCGCAGTCAATAAGCTGCTCGGCGTGGAAAAGAGCTGGAAAAACGAGCAGAAGGAGACATTGGTATCCTACATGGAGATTCCTGTCATCCTATAGCGGACGGACCGTGGATTTGCCGGACAGACTTCGCCGTCTGACAGGGAATACAGGGCGGGAGCGGAAAAGGCGATAGGTTTGGCTTGATTTGCCTGGACAAACTATGCTATACTGAGGGTGCGGTAAGACGGCTTGGAACGCCTGCCGCACCTTTTTACATCCGGGAAAGATCCGGCGGAATGTGACTGCAGCGGAAAAATTGCGGTATCTTTTCAAAAAGCGGGTCTGACTCAAAAATCGTCACAAAAAGTTCTTGATGTTGACCTGCTGTGTCTCGGATAAGAGACGCAGTTGGGAGTAGAGCTGGGCCAGGGTGGTGTGGAAATCCGGAATATCCTGTTGGTCGCAGGCGGCGAAGGCTGCGGCGAAAAGGTTCTCCGCCTCGTCCAGCTCCTGATGCTCCAGAATGGTGTGGAAGAAGGTCTGGCTGCGCTTCCAGTCCTGATAACTCCGTTGGATCTGGTCCTCCGCATCCTCCCATTGCTCCTCTACAGCCAGGTGGTCGGCGAGCTCAAGCATGGCGATCCAGCGGTCCGTCTGTTGTTGGACGTATCGGCCTGTCCAGAGGGCAAAGGCCAGCATGGCCGCAAGCAGGGCCAAAGGAAGATACAGCGCCTTCATGTGGCATCCTCCTTTGGCACACAGACCACAGCCTCCCCATCATCCACGGTGAAGAGGAAGACCTGGTCCACAGAGGCGATGCCCCGCTGGCGCAGCTGGGAGGCAAGCCACTGGCGGGTATGCCCGGAGGCCAGGAGGTTTCGCTCCATAAGCCGCCCGTCGTTGATGAGCAGAACAGGGAGGCTGACGTTGTCTGCCACCTCCATGCCGGCGGCAGAAGGGGTGAGAGGGGACTCTTTGGTGTAGGGGAATACCGATACCTTGCCGCTGGTCTCCAGGATGGCGTACTTCACGGCGGAGAGATCGGAGATCCCCTGGCCCCGAAGCTGTTCCAGCAGTTCGTCCACCGTCAGCCGGTTCTGGGCCATCTCCTTTTGCTGCAGCTTCCCATCCCGAATAATGGTGGTGGGGCGGCCGCACAGCAGGGAGCGCAGGCGGATGGACTTGAGATTGAGAAAACTCAGGAGCAGGGAGAGACACAGCAGTGTGACGATAGGCAGAAGGCCGTTGACCAGCGGGATGCCGAAGTCCTGCATGGGCACCGCCGCCAGGTCGGAGATGATGAGGGTGAGCACCAGCTCGCTGGGCTCCAGCTCGCCGATCTGCCGCTTGCCCAAAAGCCGCAGTCCCACCATCAGTGCCAGGTAGAGAATCATGGTACGAAACAGTGCGGTGGTCATAGGACACTTCCTTTCCACCATAGTATGTACGGAAGGGACCGGAGTATCCGGGGTAAAAAGTGAGAATTTCCAGGAAAAGATCGCAGAAGGAAAGGAGGATCATGGGGAAGGACCCATCAGAAGCGCCAGCACCCGCCCCAGGGCGGGATGACGAGGAGAGGGGAGTATCGAAGATTCGGCGGATGCCCCTCCGCCCATCCGGGTGCGTACCCGGCCTACAAAGACACGGGTGACCGTGCAACAAAAGGGCCGGGGCCGGAGATGAGAGACAAATGGCTGCGAGTTTGTCCTCCTGAGACAATCCATAGGAGCCTGCAGGGTGAAGTGCGCCCATTTGGCAGGCATGTGCGACATCAGAGGAGGATTTTTATCTATGTGCGGAATTGTTGGATATGTGGGACAGGAGCAGGCGGCGCCCATTCTGCTGGATGGCCTGAGTAAACTGGAGTACAGAGGGTATGACTCCGCCGGACTGGCGGTGTACGCCGACCAGAAGGGGACCCTGGAGGTCCACAAGGCCAAGGGACGGCTGCAGGTGCTGTCGGATATGCTTCAGGGCGGCGCCTCTGTCCACGGCTGCGTGGGCATCGGCCATACCCGATGGGCCACCCACGGTGCGCCCTCCGACGTCAACTCCCACCCGCAGGTCAGCCGCAGCGGCCGGATCGCTGTGGTCCACAACGGGATCATTGAGAACTATGCGGAACTGAAGGATTTTTTGATGGAGCAGGGCGTTCCCTTTACCTCCGAGACGGATACCGAGGTGGTGGCCCAGCTCATTGAGCACTTTTATCAGGGGGATATCCTCCAGGCGGTGGGCCGGGTGCTGCGCCGTATCGAGGGGGCCTACGCCCTGGGTATTCTCTGTGCCGACGATCCGGATCAGATCATCGCGGTGCGCAAGGACAGCCCTTTGATTCTGGGTTATGGCGATAACTGCAGCTTCTTGGCCAGCGATGTCACCGCCATCATCCGTCACACTCGGGATGTGGTGTATATGGACGACGGCGAGGTGGCGGTGCTGCGGCGGGATGGCATCCAGTGCTACAATCACCTGATGCAGCCCATTGAAAAAGAAATCTCCCATGTGGACTGGGAGATCGACGCAGCGGAGAAGGGCGGCTATGAGCACTTCATGTTCAAGGAAATCATGGAGCAGCCCGAGGCCCTGCGCCGGTGTGTCTTTCCACGGATTCGGGACGGGGAGGTATACCTGGAGAACTTTGGCCTTTCGGAGGAGTATATCCGAAAAATTGAGAAGATCTATATCGTGGCCTGCGGCTCCTCCTACCATGTGGGCGTGGTGGGGAAGTACAATCTGGAGCGTCTGACCCGCAAGCCGGTGGAGGTGGCCCTGGCCTCGGAGTTCCGGTATATGGACCCCATCGTCAGCGAGAACACCCTGGTGGTGGTGATCAGCCAGTCCGGTGAGACCCTGGATACCATGGCCGCCCTCCGGGAGGCCAAACGGCTTGGGGCCACTGTCCTCTCCATTGTCAATGTAGTGGGCAGCTCCATCGCCCGGGAGTCGGACGTGGTGCTGTACACCTGGGCCGGGCCGGAGATTGCCGTGGCTACCACCAAGGCCTACTCCACCCAGATGGCGGTGATGGACCTGCTGGCGCTCTACTTTGCCCGGGTGCTGGACACTGTGGAGGAGGCGGAGTATCACTCCGCTCTGGAGGAGATGCTGCTCCTGCCTGCCAAGATGGAGTCCATTCTGACGGATAAGGACGACATCCAGTACTATGCCAGTCAGTATTTTAACCACAACAGCGTGTTTTTCATCGGTCGGAATGTGGACTACGCCATGGGGCTGGAGGGCTCTTTGAAGCTGAAGGAGATCTCTTATATCCACTCCGAGGCCTACGCCTCCGGTGAACTGAAGCACGGCACCATCAGCCTTATTGAAAGCGGCACATTGGTGGTGGCTCTGGCCACCTACCGAAAGCTGTTTGAGAAGAGCATGAACAATGTGGTGGAGGTGAAGTCCCGAGGAGCGGACGTGTTGGCGCTGACCACAGAGAGCAACCGGGCGGAGATGGAGAAAGTGGCCAACGCCGTCATCACCATCCCTGATACCCATGATCTCCTCCTGCCCAGCCTTGGTGTGGTGCCTCTGCAGCTGTTTGCCTACTATGTGGCGCTGATGAGAGGCTGCGATATTGATAAGCCCCGGAACCTTGCCAAGAGTGTGACGGTGGAGTAAACATGGCCTGGCTGTGTCATCCAAAAGGATGACACAGCCAGAATTACCAAATGGAGTATAGTGATTAAACTTTACAGTAGTGCGTGGGGGAGGGGACTATGGGACATGCAGTGATGGAAGCCATAGCCGCCGGTGTGGCAGAGCATAGAGAGGAGATCATCGAGGGAATTTTAGAGGAATTTCTGGCCTTGTGCCGGATTCCTCACCAGAGCGGGCACGAGGAGGCCATCAGTCTTTACCTCCTGCAGCGGCTGGAGGAAATGGGGTTTGAGAGCAGCCGGGACGAGAATTTCAATGTGATTGCCGATATCCCGGCCACCGCAGGCCTGGAAGACCGCCCGAGAGTGGTGCTTCAGGCCCATATGGACATGGTGGTGGCGACGGAGCCGGGGGAGTTTGATCCGCAGCAGGACCATGTCTGCCCAGTGATCGAAGGGGACCTTCTCCATACCGACGGGCGCTCCTCTCTGGGTGCGGACAACGGCATCGGCGTGGCGGCAATTTTGTATGCAGTGGGCCGCCCGCGGCTGCCCCACGGGCCATTGCGGGTGATCTTCACCTCCTGCGAGGAGGTGGGACTGCGGGGGGCAAAGCTCCTGGACCCTGCGGTTTTGCAGGATGTACGGTATCTCATCAATTTGGACGGATTCCACGCGGACCGAGCCGTGGTGGGCTGTATGAGTGGGAAACGGGAGACATTTTTCCACCCCATGCGGACCGTCCAGACCATGCCGGGCAGCGTGGGCATCGAGGTGGAGCTCTCTGGTTTTCGTGGCGGCCACTCCGGGGAGGACATCGGGGCCCACCGGTGCAACGCCATCCGTCTGATGGCAGAGATGCTATACTGTGTAAAGGAAAAAAACTTTCCAATGGAAATTGCCGCTATGGACGGAGGTACCGGCGCCAATGTGATCCCGCGGACCTGTGCGGCCACCTTGGCGGTGTCGGCGGATGAGCGGCTGGCGGTGGAGCGAAGAATCCAGGAGGAGTTCTGCTGGGTGACGGCGGCCTACAAAACGGAGGAGCACACGCCCCACCTGGAGTTTCGGGAGGTTCCGGTACCCAGGCGGGTGTGGAGCGACAGCGTGACCCGGGATGTGCTGGAAGCCATCCGTCTCGAGAACAATGGAGTGTACACCCTGAGCCGCCAATTCCGGGGGGCGGTGGGCGGCTCCAGCAACTTGGGGCGGATCTTCAGCGATGAGCACAAGGTGGAGCTGCAGATTATGACCCGCTGTGAGTCGGATGATATTGAGAAAAAGATCCTCCATCAGCATACCCAGGTGGCCAAGCGCTATGGCTTTTCCATGGGGATCGTAGGATATGACGCATGGCACCAGGAGGCGCTGAATCCCCTGACAGAGGCGGTGGAAGACGCCTATGAGGAGAACTACCACCGGCGTATCAAGGTGATGGCGGCCCAGGTGGGGTTGGAACCCGCCTACTTCCACACCAAGGCTCCCTGGCTGACCATGGTCACCCTGGGAGCGGATATTGAAGACGCCCACTCCACCTCGGAGCGGGTGAAGCTGAGCAGTTTGGAGACCATGTTCCGGCTGATGGCGGGGGCGCTGATCCGTGTGGCCTACCACGGCTGAACAGGCAGATAGAGAGGGGAGTCATCAAATATGTCAGTAGAGCGAATGCCCTTCGGGGCGACAAAAGACGGCAGCGCCGTGGAGAAATTTTTGCTGAAGGCCGGACAGCTGGAGGCGGAGGTTATCACCTATGGCGCCACGCTGACAGCGCTGCGGGTACCGGACAAGGACGGGAAAACCGTGGATGTGGTGCTGGGGTATCGCAGTGTGGCGGGCTACGAGGAGAACGGCGGCTATCTGGGCGCTACGGTGGGCCGCTATGCCAACCGGATCGGCGGCGCCGCCTTTACCATTGACGGCGTGCGCTACCAGCTGACGGCCAACGAGGGACGCAACCAGCTTCACGGCGGGCCCGGGGGCTACGCCCACCAGGTGTTCCGGGGGGAGCCCACCGGCGAGAGCCAGGTGACCTTCTCCTTCCGCGATCCGGATGGGGCCAACGGCTATCCGGGAAATGTGGAAATGTCGGTGACCTATACTTTGACGGAGGAGGGGCTGCGTCTTTCCTACCGGGGAGAGACAGACAAGCCCACTTTCTGCAACTTTACCAACCACAGCTACTTTAATCTTAATGGCGGCGGCAGCGCCATGGGGCATCTTCTGTGGATAAAGTCAGATACCTTTACACCGGTTGATGCAGATAGTATTCCGGTGGAACAGTCCCGCCCGGTGGAGGGCACGGCCTTTGATTTCCGTCAGGAGAAGCCGGTGGGGCGGGATATTGAGGCTGATGAGGAGCAGCTGCATAGGACCGGCGGCTACGACCACAATTTCCTGTTGGGAAGCGCGGAGGCCCCCCGGCTGGTGGCCCGGCTGACAGGGGAGAAGAGCGGCATCATCATGGAGACCTACACCTGCCAAAGCGGTGTGCAGCTCTATGCTGCCAACTGGCTGGAAGCTAAGCGGGATACCAAGTCCGGCATACCCTATGGGAAGCGGGAAGCGGTGTGTCTGGAGACTCAGATTCCGCCGGACAGCCCCAATCATCCGGAGTGGGGAGATGTGGTACTGCGGCCCGGACAGGTCTATGAGTCGGTGACGGAGTACCGCTTCAGTGTGAAGGAAGCGTAATCGCACGCCGGAGAACTTAAGGGGATGCAGAGAGAATCGTGACATTGAAAGCGGGAGCGGTGCAGAAAGAGATGTCGCTCTCGCTTTTACCCTTAGGAAAAACAGATGTGAGCTGTTTGGGAAAAAGGATATTTGGAGTGTTCAGCCGTGTTGTTACTTCCTGCTGCGCGGATATTCGGGATTGCTGCAGAGGATCGCCGAAAGGCGGTTCGTTTTTTCGAAAATTTTTTGAATTACAGGTGAGAGTTTTTCCAAGTTTTTGTCCCTAAGATAATGAAGGGAGTTAAAGACGATCATCTGGAGGGGAGGTTCCAACATGTACGATACGGAGAAATGTGTCGAGCTGGTGAAACTGCGGGCGCATGAAATGCGCCGAAAGCAGGAAAAAAAGGCCATTTACGGGCTGTCCATGCTGTGTATGGTTCTGTTTGCTTCTTTTGTGGGGATGATCGGTGCGATGACCGGGCAGTTTGGACAACTCAGAATAAGAGAAATGTATGGTTCCATGCTGCTGCATGAGGACGCGGGCGGTTATGTGCTGGTGGGTGTGATCGCCTTTGTGGCTGCGGTGGTGATTACCTTATCATGTATCCGGTACAGCGAAAAGTCAAAAAAGAATCGCTGCCGCGATATGGAAAAAAAGGACAGCGGAAAGGATTAGAGCAGTACTCTCACAGATGCTGCCGCCGTGACGGAAGAGGTGTGATGTCGGGTGTTTCAGGATAAGATGCGCCGGGCGAAGCAGCCCCGCAAATGGGCGAAGGCCGCAGGCGATCACGCAACCCTCAGCGCCGCGGAAAATCAGAGTACCGGCAAGTATATCGGAGATCTGGATCTGGAGATGACGGAAAATATCCGTTTTAAACCGGCGAAGGATGACCGTCAGCGGCTCAGCAGCGTCAAACCCTCCTGCTGTGCCGCACAGGAGGAGCTGCCCAGACTTTCCGGCGAGTTGGAACTGACTACCGGCAAGGCGGAGGTGGGCTATGATGAGAAGAAGAAGGACATGGTCTTCAGCTTCATCCGCCATGAAAATGATTCCGAGGGCCGGGAGGTTCTGGAGAATAAAGCCCAGATCCGCACTATTCACGGTCAGGATCGCTTTCGCAGCAACGACGAGGAATTTTCCCAGGGCGCTATGGAAATGCGCTGCGAGGCGGCCAGAACGCCCAAGGCGGTCATGCGCCGTTTCGGCGCCATGTCGGACCGGGAGGGCGGGGATACCACCATGGACCGTGTGTTGCCCTTCCAGGAAGTAGGACGGGAGCGGGCCAAGGTCCAGGAGTTGCGCCGGATGGAGCACAGCAGCCAAAAAGAGCGCAGTGAAATCCACAGCGCCGCTTCCGGTGTGGCTGCTTTTGCGGCCCAAAAGCAGCAGAAGCAGATGGAATTTCGAAAAAAATTCGCCAAAGCCGTGGGAAAAGCCCAGGAAAACCGGCAGAGCGACGACTACCAGCTCTACATCCGAAAGAAGTGGGAGGCCATGCTGGAGGAAGTTCCTCTGGCGGACCGTATCGGAGACGGATGGATAGAGGAAGAATCAAATCAGTGGGATCAGGCACCGGATCAACCGGTGCGTGAAAATATAACCCAAACAGCGAGAACGACAAATATTGAGACAGAAAGGAGTTGAAAGGATTCTCGGGTACGGTGGCGCCCCGGCGGTTCCGTGACCTATGAATCGAAAGCTTATGGCGGAATATTTGTCCCCCGGCGTCTACGTGGAGGAATTTGACAGCGGTCCCGCCCCAATGCAGGGGGTGAGCACCAGCACCGCAGGCTTTATTGGTCTGGCAGAAAAGGGACCGGTGTCCGGCTCTCCGGTGTTTGTGTCCAGCGCTTCGGATTTCACCAGAAAATTTGGAGGATATCTGCAGAAGAGCGAGTTTGGTGAGTACCGCTATCTGGCTCATGCCATCAACCACTTTTTTGCTAACGGCGGCGCCCGCGCTTTTGTAATGCGTGTGGCTCCTCCCGACGCGGCGGTGGCTGACCTCAAGTGCGGCGAGCTGCTGCAGTTGCAGGCCAAGAACCCCGGTGCCTGGGGCAACCGGATTGTGGTATCCATTACGGAGGCCAGCAAGGCCAAGTCCCAGATCATGGAGGAGAGCGGCGAAGGGCAGTACATTCTGAAGAACGCGGCGGATTTCCTGGTGGGCGACGTGGTCATGCTGGATGGCCCCGCCGGACAGGAGTACGGAATTGTTGCCGCCGTGGAGGGCAATAACGTCACCATGGCCGATCCCTTCGGAGCCAAGGACGTGGTGGATACGGCTCTGCTGCCCAAGACCACGGTCAGGACCTGCGAACTCAACATCGAGGTCCGCTGCGAGGATACGGTGGAGACTTATGAAAATGTCTCTTTCAACATCACTACTCCCAATTTTATTGAGAAGGTCATGGCAAAGTCGGAGCTGGTGGATGTAACTGCCGCCAACAACGATCAGGCTGTGCCCCCCATGGAGCTGGTGAAAAAGGCCGCCGGCTGCGAGAAGGATGCGGTGAAGCTCCAGCTCTCCGGCGGTAAGAACGGCACCGCCGCCGCTTTGACCGACGGCGACTTTATCGGGGAGGACAAGGGCCCCGGTGAGCGCACCGGCATCCAGGCGTTCCTGGACAACAGCGATGTATCCCTGATGGCTGTGCCCGGCATCACCTCTCCCAATGTACAGCTGTCTCTGGTGGCTCACTGTGAGCGTCTGGCCAGCCGCTTCGCGGTGCTGGATATGCCCAAGGACGCCAAGAGCACGACGGACCTGATGAATCACCGCAACATCGTGGACAGCGATTACTGTGCCATGTATCACCCCTGGCTGGAGGTCTATGACCCTCTGGATAAGCGCAACACCCTGATCCCGCCCTCTGGTTCTGTGCTTGGCATCTATGCCCGCAGCGACAACACCCGGGGCGTTCACAAGGCTCCCGCCAACGAGACTGTGGCCAACTGCACCGGCCTCTCTGTTACTTACAACACCGCCGAGCAGGATATGCTCAACCCCAACGGCGTGAACCTGATCCGCCGTTTCCCGGGCCAGGGTATCCGGGTGTGGGGCGCCCGCACCGCCAGTTCCAAGCCCCTGTGGAAGTACGTCAACGTGCGGCGTCTGTTCATCTTCCTGGAGGAGTCTATCAAGGCCAACACCAACTGGGTGGTCTTTGAGCCCAACGATGAGCTGCTGTGGATCCGTGTCCGCCGCACCATCGAGGTGTTCCTGGAGGGCGTGTGGCGCAGCGGTGCTCTGGCAGGCGCTACGGCTGCCGATGCGTTCTTTGTCAACATTGGCACCAACACCATGACCCAGGACGACATCGATAACGGCCGCCTGATCTGTGTGATCGGCGTGGCTCCGGTGAAGCCCGCTGAATTTGTCATCTTCCGCCTGACCCAGAAGACCGGTGAGTAAGCCCCTTCGGGTCCTGTATGTTTACAAAAAGGAGTTGAGGTTTTAAGTGCTTCCGTACAGAAATTTTAGATTCCGTCTGGAGATCGACGGTTTGGACGCCGGCAGCTTCAGCGAGGTCAGCGGCTTTGACGCCACCATGGACGTGGTGGAGTACCGGGCCGGCGACGACCCCGCTATTACCCCTACCAAGCTCCCCGGCCTGATCAAATACGGCAACATCACCCTGAAGTGGGGTTCTTCCGAGACCATGGTCCTCTACGATTGGCTCATCGACATCACCGAGGGTACCATCGAGAAGAAGACAGTCACCCTCACCGCCCTGGACGAGGAGGGTTCTCCCGCCGCGTCCTGGCGCTGCATCAACGCCTGGCCGGTGAAGTACACCGCTCCTGATTTCAACGGTACCTCCTCCGAGGTGGCCATTGAGACCATCGAGCTGGCCCACGAGGGACTCACCAGAACCGACTGATGATGTGACTGCCGCGTCCTCATCTTCCAAGGGACGGGGACGCGGCAGTCCCTTCTGTTTTCTTCTGACAACCATCGCGTAAGGGAGGAGACCGCCAATGGCCTACCAGACTGAATACCCCTTTACCCTTCCAAGAGGGTATATGGATGAGAGCGGGACCGTCCACCGGGAGGGCACTATGCGCTTTGCCACCGCCGCCGACGAGATCCTGCCCCTGAAGGACCCGAGAGTTCAGCAAAACCCCGCCTATCTCAGCGTGGTGCTCATGACCCGGGTTATCACCAAACTGGGCACGCTGCCCGCCATCGACAATAAGATCATTGAGAAGCTGCCCTCATCGGACATGGCATATCTTCAAAACCTCTACCAGCAGATCAACGCTGTGGAGCCCATCAAGATCGAGGTCACCTGCCCCAGCTGCGGCGAGAAGTTTAAAGTAGAGGTGCCGCTGCTGGGGGAATAGCAAAAAGCTATCCCCTGGACCGTATCTATGAGGAGATAGCTTTTCTGGGATATTACCTGCACTGGGGGTATGAGGAGCTGATGGGCATGGAGCACCGGGAGAGACTGCGTTTCTGCCGGGAGGTTTCCCGCATCAACGACCAGATGAACCAGGAGACCCAGGGCAAGAATATTTTCGACGTTTTTTGACAAGAGAGGAGGAACGGACCCCATGGATGTACCGTTTTTTATCAAGCGCAGCAGCCACTATGACCCGATTGTGGCGGTCCGTTTCATTGTGCTGTTCAATGCCACCACTCTGGGGTTCCAGAGTGTTTCCGGCATCAGCACCCAGCGCTCCGTGGAGTTTATCAGCGAGGGGGGGCGCAACGACTACCCCATTCTGATTCCAAAGCCCCAGTCGGAGGCCCACCGTCTGACCTTCAAGCGGGGGTATCAGATGCGGAAGATGAGTCTTCTGGGGCTGTTGTCCGGCTACATGGGCAGTCAGGCCATTGAGGCCAACGGTGCTCTGGGGCTGATTTTGGTGCTGGACGAGAGTCAGAGCATCAAAGCCATCTACTCCTTCATCTCCCAGGGGGTGGTGGAGTGGGAGCTCAGCGACCTGGACGCTACCCGTTCCGCACCGCTGATTGAGACGTTCACCATTACACACAAGGGGCTGAAGAACATTCCGGTGCCGTCTCTGTTCTGAGTGGTGTTCGGGGTACAGAAAGGGGGCGGCAGTATTTTGATTGGACGTTTCAGACCGGTGACCGGCGTTATGGAGGTGGGGATTGGTCAATTTACCCTGCCCGGAAACAACGCCGGCTTTTGTGCTGCCATCCTTCAGAAAAGCGGAGTACAGGCGCCGATGCGGCTGGAGTCTCTGACTTATGTGCGCCCCTTTGGCCGCGAGGCCGCGCCCCAGCCGCCCCAGCAGCCGCTGGTGGTGAATCTTCTGATGCAGCTGCGGGCCTACTACGACCAGAGCAATACCTATCTTCGAAACCAGGCCGCCCTGAATCTCCAGTTGACCAATCAGCTGCGGCAGGTATTGACCCTGTCCAGCGGTCCGGTGCGCGCCCAGGCTGGAGCGATTCAGCGGGCCGTTCGGGAAAATCTCTACCGGGACGGTGAGTTCCAGCGGGCTCTGGACAGTCTGGCCCGAGAAGTAAAAAAAAACGGCAATAGCGCCCAGGCGCTGACGGTACGGCTTCCTGGTTCCCAACCGGCTTCATCCGGTACAGGCGGGAGGCAGCTTCTGGAACCAGGCGATGTTTTCAAAAAACAGCAGGGGGAGGGAGCAAGCCTTCGAACTGCATTCATTCCAGAAGGGAAAGAGCCCGTTTTGACACAGCGGAGCCAGGGCGTGGATAATAGCAGTGGCCGCAGGGGCGAGAGCCCCGTAGTCCACCGAAGCCCTTCCGGTAAGGAGGGGCGAGACGAAGCGCCCGGCACTTCGGCAGACGGCACCGGACGGAGTAGAAAGGGTGGCCCCAGGAAAGGGAAAAACTCCCCTAAGGCCCAAAATTCCCGTACTGCCGGACAGGTGGCGCAGAAGCCCCCGACAGAGCAGCAGGAGATTGTACGGTCCGCTTCCATATCCCCTGCAAACGGAAAGGGGATCGCACCAACGGAGGTTGCCCGGACGGCGCAGCCTGTCCAAGTAGTACAGATTCCTCCGGTGGAGCGGAGGGTGGAGCCCGCAAGGGAAGATGGATCTACAGCTTTGCGGAATCATCCGACCTGGCAGCAAAACAGAGAGAAGACAATACCGGCAATACCCACTGGTGGGAATTACCCGGCCGGCCTTTTAGATCGGATGTTCTGGACGACCGGAAGCTTTCGGTTTTCCCGGAGTTTTCTTACGGCGGTCCAACCCTTCACCGCTACCGCTTTATTGTCGGGAATCTACCGTTTTCCCGAGAGTACAGCGATCTTTCAGCCGGTGCGGTTTAACTCTGCGGGGCAGATGTCCCATAGAGCAGAAACGGCAGTGCCGTTACCGAATCGCCTGGTTGCTTCTTTTGGAGATTCCATCCTTTGGCGGCAGACCTCCGAAAGGATTTCATTTTTTCGGCCCCATGAGACTGTTTCTTTCAGCAGGGAAGAGAGAGCAGAGAGCCGCGGAGAAAACGCGGCGGCTTTTGGCGGTGCGGGCCTACCGGGTAACGGTTTGACGGTTCCCGACAGGATGGCTTTGGCTGTTGCCCGCATGGCAGTTCTTACCAGGGCGCCCTTTTTACAGCATACTGATCCGGCAGGACCGATCTCCCGTTCCAGCGCTACAAAGGAGAGCGATGCCCGTGGAGTGCTGGCACCCCGGCTCCTTCGATCCACCGGAGAAACAGCAGATGTCGGAGGCGTTTCTCCGGGGCTTGGAAGGCAGGGCGCTGTGATTTCCGAGGGACACACAGCGGGGACTCCGGCATGGGGTCTGCCTGCGGGCAGGGCAGTGTTTTCCGGCTCTTTTACAAACCTGGCGGCAGTACCGCCGATTTTGGCGAAAACCGCCTCTGCATCTCTTACCGGAGAGCGATCCCATAGGGTAGCTTCTCAGATGTCCTATGTGGAAAGAAATTTTCCTGCAAGTATCCAGCTGATCGAACAGGGCGGGCGGCTGACTTGGACCACACCGCCTCTCCATCTTCCGGATAGTGCCAAAAGTGTTCCAGCAGGCCGCAGTTCGCTCTCACGGATGGAAATGGTAAATGCTGTAGAGGAGGGAATATCCGGCACGGCTGTCCGGATTTCCCGGGAAACCTTTCCTCTGCGGGCGCCCTTGAGCGGGAGATCGTGGCGGGACGGAGTTTTTTCGGAAGGCCATCAGTCTGCAGCCGCCTCAAACAGCAGCAGGAGCGGGCTTGTTGGAGCCGGCGTGGGAGTTCCCAAAGTTAGCGGGAGGACTTTCCCGCCGCTTTTCGGGCGCGGTCTTGAACAACCGGGGCAGTCTCTTTCTGCCGCTGTTGTCCCGGATCAGACAATGGGAATGGGAGGCCAGCTGATCCAGATCCAGCAGGCTGTCCGGCGCATTTTGGAGGGCGGGAGCGGAGGGGCCGTTGCAGTGATCCGCCGTGCCCGGCAGGTATCCATGGCCCTATCCGGTCTGGAGATCCAGGCAGGCCCGTTGCGGCAAAGGGCGGCGCCGCTTTCAAAAAAGGCCGCTGTACCGGTTTTGCATCTCACTTCCTCCAGCGAGAGCCCCAGAACAGCAGGTATATTTTCTCCCATGCGCCAAGCTGCGGGGCAGAGAGACACGGCAGCCGCGCCGGACATCTTGTCCCGGGCAACGCAGGAGCGGACGTCCGGTGTTCAGGCCGCGCCGCAGATCATTTACCGCAGCCCGGAGCGCCGCTCCGACAGCCCCTCCCGGAGTGAGACCGGGGAGAGCAGCGGCGAGGCGATTCTGCAGGCTCAGACAGTAAGTCCGGCCAAAGCGGCGGCAATGAATGCGGCCTATTCCTATCCTCCCGGCGGTCAGGGCAGCGGGAATCCTGCTGCATCGGCGATGGGTCCTCTGACCCGGGAGCAGGAGGAGCGGATCACCCAGCGGGTGCTGGAGGACATCAACTACAACCGCATGGCCAGCGAGGTGCTGGACCGTGTGGAGCGCCGCCTGCGGGCGGAGCGAAGAAAATTCGGACGATAGGAAAGGGGGCATAGCCTGTGAGCCTGCTGGGCGGACGGTTTGGAACTGTGGACAAGGCCGCGTTTCTCATTGGTAAAAAACAGAAGGACGACGGTACTTGGGAGTTTGAGAACCCAGCGGAGGTGCTCATCAACCCCTCCAGCCTGCGCATCGGGGCTACCACCCAGGTGAAGCGGGACGAGGGTGTGGCCAACGACGCCACCCCGGACACCGCTGCCGCCGATGGGAAGATTACTCCCAAAGGCATCACCGAGCAGCAGGTGGATATGACCCTTATTTTCAATATTGTAGAGGCATATAACGCCAAGACCAAAGGTGTGGAGTTCAAGGCGCTGGTGACGGCGGCCAAGAGCGTGGTGTCCAGTCTTGTCAGCGGCAATCTCTCCGATACGGCGGAGGACACCCTTACGGATCTGGTGAACAAGACGGATTTCACCAACCTGAGTCTTTTTAACAAGGATCTCTGTTGCTACAGTCTTCTGCTGAAGGCTTCCCACACCCAGGTACCGGTGGTGTTCTACTGGGGTAACATGGTCTACTCCGGGATCATCACCAAATTCCAGACCAACTTCAATTATTTCTCCAACCAGGGCGCGCCTCTGGGAGCGGAGGTGGCGCTAAGTCTGCTGGCCGGTGTGAAGGACGAGCAGGAAAAGCTGAGCGTATCCTCCCAGAAGCTGCTGGGCCTGGTGAAGGAGGGCGGAAAGCTGGTCCGTCAGCTTCCGGGGATGTAAGGAAAAAATTTCGGAGAGAGGAGGGAATACGCCGTGAAACTCAGCGACGCGGAAAAGCAGTATAACGGCTTTGAGCGGCCGGTGGCCTACTTCAAGATCAACGACGCCAAACTTTCCGGCACCTCCCTCATTTACCACGATATTCAGGTGAACCTCTCTACCGGTATGGAGGCCAGCGACTGCACCGCGGAGATCGTGGGGCAGTATTCCCGGTTTGAGGACGGGGAGCTGAAGCTGGACGCGGCGCTGTCCAAGATCGTCCTGGGGGCCAAGCTGGAGGTGTTCCTGGGCTACGGTGCGGCGGACAAGGCGGAGTCGGTATTTGTGGGGTACATCTCCTCCATTGAGATGGATCTGGAGGGAGAGACCACCACCATGTTCGTTACCGCCATGGACTGCAAGCAGTTCATGATGAACAGCTACCGCTCTCTTCGGAAGAAGGACATCAAGAAATATTCCGAGGCGGTGACGGATGTGCTGAAAAACTACAGCGCCATCTACACCGGAACGGAGGTGGAGGCATCTCCGGAGGTGCTGGCCCCCATCGAGCAGCACAATCAGAGCGATTATGACTTTGTAGTCTCCCTGGCAAAGCGCCTCAACTACCTCTTTTATGTGGTGGCGGGAAAGGTGTATTTCGTCAGTTATAAAAAATTTACCGACAGTGTCCTCACGGTGGAGCCGGGAGCCCACCTCCGCCGTCTGCGGCGGGAGGTAACGCTCTCCCATCAGGTGAAATCGGTGACGGTGCGCAACCACAATGTGGAGGACGCGGACAAACCCTTTGAGTCCAAGGCCACCACTGTCACAGCGGTGGGCGGCGGCAGCAAGGCCGGTGCGGACTCCACCAAGATCATCAATGCCACCATGGAGAAAGTGGTGGTGGACAATACGGTCCGGTCCGAGGCGGAGGCCAAGTCCCGGGCGGAGGCGTTGATGAACGAGCTGTCCATGGGCTTTCTCACCGGTACCATGGAGATCGCCGGTCTTCCGCCGGTGGTTCCCGGCCACATGGTGACCCTGGCGAAAATCAATGGCGATTTCAACCGGGACTATTTCATTACCAAGGTGGTCCATCACATGGACAGGGATGGGTTTCAGACCACCATCCATTTCGCGGGCAACAAGGTGTAAGGAGGCGCAGGACCCATGAGTATCTTCGAGATGCTGAACCCGGAGCCCCGTGAGGAACAGCCTTACTGCGGCATCACCGTGGGGGTGGTCACGGACATCAAGGACCCGGACAAGAAGAACCGGGTGAAGGTCCGGCTCTTGAACCGCTCCGACTCCGTCCAGGAGACGGACTTTATCCGGGTCATGACGCCCATGTCCGGCAAGGAGTATGGCGCTTTCTTTCTCCCGGAGGTGGGGGACGAGGTACTGGTGGGCTTTGTGGACGGAGATTTCTCCGATCCCTATGTCCTGGGGTGCCTCTGGAATACCAAGGCCCCGGCACCGGTGACGGTGCAGGATGGAAAAAACGAGATGCGGACGGTCAAATCCAAGACCGCCCACAAGATAGAGTTTAACGACGGAGAGGATGCCCCGGGCCTCACTTTGGCTACGGCCCAGGAGAGCAGCCTCACCATGAACGACAAGGAAAAGAGCATCAACCTCACCGACAAGGCGGGGGAGAACTATCTGAAAATCGACATCAACGGAGGTACGGTGACGTTGGAGGCCAAGACCAAGCTTGTCCTCAAATGCGGCGGCGCATCCATCGAACTGGATGGCAGCGGCAACGCGATCACCATCAAAACCTCCGGTAATATAAAGATCGACGGCCAGCAGGTGGACGCGGCAGGCAAGAGCGCGGTGAACGTGAAAGCCAGCGGCCAGCTGAACTTAGAGGCCAGCGGACCGGCGAACCTGAAGGGCGCCATTGTGAAAGTGAACTGACGGAAAGAGGGTGGACCACATGGCAAAACTGAGCGGCTGGGCTTTTCCGGTGGAGGTGGACGAGGCTACTGGGCGGATCCGCATGGTGGAAGACAACGACTGCGTCCGCCAGGATATCCGCCTCATCGTTCAGACGGACCGGGGGGAGAGGAAGATGCGCCCCAACTTCGGGGCGGGGCTGAACCGCTTCATGTTCCAGAATGTGGATCTGGTGCTGGTCAACCGGATGTCGGAGGCCATGGCACAGAGCATCCGCATGTGGGAGGAGCACATCCGGGGCGCCAACGTGGGCGTCATGCAGTCTCAGGAAGACAGCGCGGCGGTGCTGGTCAACATCGAGTACATCACCGACATCAATCCCACCCGGCGGGAGGAGATCCAGGAGGAACTGGAGCTGAACCGGGGCGGACGCTAAGGAGCAGGGAGGCGAAACTTCGTGGACACACCGAAACTGGACCGGCGGGACCGGCATGACATTCTGGAGCAGCTTCGCGCCCTGGCGGCCAGCTATGTGCCGGAGTGGCGCTGGGACGACAGGGAGCCGGACGTGGGCGTGATTCTGGCCCATCTGTACGCGGCTATGATGGAGAACACCATCAGCTTGTACAACCGCTCCATGCACAATCACTACCTGGCGTTCCTCAATCTGCTGGGCACCCGGCTTCTGCCGCCCTCTCCGGCGGAGGGGATGATCTCCGTAGGGGTGACACCGGGCTCCGAGGGAGTCTACATCGACCGGGGCACGGCGGTTTACGCCGCGGCGGAGACAGATTCCGGCCGGGTCTTTTACGAGACCACGGAGGCGGTGCGGGCGCTGGATACGGAGCTTGACCGGGTATTTTTTACCAGCGCCGCCCGGGATACCATTGTCTGTGCCTACACCCGGGGCGGGGAGGAAGCGCCCATCCGGCTCTTTGGCTTTGATGCCTACCCCCAACTCCAGCGCCACATTCTCTATTTTCGGGACGACGCGGTGTTCTACACCAAGGACAGGACGGACCTGACGCTGACCCTTGCCCACAGCCGCTCGGCCAAGCAGAGTGAGGTGCTGCAGAGGGTGTTCTCCGACACGGAGACGGTCTCCTGGGAGTACCACAGCGGCGACGGGGTCTGGCATACCATGGACCGGGTTACCCGGACAGCGGAGGGCATCCGGCTGGAAGGGGATCAGGGGAGCCAACCGGTGGAGTCGGAGCAGGAGGGGGCTATGGGCCTTCTCCGGTGCCGCCTGAAAAAGATTCCCACCGGTGGACTGTACCTCACCGACGTGGGCTGGACGGCGGAGGGCCACGGTCTTGCGCCGGACGCTCTCTCCACCGACGGGGTGGAGCTGAAGCGGGAAAATTTCTCCCCCTTCGGGGACGCTTTGAGCATCTATACCGCCTTCAATCTCACCAACCAGGAGGCATTTGCCAAGGCTGGGGCGGTCATTACCATTGATTTCAATTTAGACTATTTCAAGGTCCCCATCGAGCAGGTGGGGATGGTAGTGGACCTCACCAATTACCGCAGCATTATGACCCGGGAGGACTTCGCCTCCGTCCGGGAGCGGGATGTCCGCATTGAGCGGGTATTGTGGGAGTACTGGAACGGGCTGGGCTGGGCCCGGCTGTTCCCAGACGGCTCCTATGAGGATTTCTTTACCCCCAGCGAGGAGGGGGCGGGAATCAAGCGGCTCACCTTCCGCTGCCCAGGCGATATGGTGCCTCTGGTATTGGGGGCCGCAAGCGGCCTATATATCCGGGCTCGCATTGACAAACTCTCCTACATGTTCTCCACTGCGGGGAACTATATTGCGCCCTTTGTGCGCAGTATGACCATTGCGTACCGCTACGATGGGGAACAGGTGCCTTGTCGGGAGATTCTGGTGGAGTCCAATGTGGAGCAGCGCCGCCGCTCCCTTCCGGATGACGGACAGGAGGCGCTGGTGACCGCCAGCCTCTGCCCGGATCCGGCTATGTATCTTTGCTTCACCGGCCCCCTCCAGGGGGGACCCCTGCGGATCTTCTGTGATGTGGAGGAGGGGGTTTTTCCGGACCCGCCCTCCCTCCGGTGGGAGTATTACGGCCGCACCGTCAACGGGGAGCCGGGGTGGAAGAGCATTGAGGTGATGGACCTGACGGAAAATCTTACCCGCAGTGCCATTGTGACACTGGTGGGGAAGCCGGATTTTGTGAAGGCCCGGTTTTTTGGAGCGGAGGGGTATTTCCTCCGACTGGTGGATGCCGATGGCCGCTACGACAGCCCCGGCAGGCGGAATCACCCGGTGGTCCGGGGGATCTGGCCCAACACCGTCCCCGTGGTCCAGCGGGAGCGGCGGCTTCCGGAGTACTTCTACATTGCCCGTGGGGAGCAGAACAAGCGCTGCGCCCTGACGGTTTCCAACTTGGCGGAGGTCAAGGTGTGGGTCAACGAGCACGGAGCCCTCTCCGTCAAAGAGGAGGAGCAGTTCCTCCATGATCCCACAATACAGGTCAAGCGCAGCGCCGAAGGGGCGGTAACAGAGGCCTGGGTGCCCTGGCACGAGGTGGACCGTCTGGAGGCCGCCGGCAGGGACGAGCGGGCCTTTGCGGTGGACTATGCCGAGGGCGCTGTGGTCTTCGGGGACGGCCACCATGGCCGTATTCCTCCCGACGGAGCCGAGGAGACCATCATGGTGCGCTACATTGTCTGTGACGGTTCCTTTGGAAACATCCCGCCCCATGCGATTCTGGGCTTTGCCTCCCGTCCGGTGGGGGTAACCTGGGTTACCAACCGCAAGAGCATCGGCGGAGGGGCTGACATGGAGACCATCGACGAGGCCGCCCGGCGGCGGAGCGGAGAGCTTTTGGGCATGGGCCGCATCGTCACTCTGGAGGATTTCCAGCGCTCGGTGCTCTCCTCCAACCGCAACATCTGCCGGGTGAAGTGCGCGGCCCATGTGGACCGATACAACCGCCCGGCGGAGGGAAAGCTGGCGGTGGCAGTGCTTTTGAAGGAGTACCGCCAGGGTGGAGAGCTTTTTGATGCGGTGGTCCGCTCCGCCCGGGAGCTGATCGCCGAAAAGGCATCCATGCTGCTGGCGGGCAAGGGCCAGGTGGATATCTTTGAGGTGCGCTATGTGGAGATTTTCGTGGTGGTGGACGCGGTGATTGCCGACTGCAACATCTACCACGAGACCCACCAGGCCATCAGCCGCCGCCTGGCGGAGTTCCTCGATCCCATCACCGGCAACTTCAACGGCCAGGGCTGGGAGATCGGGCAGCTGCCCGGACGGGAGCTCATCTATAACAGCATCAAAACTGTGAAGAACATCAAGTGGATCAAGGGCCTGCACATGTTCACCTATGTGGTAACGGAACAGGGAAGGCAGGCCGTGGAATTTGACCAGATCCGGCGGGACGCATTCACCGTACCGGTGTGCGGAGAGCCGGAGATCAATCTGACCGTGGAGCAAACCTGGGGGTGATTGCTTGCTGAAGCCGGAACGACTGAACGACCAGACCTTTGACGATATTGTGGAGACCGCTGTCAAGGAAATTGCCCGGTTCGACACCGACTGGAACAACCTTCAGGCGGCTGACCCCGGTATGACGCTGGTGGATCTCTTTGCCTGGCTGAAGGCGATCCAGCACGAGTATATGTCGGTGATTCTGCCTGACAGCCAGCGCCGCTTTCTCAGTCTCCTGGGGATTCGCCAGCGGCGGAGTACCGGCGCGAAGACACTGCTGGAGCTGACCGGCGCACACCGGGATACCCACATTCCCGCCCAGACCAAGTGGATGGCGGGGGATATGGCCTTTGAAAACCCGGACAGCGCCACCGCCTTTGCTGCTGCCCTCACCGGCGTCCGGTTTCGGGGCAAGAGCAATCTTGTAGAGATTGCCGCCGGAGAGCTGGATGGAAACCGGCTCTTTGCGGTGTTTCCGTGCCTTGGGCTGGAGCCGGAACGGCAGCCCGATGGGGAGATGGTCCTCCTTTTTGACCGGCCTATCCCAAAAGATATCCCTTTTTCCCTCTACTTCGGCGTTGCTGGTGATAAGCGGCGGACGCCGGTGGGGGAGGAACCCTTCTATCCTCTGGCGGAGGTGGCCTGGGAGGTGTGGACCGCGGAGGGCTGGCAAGAGGCGGAGCTTCTACGGGACGACACCCATGCCTTCCTCTTCTCCGGCCTTGTGACGCTGCGCCACGCTGGGGAGATGGTACCCATGGAGGGGGGCTGCGCCCTCCGGGCCAGACTCCTCCGGGACGACTATGATATTCCCCCTCAGATCAACAGCATCCGCTTCAACGTGCTGGAGGTCCGCCAGCAGGATACCATGGTCCGCTGCGATGTGTTTCGGGACCAGGATACCCTGGTGCTGGACAGCGACCTCGGCATTCAGGGAGAGCAGAGGGTGTTCCTGGAGACCGGGGATGGCTGGCAGGAGACCGGCGATTTCCATCGGGAGGCATTTTCCGATGGAAGGATTGCCATCCGCCTTCCTGAGCGGGCGCTGGGGGCCATGGTCCTCTCCTGTGACCGGAGGCGGCTGCCAAACGGCGTGGTTTTAGGCAGCGGAACCGGTTTCTCCGGCCAGGAGCTGACCTTTGACAGCAAAGACGCAGAATATGAGAGCCTTCGGCTGCTGATCGGACGAAAGGCGGGAGAGGGATGCCTCTTTCAGCTCTGGGAACGGCGGGACGATCTCTTTGCCTCCGGCCCACGGGACAATCACTTCGTATTGGATGATCAGCGGGGTACCATCCGTTTCGGGGACCACATTCAGGGCACTATGCCCCCCAAGGGGACGGATAACATCCTGCTGTGCAGCTATAGGACCTGCAGGGGCAAGGCATCGGATATCAAGGCTGGACGTATTACCGGCCCCAAAACCGCCGACCCGGACCTTCTCTCCCTCACTGTGGAACAGTTCCTCCCGGCCCAGGGAGGCCAGGATGGTGAGACTTTTGAGGAGACGGCGGCCCGGGCGGGGGAGACCCTGCGCTCCGGCCGCCGGGCGGTGACGGAGGCGGACTATCTCTCCGCCGTTCGGTCGGTGCCGGGCCTCATCGTGGAGAACTGCCGGGTCCTCACCGGCTTTGACGGTCCCGACGACAGCCGCGTCACCGTGGTGGTTCAGGGCGCCGGACGGGCGGAGCGAACGCCCCGGGCGGCTTACAAAGAAAATATCCGGGCGGCGCTGGACCAGTGCCGGATGCTCAACGCCCAGGTGAACGTGGTCTGGCCCAGAACGGTGAAATTGGTGGTGCGGGGCAGGATTGCCGTCGCCCCCTATTACCACGACGCGGAGCAGGTGGTGCGCCGCCGGGTGGAGGATTTTGTCGCCGGACTCAACCAGACCTTCGGCAGTATTCTCAGCTATGGGGAGCTCTACTGCGCAGTGGACCTTTTGGAGTGCGTCCGGGGTATTGAGGCTCTCAGTATTGAGCCTATGGGGGATTATATCGCCAAGACCCGCACCGACGACATTGTGGTTCCACCCAACAGCATCTACGAGATTGAGCGGTTTGAACTGCGCCTGACAGGCAGTTTGTAAGGAACAGGAGGTGAGGCTGTGGCCTCGGGAACAAAGCACTTCCTATATAACCGGCCGGAGGACTGGCGGGACTTGGGACTCGCCGAGGGCCTCCAGGCGGAGGAGCGGGGCCTGGTGCTGCCGGGCAGCGGAAAAGGGGTGTATGCCTCTCTGGCTCTGGACACCATGGCGGCGGAGACCGTGTGGCACCGGCTGCGGCTGACGGCCAACATCCCGGAAAACGGACAGCTGGAGCTGTACCTCTACTGTAGTGACGACCCACTGCTGCCAGTGGTCCCGGCTCAGAAGGATGAGGACCGGCCTACGGTGGACGACTATCTGGCGGCGGCTTCGCCCCGGGAGAGGGAAAAGTTTTTCCTGGACGCCGGCCAAGGTCCCTTCGACACCCCCTGGGACCTGCCACTCTATGGCTTCAAGGGGCGGTATCTGTGGTTCTGTTTGGTGTTCCACAGCTACGGCGGGGAGGAGCTGACCGTGGAGAGCATCCGCATAGAGTTCCCCCGGACGGCGTTTATCGACTATCTGCCCCAGGTCTACCGGGGGGCGGACAGCGTCAACTCCTTCCTGGCCCGGTTCCTCAGTGTGTTCCAGTCCATCTATGTAGATTTGGAGGACCATATCGACCAGATGCCTACCCGCTGTGACCCGGCGGTGGCGCCGCCGGAGTTTCTCCGGTGGCTGGCGGACACCTTAGCGGTGTCGGACCAGTACCTCTGGAGCGAGGAACGGCTGCGGCTGTTTCTCCAGCGGGCGGTGGGATTCTACCGCATCAAGGGGACCAGAACGGCCCTTCAGGAGGTCATTGCCTTCTACACCGGCGAGACACCCCTCATCATCGAGCAGTTTGCCCCCGCTTCCAGCCAGATTTGGCGGCGGGACGCCGCGGCCCTCCGGCGGCTCTACGGCGCCAGCCGGTACACCGTTACCGTGCTGCTGCGGGGCGAGGGCCGGGATCAGGACGACTACGCAAAACTCTACAGGATCATCGACACCTTCAAGCCGGTGGACGCCATCTGCAATCTGGTGTTTATGAACGATGAAATCATTTTGGGACAGCATTGCTACCTGGGAATGAACTCCAGGATCGGCGGGAGCAGAAGCCTCGTGCTGGACGGGGCCTCTGTGCCCAGCGCACCATATCTGGCCGAATTCGTGACGGGAGGAACAAGAGATGAACAATCTGCAGTATAGCGCCGGGGAGCGCAACCGATATTTCTACGGCAAGCTGATGACGGCCCGGGACTTTGAAGACGAACAGACCTATTTCAACGACAAGCGGCGTCTTGGCAACCGGATGCTCCACGGCACCGGAATCGTGGCGGGGCTTGGAGTGCTGCTGGTGGACAACCAGACCTTCTCTCTGGAGGCCGGCATGGCTCTGGATTACTTAGGCCGTGAGATCGTGGTGGCAGACCCCTGTGTCAAGCGCATCAGCGCCATCCGGGGCTTTGACCAGATTCAGGAGAGCGGCGACGTGTACCTCGGCATTGCCTATAAGGAGGAGCCCTGTGAGGGGACCTTCTCCGTGGCGGGCTCCGGGGAGGGCGTCAGCCAGGAGTTCAACCGGGTCCAGGAGGGGTACGAGCTCTTCCTCACCACCCGGGAGCCCAATCGCGCCCAGCTGGGGGTGGAGAGCGTTCTCTACGACCTGTGCAGCCTCTACGATGCTGACGGTATTCGCATCACCCTGCAGGTCCCCCGGTATGTGAACACCGATGACCGGTTCACCGTGAAGGTGCTCTTTGAAAAGCGGGATGTTTCCGCGCCGGTCCGGTTCTCCTTCTGTCTGGAGAGCGATATGTTCCGGGGCCCCAATGGCGAGAAGAGCGTAAACGTGGAGTACGTCGAGACAGAGGTCACCACCCACAAGGAGGCGGCTTTGGAGTACACCATGGACTGCGGCCCGGTGCGGGACGACTACACCAAGATTGTGGTGCCGGCGGAGAGCTTCTCCCTGACTCTCGGCAGCAAGGAGGCGCCGGGGCTGGAGAAGCCTTTGGAGAAGGCGGTGGAGGTTACCGCCCGGCCTCTCCGCGATGTGGTGACGGACGCCTATTACACCCGCCATTTTGACGAGCTGCTGACGGCCAGGGAGGACCAGGCCATCTATCTGGCCAAGTTCCACATCGTGGCGGGCCAGAGCGCCTTCTTCATTGAGAAGGTGGTCCGCAACCCCTTCCGGCAGTACCTGCCCAGCACCCAGCTGATGGATCTGCTGCAGACTTTGGAGCGGCGCAGCCCGCAGCCCTCCGGAGGGCAGAAGGAGGCCCTGCTGGCCGACATCCAGAGGGAGAAAGCGCCCGCGCGCCTTCCCCAGTCCGCCAGCGGCGTGGAGACGGTGATTCTTGGCGTGGCGCCCAAGGCGGGCAGAAGCTATTTCTCCCATGAGTTTATCCACGGTCTCGGCCCGGGACGGATCTGCGTGTCGGTGGCGGTGGAAAACACCGAGGACTCCGGCCGCAACGACACGCTGGTCTTTGGCGACGGGGTCTTCAGCGCTGATGAATTCTCCCTGGCCGCGCCCGCCTGCACAGTAGGGGCCATGGTGAATGTGAAAAAGGGGACGCTGCAGCTGGGGCTGAAGCTGCTGGAGAAAACCGGGCAGCAGAGCATCCGCCTGCGCTGGTGGGCCTGGAAGCCGGAGGAGCAGCCGGAGCAGGAGGAGGTGGCCGACACCATTCAGGTCATCATCACCCCCAACACCGCCAATCTGGAGCCTTTGCAGCAGGTGCGCTTTACCGCCATGGTGGAGGGCAGCGCCAGCCAGGAGGTGAACTGGAGCGTGGTGGAGAAAAACGGCGGCACCATCGACCGCAACGGCCTCTACACCGCGCCTCCCACAGAGGGCGTCTTCGAGATCCGCGCCCAGAGCGCCAAGTACGGCAGCTATAAAGCCAGCGCCTATGTGGTGGTCAGTAAACTCTAATTCATAGCCCCGCCCCCAGGGCGGACGGCCCCAGTGGAGGTGAACCATGGCAGAGACAAATTTAATCCCCACCTACCAGTACCTGGGGACCCTTGCCGACTCGCTGTACCTGACGGCCCAGGTGGCCCGAAAGCCGGACAGCCCAGAGCTGCTGCTGGTGAACCGGGTACCCCACCGGCAGGAGACACGGGACTTCTTCTGTCAGCTGTACGCCAGCTTTTCCCGCCGACCGGAGCGGTCGGACTTTTTGGAACTGTACAGTATCAACCAGGATTTTTACGCAGTGTTCCGGTATAACGAGGGGCCGGACCTGGCCAGCTTGTATGCCGGCTGTCCCGGCGGGGCGGGTAAGCGTCTGCGGCTTCTCATCACTGCTCTCTTCCAGATCTGCAGCACGGTGGGAGATCTGCCGGATGCGGTGATCTGCAGCATGCTCCAGCCGGAAAACCTTCTGCTGGACGAGGATGAGAAAATCCGCCTGCTCTATCAGCTTCACCCGGAGTTCCTGTTTGAGAACGATACCTGCGACATCTGGGGCGAGGCGGCGGCGCTGATGGAATTTATGATGGAAAAGGAGCTGCGAAGTCCTTATCACAAATACCTGCGCAACATCCATCGGATGTGCGAGGCGGGGCTGTATGAAAGCCTGCCCGCCTTTATCAGTGACCTGGAGCGGGCGTCGGAGACCCTGGCGGAGACAGGGCCTGTCCAGTCTCTGAAGGCGTTTTTCTACCGGAACAAGGCCCGGCTGACCCAGCTCTCCTGGCTGGGCATGGTGACGCTGTTTGTCTGCCTTGTGGTCTATCTTATCACATCGCTGACCACCCGGCAGACGACGGATGTGGTGCCTATCTCTGATATCGGCGCCATCACCTATGTGGCGGCCCAGGACGAGGATGGCGACAGCATGCAGCTGACTGATCCGCAGCCCTCCGATACCGGCGATCAGGTGGACTTTTCCAGCCTGCCGGATCAGACGGCGGAGCTCAGCTCAGAGGACTATATCGTACAGCCGGGAGACACGCTGGCATCCATCTGCACCAGCTACTACGGCTCTGCCGGGTATGCCGAACTGGTGGCCAGTTTCAACGGCCTCACAGTGGAGGAGGAACTGGATGCAGGCAGCATTATCCTGCTGCCGCTTCGGGATCAGCTGTCGCAGTACACGGAGAGTGGAACGTAACCCGTAATAGGAGCGGGAAAAAGAGAAGCCGGCTGGGGCAGGAGGAGAATTTGTATGAAGTGGATCAGAATAAGCGGGATCGTGCTCCTGAGCATCCTGGCCAGCGTGTTGTTTGCCTTTTTCAGCCAGCAGGTGGATGTGGATCAGAATGCGGTGTGGACCATGGATCCCAGCGGAAGTTTGTACATACTGTCAGAGGATGGAGGACTGAGCAAGGTGTCCTCCCAGGGAAAGCTGCTGTGGGATGTGCAGCTTCCCATAGAAAATGAGGACGGCAACAGCCTGCGCTATCAGAGCGTCCTCTCCGACAGCAGCGGCAGTCTCTATCTTGCTGTACAGGAGTATGAGCGGCAGGTGGATGCGGCGGGGGCGGTACAGGACATCATCCTCTCCGAGGAGGTCCAGACCTGGAGCGGCGACGGTGTGCAGCAGGACAGCGTTCTACAGGTGGACAAGACTACCCTTTCTCAGTACAGCACAGCGCCCTATATCAAAAAGCTGCAGATGCAGGGTGAGGCGCTGCTGGTTTTGTGCTGCGATCAGGGCCGGTTCGATGTGATCGAAGCGCAGCCCTACAGCACGGAGGCACCGGCGGTGATTGCCAGTTACATGCTGGAGGACGAGTCGGAGGAAGTGGAGGACTGCGCCGCCCTGTCTGACGGGACGCTGGTGTACAGCACCAAAGGCGGCGGACTCTATGCGATTTCTCCAGACGGAGCCAATCAGGATCTGGGACAGCTGGTGGGACGGAAAAGTATGGTCGGTCAGTTGTCGGCAGACGAGACGGACCTGATCTATTTCATGAACCGCAGCAGCGGCGTCCTCTATGAGCTGAATTTGAACGCCTATACAGTGGAACGCCTTTACAGCCCTGACACAGTGGTGGATCAGTCTTCCGGCTTGACCTTCGGCCAGCTGCAGGGTGCTCAGGCTGTGGGCTATGGCACGTTCTGCGGAACCGCCACAGACGCCTCCGACCCGCTCTGGGTGCGCTTTGGCGGGGATACGGCAGTTGTGATCTCCTCAGTTCACAAGGGCTGGAACGGGGCAGAGGTGGGAAAGTCCGCGCTGGTCTTCGCTGCCACGGCTCTTCTTCTGTGGCTTGTCACCTGGGCGCTGGGACTGCTGATCCGCCGCTCTCTGCTGACGGGCCGGATCGTTCTGCGCTTCCTGCCGGCGGCGGTGCTGGTGGCGGCGGTGCTGGTGGGCGGCGCCATGCGATTGTATGGAGCCCAGTGGGATGAGAACCGGCGGGACAGCCTGCGGGCGGCGGCCAAAGTGGCGGTCGCCGGTGCGGATGTCTCCGTGCTGGATCTGACCAATCTGAAAAGTTACAGCTCCGCCCAGCGGGCGGAGCTGGCGGAATGGCTGGATGCCGCCGCGGAGGATGCTGCTGAGGTCTCCGGGGAGAAGAGTGTAGGCCTGCTTCTCTATGTGATGGAGGACGAGGCCTGCTACGGCGTTGCCGCCACCCGGGACCGGGACGCCTTTTTCTCCGCCAGTTATCTGGCGCCCCTCCAGCTGGAGCTGCCGGAGGAGACGGTAACCGCCATCCTCGACTGTACGGCAGAGGGCGGCAGCGTGGCGTTCTGCCGGAGCGGTATGGACTACATCAGCTACTTCGAGCCTGTGGTCAGCGCAGGCGGGGAGACCTTGGGGCTTATGGAGGCCCGGATAGAGCGTCAGTCCTCTGCGGAAGCCCTGGAGCGGGGGCCGGTGTTTTATGCCTGTGTTGCCGCAGCCGCCGCAGTGGCGGTTCTGGTACTGTGGCTGCTGGTGGTACTGATCGGGGCGTTCCGTCCGCTGAAGGAACTCAGCCGTTGTATTAAGGAGATCAGCGCCGGAAACTGGAGCGTCCAGGCCAGGATCACCTCCCGGGACGAACTGGCGGACATTGGGATGAATTTCAACCAGATGACGGAGAAGCTCAACCAGTATATCTCCAACATGGTGCTCCTCAACAATGAGTACATTAAGTTTACACCCCGGGAGCTGTTCCAGCTGCTGGGCAAGACCAAGGTGACGGATATCAAGCTCCGGGACAAGAGCGTGCGGGATATGAGCCTTCTCTACGTCACCTTCAGCGTAGGCGGAGAGAAGCTGGACAGCGAGGCCTACTTCAACCTGATGAATGAAAACTTCAGCAGGATCTTCGATGTGGTGGACATGAATCATGGCATCATCGAGCGCTTCGACGGTTCGGGGATGCTGGCCCTGTTCCCCTGGCAGGTGCGTGATGCGTTGAACACCGCCATCTCCCTCAAAGAGATCATGGCTCGGGAGAACCGGGCGGTGGAGCTGAAGATGCTTATTTCCGCCGACGAGACTTTGGTGGGGGTGGCAGGCAACCAGAAGCGCCAGACCATCACCGCCATCTCCGACACCATTATGGACATCTATGCGCTGGACAGCCTTATGGACGAGATCGGTACCCGCTGCATTATCACCCGCCAGGCGGTTGCATTGCTCTCCGACAGCTTCTATTTCAACTGCCGGGAGATCGGCGCGGGGGATTCCGGCCGGGAGAGCCTGTACGAATTTTTGGACGGCATGGATACCTATGAGAAGAAGCTGCACCTGGTGACAAAGGAGACCTTTGAGCAGGGAGTCCATGACTATCAGCAGGGCCGGTACTTTACCGCCCGCAAGCACTTTGCCAGCGTTCTACAGGTCAATGAGCGGGACGCTGTGGCGATGCGCTACCTGATGCTCTGTGATCTCCATGCCAAGAAGGAGGCAGTGTTGTCCCAGTAAGCGCAGTTTTTCCCAACAACCTGAGAGGTGACAGCGATGAATTTCAACATATTGGGCCAGATCTCCAAGATCGTCAGCCGCCAGATCACCAATATTACCAAGAATATCACCCGGGTAGTCAAAATGGCGGCAAAGCCCTTTGTCTACCTGAATGTCTATGTCCGGGCCCAGGTGAAGTCCATGACACGACGGCCCTCCAGCAAGGCCGACTATGTGCGCTTTGGAGAGGTCTATCTCTCCAAGCGGTTTCTGGGCCTCAGCGTCATCGGGATTGTGCTGGTGGTGACGGTGTTCTCCACGGTCATCTATCCCTGGCTGGAGGGGCGGCTGTGGACACCCACCATTCTGCTCAACAGCCAGAAAATGGCGGGGTATACAGGTCCGGCCCGGATTAAGAACGACATGGGCACTGTGATCTATGTGGGAGATGTGGCCTCCGGTAAGCTTACCGGAACAGCCACCCAGTATGACACGGAGGGAGAACTGGTCTATACCGGGGAGTTTTTAGATGCCGCCTACAGCGGTTACGGCTCCTACTATGTGGATGGAGTCCTCCGCTACGAGGGAGATTTTACAGAGAACCTCTACAATGGGGAGGGCCGCCTCTACGACGAAACCGGCGCCCTCATCTATCAGGGCAGCTTCTCTCAGGGCCTCCGCAGCGGCAAGGGAATGTCCTATCGCCCCGACACCCACACCCTCCGCTATTACGGGGATTTTGCCAATGATGTCTGGGAGGGAAGCGGTGTGGTCTACGAGGAGGACGGCACCACCGTCCGCTACCGGGGCGACTTTGTGGCCGGTCTCTATGAGGGGGAGGGCAGCCTGTATGCGGATGGCGTACTGGTTTACAGCGGCCAGTTTGCCAAAGGCCTTTATGAGGGCACCGGTACCCTCTACGACGAAAACGGCAATGTGACCTACCAGGGGGAGTTCTTCCAGGGCAGCCGTCAGGGGGCCGGAACGGCCTATGACGCCATCGGCTCCGCCCTCTTTACCGGAGAATTTCTGGACAACAATGTCAATTACATGGGCTACTTGGGTGCTGCCCCGGCGGATATCGCCGCGGCTTTCGGAAGTCCCGGCTATACAGCGGTGGAGGGGGACTACCAGATCCTGACCTACCTCAATCTGGGGGCCTCCTTCCTCTGCGTGGACGACGGCACCGGCCTTTACACCTGCCAGCGAGTTCTGGTGGACGTGGATGAAAAGTTTTTGGATATTACAAAGGACACCACAGAGGAGGAGCTGGGGGCCCTTCTGGGAGAGCGCTTCTCCACATTGACGATAGATTTGACGGCGGAGCGCGCCGCGGCGGCAAAGCAGCTGTCCATCGAACTGCCAAGCAGCGGCCGGGCGGATAAGTACCTTATGAGTACCTATTACATTAAACTCTATTACGACGCGGCGGGCACAAAGATCGCCGCGGTGGAGTGCGGCAGCTACTGAGAGGAGGGGAGCAACAGATGAAGCGGATGGGACAAAAATGGCTTTTGATGCTGATGAGCCTGCTGATGGCGTGCTCCCTTCTGGCCTGGCCAGTTCTGGCAGCTGTGGGAGACGGAACCGGAACTTCCGCCGGAGAGGGGACCTCTGCCGCCGGTGAGGAGAGCACGGAGAACTCCGGCGAGACACAGCAGCCGGATGGAGAAATTGAGGGAGAGGCAGGTACAGAAGAAGAGAGCGTCGAAGAAGAACCGGCAGAGGAGCCGGAGCCCACTTTGGAGCAGCTGCGGGACGAACTGCTGGCCATTATGGGCAGCGGCGAGGAGGCGGAGAGCATTCGCGCCAATATCGACCGTCTCATCGCCCTGGGGGACCCCAGCGGCACCCTGCGTACCTATCTGGAAGGGATGATCCGCCTCCAGCAGCTCCGGTATGAAGAAGAGCAGCTCCAAGCCACCTTGGAGCAGTTGGAGACCTCCGACAGTACCATCGGAGCCATCGGGGAGGCGGTAACCGCCCTGGAGAACCCCGACGAGGTGCTGGCGAGGATCGAGAAGGAGATCAGCGATCAGGCGGCCCGGCTGCTGGAAAGCGCCGGGTATGATGGCACTGGAGATCTGGCCCTCCTTGCCGGACAGGTTCTTGCTTATCTGGACGCCGGAAGCGCCGGTGTTGACAGCGCCGATATGGCGGCCATTCTGCTCTTCCAGGGACTTTTGGACAGCGGCGTTCTCACCGACGTCGGGATCGTGACCGCCACTGACGCCATCACGGCCCATTTCAGCAGTATCGCTGGGCGTTACCAGGGCCTCTCCTCCACCACAAGGCAGAAGCTGGAGGCCGCCTCTCAGGATATCGCGGGCCGGGCCAATAATGCCGGGGCGCTGAATCCGGGAACCCTGATAGTGGCGGGGAGCACCCTGAGCCTGACGAATCCTGTGTTTACTTACAGCGGTACCGCCATGGTGTCTCTGAAGGATGCCGCCGCTTTCCTCGGTGGGAAGGTGGTGGAGATGGCGGACAATGCCACGGTGGTGATCCAGGCTCCCGGCGCGGTGCTGGAGATGACCAAGGGCTCCAGCGACGCCTATTTCAACGATAAACTTTTGAAAATGGAGCAGCCAGTTCTCAGCTTTGACAAAGTCTGCTATTTGCCGCTGGCGACCATGCTGCGGTGCTGCGGCATGGAGCAGATGGCAGTGGGGAACTACACGCTGCTCTACCCGGCGCCGCAGCCGGCGGTCCAGACAACAGCGGAACAGGAGGGGTGAGATGGCAAAGTATTCTGTGATTTCTGATGTGAGCCGGACCATCGTGGACCTTCTCCAGGCAGAGTTGGTGCCGGAGCCGGTGGCTCAGGCAGAGCAGATCGGGGTCTGCGACCCCCATGACCGGGGCAATTTTGTGGTGGGCGTCCACATCTACGATATTTCTGAGTCCGGGGAGGCCCGGGCCACCAACCCGGTACTCCAGCCTGACGGCTCCCTGCGAAAGCCGCCGGTGGCGCTGAATCTCTCTATGATGATTTCCGTGGCCAGCAAGGCGGAGAAGGAAACCCGGGCCATCGACGAACAGATGATCATGGGCCGGGTGATCCAGGTGCTGGAGGACAACCGGCGGCTACCGGAGAAGTATATGCCTCCGGCCCTACGCGCCTCTGGGGAGACCATTCTGGTGAGCAATGTACCCATGGAGCTGGAGGAGAAGACCAAGATCTGGACCATGTTTTCTGAGTCCTATAAGCTCAGTGTGTTTTATAAGGTAGGTCCGGTACAGCTGGAGTCCGCCGTGGTCACCTGGCCTGCGTCCCGTGTTCGGGAGATCCAGCTGGGTACGGAACAGAAGGAGAGGGGACGATGAGGACCATCAGCCGTATTTCCGCCGCCTTCCAGGTGTTGGACAGCTACAGCAAGGGGCCGGTGCTGGGCGCCTCCGTCCTGGTGGACGGCAGGCGGGTCCGGTATGTGGCCAAGGGGGACGGGACCTATGTGTTTACCGATCTGCCCCCTGTGCCCCACGTCTATGAGATCAGTGCCCACGGCTACTGCACCATGCGCATCACCCTGCCGGCGGCACCCCTCCACTTTCCGGAGGTGGTGCTGCTGCAGCACGCCCCCGGCGGCGCATTTTTGGGAAAGATCGCCTATTTCCGCCTCCGCTTTTCAGAGGGGGAGCGGCCCATGGGAGATGCCTGTATCCGGGCTGTCCTGCGGACCAATGTAGGGAGCCTCCGGCTGGTGGCACCGGCTGGGGCGGGGGAGCGCACCTTATCCCTCGCCGGAGGCTACGCACTGGGTATGCTCTATCAAAAATGCTGTCCCCAGAGCGCCCCGGAGGAGACGGTGCTCCTCACCGGCTATGACAAGGCCGCTGGACAGTATGAACTTCAGGACCCCCTGACAGCGGACCTTCCTCAGGGAACGCTGCTGCGTCCGGTGTGGGATCTGATCACGGACCGGGACGGTGTGGCTATCCTCCCGGCCATTGGTCTGTTTTTACAGCGGGAGGAAGTGGAGTTTACTTTCAGCTGGAAAGGGAAGGAACAGCAGCTGATGACGGCGCCGCCTTCTCCCAGCCTTAGCGCCGCTGTCACATTTTAGGAGAATGGACTATGGGAAATCAAGTTTGTATGGGGGCTATGTGCCAGTGTACTTTCGGCGCTGCTCCCTCCAGTTTGGTGGTGACCCCTGAGAACAAGACGCTGACCTCTAACATGCCGGCGGCCACCATCATGGACAATGTACCGATGAAAAATATCATGCCCTTCGGCATGTGTTCCTCTATGGCGAACCCCACTGTGGCCTCGGCCACCGCTGCGGCCATGGGGGTGCTGACCCCCATGCCCTGTGTGCCGGTGATCCCCGCCCCCTGGGCGCCTGGGTGCCCCACGGTGCTCATTGCCAACAAGCCGGCGCTGAACGACAGCTCCAAGCTGACCTGCGCCTACGGCGGAGTTATCAGCATCAACAATCCCGGCCAGATGAAGCACCAGATCCCGTAAGACCCGAGCCTTGCCTATACCGCCATGCAGAAGGGAGGATTTGCCATGCCCACGCTCTTCGGACGCTTTTTTAATCCTGAGCAGTTTGCCGCGCCCTATGACACGCCGGAGGAGCACCTCCTGGACATGGTGCGCTGGTGCGAACTGCTGCTGTCCGCCTATCTGCCCTGCTACGCCCCGGACATCCGGTGGATGGGAGCTATGGAGATGGGGGAGGACCGGGAGGCGGTGCGCCGGGAGGTGCTTTTGAACTTCGATAAGGCCCTCTTCCACATGGACGCCCGGGCGAAGGCCAGCGGGGAGCGGGGGGATTTTTTAGCGGTCCAGTATGTGCGGGAGGTACTCAAGCTCACGAACTTAGAGCTCTTTGCTCTGATCCTTTGGTTGCTGCCCGCATATGACGAGCGGTTTGGTCCACTGCTGGGGAGCCTGCAGGGAAGTCAGACCATCCGGCGGCCCAGCTTTGACCTGGTGCTGAAGCTCTTCCACTTTGTGGAGGCGGCGGAGGATGTGCCGGGGTACCACCGCCAGCGCCGGGCCCTGGAGGAGAAGGCACAGTTTGCCTTTCTCCAGCAGGACGGGAGCATAGATGTCCGGGTGCGGGAGTTCCTGCTGCAAAACGGCAGTACCCGTTTAGATGAGGCGGTGGCGAGGACCTTTCTTCCCCAGAATAGCGGCCCTCTGCCTCTGGGGGAGCAGGAGGCGGAGGACCTGGCGGCGGTGATCGCCGCCGACGGGAGGCAGAAGGATACCCTATATGTCTGCCTCAAAGGGCAAAAGGGGGTGGGCCGTACCACAAGACTCCGGCGGGCGGCCCAGCTGCTGGAGGTACCGGCGGTGCTATTTCCCTGCGATACGGCGGCTGTCTCCCGGCGGGAGGAGTTTTTTGCAGCCCTGCGTACTGCCGGTCGGGAAACCATTCTGGTCCAGGGAATGCTGGCGCTTGGGGGCCTCGAAAGCCTCATGGAAGAGCCGGAAACGGCCAGACAGGTGCTGGATCTGGCGGGCCGGTTCTCCGGGGTAGTGTTTGTTCTCGTCTCGGAGGACACGGTAACGGTGGATCTCCGGGAGCATCGGCGTTGGGTGGAATGCTCCATCCCCATGCCCGGCAAGCGGGAGAGCATTCGACTGTGGCAGCGGGAGCTGGACGCCATGCCTCTCAAAGAGGCGGTGGACGGGGCGGAGATGGCCAACAAATTTACCTTCACCCCCGCCCAGATCGCCGGCACCGGCCGGACGGCGGCGGGCATGGCCCTGCTGGAGGGACCTCTCACCCGCCGTCAGGTGACCCAGGCAGCTTACAGCCAGATTACCCACAAGCTGGGGGAGCACGCCACTCTCATCTACGCCCGCCACACCTGGGACCAGTTGGTTCTCGGGGAGACGGAGAAAGAGATGCTGAGGATGGCCTGCGATCAGGTGCGCTATCAGCATGTGGTCTATGACCAGTGGGGCTTTGACCATCGCCTTGCCTATGGCAAGGGGGTGAGCATGCTCTTCGCAGGTCCTCCGGGCACCGGCAAAACCATGGCCGCCCAGGTGGTGGCCAGCGAGTTGGGCATTGAGATGTATAAGGTGGATCTGTCTCAGGTGGTATCCAAGTACATTGGAGAGACGGAGAAGAACTTAAATCAGGTCTTTGCTGAGGCCAAAAAATCCAATGTAATTTTGTTTTTCGATGAGACCGACGCCATTTTGGGTAAGCGCACGGAGGTCAAGGACGCCCACGACAAGAACGCCAATTTAGAGACGTCCTATCTTCTTCAGAAGATGGAAGAGTACGACGGTATCACTGTCATGACCACCAACTACAAGGAGAACATTGACAGCGCCTTTTTCCGGCGCATCAGCTATGTGATCCACTTCACCTTCCCGGATGCCAGGGCACGGAAGGAAATCTGGAAAGGCATCTTTCCCAATCAGACGCCGCTGGGGGAGGATGTAGACTTTGATTACCTGGCAAATCAGTTTGAGATTACCGGCGGCAGCATCAAAAACATTGCCTTGGTGGCATCCTTCATGGCTGCCCGGCTGGGAAAGCCGGTGGGCATGGAGCACATCGTCCGGGCGGTGAAATATGAGATGGCAAAACAGGGAAAGATCTTGCTTCGGGAGGATTACGGCGAGTACGGCTACCTTCTGAAGTAAGGCCCCTTTTTCGATAGCGTCCCACCTGCGGGGCGGCAGTGAGTGACCAGAAAGGAGCGGAACAGCTATGGATGAGAATTCTTTGGCTTACAGCATGGATGTGCTGGATGAGATGGCGGAGGCCCTGCATCCGATCGGCATGACGGTGGAGAAGCAGGACCCCAAGGAGACGGGGGATATCCCCACTGGCCTTATCCGCCCGGAGGGTGAGGGGGACTGGACCATCACCTGCAATGTAGTGCCGACCCATAAGGACAATGTGTCCACCACCTTTGTGCAGCTGTCCATTCCCATCACGCCCCCCTGTCCGGAGCAGCGGGAGGAGCTGGAGAAGTTCGCCCGGCTGGGCAATGGGCAGTTCCTCATGGGCACCCTGCTGATGGTAGGGGATGTCCTTTTGATGAAGTATGTGATCGTGCTGGAGCCTACTATCGCTATGGAGGAGAGCCATGTCCAGGCGGCGGTGTTCGCCTTCTGCCAGCAGGGGGAGACTCTGGCCCGGCGGGCCGGAGGAATCTGCCGTGGGAAATGGACGGCGGCAGAGGCTTTGACGGCGGAAATCGGCTGAAGGGAGGAAGAGACCTATGTTTGAGCAGGATCGTTTGATGGAAAATGAGCGGTCCAGAGGCGTGTTCCGGGGCGACAGCGGCCCGGGAATGGGCATGAGCCGCTATCAGGTCTCCGGCACCGGGGACAGCGCGGAGATCGCGGCGGACCGGGCGGCGGACCAGGCGGTGGGCGGCGGTCTCTTCCGCTCGGCGGAGGGAGTTGGCGGCAGCGGCTTTCAAGCGGACCTGGCGGACAGCGACCTGGGCGGCGGGGGCAGTCCTTTGCCCGAGGGCCTCATGGGCTCCATGGAGCAGTCCCTGGGGGGCAGCTTCTCCGGGGTGCGCGTCCATACCGACGCCGGGGCCGACCGGGCCAGCCGCAGCATCGACGCCCGGGCCTTCACCCGGGGGCAGGACATCTATTTCAGCCAAGGCAGCTATGCTCCGGACACTCCGGAGGGGCAGCACCTCATCGCCCATGAACTGGCCCATGTGGCCGCCGGAGACACCGGCATCCACCGGGCGGAAAACGGCGGCGGTTCCGGTGGGTCCGGCGGTGGGTCCGGCAGCGGCACGGGCGGCGGTACTGCCGGCGGTACAAGCAGCAACGCCCCCGCCCAGCAGCAGCCGTCTGAGGATGAGCGAAAATTCAGTGAGGCCATCGAACAGCTGAAGGATGACGGCGGTGGCTTGGTAAAAAGTGCGAATAATATTGTGACCGAGTTTCAAGAGAAAAAGTCCACTTGGGGATCTCTTCAATCAGCCGCCAAGGAGGTAAAGGAGGCAGGCAGTTCGTCAGCTGCTGCCGGTAAGGTCAGCACGATAAACCAGTTTATCACAACAGTGAAAACAATGACCAACGCCAACGAGAAAAGCAGCCTTCTGTCCAAACTGAATAGCTTTATCGAGCAAGCGGCGTTGGCAGCGGGAAAGCTGGGATATGGCAATAATGATCCGGGGATGGATGTGCTGACGAGCGCCAAAACGGCCCGGGACGCCCTGAAACTGCTTCCCGACGATCTGGGGAGCATAGAGGGGCCGGTAGCATTTGCCCAGGAAGAGGCCGCTGCCATGGACAGCGGAAAAGAGTTCAGCGAACCAGTGACGGAGATGATGAATCACTCCGCTTGCGACGCCTTTTTCATGGCGGTGGAGAAGGTACGCAAAGGATCTGGTGGAGATATGGGAGCAATGGGTTCTACCATGAAGAATCTACAGACCAACAACGCTGATGTAAAGAGTCATCTGTCAAAGAATGTGGGAAACACCGCTGCCGAGAAACTGGGACGGGGCACGGCGGCTTTCGGAGTGGCGCTGGGGTATGCCGGTGCCGGTGCCTCAGCTTTAGAGCTGGGGTCCGGCTTTGATGAGGAGATCAAGGGTGAGAAGAATGTAAATGAAGACTCCCAGCGGACCGGCACTGCCGCCTCCCACTCGGCAGCCATTGTGGACACGCTGGGTGCGGCAAACGACTGGCTGGCGGCAGGGGCGGAAAGCCATGTGCTGCGCAAACAGGAGGAGAAGAGAAGAGATCGCCGCAAGGAAATGGAAACAATGTACGGAAAGGAAGCGGCGAGCAAAATCCATACATCGGACCACAAGCAGAGAAGTGCGGTTGCCGCGGACTGGATTCGAACCGGCGGCAGCACCGTGGGAGCTGCCAATTCCATCTTTGCCACAACCACGGGAAAAGGCAGCGATGAGAAAAACCGGGTGGAGGAGACCAAGGGAACCGCCATGAGCCTGACGTCTGATTCCGCCTCGGTGCTCGGCGATGTCATGGGCCTTGGTATTGACAGCGCAAAGGTGGATGAGCAGCGCAAACAGGACCGGGTGGCCAAGGATGGTCTGCGCAAAATCGGGGCGCAGCTGGCAAAACTGGTGCAGGGCTCTACCAACCCTGTGGATCTGCAGATCAAGAGCATCTGCGATTTTGTTGGAAATGAGAGTCAAAAGAAATTCCGCGGATTGAAAGGCAAGATCGATACGGCGATCAATGCTCTGGGGGGAAATCCCCAACAGGGCAACCAGGGCCAGGCCGGTCAAAACCAGGCCGGTCAGAATCAGGCGAACCAGGGCCAGGCCGCCCCGGCGGTGGAGAAGGCGGAGGAGAAGAAAAAATTCCTGAAGATGATGCAGGCATTGGAGAGCAGCCGGAGCATCTCTAAGAGCGCCGCGTCCGACTCGAAAAAGGACGTAATCTTTGATTTGATTTCCTTGTCCGGCAGTCTGACCAGCCTGGCCTCCAGCATTACCAGTATGGCGGGCGCGGGTATGGCGGGGCTGATCCTCAACACGGTAGCCTCTGCTATCGGACTGTTTGGTACGATCAAGGATACCCCTGATGCCATCGGAGATCTGAGCAAGGACGCCCAGACAGATCGAAACAAGGAACGGGACAAAAAGGTGAACGCCTGTACCGCGGCGGTGGAACAAATGGCCGCGCTGCCGGAGCTGAAGCTGGAGGAGCTCAGAGCGGCCCGGAGTAACAAGCTGCCCTTAAATGAGGCGAAGATGGAGAGTGCTGAGCAGTATGCTGCAGTATTTTCCATTGTGAAGGCCGCCAACGTCAACATGGTGGATTTCTTGTACGCTGTCGGCCAGGGAGGATTCGACGCACAGAACGGAACGTTGGATGAAAAAACCAAAAAGATGTTGATGAATTTGGAATTTACCAATTAAAATTAGAAAAAGCCCGGCACCGCAACTGCGGCGCCGGGCTGGGTGAAAAGCGCAAGTACGTCTATTCACAACGGACCTGGTCCAGTTCCTCCAGAGAGAGTTTCCGGCCCGCCACGCTGACCGGGAAACCGGCCTCCTCCTGGGCGGCCAGAGCCGCCTCGTGGGCCTTGGCCAGGGTGTCGAAAGCGGAGATGGGATTCTCCTCTGCCAGCTTGGCAAACTCCGGGTCCTCCAGACATTTCTGGTTGAAGAGATCCAGTACGGTGTTGATTTCCTGATCGGGGAGCGCCACGCCATCCCCTCCTTTCCAGTGAGATTATATCAGACACTGTGAGAACTTGCAACGAATTGGGTGAGAAAATGAAGAAGATATTTGCTCTGCTGCTCAGCGCGGCCCTGTTCCTGACAGCCGCAGGCTGCGCTCCGGCCGCTGCCGGAGGGGCGGATGATAAGAACATCAAAATTGCCGTCATGGATACTGAGGTGGTGTTTGTGGCGGACGACAGCTACATCAACGGGATCAATCTGGCAATTGAAGACCTGAACGCCCTCTACGGGGATCAGGGCTACACCATCAGCTATGAGTTCTACGAAGACGGTTCCGTGTTCCAGCAGGGGATGGAAGCCCTCAATGCCATCCGTTCCGACCCGGAGATCACCGCTGTGGTGGGCACATCCTCTCTCAATATCTTAGATGTGGCGGCGGATGTGCTGGACAGCGCCGGAAAGCTGCTGATTACATACTACAGCGCCCCTGACAGCCTCTTTGAAAACGGTTATACCATGGTGTTCCGCAACTGCTATGGGGAAGACGATCTGGGCAGCGCCATTGCCGCCTACGCTGCGGAGCGGGAGGATATGCAGCGGGTGGCCATTTACCACAGCGATACCGACTATGAACAGGATATGGCCCAGGCGTTCCTGCGCGGCGTGGCGGGGACAGACGTGGAAGTAGTGGATGTGGCCGTCACCACACCGCTGGAGGCAGAGCTGGACGCAATACTGGAGCGGTGGGAAGCGTTGAATGTGGATACGGTGTTCGTCAGTCAGTATTTAGCGGAGGACGCTTTCGACATTCTCCGCTTGGTGCGGACCAGAAACCCGGAGATGCACATTCTGGGTGACTTCTCCTTCGACTATACGGACTACCTGCTGGCGGACCGGACGGTCAGTGATGATATCTATATCGCCACCCCTGTCCCTCTGGAGCCCAGCGATGAGGTGGACGAGTTTTACGCCCGCTACCGGGAGAAGTACGGCTCTGAGCCCACTCAGTGGGCGGTGCAGCTCTATGACTCCATCCGGATGATCGTGGATACCGCTGTTCGCATCGGCAGCACGGACTCGGCGGATATCGCCCAGGCGCTCCACGAGGAGCAGGGATACAACGGTGTAGGCGGCACCATCGCTTTTGACGCTGAGGGACGGTTGATCGGCCGGCAGCCGAAGATCATGGTGTCGGAAGATGGAATGTTCAACTTTGTGGAGGAGTGACCGCTATGGATTCTGAGCATATCTTTACCCGCGAGATCGCCGAAGGGGACCGGAGGCCGGTTTACCGGCGGCTGAGCGTGGCGGCGCCGGTCACATGGCTGGCAGGGGCGATTTTGCTGGTTGCAGCTCTGGGTGTAGTGATCCAGTGCTTTACAGGGACCATCACCCAGACGGTGGCCATTACCGGCGTGGTTTTTCCTCACTACGGCATTGAGCAGGTGACCAGCCAGGTGGACGGCCAGGTGTCCTACGTCCAGGTTGAGGTGGGCGACACGGTGGAGGCGGGAGATCTCATCGCGATTGTACCGCAGGAGGACTTGTTCCGGCAGATCCAGGAGGCACAGAGTGCCCAGGTACCTCAGGAGGAGCTGGAGCAGCTCTATGAAGCCTATCAGGCGGCCTCTATGATTTATACCCCTGTCTCCGGGCGGGTGGTGGACCTTGTCTCAGTGGGCAGTGCCATTCAGATGGGAGATCTGGTGGTGGGCGTTACCAATGCCGACTCCACCACCAATGAGGCGGAAATCCGGGCCTATGTGTCCTCCACGGTGGCCCAGTCCATCCAAAAGGGCATGGAGGTGCGGATCTATCCCAGCGTTTCCGGCTCGGAGAATTACGGCTATGTCCAGGGACTGGTCAGCGACATCTCCAACTATCCCATTACCGAGACCAATATCAGCGAGACGCTGGGCAGGTTTTATACCAGCCAGATTGTGCCGCAAAATGAGAATATTGTGGAGATTCGAGTGACTTTGCTGGGCGGTTCCGACGGGAGCACCGGCGTATGGTCCCGGGCTGAGGGCGGTAGTTTGACCATTGATACCGGGACGCTGTGCAATATGGAGGTCATCGTGGATGAGATGACGCCGTGGGAGTATCTGAGATCATAGGAGAGAAGGTGAACCTGGTGAAAAATCGTGGGACGATGGAGGCTGTGGAACTGATTTTACAGTCGTGCCCGTCGGAAAACGGAGCGGCAGCGCTGGCAATGGTGCTGTCATATTATGGGAAGCCCGCCGCCATGCGGGAACTGACGCGGCAGCCCATTGCCAGTGCCGCCGATCTTGTCTTGGCGGCGCAGTCCAGAGGGATCTATGCCCAGGGATACCGGATGTCCACGGCGGAGCTGCGCCGGGCGCCGCTTCCACTGATCGCCCACTGGGAGTTTCGCTCCTTTGTGGTGGTCACCGGTATACGGGGAGAGAAGGTCTATGTCAACTCTCCCGAGGACGGGTGCCAGGTGCTGTCCCGCAGGGCCTTTGAGAAGGGGTTTACCGGCGTTGCCATCTGTTTTGCAAACGGCGAGACAGGACAGCGGAGCAGCAGTGAGATTCCCAGGAAACGATTGTGGGCAGGGTATCAGGTGCCGGTTCTTCTCGCAGCGGCGCAGCTGTTTATTGCGGCGGGATATGGTCTGCTGGCAGTTCTGGCCCGCAGCATTGCCGAAAGTCTGTCCTCTCCCCAGACGGGCGGAGGACTGTCTTTGTGCTTGGAGATAGGGCTTGTGATTTTGCTGCAGGGGGCGGCGGTGGCCTTTCAGATCCGGCTGATCGGACGCTGCCGGGCCTTTTATCATGACCGGTGTATCCATGGATTTCAGGAGCGGCTGAACAGGGAGAGCACCGAATTTTTCCAGAGAACCAGCCGGTTCCGGCTGGATGAGGCGGCCAGAGGCTGTGCCGGGAATGCAGACGCTATGGCTCGTTCCCGGATCTGCCTGATGCAGCTGGTAAGCGGTGGGGCGTGCCTGGCGGTGATGGCGGTTCAGAGCCTTTTCGCCGCAGCTGTGGCGCTTGCGGTGGCAGCCGCCTTCTGCGGCGTGTGCTTTTTCCGTAGGGAGAAGCTGTACAGCGATGGAAAGCTCCTGAGCCGCGCCGCATTTTTGGGCGGTGATCTGGCAGCACAGGATCTGGCCGATTGGGAGACCAATCAGCTGCGCGGTGCAGATACAGCGCGCTTTCAGCGCTGGGCATGTGAGACGGGCAGCGCCTTTCGTCCAATGGAAATGGATCATCAGAAGGCATATTGGTACATAGCGGCAGCAGGAGAGCTGCTGTTGGTCTTCTGTGTCTGCCTTCTGGAGATGATTATGGGATGGTCCGGTGCGGCGGACCTCTTCGGATGTATGCTCTTGGCGGCTGCGGCTGCGGCGTCCATGGGCGCTTTTCCCTGCTTCATGGCGGAAAAAATGGCGGAGAGGCGCTGCCGGGAGAGCCTGGGAGAAGTTTTTCAGGGAGAGCCGGAGGCACATGTGGACTCCGGCGCCGGCACTGCGGAGACATTGACGGTCCAAAATGTGTCCATGAGGCCGGCAGGAGAGAAAACAGCGCTGGTCAAAGACGTGACCTTTACCCTGCGCCGGGGGGAGATTCTGGTGGTGACAGGGAACAGGGAGATCCGAGCCGCCCTGACGGCAGGCATTGCCGGCTTGGAGCGTCCCGCGCAGGGGGAGTTCTATCTGGATCAACGCAGTATGGCAGACCTCAGCGACCGGGAGATCTGCGGCAATATTACGCTTCTGGGTGGCGGTATCCCATTTCCGCATGGAACAGTTCGGGAGAATATTGCCGCGGGACTTCAGAATATTACTGATTACGCGGTGATGGAGGCGGCCTCCGACGCCCTGCTCCACCGGAGCGTTTTGCGGCGTACCGGCGGATATGACACACCAGTGTCGACCCTCTCCTCCGGAGAGAGAATCCTGTTGGAATTTGCCCGCGCTTTTGCCAGGGGGACGCCGTTTCTTGTCTGCAACGGTCTGACCCGGGAGCTGGATGGGAAAACGGAGGATCAGCTGATCCGAAATATGCGCCGGAGAGGGATCGGTGTGGTGCTGCTGACGGAGGACGCCGCACTCTTGCCCAAAGGCGATATCGCCTGCCGTATTGAGAATGGGCAGACTGTTCTGCGCGAGCGGGCGGAGTTTGTGGAAGAGGAGGTGCATGGTCTTGTATAGTGACACGGCTTGTCAGGCCAATGCCTTTCACGGGATCGGAAGATTGCTGGACTACTTCCACATGGAGCGCTGCGAACTGCCAAAAGACGCGAAGACTCTGGAGGACGCTGCGGCGTTTCTGGAGGATGCTGGCCTGATTATACTTCCCACCACTTTGGAGGGGGACTGGTATCGTACCTCTGCCGGCCCGTTTCTGGTTCAAAATGAGGATGGTACCGGTATGGCAGTTTTGCCGGACTGGTTGGGGCGATACTACTTTTATGACGAGGGCACGCGCCAGCGGGTATATTTTACCGGGAAAAACAGCCGGAAGTTTTCCGCGGCCTACAGCGTCACACGGGATTTTCCGGGAAACGCTGTCAAGACGTCTGCCCTGATCGGAAGAATGTTCCGGGAATTGAGCTGGTATGAGGGTTTACTGCTGTTGCTGTGGGGACTTCTGGGCGGAGGACTCTGGATTTTGCTGGCAGGGCAGATCCACAGTGCCCTTTCCACAGTGATTCTGACAGCGGACCTCTCTACGCTCTGGGGCAGTGCGGCGGTGATGCTGGCCATCGCCCTGCTGGAGACATTGCTGGTATTCAGCGGGCGGCAGGTGGTCCGCAGAGCGGCCCAGAAGGCGGCGCTGGCTGTGCTGCTGGGGATGGGAAAGCGCATCTATTCCGTCGGCGAGGTAGAGAACTCGGAGGCGGTGGCTGCCGGTATGGCGGCCCTCCGGAGCAATGCGGAGCGCATTATGGCCTGGTTTCTGACGGCTTTGTGGGGGCTTATGGCAATTCTGGTGATCCTGCTGCCGCTTCAAAGCCGTTCCTCCAAGGACTTTATTGCCGCGGCCCTCGTGGCGGCGGTTCTCTATGCGGTGGCGGCCGTTTCCTTTTGCCTCCGGGCCGGACGAAAGGTCCACATCCAGGCGGAGGAGGAGCGGCGGGAGTGGCTTTTGCACCAGGAGTCGGACCGGCTGCTGGGCATCGATCGTCCTTTCCCTGAGGAGGGGAATGTCCGACGGCAGGAGCGCTTCCTGGGAGCCGCCTGGCCCATGGCGGCGCTGCTGGTCTTGCCGGTGGTCTATTTTGCAGTAGAAAACGGATCATCCGCAGCACGTCTGGTGCAGACACTGCTTTTGTATCTGCCGGCAGCGGCGCTGCCCCTCAGTGTGCTGCTGGGCGCTTTGCAGGCCGGGCAGTCTATGGCGGAGATCCGGTGGCTTATGCCACTGGCGGAAAAGCGGCCTACCGGAAATGTTGCGCTGCCGCCTATGGGCAGTGTCTTTGAACTGAAAGACGTAACCTTTGCCTACCCGGGGAGAACAGAGTCTGTGCTGCAGGGGGTAACTCTGCGGCTGCACCCGGGGGAGACTGTGGGAATTTTAGGCGCCACCGGATCGGGAAAAACCACAATGGCCCGGCTGATGACCGGCCTTTTGCAGCCTACCGGCGGAACCATTTATTACGGAGGGGTCGAGCTCACCCGGTATAACGGCGGCGCCCTGCGGCGGCGGATTGCCTGTGACCAGGGAACGGACATTCTGCTTTGCCGGAAGGTTCCGGTGCAGCGCGATGGGCGCACCTGTGTGGTGTTTTCTACCCGGGAGGATGCGCTGGAGGGTTGCGACCGTATCTTTCAACTGGTGAATGGAAAGCTCGGCAGCAAAGTGAGATAGAGGCAGGAAGAGAAGACAGTTGAGAATAGAGAGAAGTGTTTTGGCAAATGCAAGACTATCAGCAAATAGTGGAAAAGCAATACGGATTTCGGGAATTCCAGCCCGCAGACCGTCAGTTGGTGGAGCAATACAGCGGAGAGAGTATTTTCTTTGATCTGTCCTTCACCAACTTCTGGGCATGGGAGCCGATGTTCCATTACCGGTGCCGGATCATAGGCGATACGCTGGCGGTGACCTATATCACACTGGACCAGGTGCCTGCGGCGATCCTGCTTCCCGGACCATCCCGGGATTTCAAAGAGGCGGTGTCCGTGGTCCGGGAAATTTTTGGACGAATGGGGCACCCTGCCGTTTTTGAATATGTGCCGGAGGAGTGGCTGCCGCTGTACCAGAGTATGGGTATGGATCTGGAAATCACCTCGGAACGGGATTGGAGCGATTATGTCTATCAGGTATCGGACTTCACCTGTCTGGAGGGGGGAGAGAACAAGTCCAAGCGGCGGGAGTTGAAGCTGGTTTCCCATCTGGGAGGAGTGGAATTCCGACCTTTGGGGAGGGAGAGCTTTGACGATATGCTGAAAGTGTTCGACCGGTGGTGCGACTGGCACACCTGTGCACAATGCTTCTTCGGCTGTGAGCGTCAGGCATTTGCCAGGCTTCAGGAGATCTGGGACGAAACCTGCTACTACGGCGGTATGGTTTATGTGGACGGTACGCCGGTGGCCTTTGCTCTGGGGGAAACGCTTGGAAACTGTGCCTGCTATTCCTTCCAGAAAAACACAGAAAATTACCGGGGGCTGACTTATTTTTTGAGTTATCACTGTGCCTTGCTTCCAGGCCATCCGCCGCGGCTGAACTGGTGTGAGGATATGGGACTGGAGGGCCTCAGGGTCAATAAACTCCGGTATCGGCCCAGCGAAATCGTAAAAAAATTCACGGTGAAACTTCGGTCCGAAGGGAACTGACCAAAGGGGAGAAAGATAAGATGACTTTTCTAAAAAAGTATCGAACGGTGCTGTGCCTGCTTCTGGCAGCCATCTGCGTGGTGACCGTTCTGTTCGGGTGGACCGCGCTGCAGATGGATCCACGGGCCCGGACTGTCTATATCGGGGATCCCACGGCGGTTTTGTATGGACAGGACGGACAGAAGTATGTGATCGCAGGTGGCAATACCAGTATTCTGGTGCTGGATGCAAACAGCAATTATGTGCGCTCCATCCCGGGCGGGAAACAGAATCAGGGGTTCTACTATGCCCAGACACTGGCCGCTGACGATGCGGGCAATCTGTACATACACGACAGACTGCTGGACGACAACGGCAAGAATATTGCCAGTGAGCGGATTGCTGTGTACGACAGCACAGGTGCCTTCGTAAGCTATCTGTACGAGGAGCCCCACGGCGACACCAACGGGGAAAACCGCATCCGTGTCCAGGGCCTTACCTGGCAGGATGGGGCTCTCTGGTTTGTACGGGTAGATCTGGACAGCTTCACTCTGTGCCGTCTGGACGCGGAGACAGGAGAACTGACGGAGCAGGAGACCTATTCCTATCCGGAGGCCTACCGGTATGCGATGTACTGTGCCATCTCTCCCGATTTCCAGGTCTATTTCACCGATAAACTCGGCTCAGTCTGGCAGGCGAAGTCCGATGGCAGTCATATCTGTGTATATGATGCTGCCGATCATGGGACGGACGATTTTTACAGTGTTGCCGCTCAGCTGGCCTGCGGATCGGACGGAAGCGTCTACTTCAATGACGTGGGTCAGCGGGAGATTCGACGGATCCTGCCTGACGGGACGATAGAAACGGCAGTGGGGCAGGGGGAGCCTCTGGCGGATGTGCCGGAGGCGTTCAATGAACTGCCCATTTACTCCTTTGTGGATGTGACGCCGGAGGGTATCCTCTCCGCGATTTATTGCGAGTACTATTTCGATGAGACACTGGGCGAGTACGTCTACGACTACTGCATTTATGCGGAGGACGCAGAGGGAGCGGTTCTGCTGAATACCGCAGAGGTAGGGAAGGCTGCGTCTGTGCAGGTGATGGGATGGCTGGCCTGTGCCGCTATCGCTGTTTTGGCAATTCTGCTGCTGGGAAGCGTCATTTTCCTGATCCGGGCAGGTACGCTGCTTCGTCTCAGCGCCAAGGGCCGTCTGCAGATGGCGGTAATTCTGGCAGCGGTCCTCAGCGCGGCGCTGGTTGCCTCCGTTGTGGTGGATGACCTCAACCAGCGGTATGTGGAGGAGCGGACCAGCAAGATGACCAACATGGCTGTCCTGATGGCCAGGGACTTTGACCCGGAGGACATCCGCAGCTTGGATTCTCCGGAGGACTACGGCAGCGAGGCATACCAGCGCATTGATGCTTCTGTAAAGGAAATTCTGATGAGCGAGATCAATGACGATGGGGCCTACTGCACCCTCTATCGGGAGATGAACGGCATCGTCTGCATTATCTACTCCGACGAGGGACTGAACAATGTAGTGTACCCCATGAGCGGTGTATTTGAGGGGTCCTATGAGTCGGAGATCTATGAGACCGGGGAGCCCATCCAGTTTTCCGCTTTCTCCAGCGCCGATGGGCACTACGCCTTCACCCTGGCACCTATCACCGATGAGAACGGGCAAGTGATTGCCCTCATTGAAGTGGGGACCGACCTGTATGCATTTACCGCCGCCAATGAGGCGCTGATTCGGGAGACGTTGTTGACTGTGTTGATGATTGTAATTACCTGCATCCTGCTGTTCTCTGAAGCGACAGTATTTGTGGACGCCATCCGCCGCAACCGGCGGGAGCGGAAGCGGAAGCTGATGCGGGATGTGGGCATCGTTCGGCCCATTGTGTTTTTGATTTTCTTCGCCGGCAATATGTCCACCGCCTTCCTGCCGGTGTATGGTATGCAGCTCTGGGACGAGTCTATGGGGATTCAGCGGGAACTGGCCTCGGCTATTCCTCTGTCCGCAGAGGTGTTGCTGACTGCTGTTTTTTCTCTCCTGGGCGGATTCCTGGTGGACCGGCTGGGGACAAAGAATCTGATCGGCGCGGGCAGCATTCTGTTTATGGCGGGCCTTGGGCTGTGCGGTCTGGCGCCGGATCTGTGGTATCTGATTGGCGGCAGTGTGGTGCTGGGCGTCGGCGAGGGATTGGTGCTGGTTGCCTTCAACACATTTATCAGCAATTATCAGGAGGAGGATCAGCGCAACAAGGGATTCTCCGGCTACAATGCCGCCTACCTCTCCGGGATGAACTGCGGTACAGTGGTGGGCTCCCTGGCTGCCGATCAGGTGGGCTATCGGAATGTATTCTATATTGCGGTGGTGGTTACGCTGATCTCCCTGGTGCTGGCCATGGTTTGTCTGAACCAGCAGGCCGCTGCGGAGCACGAGGCAAAGGAGGAGAAGGGGATCTCCACGATCCAGTTCCTGCTTCGACCCCGGGTATGGATTTTCTTCCTCTTCATGCTGATGCCCTACCTGATCTGTGCATCCTTCCTCAGCTATTTCTTCCCGATTTTTGGTGAGGAGAACGGTCTGAGCACTTCCTTTGTGGCACAGGCATTCCTGGTCTCCGGCGTGATTGCCATCTATCTGGGGCCGACGCTCACCAAGGTGGTGTCCGACCGTTTGGGAGCCCGGGGAGGATTGATTCTCTCCTCCGGTATTTATGTGGCGGCCTTTGTGCTGTTTGCCCTCAATCCGTCGGTTGGGACCGCGTTCTTTATTATCGCCCTGCTGGCGGTGGCGGACAGCTTTGGCCTTTCCATGCAGGCAGTGTATTTTAGTGATCTGCCGGAGGTACGTCTCTACGGCGCAGGAAAGGCTATGGGCATCAACAGCACTGTGGAGAGTATTGCCCAAACAATTGGTCCTATGATTTTTGCGGCGGTGCTGATGCTGGGTGTGGAACGCGGCGTTATGATTCTGGCCGAGGGAATGGGCGCGGTGCTGCTGGTGTTCATCGCCTCCGTCATCATGGACCGCAGGAAGGAGCGGGCACATGCCTGAATGTGACGAAATCCGCTCTGCCGGTTCTGATGAGGCACGGCTGCTCCGGCCTCTTTGGCGAGAGGCTTTTGGCGATACAGAGGAATTTATGGCGTGTTATGAGGCGCGGATGTTCCGACCGGACCGGGTGGAACTGGCCGTGCGGGATGGGGAAATTGTCTCCATGCTGACGGTGCTGCCCGCTGTTCTGCGCACAGAGGAGGGGGGGACCTTTCCAAGCGGCTGTGTCTATGGCGTGGCGACGCGGACACAGTACCGAGGGCAGGGACTTGCCTCCCGGCTTCTGAGCGCGGCGGTACGAAAGAGAATTGGACATGAGCTGGACTGTATGGCGGTGGTGCCTGACACCCCGGAACTTTTTCCCTACTATGGCCGGACTATGGAGGCCCATACTGCTTTTTATGTCCGGGAGGTTCAGGTGACGGCCCGGCAGCTGTCTGAGGCGCCGGCACGTTGCCCGGCAGCAGTGGAAGCGGAGGATTACTGGAGAACCAGATCCCGGAATCTTCAGGGACACACATACCTGGAGTGGGACCGGAATGCTGTGGATTTTCAGAAGGAACTCTGCCGGCAGGAGGGCGGGGATCTGTTCTGCTTTCCTGATGTGCCGGACTGCTGCGCTGCCGCGGAGCGCAGGCATGACGGAACCCTGCTGGTCCACGAGCTGCTGGCTCCGGAGGAACAGCTGGCTGGGTGTCTCGCCGGACTGATGCGGCAGATGGGATGCAGCGCCGCGGAGGTACGCCTGCCCGCCTGGTCCGGCGCGGTGCTGGGGGGCAGGATGGAGCCCTTCGCCATGCTGGCGGGGCGGATGCTGCCGGAGGCTCAGAAGGCATATCTGGGGTTTGATTTTGCATAGGAGAAAGGACAGAGAATCTGATTTACGGAAGATGACAAACCGGCCAGTCGTTGACTGGCCGGCTTGTCATTGATGAGTGGGAAGAGGGGTCTTTGATGCGGTGTGCTGCAAGACGGAAAGGGGAGAATTGTTTATAGATTCTTCATTTTCTATTTACAATCTTTCTCCCCTTTTTCGCCTGGTTATGATATACTAAAATCAACCCACCAATAAATCCGCAGCAGTATAGCGTAAAGAGTTATGAGGTCTCTGAAGAGACCATCAGCAGACGCGCTGTGCACTGCAGTCGGGGGGAGCCATCTGCGGGAGACGGCCCGCTATTTTGGGGAGGATATTGAGATGAACATCGCAAAGCTGATGATTCCCAAGGTTTGCACTGTAGTATTACATGAAAATAACACCATTCGTCAGGGCCTGGAGGTATTGAACCGCTGCCGGTATACGGCGATCCCGGTTCTGGATGCGGAGGAGCGCTATGTGGGAAGTATTTCCGAGGGCGATTTTCTGCAGCACATTTTAAAAACCGGGACGACCAATATGAAGGAGCAGGAGCGATATCGGATCAAGGATATTCTGCGGAGAGAGTTTTGCCCTGCACTCCCCATTGAAGCGGAGTTCTCTGCTGTGGTTGAGGCGTCGCTCCGTCAGAATTTTGTGCCGGTGGTGGATGGTCGGAATGTCTTCTGCGGTATCGTTACCCGCCGCAATCTGATTGCCGCTATCGGTCAGCCGGTGAGCCAGCAGGAAAGCCAACCGGTGCTGAGCAGAGCATGATGCTCCCTATCGGAAAACGAGGGGATCATATAGAAAGGGCTGCCCACCTGGAGCGGCCCTGCAGAAAATTAAAAGCGCCCGGAATGCATTCCGGGCGCTCTTGCATACAGAATCAGAGGAACGGCGGTCCAGTGCCTGTGGCTTTATGCGGAGGCCTGGCTGTCGTCTGGCAGGTCTACCACGGTAGCCTTGTGGTGTACATAGGGCAGGAAAATATTCAGGACATCGGAAGTTTCCAGCTTCAGCGTGCCGGTGTTCTTGCAGGGATGGCACCCGATGTGCTCTTTACTGTACAAATCCCGGTCCAGCAGCAGTTGAACCTTGTTGTCCTGATCGTTCATCAGCGCCAGAATAGAGGCGGAGCCCGGTGTCACGCCAAGAAGCTCCTCCATTTTCTCCGCAGGGGCGAAGCTGAGGCGGGCGGACTGGATCTGGGTGGACAGATCCTTGGTCTTGAAGGCCTTGGAGGCGGGCATACACAAAAGATAAAACTGGGTCTGCTGACGGTTGCAAAGAAACAGATTCTTGCAGATCCGCACACAGAGGGCCTCGCTGATTTCCCGGCAGTCCTCCATAGTGTCCGCCGGATCATGCTCTACCCGCTCATAGGGGATGTGCAGTTTCTCCAGAAGATGGAATGTGGCCTGCTCCACGGGGGAGCGCTCGTCGGTGGGAGGGGTGGTGTAGATCTGGGAAATGGTCATACTGTCACTCTCTTTCGTCATCCGTGGTCAGAAGGTGCCAAAGCACCAGGGGCTATTGCAGCAGGGCTTCCCCTGCGGTATAGATGTCACCGGCGCCTACGGTGAGGATCAGATCCCCTGGCTTGGCCAGGCGGCGGAGCGTCTCCGTCACTTCCGGCAAGGTGGCGCAGCAGATAGCGCCGGGGATCTCCCGGGCCAGATCCTGGGAAGAGATGCCGATGGTATTCTTCTCCCGGGCGGCATAGATCTCCGCCAGCACCAGCACGTCCGGACGCTTCAGTTCCTCCACAAACTGGGGGAACAGCGCCTTGGTGCGGCTGTAGGTGTGGGGCTGGAAGGCACAGATGATCCGCTTGTATCCAAGGCCTCTGGCCATGTTCAAAAGCATGTGCAGCTCACCGGGGTGATGGGCGTAGTCGTCATAGATCTTGGCGCCGTTGAATTCGCCCTTGTATTCAAAACGGCGGCCCGCGCCGGTGAAGGTGGCAAGTCCTGTCTCCACCGCTTGAGCGGGCAGGCCCAGTTCATAGGCGATGGCGGCAGCGGCCAGGGCGTTGAGAATGTTGTGCTCACCGCCCACCTGCAGTTCCACATGGGCGTAGTGGGTTTTGTGAATCTCTACATCAAAGGCGGGAAGGCCATTGGTGTAGGTGATATGCACTGCCCGGCAGTCCGCGTCGGACCGGATAGCGAAGGTGAAGAGCTTCAGTCCATTCAGCGCCTTCATGGCATTGGCATCGTCAGCGTTCACCAACACCTTTCCATCAGGAGGGACCAATTGGGCAAAGCGGCGGAAGGAGTGCTCCACGTCCTCCAGATCCTTAAAAAAGTCCAGATGATCTGCCTCCACATTCAGCACCACCGCCACGGTGGGGAAGAAGTGGAGGAAGGAGTTGCAGTACTCACAGGATTCCAGTATAATGGTGTCGCCTCCGCCCACCCGGTAGCCGCTGTGCAGCAGGGGCAGGGTGCCGCCGATCATCACGGTAGGGTCTGCGTGGGCGGCCATGAACACATGGGTGGTCATGGAGGTGGTAGTGGTTTTGCCGTGGGTGCCCGCGATGCACACTGCATTACGGTAGCCCTGCATAATGGCGCCCCAGGCCTCCGCCCGCTCAAAAACGGGAATGCCGGCGGCATGGGCCGCGGCGATCTCCGGGTTGTCGTCGTGGACGGCGGCGGTGCGGACCAGGAATTCAGAACCCTGGACATTTTCGGCACGGTGGCCGATGGTCACCTGGATGCCGAGAGACCGCAGATGCTCCACAGTGTGGCTCTCCTGCATGTCGCTGCCGTGGACCTTGAGACCCATGGAGTGGAGTACTTCCGCCAGAGGGGACATGGATACACCGCCGATGCCGCAAAGATGGACCCGGCGGCCGGGGCGGATATAGTCACGGATATTGGAAGGCATGCGCATTCCTCCAAAAACGGCGTTTTTTCGCCGGTACTTGTCAATTTCTAACTATTTTATTATAATCGATTCTGCAGGGTTGTGCAACCGAAAACACCGTACAAACCTGCCGATTCTAAAAAGTATATCCTTCGGTATTTTGTCCATATTACAGTAAAATCATCCCAGGAGGTGGCCTTATGTACCCGGCTATTCCTGACTATGTCAAAAAAATTTTAACGATACTGAACCAGGCCGGCCATGAGGCTTTTTGCGTGGGCGGCTGTGTGCGGGACCTGCTGCTGGGCCGGACGCCCCAGGACTGGGACGTGACTACCTCCGCACTGCCGGAGGAAGTGCAGACCCTCTTCGTCCCACACAGCGTACCCACGGGGTTGCGTCACGGCACCATTACCGTGGTCACCGGACAGGGGAGTGTGGAGGTGACCACCTACCGCCGGGACGGGTCCTATCACGACTGCCGCCACCCGGACAAGGTGACCTTCACCGCCTCCCTCACCGAGGACCTGGCCCGGCGGGATTTCACCGTCAACGCTATGGCTTTGGATGAGGCGGGGGAGATCGTGGATCCCTTCGGGGGCCGGGAGGATCTCCGGTATGAAATACTCCGGTGCGTGGGAGACCCGGACCGCCGCCTGACGGAGGACGCCCTGCGGATTCTCCGGTGTCTGCGGTTTGCTGCCACGTTGTCCTTTGCCATCGACACAGAGACGGAGAAGGCACTCCGCCGCCATAAGGATCTCCTTCGAAAGATCGCCATGGAGCGGGTGAGGGAGGAGCTGGCGAAGCTGATTCTGGGTCCGGCGGCGGACCAGATCCTTTTGGAGTACGCCGATGTGGTGGGGGTGGTGCTGCCGGAGATTTTGCCGGCAGTGGGATTTGACCAGCACAACCGCCACCACTGCTTTGATGTGTGGGAACACAGCGTCCGGGCGATGGCGGCGGCTCCCAGGGACCCTGTCATCCGCTGGGCTCTTCTGCTCCACGATCTTGGCAAGCCAGATGCCTTTACAGTAGACGAGGCGGGGGTGGGCCATTTTTACGATCACGGCCGCCGCAGTGAGGAGATGGCACGGGAAATCTGCAGCCGGCTTCGGATGGACCGGGAGAGCCGAGATACCATCTGCCGTCTGGTGCGGCTCCATGATGTGCCCATTACCATGACGGAGAAGGGCATCCGCCGCCTTCTCAGAAAGCTGGGGGAGGAGGATTTCCGCCGCCTGCTCCAGATCAAGCGGGGGGATAACCTGGCCCAGCACCCGGCCTATTTGGGACGGCAGGAGTGGCTCAATCAGGTGGAGGAGATGCTGAACGTGGTGCTGCGGGAGGATCAGTGCTTCTCCCTGCGGCAGCTTGCTGTAAAGGGAAACGACCTGCTGGATCTTGGCTTTCAGGGAAAAGCTGTGGGAGACATGCTGAACTGGCTCCTCGACCAGGTGGTGGAGGGCAAGATCCCCAACCAGCGGGAGCTGCTGCTGGAACTGGCGGCAGCGGAAATCCAAAAGGAGGAGACGAGATGATCTATTTGGGCGCCCACCTCTCCAGTGCCGGTGGGTTTTACAAAATGGGGCTGGCGGCGGTAGGGATCGAGGCCAACACCTTTGCCTTTTTCTGCCGCAATCCCAGAGGGTCCCGGGCCAAGGCGGCGGACCCGGCGGATCTTGAGAAGCTGCGGGGGCTGCTGAGGGAGGGGCAGTTTGGACCCTTGGTGGCCCACGCGCCCTACATTATGAATCCCTGCTCCAAGGACGAGGGTATCCGGAATTTAGCGGCGGAAATAATGGCGGGGGATCTCCAGCTCATGGAGTATCTGCCGGGGAACTACTACAATTTCCATCCCGGAAGTCATGTGGGCCAGGGGGTGGATGCAGGATGCCGGATGATCGGGGACATGCTCAACCGGGTGCTGCGGCCGGATCAGAATACGGTGGTGCTGCTGGAGACTATGGCAGGGAAGGGCAGTGAGATCGGCGGACGGTTTGAAGAGCTGCGGCAGATTCTGGACATGGTGGAACTGCAGGACAAGGTGGGGGTATGTATGGATACCTGCCATGTGTCCGACGCGGGGTACGATGTACGGAGTCACCTGGACGATGTGCTGGAGGAATTTGACCGGGTGATCGGTCTGGAGCGGCTGAAGGCATGTCACATCAATGACAGCATGAATCCCCTGGGTGCACGGAAGGACCGCCACGCTCCTATCGGGGAAGGAACCATTGGCCTGGAGGGAATTGTAGGGTTTATTACCCACCCGAAGCTCCGCTGTCTGCCCTTTATTCTGGAGACACCCCACGATACGCCGGGCCATGGCAGGGAGATCGCCCTGCTGCGGCGGGAGATCGGGGAGAGGTGATGTCGAAGCATCTCCTTTGTATGATACGCGAAAAGGAGGGAAGAGGTGCTTGCAAGTGGAGCAGGGTGGCACTGACCGGACGGTTCCGCTGTTGTTCCTGCCACTTTGTATGCAAGAAGAGGCCCCTGCCGGAAAATTCCGGCAGGGGCTTATATTTCGGCGCGGAGCGGATGGCTTCTCTGGAAAGAATCTATGGTGCTCTTTCAGAAGAGCAGAAGTTCCTCACGGCCGGACGATCCGATGCCGGGGATATATTGCGGAGCGCTTACAAGGGACCGCGGCGCCGGGGGAAGACGGCGCCGCGGCAGGGAGAGGAGGGCGTTTTCCAAAGCTGCAGTTGAGATAGCGGCAGCTTGGACACCCGAGACAGAGGCCTTTGCTGTCCATTTGGGCAATCTCGGCCTTGGATTCGGAAATGTCTGCGTTCGTCCGCGGCGGTATCAGGCTGAATACGAGTTCCATCAAAAGAGAGATGTGTTCTCCAAGACAATAACTCACAGCCATTTTGACGCGTTGTTTTCATGGACTATGCCGGTGGATACTGATTTTCTCTGTTCCTATGCGGCAGGACGGCGATCTTCGCTGCCGCGTGTTTCGCAGTCTTCCGGGGGACCTGCTTTATGGCATACTCCGCCCGGCTTGTGCCGGACTTTTCAAACAGCGGACGGATTTCTTTTATTTTTCATTATATCATGGCAAAAAGGGCCGGACAAGGGCGGAAATTTGTCTATATGAAATATTTGTTCAGAAATACCGAACAATAGAAGGCGGATTCACGGGATTGCCCCTTGCCAACAGGCGGAAAGTTCAGTATACTATATTATAGATCAATATGTCTAAACGGGAGAGACTATGAGCAATATCATCACATCGGTGGACCCCCATTCTCCAGCGGAGCGGGCGGGGGTCCGGTGCGGGGAACGGCTGGCGGCGATTGGGGATCACCCCATTCAAGACGTGCTGGATTACCGCTTTTTTGGCTATGACAAGAACCCGGTGCTGACGCTGGAGAGCGACGGAAGCCGCCGGACGGTGCGGGTGAAGAAGAGGGAAGGGGACGACCTGGGCCTCAATTTCGACACCTACCTCATGGACAAGGCCCGCTCCTGCGCCAACCGCTGTATTTTCTGCTTTGTGGACCAGATGCCCCCCGGGATGCGGGAGACGCTGTACTTTAAGGACGATGACGCCCGGCTCAGCTTTCTTATGGGTAACTATCTGACTCTGACCAACCTGAGCTCCCGGGAGATCCAGCGGATTATTGATCTCAGGATCAGCCCTATCAATGTGTCCGTCCACACCACGGACCCGAAGCTGCGATGCGAGATGCTGTGTAACCGCCGGGCGGGGGAGAGCATCGAGGTGATGCGCCGCTTTGCCCACCACCATATCACGATGAATTGTCAGATCGTGGCTTGCCCCGGCATCAATGATGGCCCAGCCCTCAGTCGAACCCTTCGGGAGCTGGGGGAGATGTATCCGTCGGTGGAAAGTGTGGCCATTGTCCCAGTGGGGGTGACCCGCTACCGAGAAGGCCTGACGGAGATCCATCCCTACACCGGAGAGCAGGCCGCCGCCCTCATTGACCAGGTGGAGGCATTTGCCAGAGCGTTTCTGGAGGAACACGGCACCAGCCTCGCCTGGTGCAGCGACGAGTTCTATCTCCTGGCAGGCAGAAAACTGCCGGAGAAGGGGTATTATGAGGACATGGATCAGCTGGAAAACGGTGTAGGTATGCTGCGGCTGCTCCTAAGTCAGGCGGAGCTGGCAGCGGAGGACGACATCAATGGGCTGACGCCGTCTCCCTTTGCGGTGGCCACCGGCGTGTCTGCGGAGCCATTTGTCCGCTCGGTGGTAGAACTGCTGCAGAAGAAATGTCCGGCTGTGAAGGGCGTGGTGTACCCTATCGTCAATGACTTTTTCGGCCATACCATCACGGTGTCCGGCCTTGTTACGGGAAAGGACCTCATCTCCCAGCTGAAAGGCAAGAATTTAGGCCAGCGGCTGCTGATCCCCTCCAATATGCTCCGCAGCGGCGAGCAGGTATTTTTAGACGATGTTACCGTGGCGGATGTAGAGGAGGCCCTTGGCGTTCCGGTACATCCGGTGGACGCCGAGAGCGGATTTGATCTGGTGGACGCCATACTGGAGCTGGCGGAGCCCCAGTCCCCACCGGAGGACCTTCCGCCGGAGGACGGGGAATATTACCGCTATAACCCCGGCAGCAGACGGATGTAGGCTGCTGCGCAATAAGGAATAAGGAGGAGAAAACTCCATGTCAAAACCTGTCATTGCCATCGTGGGCCGGCCCAATGTGGGCAAGTCCATGCTGTTCAATAAAATCATCGGCCAGCGTCTCTCCATTGTGGAGGACACCCCAGGCGTCACCCGAGACCGGATCTATGGGGAAAGCGACTGGAACAGCCGCAAGTTTACTCTCATCGACACCGGCGGCATTGAGCCCCGCACCGACAACCAGATTCTGGCCTTTATGCGGGAGCAGGCGGAGATCGCCATCGATCACGCCGACGTCATTGTATTCCTTACCGATGTGAAGACCGGCATCACCGCCTCTGATCAGGAGGTGGCCAATATGCTCCTGCGGTCGGGAAAGCCCATTGTGCTGGCGGTGAACAAGGTGGACCAGGGAATGAGCCCGGACATCTATGAGTTTTACAACTTAGGCCTCGGTGACCCCATCGCCGTCTCCGCCGTTCACGGCCATGGTACCGGGGACCTTCTGGACGAGTGCATTAAGTATTTTCCGCCGGAGGAGGAAGAGGAGGAAGAAGATGACGCTATTCAGGTGGCCATCATCGGCAAGCCCAATGTAGGAAAGTCTTCTCTTACCAACAAGATTCTGGGCCAGCAGAGGACCATTGTTTCCAATGTGGCCGGTACCACCCGGGATGCCATTGACTCTCGGTTTGAAAACGAGAAAGGGAAGTACGTCTTCATTGACACCGCCGGGATGCGGAAGAAGTCCAGGGTAGAGGAGGCCATCGAGAAATACAGCGTCCTCCGGGCCCAGATGGCCATAGACCGCTGCGATGTGTGTCTTATCCTCATCGATGCCACGGAGGGCGTCACTGAGCAGGACACCAAGGTGGCGGGCCTGGCTCACGAGGCGGGAAAGGCATCCATCATCGTGGTGAACAAGTGGGACCTGGTGGAGAAAGACGGCAAGACCATGGACAAGATGCGCCAGGAGATCCGCCGGGACCTGAGCTACATGACCTACGCCCCCATTCTCTTCATCTCCGCTCTCACCGGCCAGCGGGTGGACCGGCTCTTCGAACTCATCAATTATGTCAACGACCAGGCCGCTACCCGGATCACCACGGGCATGCTGAACAACGTCCTGGAGGACGCACAGACCCGGGTCCAGCCCCCCACGGACAAGGGCCGCCGGCTGAAAATTTATTATGTTACCCAGGCGGGGATTAAGCCCCCCCACTTTGTCTTCTTCTGCAACGACGCACGACTGTTCCATTTCTCCTATCAGCGGTATCTGGAAAACCAGCTGCGAAACACCTTTGGGCTGGAGGGAACGCCCATTAAAATTACCATTCGTCAAAAAGGAGACAAGGAGGGGTAACCATGGCAGAAGTGATGAACTGCACACCGACCTTGTGGGATACCATGCGGGAGGCAGGAGCGGGCGCTGTTCTGGCACTGGCTGTGATCGCGGTGGGGGCCTATTTTCTGGGATGCTTCAATGGGGCGGTGATCGTCTCCAAGTATATTCTTCGGGATGATGTTCGCAACCACGGCTCCGGAAACGCAGGACTTACCAATTTCTATCGTACCTTCGGCGGGGCACTGACTTTTGTGGTGATTCTCACCGATGTGCTGAAGGCTGTAGCCGCAGTTTTGGTAGGCGTATTTGTCATGCGGCATCTTGTTTCGGGCGACTGGCTGGTGACCATTCTGGCCAAATATTGGGCGGGCCTTTTCTGCCTGTTGGGCCATATGTTCCCCTGTATGTTCCATTTTAAAGGGGGCAAGGGCATTCTCTCCGGCGGCACCATCGCCCTGATGCTGGACTGGCGGGTGGCTTTGGTGGTGTGGGGCGGCTTCTTAGTGCTGGCAATCCTCACGAAATATGTGTCTCTGGGCTCCTGTTGGGCCGGCGCCAGCTTTCCCTTCGCTACCTTCTTTGTTTATGATCACTCCCTGATCCTTACGGTTCTGGCAGTGATTATCGGCGGCCTGATCCTTTGGAAGCACCGGGGAAACATGGTGCGGCTGGTTCACGGTAACGAGAGCAAGTTCAGCCTTCACAAAAAGAAGGAGTAGCGAAAGGACGGAGATACGCTATGAAAATTGCGGTGCTGGGCAGCGGCGCATGGGGAACTGCGCTGGCTATCTTGTTGTTTGGAAACGGACATGAGGTAACGCTGTGGAGCCACCGGGAGGAGCGGGCGAAGGAGATCGCCGGCACACTGGAAAATCCGGCGCTGAAAGGTATCCCCCTGCCGCCTGCTATGGGGCAGACCAGCCGGATCGACTGCGTGAAGGGCTGTCCCCTGGTGGTATTTGCCACTCCCTCCTTTGCTATCCGGGAGACTGCCCGGGCAGCGGCACCCTACCTGGAAAAAGACGCTTTGTTGGTCAGCGCCACCAAGGGCATTGAGGGGGACACCGGCCTGCGAATGACGGAGATCATCCGGCAAGAGACGGGAGATAGCTGTAAAGCGATTTCGCTTTCCGGGCCTTCCCACGCAGAGGAAGTGAGCCGCAGGATTCCCACCGGCGTGGTGGCGGCCTGCGAGGATCTGGAGGCGGCGGAGCAGGTTCAGGACGTCTTTATGAGCAACCGCTTCCGGGTATATACCAATCCAGATATCGTGGGCGTGGAGCTGGGGGGCGCGCTGAAAAACGTTATCGCCTTGTGCTGTGGCATCAGCGACGGCATGCGCCTGGGGGACAATACCAAGGCGCTGATGATGACCCGGGGTATGACGGAGATGGCCCGGCTTGGGGTGGCTCTCGGCGGGCGGACGGACACCTTTGCCGGCCTCAGCGGCATGGGGGACCTGATCGTCACCTGTACCTCCATGCACTCCCGGAACCGCCGGGCAGGTATCCTCATCGGACAAGGCCTCACCGCCCAGGCAGCCATGCGCCAGGTGGGTGCCACAGTGGAGGGGTACTATGCGGCCAAAAGCGCCCGGATGCTGGCGGAGAAGATGGGGGTGGAGATGCCCATTTGCCGCTGTGCCTATGAAGTGCTCTACCAGGACCGCCCGGTACGGGACGTGGTGGAGGAACTGATGCAGCGCCAGCGCCGGGGTGAGGCCGATGAGAGCTGGATTCACGGATAACCCGGAGATCTCCGGGCCATCCTACTGAAAAAGGAGAGGGCGCCCTGAACGCTTCGGCCTTCGGGGCGCTCTGTTTAATAAAAATGGAAGGAGCGCTGTATGGGACAGCTGTATTGGAACGGAACCATCCATACCATGGAACAGGCGGGCACAGTGGAGGCGGTATTGGTAGAGAACGGCCGGGTCTGCTGGGCCGGAGCTCTCTCTCAGGTGGAGCATCTGCCCAACCTGAAGAAAATTGACCTGGAGGGCTGCACCATGATCCCGGCCTTTCTGGACCCCCACAGCCATTTCACCGCGGCGGCCAACGCACTTTTGCAGGCGGATCTTTCAGAGTGCGTCAATTTTCAGGAGGTGGAGGAGCGGATTCGGGACTTTATCCGGGACAGCCGCATCCCTGAGGGGACCTGGGTGACGGCCCAGGGCTATGACCAGAATGCACTGGCGGAGAACTGCCATCCCACTCTGGCCCTGCTGGACCGGGCGGCGCCCCATCATCCACTGCTGGTGCAGCATAAATCAGGCCATATGGGTGTGGTGAACACTATGGGCCTCAAACGGTTGGGGATCACCCCACAGACACAGCCGCCGGAGGGCGGCGCAATTGGTGTAAAGGATGGACACCTCACAGGTTATCTGGAGGAAAACGCATTCATTTCCTACCAGAAGAAGGTACCCATGGCTGATTTGGAGAAGATGATGGAGGCATACCGGGGCGCACAGAAGCTCTATCTCTCTTACGGCATTACCACAGTGCAGGAGGGACTGCTGGCGCCGCAGATGGTGCCGCTGTACCGGGACCTTTTGGCGTCAGGGCTGCTCCAGGTAGACCTGGTGGGCTACGCTGAGGAGCGGACAGCGGGGGAGGTGGAGGATGCCTTCCCGGACCACATCCGCCAATACAAGGACCACTTCAAGTTGGGAGGCTACAAGATCTTCCTGGACGGCTCTCCCCAGGGCCGCACCGCCTGGATGCGCCGCCCTTATGAGGGGGAGCGGGAGTACCGGGGCTACCCTACTCTGACGGACCGGCAGGTGACGGAGGCTTTGACCCATGCATCAGAGAATGGGATGCAGTTGCTGGCCCACTGCAATGGAGACGGGGCGGCAGAGCAGCTGATTCGGTGTATGGAGTCTCTCCGGCAGGCAGGGACGGACCTGACAGATCTTCGTCCGGTGCTGATCCACGGTCAGCTGCTGGGGGTGGATCAGCTGGATTCTGTCAAGGAATTGGGCCTTACAGTTTCCTTTTTTACAGCCCATACCTGGCACTGGGGGGACGTGCATCTGAAAAACTTCGGCTGGGACCGGGGCTCCCATATCACACCTGCGGCATCTGCACTGGCCCGGGGAATTCCCTTTACCTTCCATCAGGATACGCCGGTGCTGCCGCCGGATATGCTGGAGACTATTTGGTGCGCGGTGAACCGACGCACCGCCAGCGGTGCGTCTCTTCCGGAGGGGATCCCCGCCTATGCTGCGCTGGCGGCGGTGACACGAACGGCGGCCTGGCAGTATTTTGAGGAGGGGGAGAAGGGATCTATCGCCCCGGGCAAGCGGGCGGATTTCGCCGTGCTGAGCCGGGACCCTCTGCAGGTCCGACCGGAGGAGATTCGGGAGGTCCGGGTGCTGCGGACCATCAAGGACGGCAGAACATTGTATGAGGCGTAAGCACTTGTACAGAAACAGCCAAAAAGGAGGAAGCCTTTGGCTTCCTCCTTTTTGACAGGGAAGAAATGGGTACAAAAAAACCGTCCAGCACAGCTGAACGGTTTTTTGCCACGACTCGTATGTTAGACAGCCCGGGTAACTTTCCCGGAACGCAGACACCGGGTACAAACGTACACATGGCGGGGGGTACCATCGACGATAGCCTTCACGCGCTTGACGTTGGGCTTCCATGCACGATTGGAACGCCGGTGAGAGTGGGAAACCTTGATACCAAAGGTGACGCCCTTGTCGCAGAATTGACACTTAGCCATCCGTTGCACCTCCTTGCTGTTTATACATTATGTTGGCTCGTACAAGCCACAGCGATTATATTAGCACGGCTCATCGCAAAATGCAAGGGGAAATTTTGAAAAATTCTCAAAAAACTGAAAAAGCGTCCGGCAGGCAGGGAGGGGTCGCCGGCATTTGCGCTTCCCGCTTGTATTTGAGGCCTGGATACGATATAATAAAGCAATCAGTTGGGTAGGAGGACCGCCACTATGGTCAGAGATGAAATCACAGGGACTGTCAAACTTAAGCGCCTGGTCGAGCACTTTGGACTGAAGGTTTTATATGCGGGCAAGGACTATGAAACGGCGGAGATCGGCATTAAGGATGTGAACCGTCCGGGTCTGCAGTTCGTGGGCTTTTTTGACTATTTTGATCCCCGACGTCTCCAGGTTATCGGTATGGCTGAGACGAAGCTTTTAGAGGGGATGGACCACCAGCGGAGAGCGGAGAGTTTTGCAGCTCTCTTTGAGTATGAGATTCCGGCTCTGGTGATCTCCCGTGATCTGGACTGCTTTCCCGAGTGTATGGAGATGGCCCGGAAATTCGGGCGGAATCTCCTCTCCACCTCAGATACTACGGTTGTATTTACCAGTAAGGTCATTGACTACCTCAACCATGAACTGGCCGCCACTGTTACCCGTCACGGCGTACTGCTGGATATCTATGGCGAAGGCGTGCTCATCATCGGCGACAGCGGCATCGGAAAGAGTGAGACCGCCATTGAACTGGTGAAGCGGGGCCACCGTTTGGTGGCGGACGACGCAGTGGATATCCGCCGGGTGTCCAACCAGCTCATCGGCAAGGCGCCGGAGCTTATCCGCCACTATATTGAGCTCAGGGGCATCGGTCTTGTGGATCTGCAGCAGCTGTTCGGCATGAGCGCTGTCAAACTGGAGAGCCAGATCGATCTGGTGGTGGAGATGGAGCCGTGGCAGCAGGACAAATTCTATGACCGTTTCGGCCTGGATGAGCAGACCATGAACATTCTGGGTGTGGAGCTGCCCAAGGTGACCATCCCCGTGCAGCCGGGCCGGAATCTGGCGGTGATTGTGGAGGTGGCCGCTATGAACAACCGCCACAAGAAGTATGGATTCAACTCCGCCCAGCAGATGGCCGACCGTCTGGCCGATCTCAACAACGCGGGAAAATAAGAGAAGGAGAACTGGAAGATGTATACCATCGGAATTGATGTGGGCGGGACCAATCTGAAGGCGGGACTCGTCAATGAAACCTTCGATATCGTCGCCACGAAAAAGATGCCCCTGGTGTGGGAATCTCCGGAGAAGTTTGCGGAGGATCTCTGTGTCCTGGCCACCGGACTGGTGGAGGAGAACGGCATCTCCCGGGAGGAAGTGGCTTACATTGGTATGGGCGTGCCCGGCGTGGTGGACGTGAAGCGGGGGATGATTGTCAAAACCGTGAACATCCCCATCCGCAATGTGCCAGTGGCGGAGCTTATCCACCGGGTGTGGGAAATCCCGGTGTTTCTGGGCAACGATGCTGATTGTGCCGCCTTGGGGGAATTTTACCACTTTGAGAAAAAGGATATTGAGAGCCTCATCCTGGTAACCTTGGGTACAGGCGTGGGTACCGGCCTTATTTTCAACGGAAAGATTCACTGCGGCATCAATGGCTGCGCAGGAGAGGGCGGTCACATGGTGATCGTCTCCGGCGGGGATCTCTGCACCTGCGGACGCCGGGGCTGCTGGGAGCGGTATGCCTCCGCCAACGGCCTCATCCGGCTGACCAAAGCGGCCATGGAGGAGAACCGGCAGTCTGTTATGTGGTCTCTGGCGGACGGCAGTCTCGATAAGGTGGACGGCCGCACCGCCTTTAACGCTGCCCGGGAGGGGGACGCCGCGGCAAAGGCGGTGGTGGATCAGTACCTCACCTATCTGGCGGAGGGACTCACCAACCTCATCAACCTTCTGCAGCCGGAAGTAATCTGTATCGGCGGCGGCGTCAGCAACGAGGCGGACGAGGCACTGCTGTTCCCTCTGCGCGGAAAAGTGGAGGAGATGCGTTACGACAAGGATGCCCAGGTCCACACGCAGATTGTGAAGGCCAGCCTGGGCAACGATGCCGGTATCATCGGCGCGGCTCTGCTGGGCAGAGAATAACGCTTTGGGAGGAATGGAATGTCCTGGTATGAGACCTTTGACAATGCGCAGGCCCGGAGCCTTCCGGGCCTGCGGGTGCTGAAAGAGGAACCCATGAGCCGTCACACCACCTTCCGCATCGGCGGTCCGGCCCGCCGTCTGGCCCTGCCGGAGACGGAGGAGGAATTGACGACCCTCCTGAATCTGGTGCGGGAGTTTCCCTATACCGTCATCGGCAACGGCTCCAACCTGCTGGCGCCGGACGAGGGGGTGGATCTCCTTGTGATTTCCACCGCCGCCATGGATAGGGTGGAGCAGACCGGGGAGCGGACTATTCGGGCCCTGGCGGGGGCCTCTCTTGCCGGGACTGCCGTCCGGGCCCGGGACCTGGGGCTCGCTGGTTTCGCCTTTGCCCACGGAATCCCCGGCACCCTGGGGGGCGCTGTGGTGATGAACGCCGGGGCTTACGGCGGCGAGATGTGCCAGGCAGTGCGCCGGGTGGGAGTCTGGACTCCCGATCAAGGCGCTATAATTTTGGAGACAGAGGAGCTTAAATTCGGCTATCGCCGCAGTGTGTTCTCCGGCTGGCCGGAGGCAGTGGTGCTGTGGGCGGAGTTGGAGCTGACCCCAGGGGACCGGGAGGTTATCCGGGCGGAAATGGAGGACCTGGGTCGGCGGCGGCGGAGCAAGCAGCCTCTGGAGTATCCCAGCGCCGGCAGCACCTTCAAGCGGCCGGAGGGCTATTTTGCCGGGACGCTCATCGACCAGTGCGGTCTCAAGGGCTATCGGATCGGCGGAGCCCAGGTGTCGGAGAAACACGCCGGATTTATCATCAACGCCGGGGGCGCCACCTGTGCCGACGTACTGGCCCTCATCCATTATGTGCAGAAGACGGTGTACGAGGCCGCCGGCGTCACCTTGGAGCCGGAGGTCCGGCTTTTGAAGACAGAGAGAGCGGGTGTGTAGGATGGAGATCCTGATCATCTCCGGATTGTCCGGCGGCGGCAAGAGCCAGGCCGCCAGCTTCCTGGAGGATATGGGTTACTATATCGTGGACAACATGCCGGCGGGCATCATTCTGAAATTTGCCGAGTTCTGCGCCGGGACCCAGGGGCGGTACGACCGTCTGGCCCTGGTGTACGACGTCCGGGCGGGAGAGGACTTCGGCGAGTTCTTCCGGGTGCTGGACGATTTGAAGAAGGGGCAGATCACCTGCCGCCTTCTGTTTCTGGAGGCCTCGGTGGCCACTATCATCAAGCGCTATAAGGAGACCCGCCGCCCCCATCCCCTGTACGACGAGTGCGGTTCCATTGAGGCGGCGGTGGACCGGGAGATCGAGCTGATGCGGCCGGTCCGGGAACGGGCGGACTACATCATCAACTCCACCAACTACTCCACTGCCAAGCTGAAGGGGGAGTTGGCGCGGCTTTTCGGCACCTCCGGTACCCGTCAGGAGATGACGGTAAACGTGGTGTCCTTCGGCTTCAAGCACGGCCTTCCCCTGGAGGCGGATCTTGTGTTTGATGTGCGCTTCATGCCCAATCCCTACTATATTGAGGAACTGCGGAACAAGACCGGTCTGGACCGGGAGGTCTACGACTATGTGTTCAGCTTCTCCCAGACAAAGGATTTCATGAAGCGGCTGGAGGACCTTCTGACGTTCCTTCTGCCCTACTATAAGGAGGAAGGAAAAACGGTGCTGGTAGTCGCCATCGGCTGTACCGGCGGCCACCACCGCTCCGTTGCGGTGACCAAGGCTTTGGTGGACTACATCGGCAGCCTTGGCTATCAGGTGACGGAGAACCACCGGGACATGACCCGAAGCTGAGAAAGGATCGCTATGAGAGATGCCATACATCCCCGCCGCCGGGGCGGGCCCCGGATCGTGGCCATCGGCGGCGGTACGGGCCTCAGCACCATGCTGCGGGGCCTCAAGGCCTATACGGACCGCATCACCGCCATTGTTACCGTGGCGGACGACGGCGGCGGCTCCGGTGTGCTGCGCCAGGAGTTGGGAATGCCGCCGCCGGGGGATATCCGTAACTGTATGGAGGCTCTGGCCAATGTGGAGCCGGTGATGCGGGAGTTGATGCACTACCGCTTCACCGACGGGTCCCTGGCAGGGCAGAGCTTCGGAAATTTACTTTTGGCCGCCCTTAACGGCATTTCTCCCACCTTCGATGAGGCGGTGGAGCGGATGAGCCAGGTGCTGGCCATCACCGGCAGGGTACTCCCGGTGACTACTGCTGATGTACAGCTGGAGGCGGAGTTTGTCAACGACGCCCGGGTAGTGGGCGAGAGCAAGATTTTCTACTGCAAAAAGCGGGAGGACTGCCGGATTCGACGGGTGCGGCTGCTGCCGGAGAATCCTCCGGCCCTGCCCCAGGCCCTGGAGGCCATCGACCGGGCGGACATGATTTTACTGGGACCCGGGAGCCTCTACACCAGTGTGATTCCAAACCTGCTGGTGGAGGGGGTTGCCGACGCGGTGGCCCGGTCGCGGGCATTGAAAGTGTATGTGGGAAATGTGATGACCCAGGAGGGGGAGACGGAGGGCTACACCGCCGCCGACCATATCCGGGCTATCTTTCAGCACTCTGTTCCGGGGCTTTTCCAGCTGTGTCTGGTAAATTCCGCCCCCATTCCACGGGAAATGCAGGAGAAGTATGAAGAGGAGGGGGCGGAGCCCCTGGTGTGCGACGAGGCGGAGTGCGGAAAACTGGGGGTAGAGCTGGTGTACCGGCCTGTGTCCCAGGTGACGGACCGATATGTCCGCCACGACCCGGCCCTGCTGGCCCGGGCGCTGATAGAGCTTCACAGTGAGCGCAGTGTGCGTCTGGCCGGCGGCGGCTACCGCATCGAAAATTGAGACAAAGAGTAGGAGTATCGACCCATGTCCTTTTCCTCAGAGGCGAAAATCGAATTGTGCCGGGATGAGATGCAGCGCCCCTGCTGTGTCCGGGCGGAGGCCTACGGCGTGCTGCTGTACTGCAACACCTTCTCCCCCCGGGAGGTGCGGATCATCACAGAGAACAAGGAGTTTGCCAAACGGCTTCCTCTGCTGTTTCAGCGGGCCTTCTCCGTATCCTTTGACCAATTGCCGGAGGAGGATGTGGGGAGGGGAAAGTACATCCTCCGTCTGGAGGGGGCGGACAAGCTGGGGAGCATCATCAACGCCCTGGGCTACGATCCCCAGCAAAACCCCGTGCTCCACATCAACTTCGGCCTTTTAGAGGAGGATTGTTGCCGGGCGGCTTTTCTCCGCGGCGCATTTCTGGCGGGAGGAAGCGTCACCGATCCATCCAAGCGGTACCATCTGGAGCTGGCTACCTCCCATGTTCAGGCCAGCCGGGAGCTCACCGCGCTCCTGACGGATATGGGCTATGTGCCCCGGGACGTGACCCGGGGAGGCTATCAGGTAACCTATTTTAAAAACAGCACCCAGATCGAGGAACTGCTGACCCGGATGGGGGCGCCCGTGGCGGCGATGGAGATCATGAACGCCAAGGTGGAGAAGGATCTCCGCAATGAGATCAACCGCCGGGTCAACTGCGACGCCGCCAATGTGGGAAAGGCGGTGGACGCAGCCCAGGAGCATTTGGAGGCCATTGGCCGCCTTCAGGAGATGGGCCGGCTCCAGGACCTTCCGGAGAAGCTGAAGGAGACAGTGGTGCTGCGGGAGGCCTTCCCGGAGCTGTCTCTCAGCGAACTGGCGGAGGAGTTTGATCCCCCCATCAGCAAGAGCTGTCTCAACCACCGGCTGCGGAAGATTGTGGAACTGTCGAAAGGGTAGAGAGCAGAGAGGAGAAGATAAGATGGAACGGACTGAGCTTGCCAATCAGTATCATGAACAGGGCTATAGCTGCGCCCAGGCGGTGGCCTGCGTGTTTGCCGATGTGGTGGGGATGCCGGTGGAGCAGCTGGCTGCCCTCTGCGGCGCTTTCGGCGGAGGCTTCCGTGCGGAGGAACTCTGTGGTGTGGTCAGCGGAGCGGCAGTGGTGATTGGCGCCAAATGGCCCCACAGAACGCCGGAGGACCAGGCCGCCAAGGCTCTGGCAGCAGAGAAAATGCGGGATTTCCACAGCCGCTTTTTTCAGCGCTTTCCCAGCCTTGTGTGCCGGGATCTGAAGCCTCTGCCTGCCACCCCGGAGAAGAGCTCTGCTGCCGCAGCCCTGGGGATCGAGAAGAATTGCGGCGTGTACATCGTCTCCGCCGTGGAGATTCTGGAGGAGATGCTGGCGGGGGAGTGACGGCAGGGGGGTGGCCGGGATGAAGCCTTGGAAAATGAAATGGGAGGACATGGACTGTAAGCAGATCCTGCAGGTGGTCAATGTGGCCTTCTACGGTGGGTTCCTTGTGTTGATGCTGGCCCTGTTGCTGCTGTATGTCAGCGAGGAAATTTCCGTGTTGCTGGCGGTCCTGGCTGTTTTGGGGGGAGTAAGCTGTTTTGGCGGGGTCCTGCTGGCGTACACCCGCCTCCGCTGCCCCTTTTGCGGCGCGTCTTTGATGCTGGGGGGAAGAATTCCCACCCATATCCCAAATTTCTGTCCCGAATGTGGGAAGCCCCTGTAAAGGGGCTTCTTTTCCCCATCGGGGATGTGTACTACCATCAGAAAGGAACTGATTATGTCCTTTGTTCATCTCCACGTCCATACCGAATACAGCCTTTTGGACGGCGCCTGCCGCATCCAAGGTCTTGCCAAGCGTGTAAAAGAGCTGGGGCAATCCGCTGTGGCCATCACAGACCACGGCGTGATGTACGGCGTCATTGACTTTTACCGGGCCTGTAAGGCGGAGGGGGTCAAGCCCATCATCGGCTGCGAGGTCTATGTGGCCGCACGATCCCGTTTTGACAAGGTCCATGAGTTTGATGCGGAGAGCCGCCACCTGGTACTGCTGTGCAAAAATGAGGAGGGCTACCGGAACCTCAGTTATATAGTGAGTCTCGCTTTCACCGAGGGGTTCTATATTCGTCCCCGCATCGACATGGACCTTCTGCGCCAGCACAGCGGCGGCCTTATTGCCCTGAGCGCCTGCCTCGCCGGTGAGATCCCCAAACGGCTTCTCCAGCGGGGATATGACAGTGCCAGGGAGTATGCCCTGGAGATGCGGGAGATCTTTGGGGAGGACTTCTACCTGGAACTCCAGGATCACGGCATTCGGGATCAGGCGGCGGTGAACCGGGGGCTTCTGCGCCTCCATCAGGACACTGGAATTCCTCTGGTGTGTACCAACGACTGCCATTACCTCCGTAAGGAGGACGCGGAGGCCCACGATGTTCTCCTGTGCATCCAGACCGGGAAGATGGTGGAGGACGAGAACCGGATGCGCTACGAGCCCCAGAATTTCTATGTCCGTTCCACCGAGGAGATGGAGGCACTCTTCAAGGAGTATCCCGATGCCATCGCCAACACGGAGCGGATCGCGGAACGCTGCAATCTGGAGTTCACCTTCGGCAAGTACCACCTGCCCCAGTTCCAGCTGCCGGAGGGCTACGATGCCTTTACCTACATGGAGGAGCAGTGCGAGAAGGGCTTTGCAAAGCGCTATGCCGGGCGGGAGGAATACCATAAACAGCTGGAATATGAGATGGACATGATCCGGCGGATGGGCTTTGTGGACTACTTCCTCATTGTCAGCGACTTCGTCAATTACGCCCGTAGTGTGAATATCCCCGTAGGGCCGGGCCGCGGCAGCGCCGCCGGCAGCATGGTATCCTATTGTCTCGGCATCACCGACATCGACCCGGTGAAATACGGCCTCTACTTTGAACGTTTTTTAAACCCGGAACGGGTGAGTATGCCGGATATCGATATGGACTTCGGCGATACCCGCAGGGACGAAGTTTTGGCCTATGTCCGGAGAAAATACGGAGACGACCATGTGGCCCACATCGTCACCTTTGGTACCATGGCCGCCCGGAACGCCATTCGGGACGTGGGGCGTGTGATGAACATCCCCTATGCCGATGTGGATACGATCGCCAAACAGATCCCCATGGGAAAGAAGGAAGACGGGACAGCCATCACTCTGGACGACGCTCTCGCCATGGTCAAGCCGCTGAAGGAGCTGTATGACACGGATCAGAGCATCCATGCCCTGGTGGATACTGCCCGCGCATTGGAAGGAATGCCCCGCCACGCCTCCACCCATGCGGCAGGTGTGGTCATCACCAAGGACCCGGTGGTGACCTATGTGCCCCTGGCTACCAACGACGACACGGTGGTCTGCCAGTACACCATGGTGACGCTGGAGGAACTGGGGCTTCTGAAAATGGACTTTTTGGGACTTCGGAACCTGACGGTTTTGGAGGACGCGGTACAGATGGTCCGAAAGCACCGGCCGGACTTCTCTCTCTCCGATATTCCGGAGAATGACCAGGCAGTTTTCGACATGCTGACAGCAGGGAAGACCAGCGGCGTTTTCCAGATGGAGTCAGCGGGGATGACAGGGGTGTGCGTAGGGCTCAGACCCCAGTCCATTGAGGACCTGACCGCCATTGTAGCGCTTTACCGCCCCGGTCCCATGGAGGCCATCCCCCGGTTCATCGCCTGCAAGCATGACCCCAAGCTGGTGACCTACAAGCACCCGGCCCTGGAGCCTATCCTCTCCATCACCTACGGCTGCATCGTTTACCAGGAGCAGGTGATGCAGATCTTCCAGCAGCTGGCGGGCTACTCTCTCGGGCAGGCTGATATGGTGCGCCGGGCCATGAGCAAAAAGAAGGTCAAGGACATCGAAAAGGAGCGGGAGGCTTTCCTGCACGGCGACAAGGAGCGCGGCATTGCAGGATGTGTGGCCAACGGCATTCCGGAGGATGTGGCCAAAGCCATTTACGACGAGATTTATGACTTTGCCAACTACGCCTTCAACAAGGCCCACGCCGTCAGCTATGCGGTGGTGGCCTATCAGACGGCCTGGTTCAAATGCCACTACCCCCGGGAGTATATGGCGGCCCTTCTCACCAGCGTTCTGGACAACACTGACAAAGTGACGGAGTATATTGCCGAGTGTAAGGAGTGCGGCATCGCCCTGCTGCCCCCGGACATCAACGCTTCCCAGGACGTGTTTACCGTGGAGGAAGGGGGGATCCGCTTCGGCCTTGTGGCCATCAAGAATATTGGCCGCAGCTTCATCCAGGCGGTGATGCGCCAGCGGGAGTTGGGCGGGTCCTTTTCCTCCCTCCAGGACTTCTGCGAGAGGATGGGAGAGGCGGATATCAACAAGCGGGCGGTGGAGAATCTGATCCGCTCCGGTGCATTCGACTCCACCGGCGCCAAACGGTCCCAGCTTTTGGCGGTGTATGAGCGCATCCTTTCCGGCATCAGCGACAGCCGCCGGAGTAATCTGGACGGGCAGATGGACTTTTTCGGCATGGCGGGGAATACCCGCCATGCCGAGGTGAAGCTTCCGGACATTCCGGAGTTCTCCGCCTCGGAGCGGATGGCTATGGAGAAGGAGACCACCGGCCTCTACCTCTCCGGCCACCCCATGGATGATTACCGTGAGGCCGCCCGAAAGATCGGGGCGGTGAGCATCGCCAGCATCAACGAGGACTTCGCCCGGGAGGACGGCCCCCAGCGTTACCAGGACGGCCAGCGGGTGACTCTCGCGGGGGTGGTCACCTCCAGCAAGACCAAAACTACCCGCAACAACAGCCTCATGGCCTATGTGACGCTGGAGGACGACACCGGCTCCATGGAACTGCTGTGCTTCAGCAGGACGTTGGAAAGCTGCGGCAGCTACCTTCAGGAGAACCAGGCGGTAGTGGTAAGAGGGAAACTTTCCGTACGGGACGAGAAGGCTCCACAGCTGATGTGCGACAGCGCCTGGCCCCTTACCGGCGACCTCACAAATCTGCCGGAGCGAAAGCAGGAGAGTCAGGGGGCGGAGGGCAAGGTCCTCTATCTCCGCCTTGATTCTGTCCAGAGCAAAGAGTTCCGCCATCTTCAGCTGGTGCTGCAGATGTTTCCCGGCAACACCCCGGTAAAGGTCCGTATTGTGGATACGGGAAAGCTGCTGGGCACCACCTGCCTGCTCCACGACTCCCTTCTCCGGGAGGTCCGGGAGCGGCTGGGAGAGGAAAATGTGGTGGTCAAATAGCGGCTTTCCGCATGACGCAGCCCCTTTCGGTACAGACTATGGCCGAAAGGGGTTGTTTGCATGAGCGAAGAGAAAAGCCAGGAGACCCAGCAGGGGACAGAGCAGGGCATGGACCGGATGACAGACCTGGGATCCGCGCTGACCCACAGCGGTCTTGGAACCATCTATACTCTCACCATTGTGGGACAGGTGGAGGGACACCAGGTGCTGCCGGAGACTGCCAAGACCACCAAGTATGAACATGTCATGCCGCTGCTGGCCAATTTGGAGCAGAGCGACGAGGTGGACGGCATCCTCCTCCTTTTGAACACAGTGGGCGGGGACATTGAAGCGGGCCTCGCCATTGCGGAGATGATCGCCGGAATGAGAAAGCCTACGGTGAGTCTGGTGCTGGGAGGCGGCCACTCTATCGGCGTCCCTCTGGCGGTGGCCCCCAAGGTGAGTATGATCGTCCCCTCCGCCTCCATGACCATCCACCCGGTGCGGATGAACGGCACGGTGATCGCCGCTCCGCAGACTTTCAACTATTTTGAGCGGATTCAGGAACGGATCGTCACGTTTGTGGCAAAAAACAGCCGTATCAGCCGGAAAAAATTTCTGAATCTTATGCTGAAGACCGGGGAGATGGCGGCGGATGTGGGCAGCGTCCTCTACGGGGAGGAGGCGGTGAAGATGGGGCTTATCGACCGTATCGGCGGCCTCCATGACGCGCTGGAATGTCTCGGCGAGCAGATCCGGGAAGCGAAGGAGGGACCCCGGGAGGAGACGGAGGAATAAGAAACGCGCTCTGAGGCGGTTTTGCCGGTTCAGAGCGCATTTTTGTACCGTTCTTTGTCAAAACAGGGGTCAAAACGTACTTGTCAAACAAAGGCCCCTTTGCTATAATATATCAGTTATATTATGGAAGAGTATGCCGTCGCGGAGTCGGCACGCCTGCAAGGAGAGCTGCATGTACTTAAAAGCATTGGACATTCAGGGGTTCAAGTCTTTCCCGGACAAAACCACCCTTCACTTCGGCGAGGATATCACCGCCATTGTGGGGCCTAACGGCTCCGGAAAATCGAATATTTCCGATGCCATCCGATGGGTGATGGGGGAGCAGAGCACCAAAAATCTCCGGGGCGTGAAGATGGAGGATGTGATTTTCGGGGGTACAGAGAAGCGGAACCCTGTGGGCTTCGCCCAGGTCACCCTGGTGTTGGATAACAGTGACCAGATCTTTCCCAACATCGATCAGGCCGAGGTAATGGTAACCCGCCGCTACTACCGCAGCGGGGAGAGCGAGTATTTCATCAACAAGCAGTCCGTCCGTCTTCGGGACGTCAACGAGCTGTTCATGGACACGGGCCTTGGCCGGGAGGGCTACTCCATCATCGGCCAGGGCCGCATCGATGAGATTTTGTCCGTTAAGAGCGGTGATCGGCGGGAGATCTTTGAGGAGGCCGCCGGTATTTCCCGGTTCCGCCACCGGAAGGAGGAGTCGGAGCGGAAGCTGGAGCGCACAGAGGAGAACCTGGTGCGCATCAATGACAAGATCGCCGAGCTGGAGCTCCAGGTGGGCCCCCTGCGGGAGCAGGCGGAGAAGGCCAAGCGGTATCTGGTGCTGCGGGATGAGCTGCGGCTTTTGGAAATCTCTGTTTGGCTGGAGAATCTGGAAGGGATCAAGCAGAAGGCCATGAAGCTGGAGGCGGACTACGCCGCCGCCCAACGGGAGCTGGGGGAGGCCAACGCCGCTCTGGAGCAGCTCTATCGGAACAACGAGCAGTACGGCGAGCGGACGAGAAAAAACGACATGGAGCAGGAGGAGCTGCGCCAGGGCCTTGCCCAGTGGGACAGCCAGATCAGCGAGCAGGACAGCGCCATCGCCGTTTTGAAGACCAACCTGCAGCACAGCGAGGAGAGTATCCAGCGCCTCACCGCCGAGCTCAGCGACCAGGACAGCCGCAGCCGGAACCTCCGGGACCAGATGGAACAGCAGCGCCTCCAGGTGGAGCAGCTCCGGCAGCAGCGGGAAGCTCTGGAGGAGGAATTGGAGGGCCTTTTGGAGAAGGCCCGCACCGCGGCGGACAGCGCCGGTACGGCGGCCAGGGAGGCGGAGAGTCTCCGGGGCCGGGAAGCCTTGGCTGTGGCGGCGGCGGCGGACGCCCGGGCGGACCTCTCCGCCCTTACCGCCTCAGTGGAGCAGATGCGGCAGCGGCAGGACGCTCTGGGACAGGAACTGGAGAACACCCGCCGCCAGCGGGAGGAGAAGGCTGGGGAGGCCAAGGCCTGCCGCCGCGCCTTAGAGGATGCGGAAGAGGAGGCCCAGTCGGTGGCCAATGTGATCCGGGGCCACGAGATGAAGACCGAGAGCCGCCGCAAGCAGGAGGCGGAGACCGCCCAGCGCAAGCTGAACCTCACCATGGAGCACAACGCCCTTTTAAGCCGCATCGCCCTTTTGGAGGAGATGGAGAAGGAGTACGAAGGCTTCAACAAGGCGGTCCGCCTGGTGATGCAGGCCGCTGGAAAGGGTGCCCTCAGCGGCGTCCACGGTCCCATTGCCAGCCTCATGCGGACCCAGGACCGGTACGCCGTGGCCATGGAGATCGCTCTGGGGGCCGGGATGCAGAACATCGTGGTAGACCGGGAGGAGGACGCCAAGCGGGCCATCGGCTACCTCAAGCAGCGGGATGGAGGACGGGCCACCTTCCTGCCCCTCAGCGCCATCCGGGGTGATGAGCTCCGGGAGCGGGGGCTGGAGACGGAACCGGGGTTTGTGGGAGTCGCCTCCCATCTGGTGGAGTACGACGGTACTTACGACAGTATTTTCAAAAACCTTTTGGGCCGGACGGTGATCGCTGAGGACCTGGACTGCGGCATCGCCATGGCCAGAAAGTATCAAAACCGCTTCCGCATTGTCACCCTGGACGGCCAGGTCATCAACCGGGGCGGCTCTATGACCGGCGGCAGCGTCAGCCGGAGCGCCGGGATTTTGTCCCGGGCCAACGAGCTGAAGGCCCTTCGCCAGAAAAAGACGGGCATGGAGCAAAAGCTGGAGGAAGCGGTCCGCTCTGCCGAGGAGGCCAAGCGGGAACTCACCGCCGCCCAGTATGCGCTGGAGGTAGCGCAAAGCCAGCGCCGCTCCGCCGAGGACACGGTGCTGCGCCTGCGGGGCGAGAAGGGGCAGTTCGACGTGCTGCTCACTACCTTGGACAACACCTTGGAGAACCTGGAAGGGGAACAGGCCGCCCTCCAGGGCCGGATGGCCGACACAAAGGAGGCCATGGCGGCCAAGGAGCGGGAGATTGCCGCACATGAGGGAGAGGCCGCGGCCCTGCGGGAGCAGGCGGCGGCGCAGCTGACGGACCAGACCGGCCTTTTGGAGCTGTCCGCTACGCTGACAGAGGAAATCTCCCAGCGCAAGAGCAAAGCCGCCGCCCTCCAGGCGGAGGAGGAGACTACCCTCCGGGCCCTTGGGGATTTGGAGCGGCTGTGGCAGGAGTTGTCCGGCGACCGGGAGAGCCGGGAAAGAACCATTGAAGAGTACCGACAGGCCATTGCCTCCACAGAGGAGGAGATGACCCGCCGCTCGGAGAAGGCGGACCGGCTGCGGGAGCGGAGCCGGGAGGACCGGCAGCGGCTGGAGCGGCTGGCGGAGGAAAAGATGCGCATCGAGCAGGAGCGTACTGCCGCTGACAGGGAGCTGCGGGGCCTCAACGACAATGTGCTGCGGATGCAGCAGGAGGTATCCCGTCTGGAGCAGCGGAAGGCCACCAACGCTATGGAAGAGAGCCAGATCTTAGATAAGCTGTGGGAGCACTACGAACTGAGCCACTCCGCCGCCATGGAGCAGCGCATCGAGCTGGAGTCCGTGGTAAAGGCCAACCGCCGCATCGGCGAGCTGAAACGGGAAATCGGGGGCCTTGGTACAGTGAACGTGGGGGCTATTGAGGACTTTGAGCGGATTAATGGCCGCTACACCTATCTCACCGACCAGCGAAACGACGTGGAAAGGGCCAAGGCGGAGCTGAACGGCATCATCAGCGACATCACCAAGGAGATGACGGAGATCTTTGCCCAGCAGTTTGCCCTGATCAACGAATCCTTCCAGACAACTTTCCTGGAGCTCTTCGGCGGGGGCAAGGCCACGCTGGAGCTGGAGGACCCGGAGGATATCCTGAACTGCGGCATTGAGATCAAGGTGCAGCCTCCAGGGAAGGCTTTGAAAACCATCACCTTGCTCAGCGGCGGCGAGAAGGCTTTTGTGGCTATCGCCCTGTATTTCGCCATTTTGAAGGTCCATCCCACGCCCTTCTGCGTCATGGATGAGATTGAGGCGGCTTTGGACGAGGCCAACGTGGTGCGGTTTGCCAAATATATGCGTAACCTCAGTGGAAAGACCCAGTTCATCGTCATCACTCACCGCCGGGGCACTATGGAGGAGGCAGACATCCTCTACGGCGTTACGATGCAGGAACGTGGCGTTTCAAAAATATTGACCATCAATATGAACGAACTCTCCAAGGAGCTGAAGATCAAATAGCTGACGCCCTCGCAGGGCGGCGTGTCCAAGCGCTTTTGCAGAGCAAAAACTTTGCCGCAGGGCGGATTCATTCCGCCCGGAGAAGATAAAATAGAGAAGCCCGCAAAAGCAAAAATGCTGCGGGTGCCCGGGAGGATCTGTATGAATGATTTTTTGATTCTGGCTTTCATTTTCTTTGTGGGAAGCCTGGCAGGCTGGTGCTTAGAGGTCGTATTCCGTAAGTTCTTTTCCGGCGCCAATCCCGAGCACCGGTGGATCAATCCCGGCTTTCTGGTAGGGCCTTATCTGCCGCTGTATGGCTTTGGCCTGTGTACCCTGTACCTGCTGGCGGGACTGGAGAACTTTTCCATCATTTCCGACCCCTTCTGGAATAAGGCGGCCCTCTTCCTGGCCATGGCGATAGCTATGACGGTAATTGAGTATATTGCCGGTGTGGTCTTCATTCTGGGCATGCATATCAAGCTGTGGGACTACTCCGACCAGTGGGGAAATATCAAGGGCATCATCTGCCCGAAGTTCTCTTTCTTTTGGGCAGTATTGGGTGCGATCTACTATTTTCTGATCCATCCCTATATTCTGGACGCGCTCCAGTGGCTGTCGGTCAATTTGGCGTTCTCCTTTGTGGTGGGGTTCTTCTACGGGATCTTTTTGATCGATGTGTGCTATTCCATGGAGGTCATGAGCAAGATCCGCCGGTTTGCCCGGGAGAACGAAGTGGTCGTCAAGTACGAGCAGCTGCGGGAGCGGCTGCGGAAAGAGAGAGAGGAGCGGGTACAGCGCGCTCGGTTCTTCATCACCCTCCATACAGAGGATGGTCCTTTGTATGAGTATTTGAAACGTTTGAAAGATTTGAAAGAAGAGAGCGACAGCTTTCTGATCCACCGGCACAGCCGGAAGAAATAAGAAGAAGGAGCATACTATGGGCTTTTGGGAAAAACTGAAAAAAATCTATATGGGAGACGTGTTCGGTTCCGCTATCAGCGAGGCGGACGAGGCGTTTTTTGAGGACCTGGAGGAGATGCTCATTATGGCCGACGTGGGCGTGAGTACCGCCACGGAGGCGGTGGAGCGCCTGCGGAAGGTAATGATTGAGGATAAAATCTCCGGTCAGGAGCCGGTAAAGGCCGCTTTGCGGGATATTCTGGCGGATATGCTCACCATGGAGGACCAGGAGCTCCACCTCGGCACCAAGCCCTCGGTGATTCTGGTCATCGGCGTTAACGGAGTGGGGAAGACCACCTCCATCGGCAAGCTGGCCGCCCGGCTGAAGGGGGAGGGCAAACGAGTCCTTCTCTGCGCCGGGGACACCTTCCGTGCCGCCGCCGCCGACCAGCTGGAGATCTGGGCCAACCGCTGCGGCTGTGAGATCGTCCGCCAGCACGAGGGAGCAGACCCCGGCGCGGTGCTCTTCGACGCTCTCCAGGCCGCCAAGGCCCGCGGGGTGGACGTAGTGATCTGCGACACCGCCGGGCGTCTGCACAACAAGTCCAATCTCATGGCGGAGCTGGCAAAGCTCCGGAAGATCATCGACCGGGAGACCCCCGACGCCGATTTGGAGATCTTGCTGGTGCTGGACGCCACTACCGGTCAGAACGGACTCATCCAGGCCAAGCAGTTCCAGGAGACCGCCGGGTGTACCGGCATCATCCTCACCAAGCTGGACGGTACCGCCAAGGGCGGCATCGTCATCGCCATCGCCAAGGAATTGGGCGTACCGGTGAAGTTTGTGGGTCTGGGAGAGGGCATCAAGGACATGCAGCCCTTTGACGCACGGGAGTATGTAAACGCTATTATTTAAGATACGAAATCCGAACAGAGAGAAAGGATGATACCATGGCACGGATAGACGGCCGCCAATACGACCAACTGCGGGAGATCCGCATCGACACAGATTTTGTCCGCTTTCCCGAAGGGAGCGTCCTCATCACCTGCGGCAACACCAAAGTGCTCTGCTGCGCCAGCGTGGAGGACACCGCTCCCCGCCATGTGCCTGAGGGCACCGGGTGGGTAACGGCGGAGTACTCCATGCTGCCCCGGGCCAACCGTGAGCGGAGCCGTCGGGACGTGAGCAAGCTGAAGCTGAGCCCCAGAAGCGCGGAGATCCAGCGCCTCATCGGCCGGAGTCTCCGGGCCGCCGTGGATATGGCGGCGCTGGGCCAGCGGACCATCACCATTGACTGTGACGTGCTCCAGGGGGACGGCGGCACCCGTACCGCCTCCGTCACCGGGGGATTCCTGGCCCTGGCCATTGCCTGCCGGAAGCTTGTGGCGGACGGCGTTTTAGAGAAAAATCCCATCCGAGGCTTTGTGGCCGCCGTGTCTGCGGGCATCGTGGACGACCAGCCCATGCTGGACCTCTGTTATGAGGAGGACAGCCACGCCATGGTGGATCTCAACTGCGTGATGAACGATAAGGGCGAGCTTATCGAGATCCAGGGAACCGGAGAGGGCCGGAGCTTTACCTTGGCCGAGCAGCAGGAGCTGGTGCGCCTGTGCGGCAAGGGTATTGAAGAGCTGATCGGACTGCAGAGAGAGATTTTGGAGGGACTTGCCAAATGAAATTCGTACTTGCGTCTCAGAATCCCCATAAGCTGAAGGAAATGAACGACATCCTCTCCGCCCACGGCGTGGAGGTGGTACTGGAGTCGGAGATCGGCCTCCATGTGGAGGTGGAGGAAACCGGCAGCACTTTTGCAGAAAATGCCATGCTGAAGGCGAAGGCAGTGATGGAGGCCAGCGGACTTCCCGCTATCGCCGACGACTCCGGCGTGTGTGTGGACGCCCTGAACGGCGCCCCCGGCATCTACTCCGCCCGCTACGGCGGTCCGGACCTGAATGATGCGGAGCGCTACCAGCTGCTCTTGAACGCCCTTCGCGGCCAGACCAATCGTGCGGCCCATTTCACCAGCGCCATCGCCTGTATCTTCCCCAACGGGGATACCATCGAGGCGGAGGGACAGTGCCCCGGCACCATTGCGTTCGCGCCCCAGGGGACCGGCGGGTTTGGATATGATCCGGTATTTTTCCTCCCTCCGCTGCGGAAGACCTATGCCCAGCTGACTCCCGAAGAAAAGGCGGCGGTGTCCCACAGGGGAAAAGCGCTGGCGGTGTTCGAGAAGAAACTGGAGGAATACCTCAAGAAATAAGCCGGCTTTTGTTTCGCCACGCTTGCGGCAGAGAAATGTATAAAGTTTGAAAAAGTAGGAGAATATCATGGAATTGACCAGCAAACAGCGGGCCCAGCTCAGAGGGATCGCCAACACCATCGATACCATCGTCCACATCGGAAAGGATGGCATCACCGACAACCTTGTCAAGCAGGCTAACGATGCGCTGGAGGCCCGGGAAATCATCAAGTGCAAGGTGCAGGAGAACTCCATGCTTACCGCCCGGGAGGCCTGCGACCAGCTCAGCCGCCTGACCCGCAGTGAGCAGGTCCAGGTTATCGGTACCAAGTTTGTCCTTTACCGCCAGCACTACGACAAGAGCAGGCGGAAGATCCAGCTGGTGCGGGATACCCGCGGCAAAGCCTGAGGAAAAATATTTGTTTTATCCGGAAACTTTTCGACGATTTCTGCGTCTATTCTATAAGACCGTCTGCAAAAGGCGGGGAGGTGCTGTGCTGAAGTGAAGATCGGAGTGTATGGAGGGACCTTCAACCCCATTCATCTGGGACATGTGACTGCCGCCCGGTGCGCGGTGGAGATGCTGAAGCTGGATCGGCTGTATCTGATCCCCGACGGCAGGCCACCCCACAAGAATCTGGACGACAATTCACCGTTGCCGGAGGATAGGATGGAGATGGTCCGTCTGGCCGCGGAGAGTATGGGCCTGGGGGATGTGGTTCGGGTCAGCGACCTGGAGATGAAGCGGAAGGGTAAGAGCTACACGGTAGACACGATCCAGGCCGTGCGGGAGAAGTATCCCAAGGACGAGATTTATCTTCTGATGGGAACGGATATGTTCCTTACCTTCCAGGCATGGAAGGACCCGGACAAGATTGCCAAGCTTTGCCGCCTGTGCGCCTTTGGCCGCAGTGAGACGGATACGGAGAGCCTCTTTGCCGTGCAGCGCGCCTACCTCCACAAAACCTTCGGCGCCAAGGTCACTACCATCGCCCTGCCCAACCTGGTGGAGATCTCCTCCACCGCCCTGCGCCGCCGCCTTGCGGACCTGTCGGACCGGGATGCCCCCAAGTATCTGGTGCCGGCGGTGTATGGGTACATTCTGCGCCACAACCTCTATGGTACCCATGCGGATCTGAAGCGTCTGCCTCTGGAGCTTCTGCGGCCGGCGGCCTTGAGCCACCTCAGCGGAAGCCGGATTCCCCATGTACTGGGGACAGAAGAAACGGCGGCGGCTTTGGCGAAGCGATGGGGAGCCGACGAGGAGGAGGCCCGGCGGGCTGCCCTTCTCCACGACTGCACCAAGAAGCTCCGCAGGGAGGAGCATCTGGCGCTGTGCCGGATGTACGGGATCGAAACGGATCCCTACGAGGCTGCGGAGGCCAAACTCCTCCATGCCAAGACCGGCGCAGCGGTAGCAAGAGCGGTGTACGGCGTCAGCGACCAGGTTCACGACGCCATTCTCTGGCATACCACCGGCAAGGCGGATATGACCCTTTTGGAGAAGATCATCTATCTGGCCGATTACATCGAACCCACGAGAGATTTCTGCGATTTGACGCAGCTGAGAAAACTGGCTATGGAGGACCTGGACCGGGCCCTGCTGCTGGGACTCACCATGGCGGTGGACGACCTGAGCAGGAAGGGAATGGTGCTCCATCCCAATAGTGTGGCAGCGAGGGACTATTTGAAAGGAAGACTTCCATGAATCAGTACAGAGGAAAAAGAGAGGCCCCGGGGCCCGAGAGAGAACACAGCCGCCGTTCGGTGCACCGGCGTCCGGAAGCGCGTGCCTCTGGGACGGAGCGGGGAGCGCGGAAGAAGGGCGGCTGGAAGCGCTTTTGCCGGCGGCATCGTACAGGAGTGATTGTGGGCGGCTGCGTACTGGCTCTGCTGCTGGTGCTGGTAGGCGGCGCCGGCATCTGGTGGATCAACAATGTGAAGGCGCCTGAACTGCCTGGCCTCTCCGGGACACAGAACGGCGCCGACGGTATGGACGATGATTTTAATTACATCAACGTGGATGAGGAGATGCCCGACTACGTCTCTAACCAGAAAAAGGGAGTCTATACCTTCCTGGTGCTGGGGCAGAGCTATGAGGACACCCAGACAGACATGATGATGCTGGTGACCTTTGACACTAACACCGGATCGGTGGACGCCATGAGCATCCCCCGTGACACCATGGTGAACATGGACCGGGATGTGAAGAAGATCAACTCTGCCATTTTCGGCGGCGTGGACAACACGATCAAGTGGGTCCGCAAGACCACCGGTATCCAGGCCAACTTCTATGTGATGGTGGACTGGGAAGCCATCGGAAAGATGGTGGACGCCATCGGCGGCGTGTACTTCAATGTGCCCTTCCGGATGCACTATGTGGACACCACGCCGGAGACCGGCTTTACCATCGATCTGGAGCCGGGTTACCAGCTTTTGGACGGGGAGCAGGCCATGGGGGTGATCCGCTGGCGGAAGAACAATGTGGGCGGTACCTACAGTCCCGGCGACGTGGGCCGGATGAAACTGCAGCAGCAGTTTATTCGGGATGTGGCTTACCAGATCCTCAAGCCTCAGAATGTGACCAAGTTCGGAACCTTTGTTACCATTTTCAGTGATCATGTGGAGACCAACCTGACGGTGGGCAATATGATGTGGTTTGCCACCAAGACGCTGGAGAAAGACAGCATCAACCAGCTGGCCTTCCATGAGATGCCGGGCAACTACGGCGCCACGGCCTACAGCCGGACGGTGGGCAATATGCAGTCCTATGTGTATTTCTACCCCGATGAGCTTATTGAACTGATCAACACCTACATGAATCCCTATGAGACGGACATTTCCCTCAACGATTTGGATCTTATGCGGATTAATTCAGATGGGACGATCAGCTCCTCCACCGGCACGGTGGCGGATACCCAGGCCAATTCGGCATGGGCGGCGTATCAGGCGGTGAAGAACGGGGAAGCCTATTATGACTCCAACGGCAATCTGGTGTACGGAAAGCCGGGGGAGACAGACGACTCGGACGACACAGAGAAGCCTTCTGACGATACCACCGGCGGCACGGAAGGGACGGGTACCACGGACGGCGGCGATACCGGAAGCGGTACGGATGATAATTCCGGAGAGACCGGGCCTTCGGACAACACCGGCGGTTCCGGAGAGAGCGGGACCACCGGGGAGTCCGGCAGCACACCGGACGCCTCCGGAGAAACCGGCGGTGATCCCTCCGGGGAGACCGGAACGTCCGACAACACTGGAAGCACGGAAAACAGCAGCAATACGGAAACGCCGGTAACGCAGCCGGATGCGCCTCAGGCATAAAGAGAGGAGGCACCATGGGACGGGATCAGGAAAAACGGCGGATTGATGTGGAGGAAAGCACAGGGCCGCGAGCCCGGTGCGGAGCATTCTTCCGCCGCCGGGCAGTGCTGGTAGCGGGAATTACAGTGGGAGTGCTGCTGCTTGCCGCTGCCGCTGGTGGGATCTGGTGGGTCAGTAACGTGAAGGCCCCGGATATTCCGGATGTCAGTCAGACCCAGCCCCAGAAGGACCCCGATGTGCCGGAGAAGGCGGAAGAGGAGGGGCTTGGAAGTCTGACGGAGGGTGTGGCCCTCAATGAGGAGCTGCCAGACTATATCTCCAATCAAAAGGAGGGGGTCTATACCTTCCTCCTCATCGGACGCACCACCATGGACGACAACTCCGATATGCTGATGCTGATTGTCTTTGACACCAACACCGGTAAGATTGACGCCGTCAGCATCCCCCGGGATACGATGATCAATGTCTCCACAGGGGCCAGGAAGATCAACCAGGCCATCTGGGGCGGTGTGGACTACACCAAAAATTGGGTCCGCAAGACCCTGGGGGTCTATCCCAATTTCTATGTGATGGTGGATTGGGCGGCAGTAGGCCAGTTGGTTGATGCGGTAGGCGGCGTCTATTTCGATGTACCCTGTCGGATGTATTATGTAGACTCCAATAAAGTCGGTCCCTTCAAGATTGACCTGGAACCGGGCTATCAGCATTTGGACGGCAACAAGGCCATGCAGCTGATTCGCTGGCGGAAGAACGCCTCCGGCTATGAGCACTATGCCCAGGAGGCGGGCTTTGACGGCAGCAACACCAAGCGTACTCAGATGCAGCAGGAGTTTATGGTAGAGGCGGCCAAGCAGATCCTCCAGGTGAAGAATGTGCCTTACCTCGGCTCTATGGTGCAGGTGTTCACTGAGTATGTGGAGACAGATCTGTCCACAGGAAATCTGGCCTGGTTTGCTCAGAAAGCTCTGTCTCTGGACAGCGCCCATAAAGTCACATTCCATACGCTGCCCGCCAACTACAGCGGCAGCGCCTACTGCAGTGCCACCAGAAATATGCAGTCCTATGTGACCATTCAGCAGACTGGGCTGCTTGAGATGGTAAATACATACCTCAATCCATATGAGAGTCGGATTACCCTGAGCAATCTGGATCTGATGCGTATTAACAGCGATGGGACCATCAGCTCCTCCACCGGTTCTGTGGCGGATGCCCAGCATAACCAGCTGATCAACGACGTCAACAGCGGCCTTGCCTATTTTGCTGATAACGGCGCTATAGTATATAAGAAGGCAGAGGAGACGGAAACGGATCCCGAACAGCCAGGTACCGATCCCAGCGTTGATCCCGGCGGTACCGGGGAGGAGAACCCTGCTATTCCCGGCACCGATCCAGGCAGTGACGGCGGGGAGACCGCACCCGATCCCAGTGTGCCCGGTACAGAGCCACAGAATCCCGGACCGGATGGCGCCGATCCTGGTGACTCATCTGCTGATCCCGTCTCGCCGGAGGATGGAAACGGCAGCACAGAGCAGTCCGGGAGCGAACCGTCAACGACCGGTTCCGAGACTGCGTCCGGTGGGGAAGGAGTGACTGCCCCGGAACAGGACTCCGCTCAAAATGAGGAAAACGGGGCGCTGTAGGTAAGCGACGGAGAAAGGGAGTATGGGGATATGCGCCATTATGAGGGAAAACACAGCCCCAAGCGGCCGGAGAGGCCGGAGGGGCGATGGAAGGCATTCTACTGCCGCCATAAGATCCCGGTACTGGCAATAGGCGGTGTGGCGGTTGTTTTGGCGGCCGCCGCCGCGGCCGCGGGAATCTGGTGGAAGACACTGGCCCGGCCGGAAGTGCCCAGCTTGCCCGCTCAGGGAGGGAGTACCCTTGGAAGTCTGGTGGAGGGCGTGGAGATTGACGAGGAAATGCCCGGATATCTCTCCGACCAGAAGGAGGGAGTCTATACCTTCCTCTTTCTGGGCCGTACCAATGACACCAATCAGACGGACATGATGATGCTCATCGTCTTTGATGCCAACACCGGCGAGGTCAACGCCTGCAGTATCCCCCGGGACACCATGATCAATATTTCCGCCGATGCCAAGAAGATCAACAGCGTCATCTTCGATGGCGTGGACAATGTGAAAAACTGGGTCCGAAAGACCCTGGGCGTCTACCCCAATTTTTACGTCATGCTGGACTGGCAGGCGGTGGGAGAGCTGGTGGATGCAGTGGGCGGTGTCTACTACGACGTGCCATGCCGGATGTACTATGTGGACTCCACTCCGGGGGCCGGCTTCAAAATTGACCTGGAGCCGGGCTATCAGCTGCTGGACGGCGACAAGGCCATGCAGCTGATCCGCTGGCGGAAGAATGCTCCGGGCTATACGGAATATGCCCGGGAGGCGGGCTTTGACGGCAGCAACACCAAGCGCACGGAGATGCAGCAGGATTTTATGGTGGCTGCGGCCAAGCAGGTGCTGCAGCTGAAGAACGTAGGATACCTGGGCTCCATGGTGCAGGTCTTCCGGGAGCATGTGGAGACGGACCTGAGTCTCAGCAATATGGCGTGGTTTGCCCGGACGGCCCTGGAGCAGGGAAGCGTCAATAAGGTGACCTTCCACACACTGCCCGCCAATGCCAATGGCAGCGCTTTCAGCCGTGCCAATACCCGGACATCTGGAAAGGTGTCCTACCTCTCTTTTGTAACCTTTGACCAGCAGGCGCTGGTAAAGCTGGTCAATGAGTATCTCAATCCCTACAACCAGGAGATCTCCCTCAGCGATCTGGATCTGATGCACATTAATGCGGATGGTACCATCAGCTCCTCTACCGGCTATACAGCGGACACGCTCAACAATGCCATTATCCCTTATCTGGCAGATCTGCGCAGCGGCGCTGCTTACCTTGACAGCAGCTATAACGTGGTTTACTATGAAACCGAGGATATGGAAACTCCGCCGGCGGATGGGGAGAATCCCACTGGAGAGGAACCAGGCGGCGGGGAAATGACCGACGGGGAGGAAGAGCCATCCATTGGAGAGGAGACACCCCAGGAGCCCGGTGTGGAGGAGCTGCCGCCGGAGGAGACAGTGACCCAGCCTGGGGAAGAGGCGGCGGTCCAACAGGAAACGCCCCCGAACGAGGGGACGGCAACAGAAGAAACACAACTTGAAGGAGGAACAATATGACCCCAAAGGAGATTGCGATTTTGGCGGCCAAGGCCCTGGACAGCAAAAAGGGCCAGGATATTAAGGTGATCGACGTAGTGGAGCAGACCAGCCTTGCGGACTATTTTGTCATCTGTTCCGGCTCCAGCAACACCCAGATCAACGCTCTGTGCGACGTAGTGGAGGAGAAGGTGAACGAGGCCGGGGAGGCCACGCTCCACCGGGAGGGCCATCGGGGCGGCACATGGGTACTGCTGGATTTCGGCAGTGTGGTGGTCCACGTGTTCAACAACGAGGCGAGGGAATTTTATGCTTTGGAGCGCCTGTGGCAGGACGGTACGGTGATGGATCCCGCGGAGTATCTGGAGTAAGCGCCTCGTGGGGCCCCGCAGCGCGGGGCGCGGCGAAGACGCGTACAAGTGTTTTGTGGAGCAAAACCTTGCCGCAGGGACGATTCATTCGCCCCGAGGATTAAAATCATAGGGTTCCCGTAAAATCGAAGATTTTATGGGATGGCGCGGGAATTTTATGCGTTGGATCGTCTGTGGCAGGACGGCACGGTGATGGACCCCGCAGAGTATCTGGAGAGGTAACTGGAACAGCAAAAAGAAGAGTTTTTCCAGTCAGCTCTTGACAAAATCCTGAAAGACTCATACAATAATTCCCGTTAGCGACGTTGAAGGGAAAAAGACGGAGTGCTCCTGCCCTCAGAGAGCCGGCGGCTGCTGCGAGCCGGCGGAGGACCTCCGTGTATGACTGGTCCCGGAGTTTCCTCCTTCATGCGCCCCGCGGCGCGCAGAGGGGGACGGCAGGCACCGTTATCCGCTATGGCCCAAGTGGCCGCTGAGAGCTGACCGGGCGACCGGCGGCTGAATCAGGGTGGTATCGCGTTTCGACGCCCCTGACCGAGAAGGTCAGGGGCGTTTTTCCACTGAAAAACCATTCATGTCAGAAGGAGAATTCCCATGAAGTACGATTTTACCGCCATTGAAAAGAAATGGCAGAAGAAGTGGCTGGAGGAGAAGACCTTCGCCTGCAAGACCGGAGACACCACCAAGCCCAAGTTCTATGCGCTGGTAGAGTTCCCCTATCCCTCCGGCCAGGGCCTCCATGTGGGGCACGCCCGGCCTTACACCGCCATGGATGTGGTGGCCCGGAAGCGCCGGATGGACGGCTACAATGTGCTCTTCCCCATGGGCTATGACGCCTTTGGCCTGCCCACAGAAAACTACGCCATCAAGAACCACATCCACCCCGCCAAGGTGACCCACGACAACATCCAGAACTTTACCAAGCAGCTGCAGATGCTGGGTTACTCCTTTGACTGGGACCGTGTGGTGAATACCACTGACCCCAACTACTACAAATGGACCCAGTGGATCTTCCTGCAGCTCTATAAGCATGGTCTCGCCTACAAGACCACCATGCCCGTGAACTGGTGTACCTCCTGTAAGTGCGTGCTGGCCAACGAAGAGGTGGTGGAGGGCGTCTGTGAGCGCTGCGGCTCTCCTGTCATCCGCAAGGAGAAGAGCCAGTGGATGCTGAAAATTACCGAGTATGCCCAGCGCCTCATCGATGATCTGGACGGCCTGGATTATATTGAACGGGTGAAGATCCAGCAGAAAAACTGGATCGGCCGGTCCACCGGCGCGGAGGTCACCTTCAAGGCCACCACCGGCGAGGATATCGTGGTCTACACCACCCGCCCCGACACCCTCTTTGGCGCCACTTATATGGTGCTCTCTCCTGAGCATACCCTCATCAAGAACTGGTTGGAGGCCGGCAAGCTCCAGAACGCCGACGAGGTGAAGGCCTACCAGAAGGCCGCCGCCTCCAAGTCCGATTTGGAGCGCACGGAGCTCAATAAGGAGAAGACCGGCGTGTGCCTCAGCGGCGTAAAGGGCGTGAACCCTGTGAACGGCAAGGAGATTCCCATCTTTATCTCCGATTACGTCCTGGCCACCTACGGTACCGGCGCCATCATGGCCGTTCCCGCCCACGACGACCGTGACTGGGAATTTGCCAAGAAGTTCGGCTGTGAGATCATCGAGGTAGTAAAGGGCGGCAACGTGGAGGAGGCTGCCTTCACTTTGAAAGACGACACCGGGATTATGGTCAACTCCGACTTCCTCGACGGCCTTACCATCAAGGAGGCCATCCCCGCCATCACCAAGTGGCTGGAGGAGAAGGGCATCGGCCACGCCAAGGTCAATTACAAACTCCGTGACTGGGTCTTCTCCCGCCAGCGCTACTGGGGCGAACCTATTCCCATGGTGTACTGCGAAAAGTGCGGCTGGCAGCCTCTGCCTGAGGACCAGCTGCCGCTGCTGCTGCCGGACGTGGAGAGCTATGAGCCCACCGACGACGGCGAGAGTCCTTTGAGCAAGATGACCGATTGGGTAAATACTACCTGCCCCTGCTGCGGCGGTGCTGCCCGTCGGGAGACCGACACCATGCCCCAGTGGGCTGGCTCCAGCTGGTACTTCCTCCGGTATATGGACCCCCACAACGACAAGGCCCTGGCCAGCAAGGAAGCTCTCAACTACTGGAGCCCCGTGGACTGGTACAACGGCGGTATGGAGCACACCACCCTCCACTTACTCTACAGCCGATTCTGGCACAAGTTCCTCTATGACATCGGCGTGGTGCCCACCAAGGAGCCCTATCAGAAGCGGACCAGCCACGGTATGATTCTGGGTGAGGGCGGCGAGAAGATGTCCAAGAGCCGGGGCAATGTCATCAACCCCAACGACATCGTGGACCAGTACGGCGCCGACACCATGCGGACCTATATCATGTTCATCGGCGACTTTGAGAAGGCCGCTGCCTGGAGCGCCAACGCGGTGAAGGGCTGCAAGCGCTTTTTGGACCGGGTCTGGAACCTCAGCGAGATGGAACACACGGGGGAGGACTACTCCGCTGCCAATGAGAGCGCCATCCATAAGGCCATCAAGAAAGTCAGCGAGGACATTGAGGCCATGAAGTTCAACACTGCCATCGCTACGTTGATGGCCCTGGTGAACGACTTCTATCAGAACGGCGCCAGCCGGGGCGATATGAAGGCCCTGCTGCTGATGCTGAGTCCCTTTGCCCCCCATATCTGCGAGGAAATGTGGCAGCAGATGGGATTTGAGGGCCAGGTGAGCCAGCAGAGCTGGCCCGTTTACGACGAGAGTAAGACCATTGCCGCCTCTGTGGAGATGGCGGTGCAGGTGGGCGGAAAGCTCCGGGGTACCATCCAGGTGCCCATGGACAGCGATCAGGACACCGTGGTGGCTGCCGCCAGGGAGAACGAGAAGGTGGCCAAGTTCCTGGATGGCATGGAGATCATCAAAGTCATCCATGTACCCAACAAGCTGGTAAACCTGATCGCCAAGCCCAAAAAATAAAGAGAGATAAAGCGGGTGCCGCGGGAATCCGGCGTATAAGCATTTGCGAAGCAGACCTTAGGGGAGGGCGAATTTATTCGCTCTCCCCGCGTTAAAGGTTAAATAAGGGGCCAATTCCGGCAAAAGCGACAGGAAAGGGAAAGGACCACAAAAAAATCGCAGTATCATCGAATTTTTTTGGGATTCCGCCTTGACAAATATGGTGGACCTCTGTATAATATCACAGGTAAAGCCATGAAGTTGGCCCTTAAAGAGTATCCAGGATTGAGCCGGATACATCGGAGGGAGGGAAATATAGATGTCTGAAATTCGTGTGAAAGAGGGCGAGTCCCTGGACAGCGCTCTGAAGCGCTTTAAGCGCAGCTGTGCCAAGGCCGGCGTCATCGCCGAGGTGCGCAAGAGAGAGCACTACGAGAGCCCCAGCGTGAAGCGCCGCAAGAAGAGCGAGGCCGCTCGGAAGAATCGCAACAAGCGTTATTATTAAAAGCGGAAAGTCCCTGCCAAACCGGCAGGGACTTTTTCTTTTTTGATTTTGTTTGGACAGAGCAAAGTATTGTGGAAATATTTCCCGGGCGGCGGTGACCTTTTCCGCCGCCCGATCGTTTTCTCAGTGAAGGGAGGCGATGGGATGGAAGAGACCTTTGAGCAGGTCTATGCCGCCTGTGGAGAGATGCTCTACCGGCTGGCGGCGCTGTATCTTGGGTCTGCCGGAGAGGCGGAGGACGTGCTCCAGGACGTCTTTGTGAAACTCCTCAGCCGGAGACGGACTTTTCAAAATGAGGAACATCGGAAGCGGTGGCTCATCCGGGTGACGGTGAACCTTTGCAAGGACCACCTGCGCAGCGCCCGGCGGCAGAAGACGGTGCCGTTGGAGGAGCGGGACCTTGTGGGCAGGGAGGAGGACCGGGAGATCCTCTCCCTGGTTCTCGGTATGCCGGAGATTTACCGGGCAGCGGTCCATCTCCACTACTATGAGGGCTACTCGGTGGAAGAGATCGGAAAAATCCTTGGGCTCAGTGTCAGTGCGGTGAAAATGCGTCTGAAACGGGGGAGAGAGTATCTGCGTCTGGAAATGGAGGATGGGAATGGACATTCATGAGTATCGGAACGCGGTGGAGGGCGTGCGCCCACCGGAGGACATGGAACAGCACCTTCGTGCGGCAGTGCTGGGCTCCGGAACTCCGATGCGGCGGCGGAAAGCCCCACTGGTGCTGGCGGCGGCTCTGGCGGTACTGCTGACCCTCTTTGCTACAGCAGTAGCCGCCGACGAGAGTTTCCGCCAGGAGGTATTCCAATTTTTCCGTATCCCCACGGCGGAGCAGGTCCCTCAGGATCTGGGCGGCGGGGAGGAGGGTGACGGTGTGTGGCTGGGGACTTCGGAACTGGAGGGCGGCGTCACCGTTCAGTATCTCCGGCTTACCGGCCGATGGGATGATGAAAACGGCATCCTCTGCCACTGGCGGGATGAGGCCTTGACAGATGCTTCGTTCTACGCCGTCACCGACCGGGGCCTACAAAAACTGGAGGCCCATCATTTGATTACCACTGTCACCTGGAATGGAGCGGACTATGCCATTGATCTCCAGTGGACAGTCTGGGAGGACACCCTTCGGGTCCAGGCCTTCGGCAAGCAGCCTGGAAACGATACCTACTGGGAGGTCTCCTACCTGGAGGGCCGCACCGACGCGGTGCTGCTGCGGCTGGCCCGGGGCAGAGGGGAGGATTACAACGAGTATGCTATGCTGCTGGATCTCTCCACCGGGGAGGTGACGGACCTCTTTGCCGGTACCGGGGCGGAACAGCTGACAGACGTGGTGGGGATCACTCTCAGCAGGGACCTCCGCCGGGCCATCTTCTCCTGTGACAATGGGAAGCAGCTCTATCTCTGCGACCTGGAGAAAAAGACACTGGCGCCTGTGGAGGAGGTCTTGGGCGGCCAGGCGGACGGCGTCTGGTTCATCGCCGGGGATATGGCAGGGTGGTACACTATGGATGTGAATTACCAATATACCTGCTTTATCACCGATCTATCAGACGGATCGACCACCCTCCGCTTTGCAAACCAACCCGCCTACCAGCGGGAGCAGAACCAGGGCGTGGTGTTTTTAGAGGGACGCTATGTGCTGGAGGTGCTGGCGAACCGGCAGACTGCCCTGCTGGATCTTCTCACCGGGGACCGGATGCCGGTAGAGGGCTTTGTCTATCCTGAGGGGGACAGCTATACACGCATCAACAGCGCGGGGGACAAGATTTTATTCCTGGCAATGGAGATGGATGGAGACGGCCTGGGCATCTCTGAGCTGACAGTGCTGGATTTGGAGCAGGGTACGGCAACGGCCCTCAGCCGGGAGGGATACGATGTCCGCCACGAAGTCACGGTAAGCTGGTTTGATGAGAACCGGGTAGTGATCCGGGCGGAAGAGTCAGACGGCACGCAGCTGCTGAGTCTGTACCAATTCGGGGCATAAAGAAATGCAGGATGGTTCGGGGGAGAGAGGAGCCTCTCCCCCGAACCATCCGGGAAGTTTTTGAAAAAAGTGGTTGACAACAGCGATTTGGTGTGCTAAAGTATGCCCATAAACCGATGAGAAAGGGTAAGTAACCCCCGAAGGAACGGTGCAGAGAGCCGCCGGTGGTGGAATGGCGGCACGGGAAGCGGGGCGCGAATGGCCTTTTGAGGGCGCGCTGAAGGAAAGTAGGCAAGCCGGAGTGGTCCTCCGTTACCGGGACCGGCGTATGATTGTACGCGTAAAGTGGGCGCACTTGAGTGCGTCAAGCCGGGTGGCACCGCAGAAGCGCTTCGCTTCTGTCCCAGCAGAGCAGCTTGGGACAGAGGCGTTTTCTTTTGTCCCGACGAATTTGCCGAAAGGAGACAAAACCATGAGCGAGAACAAAATCCCCTATAAGATTTACCTCAGTGAAGAGGAGATGCCCAAGGCTTGGTATAACCTGCGGGCAGATATGAAGAACAAGCCCGCCCCGCTGCTGAATCCTGCGACCCATCAGCCCATGACTCGGGAGGAGCTGGACGGCGTATTCTGTGACGAGTTGGTGCAGCAGGAACTGGACGACACCACCCCCTACTTTGAGATTCCCCAGGAGATCCGGGATTTCTACAAGATGTACCGTCCCTCCCCGCTGGTTCGGGCCTACTGCCTGGAGGAGGCCCTGGGGACCCCTGCCAAGATTTACTACAAGTTTGAGGGCAACAACACCTCCGGCTCCCATAAGCTGAACAGCGCCATTGCCCAGGCCTACTACGCCAAGAAGCAGGGCTTGAAGGGCGTCACTACTGAGACCGGAGCCGGTCAGTGGGGTACCGCCCTCTCTATGGCCTGCGGCTATCTGGGCCTTGACTGCAGGGTGTTTATGGTCAAGTGCTCCTACGAACAGAAGCCTTTCCGCCGTGAGGTTATGCGGACCTACGGCGCCAGTGTCACCCCGTCCCCCTCCGAGACCACCAATGTGGGCCGGAAGATTCTCCAGGAGCACCCCGGCACCACCGGGAGCCTTGGCTGTGCCATCAGTGAGGCGGTGGAGGTGGCTACCTCTACTCCCGGCTACCGCTATGTGCTGGGCAGTGTCCTCAACCAGGTGCTGCTCCATCAGAGCATCATCGGCCTGGAGTGCAAGACGGCCCTTGACAAGTATGGCGTAAAGCCCGATATCATCATCGGCTGCGCCGGCGGCGGCTCCAACCTGGGCGGCCTCATCTCTCCCTTCATGGGTGAGAAACTGCGAGGTGAGGCAGACTACCGCTTTGTGGCAGTGGAGCCTGCCAGCTGCCCCTCGCTTACCCGGGGCAAGTACGCCTATGACTTCTGCGACACCGGTATGGTCTGCCCCCTGGCCAAGATGTACACCCTGGGCAGCAACTACATTCCTGCACCCAACCACGCCGGCGGCCTGCGGTATCATGGCATGAGCAGCACGTTGTCTCAGCTCTACGATGATGGTCTTATGGAGGCTATCTCTGTCAAGCAGACCGATGTGTTCAAGGCCGCCGAGCAGTTTGCACGGATCGAGGGTATTCTGCCCGCTCCTGAGTCCAGCCACGCCATCAAGGCGGCTATGGATGAGGCCATGAAGTGCAAGGAGACCGGCGAGGAGAAGACGATTCTCTTCGGCCTTACCGGCACCGGCTACTTTGATCTGGTGGCTTACCAGAAGTTCAACGACGGTGTAATGGATGATTATATCCCCACCGATGAGGAGATTGCCAAGAGCCTGGAGATGCTGCCCAAGGTAGACTGATCCATCTGTTTTTAGCTAAGGGAGCGGCTGCTCTGCAATGGCTTCCGCTTCATTACCACAAACAGGAAAGAAGAGCCGCCGCAGGAATTCCTGCGGCGGCTCCTCCTTCTATGGGACCGGCTATGCCAGAATATCGCGGAGAAGGTCCTTTACCTCCGGATAGGTGAGAAATGCGGCGGGAAAACCCATGGCCGAACCGGTCTGAATTTTTTTCCGCATGGTGTCTGCGTCGTCGAAGACTACGAAGTGGCTCTTGCCGTTTTGGGTGTAGGTAAAATACCGGGCGCAGAGATCCCGGGAGTAGAATGCGGAAGGTTGCAGTTCCTCCCGGAGCTTCTCCAGTTCCGGGGCAGTCAGCGGTGTTCCTTCTCCTGTAGGGGAGGGGAGGGGAAAATCCATTATCAGCCGCTGGACGTCCAGGGCTACATGACCTGCTCCCCAGCGGTCCGCCGCCTCCTGGAGCCGCTGACGGAAGCTGCCGCCGGAGAGAGCGGTGCAGATCACCACGGTAGCCCCGGGAACCCGGGGGCCATAGACCTCCGGTACATACAGCCGCCGCCGGTTTGCCTGAAGAATCGCCCGCAGACGTACCAGCAGGGCGGTCCGGTCGTCGGTGGGAGCGGACTCAAAATCTGCCAGCACCCCACTATAGCCCCGGAGGCCGCACTCCTGCCAGATCTGCCGGGCCAGCTGCTCCGGACGGCCAATGGCCGGGGCATCCACATCGCTGAGGGTAAGCAGCCCGCCCTGGGTCCGCAGCAGGAGATTCTGCCGTAACAGCACGCTGCCCGGGCCGATGCGGTAGGCCACATGGGCCATTCGGACGCCGAAGCCTCCGGCGCCGGGGAGATCCCCGGGAGTCACGGTGAGATAGAGCTGCAATTTTCCTTCCTCCTCTTGTGCGGCGGCCTGCCGGTGGTGTATACTATCGAAAAGGACGGATGCCGTCCCTCAGGAAAATGTATGCCAGACAGGAGAAAACTATGTCCCTATCCATCATCCCTCACCGTGTGTTCAAACGCTTTACCGATGTGACGCCTCAGGTGCTGAAGTCCATGGACATCCACCTTTTGCTGTGCGACCTGGATAACACTCTGGCGCCGCCCAAGACCCGCCACCCAACTCAGGAGGTGCGGGACTGGATCGCCTCCCTCACTGATGCGGGCATCGGCTTTGCTATTGTCTCCAACAACCGCAGCGGCAGCCGGGTGCTGGACTACTGCGGGGAGCTGGGGGTGCCCTATATCGGCCACGCAGGGAAGCCCAAGCCCGGCGGATTTAAGCGGGCTATGGCTCTCTTCCACGAGATGCCGGAGCACACCGCCATGCTGGGGGATCTCTGGACCACGGATATCCTGGGCGCCCGGCTGTGGGGGCTGACTATGCTGGCGGTGGAGCCGGTGGAGGGAGCGCCCAATTTTGGCCACTGGCTGCTCTATCAGATGCACCGCCCCTTTATGGCGGCGGCCCGAAGGAGGCAACAAAAGAAATGAACCATTTTCAAAAGGTGGCGGACCGGCTGTCCGCCTATGAACTGGACGGTTTTCTGGTGCTCAGTGAGCCCAACCGCCTCTATGTGACGGGATTTCACTCCACCGCCGGCGCGGCTCTGGTAACCGGGAAGGGAAGCTGGTTTTTTACTGACAGCCGCTATATCGAGGCAGCCCGCCGGAACATCTCTGATGCGGAGGTAGAGGAGAACACCTCCTCCCGGCCCACGCTCTCCCAGGTGGAGGATCTGATCCAAAGCCGGGGAATTCATCGGCTGGGCTATGAGGATGCCTACCTGACGGTGGCGGAACTGCGGCGGCTGGAGGCGAAGCTCGGCTGCGAGCTGGTGCCGGCCACGAAGCTGCTGCTGGAGCTGCGGGCGGTGAAGGACCAGGAGGAGATCCGGCAGGTGATCGCCGCCCAGCGCATCGCAGAGCGGGCGCTGGAGGAGACTTTGGAATTTATCCGCCCGGGGAAGACCGAGCGGGAGATTGCCGCCTTCCTGCAGTACCGGATGCTTCTGGGGGGCGGGGAGAAGATGTCCTTTGACCCCATCGTGGTCAGCGGCCCCAACAGCAGTATGCCCCACGGAGTCCCCGGAGACCGCCCGGTAGGGGAGGGGGACTTCATTACCATGGACTTTGGCTGCGTGTGCGGAGGATACTGCTCAGACATGACCCGCACTGTGGCGGTGGGTTATGTGACCGATGAGATGGAGCAGGTGTACCGGACGGTGCTGGAGGCCCAGCTGGCGGGGATTAATGCGGCCCGGGCAGGCGTTACCGGCGCCGCAGTTCACAACGCCGCCGCCGAGGTGATCGGACAGGCGGGATACGGTCCCTATTTTGGTCATGCCTTCGGCCACAGCCTTGGGGTGGAGATCCATGAGTCTCCCAATGCCGCACCCTCCAACCGGGAACCCCTGCCCGCCGGGGCAGTGATCTCTGCGGAGCCTGGTATCTATCTGACTGGGCGATTCGGCGTGCGGATCGAGGATGTGTTGGTTCTGGAAGAGGGGAGATGCAGGGACATCACCCTGGCGGACAAGGAACTGCTCATTCTCCACACCGTCTGAATAATAGAGAAAAGTACCGCTGAACGTCTGTTCAGCGGTACTTTTTTGCCTAAAACAGGAAAATTCTGCGATATGCAGAGATGCGTGGATACTATACACGAGGAAATACAGATCGTAATACAACGTGAATATTGCCGCATATTTATCCAAAAGGCATAGACGGGGACAACCCATCATACAGTGGACTATCAACAACGGGAGGGATCACATGACCGGAGCATACGCAAGAGAGCGCTATGAGCAGGCCTGTCTGCTGCTGCCTCCGCCGCTCCGCCTGCAGGCGCTGGACGCGGCAAAAGAACTGGGGGAGACGGCGGAGGAGCTGCGGCTTCGCCGGGGGGAGCCGCTGATGCTGACCACCCCGGAGGGAGAGCGCGTCCTGCCGGGACCGGCGGTCACAGGGGAGGACTTAGAGCAGGTAGTGGACCAGGTGACGGACTGGTCCCGGTACACGGCGGCGGAGACCATCCGCCAGGGCTATCTCACCGCCCGGGGCGGCTTTCGGGTGGGCCTCTGCGGCACCGCCGTGGTGGAGCAGGGGCAGATCCGGCAGATCGGGGACCTGTCTTCCCTGGCTATCCGCATTCCCCGGGAGAGCGTGGGGCTCTCCGCCCAGGTGCTGCCCCGTCTGATGGAGGGGGAGACCTTTCCCTCTACCCTGGTGATCTCCCCGCCTGGGGGCGGCAAGACCACCCTCCTCCGGGACATGGTCCGGTCCCTCTCGGACCATTACGGATTGCGCGTTGCCCTGGCCGATGAGCGTGGGGAGTTGGCGGCGGTCTATCAGGGACAGGCCCAGCTCAGCGTAGGACGGCATACCGACGTCATGGACGGCTGTCCCAAAGCCCTGGCCATCCCGGCGCTGCTGCGTGCCATGAACCCCCAGATCATCGCCGTGGACGAGGTGGCATTGCCGGAGGATGTGGAGGCCATGGTCCGGGCCGCCCGGGGCGGTGCGGGGCTGCTGGCCACGGTCCACGGGGCATCGGTGGAGGAGCTGCGGCAAAAGCCTCTGCTGCGGGAACTCTTCGAGGTCTTTTCCCGCGCTGTGGTGATCCGGCGGCAGGGGAGAGAGCGAGTGTACGAGGTGCATGGATTGTGAAGGTTCTGGGAACGGCGCTGCTTCTCTGGGGGAGTCTGTGGGCCCGGCGGCTCCTGGCAAGCCGGAGGCGGCAGAAACTCCGCTGGGGGGAGGAGATGTGCCGGATGCTGGATGTCCTCTATCGGGGAATGGTCCACTTCCGCTGGCCTCTGCCGCGGATTTTGAAGGACTGCCAGGCGGAGAGCCGGGAGACGGCGGCGTTCTGGAGGATGCTTTTGGAGGGGCTGGGGCGACCCTTTCCCGCCCTGTGGCGGGATGCGGCGGCTTTGGCGCCGCCGGAGTTCCGACCCTGGCTTCTCTCCCTGGGGGATAGTCTCTCCGCCGGGGACCGGCCGGATCTCATCAATTTGACAAGGGAGGAAGTGTACCGCGCCGCCGGGGAGCTTCGGCGGCAGCAGCGGGAGAGGGACAGGCTGGAGACGGCGCTCTGTCTCGCTGCCTCGCTGATGACGGCGGCGGTACTGCTGTAGACGCCATGGACATTGATCTTATTTTTAAAATCGCCGCCATCGGCATCATTGTGGCGGTGCTCAATCAGCTGCTGGTGCGGTCGGGACGGGAGGAGCAGGCCCTCATGACCACCCTGGCGGGGCTGGTGGTGGTGCTGATGATCTTAGTGCGGGAGATCAGCGACCTGTTCCAGCTCATCAAGACACTCTTTCAGTTCTGATGGAGCTGGTAGCAAAGGCGGCGGTGATCTGCGTTGTGGTGGCACTCACCGCCCTGCTGCTGGAACGGGACACACCGGAGCTGGGGCTGCTGCTCACCCTGGCGGCGGTGGCGGCGGTAATGACCTACGCCCTGTCCTTCTACCAGCAGGTCCGGGAGATGCTGGAGGCCCTGATGGACCAGGCAGGCCTGGACAGTTCCCTTTTCGCGCCCATTCTGAAGATCGTGGCCATCTCCCTCATTGCCCGGCTTGGCTCCGACGTGTGCAAGGACAGCGGCCATGGGGCTTTGGCTTCTCTGATGGACATGGCAGGAACAGTGTGCGCCCTGCTGGCGGCCCAGCCTCTGCTGGAGCGGACCCTGGCGCTGCTGCTGGGTTGGGGAGGACAGGCATGAGAAGATGGGTGATTGTAGGGTTCCTCTGCCTGGCGGTCCTGACGGTGTCCGTTCGGGCCTCCGTTTTGCCGGAGGAGCTGACAGGGGAGCTGCCGAGCCAGCTGCAGGAGGCAGCAGACAGCGGAGACTGGCAGGATGGGATTCTCAGTCTCTGGGACAGTGTCCGGGATAGCCTTGGACAGTGGGTACGTCACGGTCTCTCCGGCGTGGCGGGGATGATGGCGGTGCTGCTGCTGTGTGGCATCGGGGAACCCCTTTTGGAGACGGCGCCGGGAGGGAAAGGACTGCCTTACCTCACCATGGCGGGGGCTGCCGCCGTGGTCTCTCTGACAGCAGGGGAACTGGACCAGCTCATCGGCCTTGGGTCCGAGACCATTTTGGAATTGGACCAATTCTCCAAGGTGCTCCTGCCCACGCTGGCCACCGCCACCGCCTCAGCGGGGTTGGTGGGCACGGCGGCGGCCAAGCAGGTGGCCACCGTATTCTTCTGCGACATTCTCATCACGGTGATTCAGCGCCTGCTGCTGCCCTTCCTGTACCTCTATATCGGCGCCGCGGCGGCGGGGGCCATGCTGGGGGATGGGCGGCTGGAGTCCATCGCAAAGGCAATCAAGGCTGGGGTCAGCTGGTGCCTCAAGGGGATGCTGACCCTTTTTACCCTGTATCTCTCCGTTGCAGGGGTGATCTCAGGAGCCGCCGACGCGGCGGCGGTGAAGGTGACAAAGACCGCTATTTCCAGCGCGGTTCCGGTGGCGGGCTCAGTGCTGGCGGGAGCGGCAGAGACCATGCTGGCGGGGGCCGGAGCGGTGAAGAACACTATCGGCATCTTCGGTGTGCTGGCCATCGCCGCTATCTGCCTGCCGCCCTTCCTCCGCCTGGCGGTACAGTACCTTCTCTACAAGCTGGCGGCCTTCGCCGCCTCTACGGTGGCGTCTCCGGCTCTGGTGAAGCTCATCGACAGTCTGGGCTCCGCCTTCGGGCTGGTGCTGGGGATGGCGGGCAGCTGCGGACTGCTGTTGGCCATCTCCGTCCTATCTTCGATATTGGCGGTGAGTGTATGATCGAATCTCTGCGGCAGTGGCTGGTGAGCCTGACGGCAGCGGCCATTCTTTTGGGGGCGGCGGAATCCCTGGTAACCCAGGGCAGTGTCCGGCGGGTGCTGCGCCTGGCAGGCGGTGTGGTGCTGATGATCCTGCTGCTGCGGCCCCTCAGCGGCATTGCCGGAAATCTTCCCCAGCTGTCCATAGACGGCTTCCGGCAGGAGACGGAGCAGCGGGAGGAGGAACTGAAAAAGCAGCAGGAGGAGGCTGTGGGAGGACTCATAGAAAGCGAACTTGGCTCATATATATGGGACAAGGAGCAGAGCCTTGGCCTCGACTACCCGGTGTCGGTATCCACCCGGCCGGGGGCAGGAGGCGGATCGGTGCCGGACCGCGTGTCCATCGACGGTCCCTTCCACCAGGAGCTCAGCGACTGGCTGACCACAGAGCTCGGCCTGGGGCCGGAATGTCAGATATGGCGGGAGGAGTAGAGCGTGGAAGAGAAGCACAAGGGAAAGGCGCTGGCCCTGCTGCGGGCAGCAGGGAAGTACAAGGCGGTGCTGCTGGTGATCGCAGCCGGTGTGATCTGCCTCCTGTGGCCAAGCGGCGGAGGAGGTGAAAAGGAAGCAGACTTCACAGCAAAAGCATCCTCGGCGGACCAGGAACTTCAGCAGCTGGAGGCCATCCAAACGGAGATGGAGGAAATTTTGGGCCATATCCAAGGGGTGGGACAGCTTCAGCTGATGCTGACAGTGGATCGGGGGCGGGAGCAGGTCCTGGCAGGGGACACCACCCTCGCCTACAGCGGCCCCACCGCCTCGCCGGAGGACTACAGTCGCTCCTCGGAAACGGTGGTGCTGTCCGGCGACGGGGGCAGCGTGGTGGTGACCCAGGAGGTCTGGCCCAAGTTCCGGGGCGCCCTGGTGGTGTGCCAGGGCGCAGAGGACCCGGCGGTGCAGTTAGAGGTGATTGAAGCGGTCTCAGCGCTGACAGGGCTGGGGTCGGATAAAATTTCAGTGGTGACATGGGCAGAATAAATGAGGAGGATATGGGATGAAACAGCTTTGGAAGAGGAATATCGTGGCAGCCACCGTACTGCTCTTTGTGTGCGCGGCGGTCTATCTCAACTGGAAGTACGCCAGCGGCCTGCCGGACGGGGCCGCCACTGATGTGGGGCAGAAGATCTTAGGGGAATCCACTCTGGTCAGCGGCGGAGCTCAGACCGGTGAGGAGGAGAGCGGCGCTGGGGAGACCAGCGGTGTGGAGGAGACCTCCAGCGACGCCGGGGACGACTATTTTGCCTCCGCCCGGCTCTCCCGTCAGCAGGCCAGGGACAGCGCCATCGCCCTTTTAAGGGAGGCGGCGGAGAGTGAGACAGCGGATGTGGCGGTGGCCAACGAGGCGGCGGAGACCATCCAGGTGCTGGCGGGCTACGCACTGGCGGAGGCCCAGATCGAAAACCTTGTCACCGCAAAGGGTTACAGCGAGTGTGTGGCCTTCATGGGAGACGGGGCCATCAGCGTAGTGGTGGAGAAGGAGGGAGGCCTCCAGGCGGAGGACGTGGCTAAGATCACAGAGATCGTTTTGTCTGAGACAGATTACACCACAGACCAGATCACTGTGCTGGAGGCAAATTAGTGGTTGTCAACCGCCGGGGGTTGTGGTACAATGTGGAGGATAGCAATACAAAAGAAACACCTGTTTAGAGGAGTGTCTGCTGATATGAACGAGAACAAGGAATATATCACCCATCCCGACGAACTGGGGACCATCCATATTTCCGAGGATGTGCTGGGCGCCATCGCAGCCTCCGCCGCCGGAGAGATCGAAGGTGTCAGCAGCCTGATGGGCTCCGGAATGGGGAAGAAGAACCCCACCCGGGGCGTGAAGATCTCCCTTCAGGACGATCAGGCTGTGGTGGATGTGTATGTCATGGTGCGCTATGGTCAGCCCATTCCCGAGGTGGCGGAAAAGATCCAGTCCGCGGTGGCAGGCGCTGTGGAGGCCATGGCCGGTTTCACTGTAAAGGCAGTGAACGTCCATGTGGGCGGCGTCAGCTTTGAGTAAGTATCCGCCCGTGCCCGGTAAGTAAATTCAAAAGAAACAGAAGGAACCTTCGTTTATGGTCAGAAATACCGCCAGAGAAATCGCCATCCACCTCTCCTACCAGCTGAACTTTACCCGGGAGGCCCCGGAGAAGCTGTTGGAGGAGTATTTGTCCCCTGAGCACTTCGCGGAGCTTGCGGAGGAGGATGAGTCGTATCGGGAGCTGCCCAATCCCAAGCAGCGCCAATACATCTCACGTCTGGTCACCGGCGTGGCTCAGCACCGCTCAGAGTTGGACGGCTATATAGAGAAATACGCTGTGGGCTGGAAATTTGCCCGGATTCCTATGGTGGCTGCCGCCATCATGCGGGTGGCCATGTATGAGATCTTGTATATGGACGACATTCCCAACGGCGTCGCCATCAACGAGGCGGTGGAGCTGGCAAAGAAGTACGAGAGCGACGAGGTCGTCAAGTTCATCAACGGAATTCTGGGCACCTTTGTCCAGAAGGAAGCCATCCATTGAGCAGGAGAGAGCGTACAAACAAAAGCTGTGCGCTCTCTTTTTCCTTTTTTATTCCTGTTTTGGAAGGAGTGAAGCTATGCAGCCGCGGATCTATGCTGTCTCCGAGGTCAACCAATACATCAAACAGGTGCTGGATGGGGACCCTATACTGGGGGAAATCTATGTCCGGGGAGAAATCTCCAATTATAAGCTCTATCCCTCCGGCCACCACTACTTCACATTGAAGGACCCGGAGGGGGCCATCCGCTGCGTCATGTTCAAAGGACAGGCTATGCGCCTCCGCTTCCGGCCGGAAAACGGTATGAAGGTGATCGCCTTTGGACGGATCTCCGTCTTTCCCCGGGACGGGGCCTATCAGCTCTACTGCAATGAGCTCAGCGCTGACGGGATAGGGGATCTTCATGTGGCCTTCGAGCAGCTGAAGGAGAAGCTGTACCGGGAGGGGCTCTTCGATCCCGCTCACAAAAAGCCCCTGCCCAAATACCCCAGGCGTATCGCCATCATTACCTCTGGAGCGGGGGCGGCGGTCCACGATATGATCCGCATCATTCGCCGGCGGTACCCCATTACGGAGGTCGCCCTTCTGCCGGTGCGGGTCCAGGGGGTGGAAGCGCCGCCGGAGATCGTGGGGGCCATCCGCTATGCCAATCGCTGGCGGGTGGGGGACCTTATCATCACCGGCCGGGGCGGCGGTTCCATCGAGGATCTGTGGGCCTTCAACGACGAGCGGGTGGCCCGGGCCATCTATGAGTCGAAACTTCCTGTCATCTCGGCGGTGGGCCACGAACCGGACGTCACCATCGCCGACTTTGTGGCGGACGTCCGGGCGGCCACTCCCTCCCACGCGGCAGAGATCGCCGTGCCGGACATGGCAGAGCTGCTGGACAAGCTCCGCAGTGCCCGGGACGCCATGGAGCGGTCGGAGAGCCGGCGGCTGGAGCTCTGCCGCCAGCGGCTCCAGGCCCTGGCGACAAAGCGGGCCATGACCGACCCCATGGCCTTTTTGCAGGATAAGCGGATGGTACTGGACTACGTTCAGCGGGGCCTTCTCCATGGAGGCGAGACACTGCTGATGGGGAGACGGCGGCGGCTGGGGGAGCTGGCCGCTGCAATAGACGCCCTCAGTCCCCTGAAGGTGCTGGGCCGGGGCTACGCCATGGTCACCAGCGAGGAGGGCGGTGTGGTCCGCTCAGCGTCCGAGGTGGAGAAGGACGAGAAGCTGTGGATCACTATGGGCGACGGCAGACTCCACTGCCGGGTAGAGGAGAAGGAGGAGTTCCAACATGGCACAGAAGAAAACCTTTGAGGAGAGCATCACCCGTCTGGAGGAGATTGTATCCCTTTTGGAGAAGGGGGACGCCAAGCTGGCGGACTCCCTGGCCCTTTTTGAGGAGGGGACCAAGCTGGTGCAGGTGTGCACCAAGATGCTGGATGAGGCGGAGCTGAAGGTGGTGAAGCTCCGTAAGGGAAGTGACGGCGTTCCCGAGGAGCTGCCCTTCGCAGAGGAGGAATAACATGGACTTTCAAATCTGCTATCAGGAGTATCTTACAGAAATCGAGAGCTACCTCGGCGGCCTCTTCCTCAGCAGCGCCCCCTACCACGAGCTTCAGGAAGCGATGCGTTACAGCCTCCTGTCTGGCGGCAAACGGATCCGTCCGGTTCTGACGGCGGCTTTTGCCCAGCTGTTCGGGGGAGACTGGCACAAAGCGGTACCTTTGGGGTGTGCGCTGGAACTGGTCCACACCTACTCTCTGATCCACGACGATCTGCCCTGTATGGATGACGACGATCTCCGTCGGGGTAAACCCACCTGCCACAAGGTGTACGGAGAGACATTGGCGGTACTGGCAGGGGATGCTCTGCAGCCGGAGGCCTTTGCTATCCTGGCGGGAGCAGAGGGGCTCAGCTCCCGCCAGCGGGCAGAGGCGGTAGCAGTACTGGCCCGGGCCTGCGGCGCCGACGGCATGGTGGCCGGTCAGGTGCTTGACGTCCAGGGGATGAGTCGGACGGAGGAGGAGCTTCGGCTTCTCCACAGTCTGAAGACCGGTGCTATGATCAAGGGTGCGGCTCTTCTGGGCTGCATAGCAGCGGATGCCGGGGAGGAGGAGAAAACTGCGGCCGCCAGCTATGCGGATGCGCTGGGTCTCGCCTTCCAGATCCGAGACGACATGCTGGATGTGATCGCTGATGAGAAGGATCTGGGCAAGCCCATCGGTTCGGACAAGGAGGAGGGGAAGAACACCTTTGTGGATCTGATGGGTCTGGAGCGCTGCGGGAAGCTGGTGGAGGAATGTACTGCCAGGTCCAAAGCGGCCATCCAGGGGTATGCAGGATCAGAATTCCTGATGGAATTGGCTGATTCGCTGGCCACACGGAGAAAATGATATGGGAATGCTGACAAGAAATCCCATTTTGGACTGTGCGCTGCTGGCCTGGTTCATTGCCCAGCTGATCAAATTCCTTTTAGAGCTTCTGATGAATCGTCATTTAGATATGAAGCGGTTTGTCACCAGTGGAGGAATGCCCAGCAGCCACTCCTCCTTTGTGGTGGCGGGTACTACAGCATTGGGGAGGCTGTACGGCATCGGCGATCCGCTGTTCGCTCTGGCAGTGATGCTGTCGGCGGTAGTGATGTACGATGCCTGCAATGTTCGTCGCAGCGCCGGGGACACGGCCAAGCTGGTGAATCAGCTGCTGGCCCATGTAGAAAAGCTGACGGCGGAGGACTTTGCCGATGATCTGAAGATCATTATGGGCCATACGCCTCTACAGGTGGCGGTGGGAGCGATATTAGGCGTTGCCATCGGATTTCTGGCATAGAAAATCCCGTGACAGAGTTGCTGTCACGGGATTTTGCTTTACAGATACAAAGGACGAAATCAAAGGAGTCCATACTCCTGCAGTCCCTCCTGAAGGGCCAGCCGGTTCTCCGGGGACATCTCGCACAGCGGCAGACGCATGGCGCCGGAGCAATAGCCCATCATGGCGAGGGCGGTCTTCACGGGAATAGGATTTACCTCGCAGAACAGCAGTTCACACAGTCGGTGCAGCCGCAGCTGCATTTCCCCCGCTTTTCGGAAATCGTTTTTCATGCAGGTATCTACCAGGGCATGCATCTCGGCGGGAACTATGTTGGCAGCTACGGAGATAACGCCCTTGCCTCCCAGAAGACAGATGGCGGCAGTGTCCTCATCGTTACCGGACCAGATATAGAAGTCCTTGGGGCAGAGGCGGCGGGTCCGCTGAATCAGAGCGAAGCTGCCGGAGGCTTCCTTGACGCCGATGATCCCGGGGTGCTTGGCAAGCTCCCGGTAAGTCTCTGCTGTGGCACAGACTCCAGTGCGGGAGGGGACGTTGTAGAGGATCATGGGCTTCTCCACCGAATCGGCGATGGCGGTGTAGTGGCGGACCAGGCCGGCCTGAGTGGCTTTATTGTAGAAAGGAGTTACAACCAGAAGGGCATCCGCTCCGGCCTGGGCGGCGTCCCGGGAGAGAGTGATAGCGTTTTCCGTGTTGTTGGAACCGGTACCGGCGATGACTGGTACCCGGCCTGCCACCTGCTCCACAGTGTACTGAATGACCCGCATCCGCTCGGTGTAGGAGAGAGTGGCGGCTTCACCAGTGGTGCCGCAGATCACAATAGCGTCGGTGCCGGAGGAGAGCTGGAACTGCAGCAGCTTTCCAAGCGCCTCGTAGTCTACCGACTCGTTTCGGAAGGGCGTAATGATTGCTACAGCAGAACCTGTAAAGATTGGTTGCTTCACAGAAAAATACCTCCTTTTAAGGTGATTTGAGAAGGGAAAGGGAAAAGATTGACAGGAAAAATGGGCAAAAAAAGAGAACGGATGAAGTCATCCGTTCTCTTTTGTGTATGAAAAGGGGAAACGCTTTACGCCTTAGTGATATACCCCTCGGCACAGAGAAGCTCCGCCAGAAGCACAGCACCGCCGGCTGCGCCCCGAAGGGTGTTGTGGCTGAGGCAGACGAATTTGTAATCGTACTGAGTGTCGGGACGCAGGCGGCCGATGGAAACGACCATTCCGTTCTCCAGCATCCGGTCCAGCTTGGTCTGGGGCCGATTGTCCTCCTCAAAGTAGTGGAGGAACTGCTTGGGGGCGGAGGGGAGGTTCAGCTCCTGGGGCTTGCCGGAGAAGGCAGCCCAGTCGGCCTTGATCTGATCCATGGAAGGGGCTTTGCCATCGGCAAACTTCATGAAGCAGGCGGCCATGTGACCATCACTGGCGGCCACGCGGATGCACTGGGCAGTAATGGAGGGACCTTTGGCATTGACAAACTTGCCGTCCTCCAGGGTGCCCCAGATCTTCAAAGGCTCCTGCTCGCTCTTCTCCTCCTCGCCGCCGATGTAGGGGATGACGTTATCCACCATCTCAGGCCAGGTCTCGAAGGTCTTGCCGGCGCCGGAAATGGCCTGGTAAGTACACACAAGGGCCTTCTCCAAACCATACTTCTTCAGAGGGTGCAGGGCGGGGACATAGGACTGGAGGGAGCAGTTGGATTTGACGGCGATAAAGCCCCGCTTGGTGCCCAGGCGCTTGCGCTGGGCGTCAATGATCTTGATATGGTCACTGTTGATCTCGGGAATCACCATGGGCACATCCTCAGTCCAGCGGTGGGCGGAGTTGTTGGACACCACGGGGCACTCCAGTTTGGCGTACTTCTCCTCCAGGGCCCGGATCTCCTCCTTCTTCATATCCACGGCGCAGAACACAAAGTCCACCATGCCGGCGATCTTCTCAGCGTCGGCCTCGGCGTCCATGACAATGATGTCCTTGGCCTCCTGGGGCAGGGGGGTGGCCATGGCCCAGCGGTGGCCCACAGCGTCCTCATAGCGTTTGCCGGCGCTGCGGGAGCTGGCGGCGATGACGGTCAACTGAAACCAGGGGTGATTCTCCATCAGAGAGACAAAGCGCTGGCCCACCATGCCGGTGCCGCCGATCACGCCTACACGATATTTTTCCATTGGGGTTTCCTCCTTGACAGTTGTTGTGGTTGAAATCATGGCTGTACTTGCAATGTCCGCACTTTTTCGCTATAATGTCACAATACAGGAACAGGCGGACCCGTTGATTTCGATAGTGTAAGCTATATCACATTTCCGGCACCCTGTCAACAGATTCCCCGCGGTTTGGAGGCGCTATGAGAAACTTTTTTCGCACATTTTTGATATGTTCACTCTTGATGGTCATTTTCTCGGTTTCTGCTTATGCAGCGGAGGACACCCTGAAAGTAGGCCTTCGGTATGGTTCCGGCGCTCTGTTTTCTGCCAATCTGCAGAATGTGACGGGATACGGTTGGGGATATGAAGTGGGTTACTTTGATTCTGCCCGGGACTTTATAGCCCTGGGGCGCATCGATACCAACGAGATCTCCATGACGGCCTCCGGTACCATCTATGTAGCTGGGGATGGGGCCTATTCTCCCTCCGGCAGCGGCAGCGCCATGGGGGACTATCATGTGCAGCTGGACGATGTCTTCTCTTCCTGGGAGGAGGCCCAGGCGGCATCCTCCGCTTTTACCGGCGGCTATCCGGCCTACATCAACGGCAGCTATCGGGTACGGATCGGAGCTTACACCAGTAAGAATGACGCGGCGGCGGCTCAGGCGCTCTATGTGGGTACCAACTGGACCGGAGCGGATGGGATGTCCCGGCCCTTCTCCGGTACAGTGACTACTCCCAGCGCCACCGGCGTGACGGTGACGGCTACCGGGACACAGACCATTCTATTCCAGTTCGACTGCTCCGGTGCCATGAACCTTGGGGTGCGCCCTTTGGACAGTGACGGCCAGAAGGCGATCACCTGGTTCAAGGGGTATAAATATTACGGGGGTTTTGAATATCTGCGGACCACAGGAGGAAACCTTACTGTCATCAACGTCCTGCCGGTGGACGACTATGTCAAGGGCGTGGTTCCTTACGAAATGACCCCCAGCTGGCCGGTAGAGGCCCTGGCGGCGCAAGCGGTGTGCGCCCGGACCTACGCCATGCGGGAGACCAAGCATAAGAGCGACGGCTTTGATGTGTGCAGCACCACCAACTGCCAGGTCTATTACGGCGTCAACAAGGCCACAGACCAGTCGGACCGGGCGGTGGAGGAAACGGCAGGACTGTGTATGTACTACAACGGCAAGCTCATAGAGGCGGTATACTCCTCCTCCAACGGCGGCGCCAGCGAGGACGCCAAAAATGTGTGGGGCGGGGATGTGGGCTACCTAAAAGGGAAAATTGACCCCTACGAGGCCATGACTACCATTCCCGGCTACCAGTATACAGTGAGCTTCACCAAGGATGAGTTGACCCACATTTTAGATACCAAAGGCTACTCTGTGGGACAGGTGACGGACGTGTATGTCTCCTCTGTAACGCCGACGGGGAATGTGGGGAGCGTAACCTTTGTGGGCACCTCCGGTTCCAAGACCTTTACCGGGGAGTCCTGTCGGACCATTTTCAACAGCGTCTACAGCGGCCGCTCCGTTCGAAGCCAGCGCTACACCATCAACAACGGCGCCGGCGGGGGAGCCGCAGGCAGTGCCCATGTCAGCGGCGGCGGCAGCGTGGATCTGGGGAGCAGCTATATCATCAGCGGTTCCGGGTCCGTCAGCCTCTATCCCGGCGGGGAGATCTATGTGATCACCGGCTCCGGTACCGAGCTTTTGACTCCCTCCGACGGGACAGCCTCATCCTCTTCCGATTCCTCCGGCAGCGGAGATGTCTTTACCATCACCGGCACTGGCAACGGCCATAATGTGGGCCTCAGCCAGTATGGGGCCAAGGCTATGGCGGAACAGGGGTTCTCCTATGAAGAGATCCTCCACTTCTATTACACAGATATCACCATTCAAAAGGTAGGATGAAACCATTGAAAACGCATGACTTTTACTTTGATCTTCCCCAGGAGCTCATTGCCCAGACGCCTCTGGAGCGGCGGGACGGGTCCCGCCTTCTGACGCTGGACAAGGTGACGGGGGAGTGGACCCACCGCCATTTTTATGAGCTGCCCCAGCTGCTGCGCCCCGGGGACTGCCTTATTATGAACGATTCGCGGGTACTGCCCGCCCGCCTGTTGGGCCACAGGCTCCCCGGCGGCGGCGCCTGTGAGGTGCTGCTGCTCATCGACCGGGGGAACAAGACTTGGGAGTGTCTGGTGCGCCCAGGCAAGAAGCTGCGTCCCGGCGCCCGGGTCTCCTTTGGAGATGGGGAGCTGACAGCTGAGATTGTGGAGGAGGTGGAGGGCGGCAATCGTCTGGTCCGCTTTGAGTACGAAGGAATTTTTCTGGAAGTGCTGGAGCGGCTGGGCAAAATGCCCCTGCCTCCCTATATCAAGGAGGAGCTTCAGGATCAGGAGCGATATCAGACTGTCTACTCCAAGGTCAACGGATCTGCCGCCGCTCCTACTGCCGGACTCCATTTCACCCGTGAACTGATGGATGAGCTTGTGAGCATGGGCGTGAACATTGGCTATGTGACCCTCCATGTGGGCCTTGGTACCTTCCGACCCGTAAAGGAAGAAGACATTACAGACCATGATATGCATAGTGAGTACTGTGTAATCTCCCAGGAGACGGCGGATCTCATCAACAGGACCAAGCAAAAGGGCGGACGGGTGATCTGCGTGGGCACCACCTCCTGCCGCACCATTGAGAGCTGGGCCAACGAGGACGGAACCATGGAGGCCAAGGCGGGGTGGACCAACATCTTCATCTATCCCGGCTACCGATTCAAAGTGCTGGATGGGCTGATCACCAACTTCCACCTGCCGGAGAGTACCCTTATCATGCTGGTATCGGCTCTGGCAGGGCGGGAGCATGTGCTGGCGGCCTATGAGGAGGCGGTGCGGCAGCGTTACCGGTTCTTCAGCTTCGGTGACGCTATGTTTATTTCATAGGAGGAGCGCGCATGATCACAGAACTTCTGAAGCGGGCCGACAGCGATCCCATCACTATTCTGGCCATCATCGCCATTTTTTTGGTGGTGGTGGGCGGTGCTCTGTACCTGACGCCCAGGATTGCCCGGTGGCTGGATAATCGTGAGAAAACGCACCCTGGATACTTTGACGGCATGATGGAGCAGCCGCCGGAGGCGGAAGAGATGCAGAAGACGGAGGAGACGGAAGAGAAGCATGTTTGAAGTCATCAAGAAGGAGGGCCGCGCCCGGCGCGGCCGTTTTTCCTGTGCCCACGGCGGCCAGGTGGAGACTCCGGTCTTCATGAACGTAGGGACCCAGGCGGCCATCAAGGGCGGTCTCAGCGCCTATGATCTCCGGCAGATCCGCTGCCAAATCGAACTGAGCAACACCTATCATCTCCATCTCCGCCCCGGCGACGATGTGGTGAAGGCCCTGGGTGGGCTCCACAAGATGATGGCGTGGGACGGCCCTATCCTCACGGATTCCGGCGGCTTCCAGGTTTTTTCCCTGGCCCAGCTGCGGAAGATCAAGGAGGAGGGGGTCTATTTCGCCTCCCACATCGACGGACGGAAGATTTTCATGGGACCTGAGGAGTCCATGCAGATCCAGTCCAATCTGGGCAGCGACATTGCCATGGCTTTCGACGAGTGCGTGGAGAACCCGGCGCCTCGGCCTTATGTGGAGGACTCCTGCCGGCGGACTCTCAGGTGGCTGGAGCGGTGCATCGCCGAGCACAAGAGGCTCAACGCTCTGCCGGACTGCGTCAACCCCGGCCAGATGCTCTTTGGCATCAATCAGGGAGGCACCTATGAGGATTTGAGGATCTGGCATGCCCAAGAGATTGCCAAACTGGAGTGCGACGGCTACGCCATCGGCGGTCTTGCAGTAGGGGAACCGGCGGAGGTGATGTATCAGATCATCGGGGCGGTGGAACCTCATCTGCCCGCAGACAAGCCCCGGTACCTCATGGGGGTAGGAACCCCCACTAATATCATCGAGGCGGTGTGGCGGGGGGTGGATTTCTTCGACTGCGTTCTGCCTGCCCGCAACGCCCGCCACGGGCGGCTGTACACTTGGCGGGGCAGCATCAATATCAAGAACGAGAAGTACAAACTGGATACCCAGCCCATTGATCCGGAATGCGACTGTCCTGTCTGCCGTACCTACAGCCGTGCTTATCTCCGCCATCTCTTCAAGGCGGAGGAAATACTGGCCATGCGCCTTGCTGTCATGCACAATCTGTATTTTTATAACCGGCTCATGGAACGTATCCGGGAGGCTCTGGACCAGGATACCTTCGGAGAATTCAGGGCCGTCTATTCCAGGTTGCTGGACGAGAAAATTTAGGCTTGCAAAAGCATGCAAATCCCGCTATAATATGGACTGTTGAAGCATCGGCGGTCCTGCAGGAGAGAATGCGGACCGGCTGCAATTCCGCCAGGAACGAGGCGATAGGCTTCTTGGGGGACTTGGAGCATGATTCTGTGGGTATGCCCGCAGGATGAACACAATATGTCGGCAAAATAAAAGGAGAACAGAAGCTATGCCTCAAGAGTACTACAGCATTATTATGATTGTGGCGATGATCGCCATCCTCTACTTCCTGATGATTCGCCCTGAGCAGAAGCGGAAAAAGCAGGCCCAGCAGATGCGGGATTCCCTGAAGAAGGGCGATATGATCACTACCATCGGCGGCATTGTCGGCAAGATCGTCATGGTCAACGACAGTACCATTGTCATTGAGACCAGTGAAGACCGGGTCCGGATGGAGCTGACCAAGTGGGCGGTTTCTACCACCGGTGTGCAGACCAGCGATATGCCGGAAAAGAAGAAGGACGAAAAGAAGGAAGAGAAAAAGTCTGATGGCCCCATGGAGGAAAAGAAGGACTGATTTTCGCATAACCTGCATAAGCAGCGCTCCCGCAAAATATGTTGTAGTGACATGTTTTGCGGGAGGTTTTTTTATGCCGAAGAAGGAACGAAAGGGAGGAGAGATCCCGTGGAAGGCCGTGGCTTTGTCTGCCGCAGGAGGACTGCTGTTATATCTTCTGTGGCAGCCTCTTTGGGCACTGCTGATCCATCGGGAGACGGTGGGGCCGGGAATGGCGCCGGTCTTTACTGCTATGAGCGCAGGAGTTTCCCTGCTGGCGGCGGTTTTGATCCTGGGACGGAGATGCCGGAGCAGGCGGCTTGCCCTGGGGTGCGGAAGCGCCGGGCTCTTTTTGGCGGTGCTCCTGCTGCTGAGCCTGGGATACAACCGTGCTTCGGGGTTCCCGATCCTGCTGCCCGGTACCGCATCGGCGGTATTTGGCGGCGGCATCCTGGCGGCTATGATGGGCGGCGGAGGGAAACGGACTGCTCACCCGGCCGGCAGGCGGCGGCGGTAGACGACACTGTGGTTACATAAGACAGAGGACGCGTTTCGCGCCCTCTGTTCATCTATGCAGGAAATCAAGTTTGGGCAAAATGACGAAATGCACAAAAAACGGTTCGAGTGGGGGAAAGCTGCTGAAGACCGCGGGGAAATCTTGGAGAACATCAAAAAAATTAAAATACAGTGGGGAAGATAGACAAAATTCGTCAAAATTACGCAAGGTTTTGGGGAGAAGCAGCAAGTATTCCTTCCACCGGTATACTGAGTTTACATAACTCTGTTTACATAAAAAATTGTCATAACGCACAAAAACGGATAAGTTTTCCAGGAAGACTTGCACAATTGGGAAAATTGTCCTATAGTATATGGTATCAAAGTTATGGACAAGGGCGTCTATTCCCACCAGGGGCCTCATAGAATGGGACGAGGTGATTTGGTGGGTCGGACAACGGTGGTGGGGCGCTCCGGACGGAGCGCACTGGAACCTGCGGTGCTGCAGGGGCTGCTTTTGGCGGCGCTGTGCGCGGCGGGGATGCTGGCAGGCTTTTGGTATGCCGGACGGTGTCAAGAGGACGCAGGGCAGACCCTGCAGCAATATCTGGAGGGCTACTGTCAGCTCTATAGCGACACGGGCAGCGCGGTATCCACCCTGACGGCGGTCCGGCTGTACTTCAGCTATATTGTCGCTGCCTTTTTGCTGGGATTCACAGCTCTGGGGACGGTGGCACTGCCGGCACTGGCAATAGCCTATGGGTTTACGGCTATGTTTTCTGTGGCAAGTTTTGTGGGCTGCTTTGGCCGCTCCGGCGTACTGCTTGCGCTGGCGGCTCTGGGGGTGCGGGTAGCCTTTACGCTGCCCTGCTTTTTGTGGGTGGGAACTCACGCATGGGCATCGGCCCTGTCCATGACATCGTGCCGCGGCAGGCGCTGTGCGCCGGTCCCACGGGACAGCGCTTATTATTACCGCTTGTTTTTCTGTGTTGTGTGGTTGATTGTGGGAATCCTGTGCGAGCAGACGGTGACTCCCCACTTCTTTCAGGCGGCAATGAAACTGATGTAGAGATGCAGGAGAGGAGGCAGGCTTTTGTCTGATTATATTGCGCGCTACGGCGTATATCTGCGGGAGGAGAAGCATGCCTCAGAAAATACCATCGCGTCCTACCTCAGGGATGTGAGGCAGTTTGAGAGTTATCTGACCGCCGCGGAGGAGGAACCTTTGGAGAATTGCCTTCAGGTCCATGTAGAGGGATATCTTGTCTACATGCAGGGGAAGGGAAAGTCTGCGGCCAGCGTGGCCAGGGGCGTTGCCTCCTTGAAGTCTTTCTACCAGTACATGATTTCCATTGGTGCTATGGACCAAAACCCCGCCAAGGGAGTGACTCCGGTGCGGGCGGAACGGAAGTATCCTGAGATTCTTACCGGCAGAGAGGTGGAGACCTTTTTAGAGCAGCCCCAGTGTGTGGATGCCAAAGGTTACCGGGACCACGCCATGCTGGAGCTGTTGTACGCCACCGGAATCCGGGTCAGCGAGCTGATTGCCTTGAATTTAGACGATGTGAATTTCAGCGCCGAAGTGCTGCGGTGTACCAGCCGGGGGCGGGAACGGTTTATCCCCCTGTATGCCGGCGCAGTGAAGGCTCTTCAGGACTATGTGCGGGACATCCGTCCCCAGATTATTCTCAGCAATGACGAGAAGGCGCTGTTTGTCAATATGAACGGCGAGCGCATGAGCCGTCAGGGCTTTTGGAAGATCATCAAATATTATCAGGAGAAGGCTCAGATCAACAAGGACATTACGCCCCACACACTACGCCACTCCTTTGCCGCCCATCTGCTGGAAAACGGAGCGGATTTGCGGTCTATTCAGGAGATGCTGGGGCATGCGGACATCTCCTCCACCCAGATCTATTCCCACATGGTCAAGCAGAAGTTGAAGGATGTGTATCAAAAGGCACATCCCCGGGCGTAATAGAAAATCCATAAAAGAAACGCCGCTGCAGAGTTTTGCTCTGCAGCGGCGTTTCTACACAATTCGTTTATTTCCCAACGGCCAGGGACTTTACCAACGCCTCATCCGGCGTGACGTAGGCGGTCTCATAGGGATCATACACTACCATGCCCGGCCGGGCCCCGGCGGGCTTTTTCACATTCTTCACCGCTGTGTAGTCCACGGCGATCTGATTGCCGCCCCGGCCCTGAGAGAACCAGGCGGCCAGCGCGGCGGCCTCCGTAATGCTCTGACGGTCCGCCGGTACGCCGCCAGTACAGAGGATCACATGAGAGCCGTGGATCTTCTGGGTGTGAAGCCAGATGTCCCGCTTGTCTGCCTCTCGGGTGAGGCGGTCATTCTGGCTGTTGCTGCGGCCCACCAGAATCCGAAGTCCCGCCGAGGAGCGGAATTCCCTGGGCTTAGAGGGTCCCCGGCGCTGCTCCTTCTTCCCGCCATTTCCCTTGAGATATCCAGCCGCCTGCAGTTCCATCCGGGCGTCCCGGAAGTCCTGCTCCAACTCCGCCCGGCTCAGCTCGTCCAGAACGCTGGTGAGATAGGCCAGTTCCTCCCGGCCTTTGGCGATCTGCTGAGTGAGTACCGCCTCGGCGGTCTTGGCCTTGTTGTACCGCTTGAAATACTTGGCGGCGTTCTGCTGGGGCGTCAGAAGGAGGTCCAGAGGAATCTCCACCGCAGGACAGCCCTCCTCATAGTAGTTTTCCGCCCGAAGAACTTTCTCACCCCGCTCCATCCGATAGAGATTGGCGGTAATCAGTTCCCCCCGGAGACGCAGCTCCTCCCGCTGTTCCGTTTCCGCCAGTTCCTTCTCCTGAAGGGCCAGCTTCCGGGCCACACGGTCTCGGGCGGTGGTGGCGCAGCGCAGAAGATCCTGGCCCCGCTGGCGGACCCGCTCCTGCTGCTCCCGGGTCTCATAGTAGGTATCCAGCAGGGAGGAGAAGCTGTCCATGGTCTGCTGCGCGACTCCGGCCCCGTACTGGAGAATGGGCTGATAGGTGAAATCTGCCATGGATCCGTCCCGCAGGAGGATGGTGGGGATGAACCGGTTTTCTTTCACATGTTCCTGCCAGGTAAAAAAGGTGTCACAGAGCCGGGCCGGGGCATCGGGACCGGCGGTGAGGAGGCGGGCGTCGCTGTCTCCCCAGGCCCGGCAGGCGATCTCACGGCAGATGAGAGGAGAGAGGCCGAAAAAGCTGTCCAGCAGCAAGGCGTCCCCGGTCTTCTCCGGATTGCTCCCGGCAATCAGCACCTCCAGTTCCTCCCGGCTGACAGCCAGGGGGTCCCCCTTCTCCATGGCGGGGGGGAGATGGTAGAAGAGGCCAGGCAGCACCTGGCGCTGAGGGCTCATTTCAAAATCCACCCGGCGCAGGCAGTCGATGATCCGGCCGTCCCCGTCCAGAAGAATCAGATTGGACCGCCGGCCCATACACTCCAGCACCAGCTGCCGCTGGCCGGAGATCCCCAACTCGTCCATCACCCGGAAGGTGAGGATCACCACGCGTTCCAGTCCCGGCTGCTCCATAGAGAGAAGAGCACCGCCGGACAGGTGCTTGCGCAGCAGCATACAGAACATAGGGGGCGCGGCAGGGTTCTCCCGCTGGAGGGCGGTGAGGTGAATCCGGGACTGGTTGGCCCCGGCACAGAGCAGCAGCCTCCGATTGCCTCGGAATGTAAGCAGCACCAAGTCTCGGGCAGGCTGCTGGATCTTCTCCAGCCTGAGGTTCTCCAGCTGGGGCTTCAGTTCCTGTACCACGCCTTTCAGGCAGACAGCATCCAATGGCATCGGTTATTCCTCCATCATACGGCAGAATAGTTCATTGATCCGCCGGGTCTGTCCGTTGAGATAGAGATAGCCCAGCAGACACTCCAGGGCGGTGGCCCGGAGATATTCCCCACGGCTGGCACTGTGGGGGATGGAATTGACGTGGGCGTTGCGGCCACGGCGGAACACCGCCGTCTCCTCCTCGGTGAGAAGGGGGAGGATTTTCTCCGCTCGGGCGGACTGGCTCTCCGCCCGTACCAGCTCCACAGTGGCACGGTGGAGGCCCTTTCCAGTGGCCTTCCCATGGCTGCACAGCCAAGCCCGTACCAGTAATTCATACACAGCGTCTCCCAGGTGGGCCAGTCCAATGCTGCTGATGGCCCGGATCTCGTCCTGCGGCAGGCGGAGGTCAAAGTAGTTCTCCATAGGCATTCCCTTTCCACGGGGGCAGTCTTCGCTCCCCAGAGCAAAATATTATACCGATTTTTGCTGGGAAAGTCAAGGAAAGGGGAGAGGAGCCGGGTAAAACAGACCGGAAGCAAAAATTTTTCACCAGCAGAGGCATATTAGGGAGAGTTTTCCGTCTTACAAAGCAGAAGGAAATAGAAGGAGGCGTATAGGATGAAACGGAACACCAAAATTTTGCTGGCAGCGGTGTGTGCCGCCGCGGCGGTGGGGCTGGCGGTCCTTTTGCTGAAGGAGTCAGACCCGGTGCAGCCCTTTCAGGATTTGAAGGCAGAAGACATTGTCGATGCCTCCGTAGAGTTGCTGCCGCCGGGGGAGACGGTGGAGGTGGAGGATCTGGAGAAGCTGGCGGCGCTTCTTAGAGAGGCAGTAATCTACCAGGAGGACAATTCCTATTCCGGGTACGCCGGGCAGGCGGTCACTTTCACGCTTACCATGGCTGACGGTACGGAGACCCGGATTATGGCGTACACCCCCTTCCTGGTCATCGATGGAGTAGGCTACCGGGCGGAGTACGAACCCTGCGAGGCCCTGAACGCCTACGCCAACCAGCTGCTGGAGGGACCGACTATCACGCGAAAGGAGCCGCCGGCGTGTACGGTGGAGAGCGGCGGTGCATCGGTCCGTGCCATGCGGGGCGGGTTCTCCTGGATCTGGGAGATGGAGGAGGGGATGGAGGGCATGATTGCTGACAGTGCCCACCCTCTGGACTGTCAGGAGCTGCTGCCGCCTTTCCACACCGGAGAGGGAACGGCGGTGCTGCAATTTGAAGAGAATCCCACAGATTTTGAAAGCATCCGGTGCTGGCCAGACACATGCTGGGGGGACCCCACTGCTGCCGGGGAGACGCTGCAGCCGGAGAGCAACGTTATTGCCCTGAAGGAGGGCGGGTGGATCTACGAGATTCAGGTCCGCTGGGATGGTGGGAACGGCAGCGGCGGCACTGTGGGCTACGCAGTCTACATCGTCTATGACGCCGTTCAATGAGGTGGATTGCGGTCTGACCTGCCCTGTGGTACAATGATCCTACAGAAAGATAGGGAAGGAAGGGATTTGTCAAAAAGGAGGAAAACGGGATGAAACGGATGAAAATGCTCTTGTTTTTGGTCCTCTGCGGGGTGCTTCTGGGGTCCCAGGCGGTCTATGCCAACATGGCGGCCCCCGACGACCCGGACGTGGGGTCCTCCATTACGTTCCAGAAAAACGACGCCCTCTCGGTGACGTCGGAGGTGCTGGACATTGAGGTCCACGGCGCCACGGCGGACATCACCGCCATCTATACCATGGAAAACACCACCGGCGAGGCCGTGTCCACCCCGGTCATGTTCCTCTCCCCCAACGTGGAGGAGGGAGGCACGACGGTGACGGCGGACGGCGAGGCCCTGGCCTTCACGGTGGAACGCTACGTCCTCCGCTATAACACCACGGTCCAAACAGAGGACTGGCGGTACGCTGTGCTGTCCGAGGCCGAGGCGGAGGAGGGGCAGACGGTGGACTCCGTATCCTTCACCATGGACTTCGCTCCCAGGGAGACACGGGAGATCGCCGTCTCCTACACCTACCGCCTGGGGGGCTACCCGGACTACGACTTTGACGTGAAGGACGGCCGCATCGAGTACTACCTGGCTCCCGCCGCCCTGTGGAAGGACTTCCAGGACCTGACCATCAACCTGTATCTGGACGAGGGGATGCCGGTGATCAGGGACAGCAGCGTGGAGTTTGAGGAGGTGGGGACCAGGATCTACCAGTACGTCTCCCACACCCTGCCGGAGGGGAACCTCATCATCACCATCGACGAAAGTAGATTCCAGGAGATCTTCAGTTCCCTGCGAAGCCCCTACCTGTGGATGGGCGTGATGATGTTCCTGCCGGTTCTTGTTCCGCTGCTGCTCATCATCCTTGCAGTGGTAATCTGGCGGGTCAGAAAAAAGCGGAAGGCAAACAAGCTGGAGCCGTGACCCAGTCGAACAGGAAAGAGGCGGACGCAACGCGTCCGCCTCTTTCCTGTATGCTGCTCAGGATAGCTTTTCCTGAATATACTCCTCCGCCGCCTGGAGGACCTCCACATCGGTGGCGAAGGTGACCAGGGGATAGGCATCCTCGAAAGTGAACCAGCCCAACTGCCGGATCTCCTCCTCTTGAGCGTGCTCCGTGCCGCCGGTGGGCTGGGCAATGAAGAAAATTACGTCCTTAATCACCCCGGGTTTTGGGTAGTAGGTCACCACCTGGCGGAAGCTTTCGTCAATGGTGACCTCCAGGCCGGTCTCCTCCTGGATCTCCCGGAGAGCGGTCTCACGCTCCGTCTCCTTGCCCTCTACATGCCCCTTGGGGAAGCTCCAGTGGCTGGCGCCATGCTGGGCCAGCAGATAGACATGGCCGGTTTCCGTCTTCTTCCAGATCACTGCGCCGCAGGACTTCTCCTCCGCCGCTTTCTCAAAAGTCCCCGGTGATCCCCAGGTCCATACGCCGCCGTGGGCACCGATCTCAAAGTGGTACTTGGCAATACCTAAATCAATGAGGGAAAATTCGCCTTCCTCCACAATTTCGGCAACGACAGAGCCTTTTTCATAAGTAAAGCGGATAGGTTGGCGGTTCATGGCGGAAGGAGCCCTCTGGACCGATGCTACGCCGGCCATAAACCAGTCCGGGGCGTCGCCCATGCCACGGGCCAGCTCTGAGAGTGCCTTGCTCTTGTGCTGAATGGTGCCCCGCACCAGTTTCTCCTTGACGCTGCGCTCCTCAGCCACAGGACCCACTGCGATGACGCAGCACAGCGTGTCACTGCTGGAAATCTTCTTTTGACACAGCGCCTTGTCGTAGGTGCCGCCGATCCAGCAGGTGCCAAGGCCCATGGTAGTGGCAAACAGCACCAGCTGCTGGCCGTAATAGCCGCATTTTTCCATCAGATCCGGGTCGCTGGAGGGGCCGGCCATCTCAATGTAGTTCTGGACACCAGACAGCATCCCGTAACTCTTGCGCAGGGAGCGGAAGGCCTCCGGTGCGTTGCAGACCAGGCGAGCGTGAAGGCCGCTCTCCCGGTTGGCCCGGTCAATGGCCTTATTGAGAAGCGCCTGCTCCTGCTGAGACAGGGGAATATCCAAATATTTCCGGTTGGAGATGCGTCGTAAAATCGCCTGATCAAATGTCATACCATCACTCCTCCATTCCTCTATGCGGAAATCAAATACCTTGATTAAATCATATCATGTTATGGAAAATTTGTACAGGGCGAATTGTGTAGGAGAAAGGAAAAGATTGTCACCAAATCGTTACGGTTTTGTCATTGCAATCCGGCGCGTAAACGGCTACACTATGAATCGTACCGGAAGGGAAAAACGCGGGAAAAATCGTGATTTCCGACAAGGAAATTCCCTTGACAGTCGCGGCGTGTTTTTCTATAATATTAAAATGCTCCTTTCGATTGAGCGATATTGGAGACAATGCCGGGGAGGAGCGCGAAAAAAGAAAAAATTTTGCGGCGGAGAGAAAACTTTCCGCTCTCTGCCGCCGTCTAATAGATACAATGCGCGCAGAATACGAACTTGGAGGACAGACCATGCGCAATAAAAAATGGAAGAATGTGAAGTTCAGCGGAGCAGCTGGCCGGCGGCTGATGGCTCTGCTTTTGGCGGCAGGAATTGCGGCCTCGGCCAGCGGATGCTCCGCGGACGCGCGGGCTACCGATGAGCAGCCCTCCCAAAAGGAGACACAGACACAAAGCGATGCAGAGCAGCCGAATCCCGGCAGCCAGGAAGAGGAAGAGGTGGATGGGATCAAGGAACCAGAATTGAACGAGGAACCGGAGGATTCAAAGGATACGGTTCCTCCGTCGGAGACAGGGCCCTACGACTTCAGCCAAAGTGTGCCGGAGAGTGCGGAGGTGGAGAACTCCTATTTTGATGACGCAGTCTTCATCGGCAATTCCCGCACCGAGGGCTTCAAACTCTACTCAGGACTCTCCAACGCCCAATATTATACAGCTATCGGTCTCATGGTGGATACCATTTTTACCAAGCCCTACGCCACAGTGGACGGGGAGAAGACCACCATCATGGAGGCCCTGAAAACCACAGAATTTTCCAAAGTATATATCATGCTGGGCATGAACGAGTTGGGCTGGGTCTACGGCTCAGTGTACCAGGAGTACTACGGGCGGATCATCGACGCTATCCGGGAGATCAACCCCGACGCGGTGATTTACATCCAGTCCATCCTACCGGTGAGTGCGGAGAAGTCTGAATCCGATCAGATTTATAATAACGAGCGGATCAACGAGTTCAACAGCCTTCTCCGGGAATTGGCGGAGGAGAAGGAAGTCTACTATGTGGACGTGGCCCAGGCAGTATCCGATGAGAACGGCTGCCTTCCGGAGGATGGCTCCTTTGACGGGGTTCACCTGACGCCGGAGTACTGCGGAAAATGGCGGGACTACTTGAAAACTCATACTGTGACTGTGGAGTGTGCGGATTGATGAAACGACTGATTCCTTTGATGGCGCTGGTACTGGCTGCGGTATTGGCAGGATGTGCCGGAAAGCAGGCGCTGGAGCTGGACTGTGGTCAGCTGGCCCAGGATCTTTTGGATGGTGGAGTATTCGGTGAGACGCTGTACGAACTGGATGCGGACGCAGCGGATCTTTTGGTAGGCACAGAGCTTAACTGTGAAGATGTGGTGGCCTATGTCGGTACCGGCGCCACCTCGGAGGAGCTGCTGATTTTGACTGCGGCGGACGAGGAAGGAGCAGAGGACTGTCTCGCAGCGCTCCAGACCCACCTGGAGGATCGTAAGGTGTTGTATGCCAGCTATCTGCCGGAGGAATCCTATAAGCTGGAGAATGCCTACCTGTCCCAAGAAGGACGGTATGTGATTCTCTGTGTGGCGGCGGACAACGACAAGGCGGCGGAAATCATCGGCGCGGCTGTCAAGGGATAAGAAAGGAGTGCGCCGGGCTTTGACCAGCGACCAGGAATTTGTTTCATTTGTCAAAGAGAATCAGGCCCGGTTTTATCGCCTGGCGTTCAGCTATGTGAAAAACAGCGACGATGCGCTGGATGTGGTGCAGGAGGCTGTTTTGAAAGCCTATGAGAAGCGGCATACCCTGCGCCAGGATGATACCATGCGGACCTGGTTTTACCGGATCCTCATCAACACCAGCATCGACGCTCTGCGGCATAAGCAGCGTGTTCTCTATACCGACATGGTACCGGAGGAAAGCGGCAGCGGACCGGAGGCCGGGGTGCTGGATACCATGGCTCTCAGCGATGCGCTGGAGCGGCTGAGCCCGGAGTTGAAGAGTGTGGTACTCCTTCGCTTTTTTGAAGATATGAAGCTCATGGAGATTGCCCAGGTGCTGGGCATTCCCCTGAGCACAGTAAAAAACCGGCTGTATCGGGCGCTGTCCCTGCTGCGGACGGACCTGACAGCTGAGGAAGGATGTGAGCTGTCATAAACGATCGATGGAGAGAAGAATATGAGAGCATCCCCATCCCGGAGAAACTGGACAGGGTGGTGGACACCGCTATTCAAAAGGGAAGACGGAATCGCCGACGCCGGATGGGGGCTGGCTTCCTGGCGCCGCTGGCAGCCTGTGCTGCCTTTGTGTTGCTGCTCAATGTGAACGCCACGTTTGCCTATGCGGTGTATGAGATCCCCGTTTTGGGGGATTTGGGCAGAATTTTTACCTTTCGGGAGTTCCAGGAGGAGACGGATACCTTCATTGCCGATGTGAAGATTCCCAATGTGGATCTGAGCGATCTGGAGGGGGACACCTCCTGGATGGAGGCCATCAATGAGACCATCACCACGACGATGGAGCAGAGCGTGGAAGAGTCCATAGCTCGTGCTGAAGACTACTACAAGGCCTATGTGGAGACCGGCGGCGATCCAAACGACTTCTTCCAGATGCGCATTGACGTGGACTATGATGTGAAGTACAGTTCCCAGAATATCCTCTCCTTTGTGATCTACAAGTGTGAAACCCTGGCCAGCGGTTATCAGGAGAACTATTACTACAATATTGACCTGAAGACCGGCGAGGAAATTACTCTGGAGGACATTCTGGGTCGTGATTGGGCTGAGATCGTCACCGAACAGGTGGAGCAGCAGCTGGAGCAATTTCCGGAGGAGGACAAGGCCATGCTGTTTACCGACTACCTGAACGTCCGGGATGTAGTGGAAAAAGGAGTAGGTTTCTATCTAAATGAGAGCGGCACGCCGGTGGTGGTATTTGAGAAATACGCTCTGGGTGCAGGCGCTCTGGGGCTTTTGGAGTTTCCTATCGAAGTTCCTGCCAAGTAGAAATGAAAGCTCCAGGCAGACGAATCAAGAAAAAGGAGGTCCCGCTGCTGAAAACAGCGGGACCTCTTTCATAAAAAACCACCGGCAAAGCCGGTGGTTTTGATTGTATATACAGGAATATAAATCAACCTTCAGGCGTCGAAGGCGCCCATGATAGCGATGCCGATGACCACCAGCAGAATCATCAGATAATGCTTCCATGACAGTTTCTCTTTCAGAAACAGACGGCTCCACAAGACAGAAGCCACACAATAGGAGGAGATAATCGGGGCGGACATGGGCAGGTGCTCCGTGTCGGCGATGGCGTAGATGTACGCAAACTGTCCCGCAGTTTCAAAGATGGCGCCGGTGTACTTGGGCAGCTCCGCCTTGGGGAGGAGCCGGTCCTTTTTGATCAGCACCACATAAATAAAGGAAACAATCCCCGCCAGAAGGAAAGTCAGCTCATAGGCCACGTTGGCACTGTCCTCATTGAGAGTCTCCAACACCCGGTTGTCCGCGAAAGTTCCCAGAGCGTCCAGCAGACAGTACATCACCGGCAGCGTCAGGGCCAGCCAGCTCTTGGCGTACTTATAGTTGCCGGCCTCCTGACGGGCGGCCCGCAGGTCCTCGTCCTCCCGGGCCTCCACAATGCCGAGGCCCACCACACCCACGCAGGCGCAGGCCACAGCCACAAGCTGCATGGGGTGCATGCCGCCGGCTCCGCCGGTGGCCAGAGCCAGCACCGCCACCAGGGCGCCGGAGGAGTTGCAGATGGGGGAGGAAATGGAGAGTTCAATGTACCGAAGGCCAATGTAGCCCAGTGTCATGGAGCCTATGTACAAAAGGGAGACAGGCAGATAGGTCAAGAGGATCATAGGGCTGATCGCCGTACCGCCCACAAAAATCTCGTAAGCGGCGTGGACACCCATCACCACGCCCACAGCCATCACCATTTTCAGGTGACTGTATTTATCCTTGGGGTTCCGACAGCCGATCTTGGAAAACAGATCGGAACCGCTCCAGCATAAAAGTGTAATCAGGGAAAGCCAAAACCACATCATAATTACGATTCTCCTATTCTAAGACACAAAAATAAAAAATATGGTTTGGAATAGGAGGGTGGGGGACGGCGTCGATAATACCGATTAGGCATACGTCGTTCTCATTTCTTTCAAATTTTTCAACCGCAGTGCGGTTGAAAGCAGATCACAGCCGGATCAGTCCGGCGTCCGCCATCTTCTGCAGGCTCATGAGAATGCCTGTCTTGGCGTGGTACCAGGTGAGGCCGCCCTGAAAATAGATGGCGTAGGGTGGGCGAATGGGCCCATCGGCGCTGAGCTCAATGGAGCTGCCCTGAACAAAGGCGCCGGCGGCCATAATTACATTGCTGTCGTAGCCGGGCATAGCCCAAGGCTCCGGGGTCACATAGCTATCCACCGGAGCTGCCGCCTGGATACCCTTGCAGAAGGCCACCATAGCCGCTTCGCTGCCCAGCTCCACCGCCTGAATGATGTCGTGGCGGGAGGCGTTGGCGGAGGGAACACAACGAAAGCCCAGCTGTTCATAGAGGCTGGCGGCGAAGATGGCGCCCTTCAAAGCCCCGGCGGACACGGTGGGGGCCAGGAAGAAGCCCTGGAACAGGGCGGGCATCAGTCCTAAGTTGGCGCCTACCTCCTGGCCAAGACCGGGAGCGGACAGCCGGAAGCCGCACCGGTCCACACAGGCCTTGGTGCCGCAGATATAGCCGCCGATGGGAGCAAGACCGCCGCCAGGGTTTTTGATGAGGCTGCCCACCACCATGTCGGCCCCTGCATCAGAAGGCTCCACAGTCTCTACGAACTCGCCGTAGCAGTTGTCTACCATACAGATCACGTCCGGCTTGACGGACTTGCAGAAGGCGATCAGCTCCCCGATCTGGGCCACTGAGAAGGTGGGACGGGTGGCGTAGCCTTTAGAGCGCTGGATGGTGATGAGCCTGGTCTTTGGACCGATGGCGGCGCGGATGCTGTCGTAGTCAAAGCTGCCGTCCTCCTTCAGATCCACCTGACGGTAACTGACGCCGTACTCCTTGAGAGAGCAGGGGGAGGGACGGATGCCGATGACCTCCTGAAGGGTGTCGTAGGGAGCGCCCACCGGGGAGAGCAGCTCATCCCCAGGCAGAAGGTTGGCGCTGAGGGCCACCGTGAGGGCGTGGGTACCACAGGTGATTTGGGGCCGCACCAGGGCGGCCTCAGTGTGGAACACATCGGCATAGACCTGCTCTAACTTGTCCCGGCCCACATCATTGTAGCCGTACCCGGTAGTGGCGGCAAAGCAGGTGGCATCCACCCGGTTTTTCTGGAAGGCGGCCAGCACCTTTGCCTGGTTATACTCCGCCACGCTGTCGATTTCCTCAAAGCGATGGCGCAGCTTTTCCAGGGCCGCCTCGCCCATTTCATATACCGCTTTGCTGATTCCCAGCGTCTCATACACTGCCTGTCTATTCATGATCGGTCCACAGATCCTTTCTCGTGTATACAGATTCCGAATCATAATATCATGGACAGCAGTACAATTCAACAGCATTTTTACCGATTTTACCCAAGAGATTCTGAAAAGGTTTTAGCAGGGAGAGAAGGCCGAGGATATGAATATTTTGTAAAACTATTCATGCGGCCTTGTATAGAGAGGGAAAGTGTGGTATACTTAAAATCGCTAAACAGTACCGCAGCGCCTAATTTGGAGCGGTGCTTTCTGTAGAGGACTTTCAAGTTCCTTTTAACCTAATAGAGATAACCCTTCACCAGAGGTGTGTGCGTTCAGACAGGTTTTTGATCTGTTTCGCGGGAAAAGGTAGGGAGATTTTTTTGCTTCTGGATACCATTCGGTCCACTGCGGACCTGAAGACCTTGAATAAAGGCCAGTTGGAGCAGTTGTGCGGAGAATTGCGGACTTTCCTGATCGACAGCGTTTCCCACACCGGCGGCCATCTGGCTTCCAATTTGGGCGCGGTGGAGTTGACCGTGGCCATTCATACCGTGTTCGATACGGAGAAGGATCGGTTGGTGTTCGACGTGGGACACCAGTGTTATGTCCATAAAATTCTCACCGGGCGGAAGGATAAGTTTGATACCCTCCGGCAGCTGGACGGGATCTCCGGATTCCCCAAGCCCTCAGAGAGTATCCATGATGCCTTCGTGGCCGGCCATGCCTCCAACAGCGTATCGGTGGCCCTGGGAATGGCCAGGGCCCGTACCCGACTGGGAGAGGACTATGCGGTCCTGGCTTTGATCGGCGACGGCGCCCTCACCGGCGGCCTCAGCTATGAAGGTCTCAACGACGCCGGGGCCTCCAATGAGCCCCTGATCGTGATTCTCAACGACAACGGCATGTCCATCAATCCCAACGTAGGCGGGGTGTCCAGCCATCTGGCGTACATCCGGACAAGAGCCAGTTACTACCGCTTCAAAAAGCACTACCGCAGCCTGCTCACCCACCTTCCCGGCGGGCGGAAGCTGTACCGGTTTAACCACCGGATCAAAACGGCATTGAAGAAGATGTTCTGGCCATGCACCATGTTTGAAGATATGGGCTTTACCTATTTGGGGCCGGTAGACGGGCACAATGTAGAGCAATTGTGCCATACTCTTCGCTGGGCCAGAGAGTTGAATTGCCCGGTGTTGATCCATGTAAAGACGAAAAAGGGCAAGGGCTATCCCTCGGCGGAGCAGACGCCGGACGCTTATCATGGGGTGGGCCCGTTTAACAAGGAAACTGGCATCACACCTTCTGCAGCAAATGATTTTTCCGCTGCCTTTGGCCGCACAATGGAGCGGCTGGCCGGGGAGGACAAACGGGTGTGCGCTATTACCGCCGCCATGGAGTCGGGGACAGGGCTGGAGAATTTTGCCCGCTACTACCCCGACCGTTTCTTCGATGTGGGCATTGCCGAGGGACATGCGGTGAGTATGTCCGGCGGTCTGGCCAAGCAGGGGATGATCCCGGTGTTCGCGGTCTACTCCAGTTTCCTGCAGCGGGGCTACGATATGCTCCTCCATGATGTAGCGCTGCAGGATCTCCATGTGGTGCTGGCGGTGGACCGGGCAGGGCTGGTAGGCGCTGATGGCGCCACCCATCACGGTGTGGCGGACATTGCTTTTCTCTCCCATATTCCCAATATGACGGTGCTGGCCCCAGCCAGCTTTGCCGAACTGGAGGCCATGCTCCGCCAGGCGGTACTTTTTACTGAGGGTCCTGTGGCGGTACGGTATCCAAGAGGCGGCCAGGGGGAGTACACAGCTCCCTGGAACTATGAGGACAGCATCTGCCTCCGGAAGGGGCGGGGGGTGACCATCGTCACCTATGGTGCTCTTGTCAGCGAGGTTCTGGCCGCAGGACGAAGGCTGGAGGAGGATGGGCTGGACCCGGAGATCCTCAAGCTCAACACTCTGGCGCCTCTGGTGGCCGATCCAGCGGTGTGGAGTGTCCGGAAAACCGGCAGGCTGGTGGTGGTGGAGGACTGCTTCGCGGTGGGTTCCATCGGTCAGCAGCTGTGCGCGGCTCTTGCCGCGGAAGGGGTAGCTCCGGAACGGGTGCGCCTTCTCAATTCTGGGGACAATTTTGTTTCCCAGGGAACCGTGGCTCAGCTGCGGCACAAGCTGAAGCTGGATGCGGAAGGAATTTATCAAACGGTATGCGAGGTGTGCAATGGCCAAAGTGAGACTTGACGTGCTGCTGGTGGAGCAGGGCCTGCAGGAGAGCCGGCAGAAGGCCCAGGCCACCATTATGAGCGGACAGGTGTTCGTCAACGGCCAGCGGGTGGACAAGCCCGGCACCGCTGTGGCGGCGGACGCCCAGATCGAGGTGCGGGGCGGCGGCCTCAAATATGTAAGCCGGGGGGGACTGAAGCTGGAAAAGGCCATGGCAATCTGGCCCATTTCCCTGGAGGGCTGCGTCTGTATGGATGTAGGCGCTTCCACCGGCGGTTTTACCGATTGTATGTTGCAAAGCGGGGCGGTGAAGGTATACGCCATCGATGTGGGGTACGGCCAGCTGGCCTGGAAGCTCCGCAGCGACAGTCGGGTGGTCTGTCTGGAGCGGACCAATGCCCGGTACTTGACCCATGAACTGATCCCCGAGGAACCGGACTTCTCCTCGGTAGATGTGAGCTTTATCTCCCTGAAGCTGATTCTTCCAGCCATTGCGGCGGTTTTGAAGGAGGAGGGCCATGTGGTCTGCCTCATCAAGCCTCAGTTTGAGGCCGGGAAGGAGAAGGTGGGCAAAAAAGGTGTGGTCCGGGATCCCGCCGTCCATTTGGAGGTGCTGGAACACTTCCTTATCCATGCAAAGGAAAATGGCTTTACAGTTCTTGATTTAACTTACTCTCCCATCCGCGGCCCGGAGGGGAATATTGAGTATCTCGGCTATCTGCAGCTGGGCGAAGGGGAGGAGAAGACCTTCGATCTGGCGGCACTGGTGGAGGATTCTCACCGTGTGTTGAAGGAGTGAGCAGTGTGATGAAAAAGGTGATTTTGTGCCCCAATCCCTATCGGGACAAGGGCTTGGCGGCGGCCAGGGAGGCTGAAAAAATCCTCAACGATGTAGGAATCCGGACCGCCGCTTGTCTTCCGTTTCGGATGGAGGAACAAAATTGTGAGATGGAGATCCACCCGCTGCAGCAGGAACTGAAGGGCAGTGATCTGATCATTACCTTTGGCGGCGACGGCACCATTCTCCACCTGGCCAAGACGGCGGCTACCCATTCGCTGCCGGTGCTGGGGGTAAATCTGGGAAGCCTCGGCTTTATGTCGGAGTTAGAGCGCAATGAGATGCATCTGCTGCGGAATCTTTCTACTGGGAAGTTTACCCGGGAGCGCCGGATGATGATGGATGTGTCTGTGGAGCGAAACGGTCAGAAGGTCTACAGCAACATCGGCCTCAATGACGCAGTGGTTACCAAGGGCGCGGTGGCCCGGGTGATCCGGATGAATGTGTTTGTTGGAAATGCCCGGATGGGACTCATTGAGGGAGACGGCATTGTGGTGGCGACGCCTACCGGTTCTACCGCCTACTCCCTGTCCGCCGGCGGTCCTGTTGTGGAACCGGTGGCCCGGAATTTTATCATCAGCCCCATCTGTGCCCACTCCATGCACTCCAATTCCTATGTACTTTCCGCCACCAACACCATTACCGTAGTGCCCCGGGACGTGGGACGCAAGCCGGTGTTCCTGTCTGTGGACGGGGGCCGGGCCTTTTCCCTCCGGGCGGAGGACCGGGTGGTGATTCGCAATTCCCGCTTTGAGACGGAGCTGATCCGCCTTTCCGATAGGAGTATTTTTGAAATTTTGCGGACGAAGATGACAGGAGAAACGCACCATGAAGAATGAACGTCAGAACAAGATTCTGGAAATTATTCAGAAAGAGGATATCGACACCCAGGAGATGCTCCTGGAGCGCCTGGAGCGAATGGGGATTACCTGTACCCAGGCCACAATTTCCCGTGATATCAAGCAGCTGCACCTCATCAAAGAGCCGGTGGGCCGGGGCAAGTACCGCTACGCCATCTCGATCCACCGTAACAGCCTGAATGTGGCGGACAAGCTGCGCACCATCTTCCGAGAGAGCATCACCAGCATCGACTACGCGGAGAACATCGTGGTCATCAAGACTATGGCGGGCCTTGCCAGCGCGGCAGCAGCTGCCATCGACGGCATGCACATCACCTATATGGTTGGAAGTCTGGCCGGAGACGACACGGCTCTGCTGGTGATGCGTGACAAGGAGTCCGCCGCGGTGTTCGCAGAGGAGATCAAGGACATGCTGAAGTAAAGGGCATGCGTGTATTGTGTGAGGCGAGGGGAGTATGCTACAGCTGCTTCATATTGAGAATATCGCGGTGATCGAGGAGGCGGACATCACCTTCTGCCGGGGCTTCAACGCCCTCACCGGCGAGACCGGTGCCGGTAAGTCCATCGTCATCGACGCCATGGGTGCAGTACTGGGCCAGCGGACCAGCCGGGATTTGATCCGCACCGGGGCCGCCAAGGCTTTTGTCAGCGCCCTGTTTATTGATGTACCGGCTCTGCCTGCCCTGGATGAGAATGGTATCTCCGCCGAGGGTGGAGAGCTTTTGCTGCAGCGGGAGATCTACGGCGACGGAAAAAATGCCTGCCGGGCCAACGGCAGACCCATCACCGTGGCCCAGCTGCGGCAGATCGGCAGCGGCCTCCTCAATATCCACGGCCAGCATGACGGCCAGCTGCTGCTGGACGAGGAGCGTCACTGCGATTATCTGGACAGCTTTGGCCGCATCGCTCCCCAGCTGGAGGCCTATCAAGTCTGCTACCGGTCCTTGGAGGAGATCCGGCGGAAGATCCGGGGCCTTCGGATGGACGAGGCGGAGCGGGAGCGCCGGGTGGACGCTTTGCAGCATCAGATTGAGGAGATCGAGCGGGCGGAACTGCGGCCCGGGGAGGAGGAGGAGCTGCTGGAGCGGCGGAACGTACTGCGCAACAGTGAAAAATTTCTCTCCGCCGTTCGGGGCGCCTCCTTTTATCTCAGCGGTGATGAGGATTCTACCGGCGCTGTGGCGCTGCTGGAGGAGGCAGAGAGCGCCCTCACTGGCGCAAGAGGGCTGGGGGATCAATTTTCTCAACTGGCCCAGCGGCTCAGCGCCCTGCGGAGTGAGGCCTGGGACATCGCCGAAACCGTCAGGGACATGGAAGGGAGTTACGACTTCTCTCCTGGGGAGTTGGATGCCATTGAAAGCCGCACCGACCTCATCTACCGCCTGAAAAAGAAATATGGGGCCACGGTGGAGGATGTACTGGCTTTCCTGGACAAAAGCAGGGAGGAGTTGGACCGCATCCAGTTTGCCGATGATACCATTGCCCGGTTGGAGAAGGAGCAGGAGAAGGCCCAGCGTAAAGTGGAGAAGGCCGCCGAAACGCTGACGGAGGCCCGGAAGGCCGCGGCGGCCGTACTGGAGGCACGGATTCAGGAGGAGCTTCGGCAGCTGGATATGCCGAAGGTCCGTTTTGCCATTTGTTTTGCCCAGCGGGAGCCGGGGGAGACCGGCGCTGACGAGGTGCGGTTCCTCATGTCCGCCAACGTGGGAGAAGATCTGAAGCCCATTCAAAAGATTGCCTCCGGCGGCGAGCTGGCCCGGATCATGCTGGCACTGAAGAATGTGCTGGCGGAAAACGAGTCTGTGGGCACCATGGTCTTCGACGAGGTGGATACCGGTGTCAGCGGACGGGCCGCCCAGAAGGTGGCAGAGAAGCTGGCCCAGGTATCCCGTACCAAGCAGGTGCTGTGCGTCACTCATTTGCCCCAGCTGGCCGCCATGGCCGACACCCACTTTTCCGTGGAGAAGGGGGAGCGCGGCGGCCGGACCTACACTCGGGTGGTGGAGCTCAACCGACAGCAGCGGCAGCAGGAGCTGGCCCGCCTCACCGGCGGTTCCCATGTGACCGAAGCTCAGCTTACCGGTGCGGAGGAGCTGATCCGTGCCGCCGAGGGATACAAAGCGGAACACGGCCTCCGAAACGCAGAAAACGTTTAATTCACAATAAGTGAAAAGCAAATCAACTTGACAGAAAATGTAGGAGTAGACCGACATGGAAACGGTAGAACGCATCAAAAATATTCTCTTGACTCTGTATCCTGTCCGGAAGACCATGGGCCAGAAGGCTATGTTCCGGGAATGGCTGATGAAAGAACTGAAGCACGACGGATACCGGGTCAAGGAGGAGCGGTACGGGAAGACCAACGGCTCAGTCAATGTGATTGCCGGGGACCCGGACAAGGCTACTGTGTTCCTGACAGCTCACTACGACACGCCCTCCATGATGCTGCTGCCGAATTTCGTCAGTCCCACCAACGTCCCCGCTCATCTATTGTACCATTTTGTTGCGGCATTTCTTCTTATGGCAGCGGCCTTGGTGTTGTCCTTTGTGATCACTTATCCCATCAACCAGCCAAAGCTTACCTTCCCGCTGTTTGTGATTCTGGCCCTGGCCCTGTTATTTTTCACCGCCTTCGGTCCGGCCAACCGGAACAATGCCAATGGCAATACTTCCGGCGTAGCGGCGCTGCTCTCTATGGCGGAGCGCCTGGGTGGGAACAAGAAAGTATGCCTGCTGTTCCTTGACAACAGCGAGCGGGGATTTCTGGGAGCCAAGTCCTTCCGGCGCAAGCATATAGCGGCGGCGGATACCTGCCTGTTCGTCAACTTCGACTGTGTAGGGGATGGAGAGCATATGCTGTTCATGCTCAGCAAGCTCTGCCGCTGGGACGGAGACCTCATCAACGCCCTCCTGGATGCCTTTCCCCAGGAGGAGGGCTGCCGTGCCCATGTACTGGATAAGGGTATGATGTACTATCCCTCCGACCATCGGAAGTTCAAATTTCATGTAGGCGTGTGCGCCTGCCGCCATCTGGCGGGGCTGGGGTATTACATCCCCCACTTGCGCAGCCGCCGGGATACGGTGCTGGAGGAGAAGAATGTCGCCTACCTGACGGAGGGCATCCTCCGCTTCCTGCCGCTGTATCTCGATAAGCAGGAATCATGATGAAATCCTGGAAATTTGAATTTATCAGTTGACATTTTGCCGGTCTTCGGATAGAATACAGTGCGAAGCGTTGAAAAGGAAGAGTAGCAAGCGGTGCTCTGACAGAGAGCCTCCGGTCTGGTGCAAGGAGGGGAGAGACCGCCTGTGAATACGCCTTGGAGCAGACTTTTCGAACCCGTGAGGCAGTAGGGGAGTCCGGGTGCGCCCGATAGCGCGCAGGAGAGTCAACGCGACTCCGTGAGGCCCTTGACCGCGAGGTGAGGGAGAACCAGAGGTGGTACCGCGTATTTTACGCCCTCTGTCCATGTGGGACAGAGGGTGTTTTTTTATGTCGCTTTCCGGGGATACTTTCCATCATCCAATTCCAAGGGGAACGCTTTTCTGCTTTTTTGCTGCAGTACTGTACAGTATCGGAGGGCTCTGCATTAAGGTGATCCCATGGAATGGCCTGTCTATTAACAGCGCGCGGAATATCGTGGCACTAATGGTGGTAGGAGGGTATCTTCTGATTACCCGCCACAAGCTGCGGCTGAACCGATGGATCTTATTGGGAGCTATCAGCGTATGTGGAACCAATGTCTTTTATACTGTGGCCAACAAGATGACCACTGCCGCCAATGCTATCGTCCTGCAATTTACCGCCCCCATTTTCGTTATTCTGCTGGGAATCCTCTTCCTGCGCCGCCGTCCTACCCGGCTGGATATAGGGGCCTGCATATTGGTGCTGCTGGGAGTGCTCTGCTTCTTTGTGGATAGCCTGGAGGTAGGGGGAATTACCGGAAATGTGATTGCTCTGATCTCCGGTCTTTGTTATGCGGGGGTATTCCTGCTCAATGACCTTCCAAACAGCGACCCCATCTCCTCCATCTTCTGGGGGGATATCATCAGCGTCACGGTAGGGTTGCCCTTCCTTGCCAGAGAGACTTCCTTTACACCAACGGCCATTGTCAGCGTGGTGATTTTAGGCGCTTTCCAGGTAGGGCTCGCTTATGTGCTTTTGACCATCGGACTTCGGACCACGCCGGCGGTGACTGCGGCGTTGGTATCCGGTATTGAGCCGGTGCTCAACCCCATTCTGGTAGCGGTATTTTACCACGAGACCATCGGTCCGCTCTCCCTGGTGGGGGCTGTGGTGGTCATCGGCGGTGTGGTGGGCTATAATGCCCTGCGGGCCCGACAGGAGAAGGAAGCGGCGGGCGAAATGCAGAAATCATAGCAAAATTTATTTTTAAGGAGAATAACCATGCAGACTTATGAGGAATTGGTGGCTCGTGGATTGATCGCCCAGGTCACCAATGAGGAAGAGATCCGGGAGATGGTCAACAATGGAAAGGCCACCTTCTATATTGGCTTTGACCCCACGGCAGACAGTCTTCATGTGGGCCACTTTATGGCGCTGTGCCTGATGAAGCGACTGCAGATGGCTGGCAACCGTCCTATCGCCCTCATCGGCGGCGGTACCGGTATGGTGGGCGACCCCTCCGGCCGTACTGATATGCGGTCTATGATGACGGTGGAGACCATTCAGCACAACTGTGACTGCTTTAAAAAGCAGATGGAGCGGTTCATCGACTTCGGTGAAGGGAAGGCCATGATGCTCAACAATGCCGACTGGCTGATGAAGCTCAACTACATTGAGCTGCTCCGTGAGGTGGGCGCCTGCTTCTCCGTCAACAATATGCTCCGGGCCGAGTGCTACAAGCAGCGGATGGAGAAGGGCCTCAGTTTCCTGGAGTTCAACTATATGATCATGCAGTCCTACGACTTCTACTACATGTTCCAGCATTACGGCTGCAACATGCAGTTCGGCGGCAATGACCAGTGGAGCAACATGCTGGGCGGCACGGAACTGATCCGGCGGAAGCTGGGCAAGGATGCCCACGCCATGACCATCACACTGCTTCTTAACAGCGAGGGCAAGAAGATGGGCAAGACCGCCTCCGGCGCAGTGTGGCTGGACCCCAACAAGACCTCCCCCTACGACTTCTACCAGTATTGGCGGAACGTGGAGGACGCCGACGTCCTCAAGTGCATTCGGATGCTCACCTTCCTGCCTCTGGAGCAGATCGACGAAATGGATAAGTGGGAGGGCAGCCAGCTCAACAAGGCAAAGGAGATCCTGGCCTACGAACTCACCGCCCTGGTTCACGGCAAGGAAGAAGCCGAAAAGGCCCAGGAGGCGGCCAAGGCTCTCTTTGGCGGCGGTGGAAACAAGGACAATATGCCCACCACCACTCTCACAGAGGCCCAGTTTGAGGATGGACAGATAGGCGCTATCAGTCTGCTGGTGGCCTGTGGTCTGGCCCCTTCCCGTGGTGAGGCCCGCCGCCTGATCCAGCAGGGCGGCGTCAGCGTCAACGATCAGAAAGTCACCGATATTGACCAGAAGTGGGACATGGATGACTTCCGGGGCGATGGCGTCATCGTGAAAAAGGGGAAGAAGGTCTTCCATCGGGCCGTTCTGTAACGCCGGCTGGCAGGTCCTGCTGCACTCTTATAAAAATACCCCCTGAGGAGCCTGAAAAAATTCTCAGACTCCTCAGGGGGTTCCCTCATAACACGCAGCATGGCAGAGCAACAGATCGGTCAGAGGAGGGTAGAACCGTTGATTTCCAGTTTGAAGCGGAGAGACAGATGTTCCGCCGCCCTGCGGCACAGCAGCATCCGCTCTAAAAAAATCTCAAAGTAGTCCATGACTGCACAGACCTCTGTATTGATGGTCAGCGTCAGTGTGATGGTATGAGCGGCGGTGTCCAGATCCAAAGCGGAGTGCTCCGCGGCGTAGTTGACCCGATCATGGATATCAAAGCTTTGAGGGTCCTTGTTGCGCACCCGGCTCCGGCGTACGTCGGTCTTATCCGCTAAGATCAGCGCTGCCGCCACCGGATTGACAGGGAAGGCCGTAGGCTCGTCGTGGTGGCCGATGGCGGTGATTACGGCTGCCAGATCCGGCGGCTCCATCCCCATACGGTCCAGAATCCGAAAGGCCATCACCGCACCAGTCTGAGCATGGCCGTGGCGGTTGACTACATTGCCGATATCATGCATAAAGCCCGCAATACGGCTGAGCTCCTGCTGGTGGCTGTCGTATCCCAACTGATCCAAGATCCCAGAAGCCACCTCGGCACATCGAGATACATGGGCAAAGCTGTGCTCGGTAAAGCCCAGGGCCATAAGGGACCGGTCCGCCTGGGTAATATAGGTACGGATCTCCTGAGAATTGCGGATCATATCGTAGGTAATATTCAAAAATTCCAACTCCTTTCGAAATGGGAGGATTTTCCATCCTACTGGGGTTGATGTCATTATAGCAGGAACCCCACCGCACCGCAACAGAGGAGAAGATTTCCGGAACACAAAAAAGCTGGAAAACTAACGGGAAATAGAGTAAAATAGAAAAGTTAACAAGCTGCGCGGTACGAATTGTTTGAACAGTATGTACCAGCGAGATAAGGATAGGAGTTTATAATATGGATAATTTGCAGAAGATTGCGGTGCTGATCGATGCGGACAATACCCCCGCTTCCAAGCTGGAGGCGATATTCAAGAAGCTGTCCGCCTATGGCCGCATTGTGGTAAAGCGGGCCTATGGAAACTGGGAGAAGCCGTCTCTGAGCAAGTGGGAGAATGAGACCAAACGTCTGGCGGTGAAGGCGGCACAGCAATTTGACTATACCACTGGGAAAAACGCCACCGACATTGCCATGGTTATCGATGCCATGGACCTGCTCCACACTGGGACCTACGATTCCTTCGCTCTGGTGTCCAGCGACAGTGACTTCACCCCTCTGGCCATCCGGCTGCGGGAGTCCGGTGCATACATTCTGGGCGCAGGAGACGCCAAGACGCCCCAGGCCTTCCGTAACGCCTGCGACGATTTTATTTTGCTGGAGGGACTCAGCGCCCCGGAGGGGGAACAGGAGGAAACTCCCAAGCCCGCGAAAAAGGCAGGTAAGTGCCGCTGCACAAAAGAGGCTGGACATTCCGATATTGAGGAGATCCACCGCCTTCTGCTCCTGGCGGCTGAGCAGTACCAGGACATGGAAGGCTTTGTGGACGTGTCTCTGGCGGGGAACTACATCAAGAGCGTCCTGCCGGAATTTACGCCGAAGACCTTCGGCTTCTCCAAGATGTCAAAGCTTTTGGAGGCATTTCCTCAGCGCTACAAGCTAAGCAAGCGGAAGGGGAAAGGGAAGCACGGCGACATCGTATCCTATCGCTGCCTTTAAGTTTTGCGCAGAGAGCCCCGGAGATTCTGCATCTCCGGGGCTTGTTTTGCGCATTATGGATGCTCCGCTTGTGCTGACCTTTCCCCCAGTCGGCGACGCAATGTGAAGAGGCGCACCGTAATTATGAGGCACACAATCGTTCCAGTGATGGCCAACACCACTGCCGCTGCGATCCAATCTTCCCAGGGGAAAGGGAAAAACATCACCGCCTCAAGGATCACATCCAGATTCCGGCAAATCAGAAGCCCCTGGGCGGGAATCCCCTCCCGCTCCGACAGGCAGGCAAGGTCCGTCAGCAGCTGGAATGTCACATACATGGCAAGGCAGACCCATACCGCACTGACCGGCAGAAACTGCCGGAGGAAGCTCTGGCCGGTCAGCAGCGCGGCTGTCCACTCTATGCCCTCCGCCACAGCCAATACCCGACAAAAGGGACGGAGGAGAGGAAGATCCCACAGTTCCAATTCCAGAAGGGGAATGGATGAGAGCAGAATCAGATACCCTGCCCAATTGGGAAGAAAATCCAGTGTACACCGCCCAATGCTGAAATCGATGTCCAGCAGCAGAAAGATGTAAGCCCAAGCCACTTTACTGAGTCCTTTTTGCAGTGCTTCCAGGTTCATGCCGTGCCTCCTTCCGGCCGGACGATACAGGTGTATTCCTGATCGTCTATGGTGTATTGAAGAAGCAGGGCGGCGGGAGCACTCTGGCTGTCTGAGGTGCCGCCATAATTGCTTCCCGAAAAGCAGTAGGAGGAGGGGAGGGAGATCGTTCCATCCGCTTCCCGGTTGGGTGCATGGGTGGGCATTTTAGCTGCCTCCTGTGCCGTGAGGCACCAATATTGCACATGGTGGAACAAGGGGTCTCCGGTGGTAAGATCTATGGCGTGTCCACCGTCCTGACAGTGCTGAGTGCTGAATCGGATATTGGGCCGCAGCGCATAGTCCAGTACGGCGGCGTTTCCGGAAAAGATGTTCATGGAGAAGTCCCTATATTCCGACCAGTTTTTCTCCTCTTGCCCGGGTACGCTCAGGATATACTGCAGCTCGATCCAGAACTCGTGGGTGGCGTTGGTGCCGTGGTAGACAAGCGCTGGGATATCCTCACTCCCGTATTTTGCCGAAAGCGCCGCATATCGTGTGTCAAAGGGCAACCGCGTCCAATCAGAGAGGGGCCGGACGGACCAGCCGTCGCCGTTTGGCTCTAAAAGGATGTCCTGATAGAAAATCCAGGGCGCTTCCTCATAGCTTGCGCTGGCCCACGGGCTGGCATCCAGGACCAAAATTCCGGTGTAGTTATCCTCTGTTTTCAATAAATTGTAGACATACCAGTTGGCCTGGTAGGTCCGCACTGGCGCATCCATTCCCTCCTCCCAGCGTTCAAAGTAATTGGGGGCCTCCGCCTCCTCCCAGAACTGGGAAAGCCCCAGGCTCCATTGGGGAGACGCCGCCAGTTTTTCTGCCAGCACCGCCTGTTCCTTCTCCGGTGTCACCATGGCCAGAATCGCGCCGTTGTCGGTGAGGACTGCACTGGTGTAAAGATCCAGAGCACCCGCTGGCGTTGTGGGCCGGTAAACGCTGGCCTGAGCTATGGCCAAGGAGAGGATATTCTCTGATAGGGTTATGGTATCCGCTTGGGCACTGCCCGCGAGACAGGTGGCGCCCAGCACCACTGCCACGCACACCGACACCAGGGCCATCCCTGCGGGGTAGCGCTTGAAGCGGGTGATAGCGGTAATGCGCCGTTTGATATTCCCGGCCCCGTTGGCCATAGAGGAGGTACCAGGTGCCCGGGCATATTTCTCGTCGGCCATAGACAGCAGAATCACTCCATACTGCCGCCGATCCTCACCCTCCAGCCGCTCCAGCACCCGCTGGTCGCAGAGCGCCTCGCAGTCGTTCTGCATCCGGGTACAGCAGTACCGCACCAGGGGGTTGCACCAGTGGAGGCACCGCATAAGGCAGATCCCCGCGCCGGCCCATATGTCTCCGTACCGGAGATGAAGCAGCTCGTGAAGCAGTACCTTGTCGGCCACCGGCCGCTCCGGCAGCACCAACACTGGTCGGAGAAAGCCACAGACAAAGGCACTTTCCACCTGAGGCAGCACCATAATCCGGTGGGGCATGGGTAGGGCGTGAGCCGCTGCCACCGCCTGCACCTGGGCCATCTCCGCCTCTCCGGCTTTATGTCCCTTGGACACTGTCCGGCGGAGAAGCAGATAGGTTCCCGCAAGCCACAAAAGGGAGATCACCGCTCCGGCAATATAGAGGCAAAAGAGCCAGTCGGTGATACTCCGGGGAATGGAAAATCCATCGGGGAGGAGAGGGACAGGAGCTGACACTGTGATTTCCTCATAAGGGGCGGAGAGGGCGGAGGAGAGCCGCCCCTCCACAGCATTTTTAGCCCATGCCAGCAGCACCTGCCCCTGTGGAAACAGGTACCGGTGGAAGAGCCCCACCGGCAAAAGCAGCCGAAGCGTGAAGATACTCCAGATTCCGTACTGCCACCGTGGGGAGAGTTTGTCTTCAAAAAGCTTTTTAAGAAGCAGAAGCAATGCCGCCGTTACCGACAGAGCCAGCGTCTGATTCAAAAAGGACCAGAGATTGTCCATAAAGTACCTCCTGTAGAAAAGGGGAGGGATCAGACCTCCATGTCATCCAGCAGCTTCCGCAGTTCCTCTCGCTCCTTGGCGGTGAGCTTTTCCTCCCGAAGAAAGGCTGCCACCAGCATTCCGGCGGACCCCCGATAGACCCGGTTGAGAAGGCTTTGCCGCTCCTGGGCGGCACAGGTATCCCGGCTTACCGCTGCAGCGTACCGATGGGGGCTGCCGTCCTTGGCAATGGTCACCAACCCCTTGCTCTCCATCCGGGTGAGATAGGTAAGCACCGTATTCCGACTCCAACCTGTCTCCGCCTTCAGCGCGTCCACTACATCACCCAGGGGAAGTCCTTCCGGGCAGGGCCATAAAACCTCCAGCACCTGCCATTCCTTGTCGCTTACTTTCATGGAGAAACACCTCCTACAAGTGTAGTATTCATCAACATACTACATCTGTAGGAACGTATTGTCAAGAAAAATTTTACTCCTGTGCAAAAAGCCCCGGCATGCCGCCTGCAGGATGCAGGGCAGCATGCCGGGGTTGATTGGTTTTTGATTATTCTCCGAGGATGGCTTTCAGGTCTTCCTCCGGTGTGGTGATAGGCGCGATGTGATAGTGCTCCACCAGGTAGGAGAGAACGTTGGGGGAGAGGAAGGCGGGCAGGGTGGGGCCCAGGCGGATATTCCGGATCCCCAGATGCAGAAGGGTCAGCAAAATGCACACTGCCTTCTGCTCATACCAGGACAGCACCATAGACAGCGGCAGATCATTGACACCGCAACCGAAGGCGTTTGCCAGGGCCACCGCCACCTGAATGGCGCTGTAGGCGTCGTTGCACTGGCCCATATCCATGAGCCGGGGGAGTCCGCCGATGGTGCCCAGGTCCAGGTCGTTGAAGCGATACTTACCGCAGGCCAGGGTAAGCACCACCGTGTCCGCCGGGGTCTGCTTGACAAACTCGGTGTAGTAGTTCCGGCCGGGGCGGGCGCCATCGCAGCCGCCCACCAGGAAGAAGTGGCGGATGGCGCCGGATTTCACCGCCTCCACCACCTTGTCCGCCACGCTCAGCACGGCGTCCCGGCCAAAACCGGTGGTCACTGTGCTACCACCGTTGATACCGGTAAAGGCCCGGTTTTCCTGATAGCCGCCTAACTCCAAAGCCTTTTCAATGAGGGGTGTAAAGTCCTTGTCCTCGCCGATGTGGACCATCCCCGGGAAGGTGACGGTGCCTGTGGTGAAGACCTGGTCGGCGTAGCTCTGTTTGGGAGGCATGAGGCAGTTGGTGGTAAAGAGAACAGGGGCGGGCATATCCGCAAACTCCTTCTGCTGGTTCTGCCAGGCGGTTCCGAAGTTGCCCTTCAGGTGAGCGTACTTCTTCAGTTCCGGGTAGGCGTGGGCAGGCAGCATCTCCCCATGGGTGTAGATGTTGACGCCCTTACCCTCGGTCTGCTCCAAAAGGAGCTTCAGATCTAAAAGGTCGTGGCCGCTGACCACAATGAAGGGGCCCTTCTCCACGGTCAGGGAAACGGTAACAGGGGAGGGGGTACCGAAGGTCTCTGTGTTGGCCCGGTCCAGAAGCTCCATGCAGAGGAGGTTTTTCTCTCCCACCTCCATAACGATAGGCAGAAGCTGCTCCATACCCCAGTCTTCGCCAATGGCAAAGAGGGCTTTGAAGAGGAAGGTGTTGACCTCCTCACTGACCCGGTTCAGCACCATAGCATGATAAGCGTAGGCTGCCACGCCCCGGATGCCGAAGAGGATCAAGGACTTGAGGGAGCGGATGTCCTCCTGGGCGCTCCAGAGGAGGGAAAGGTCGTAGTCGTCGCTGCGGCCGCAGGGGGCGCCGCAGGAGTCGCAGCCGGGCTGCAGGGCCGCCTTCTCCTGGTGCACCCGGTCGATCAGGCGCTCCAGAGCGGCATCATCAAAGCTGACATTGGTCAGGGTGGCAAAGAGACTCTCTACCACCAGCCGCTGCACGGGAAGGCCGGTGACCTCCCCGCCGCTCACCGCACGGGCCAGTCCCACCAGGGCACCGGTGAGGGCATCCTGCAGCCGGGCGGTATGGGCAGTCTTGCCGCACACGCCGGCATTGCCGGTGCAGCCGCTGCAGCCAGCGGTCTGCTCACACTGAAAACAAAACATCTTGTGGTCCATTTTATCATTCTCCTTGCTGTATCATTTGGTAAAGTAGTAGGGGAATAGGGGGTCAATCCAAAATCCGGCCGTCGGTGGAGATGGTTACCACCTGCCAGGGAATAAACTTGCCGCTCTTCTGGAGAGCGGTCTTCACAGCCTGCTCAATGCCGCCGCAGCAGGGCACCTCCATCCGCACTACGGTGACGCTCTGAATGTCGTTGCTCGACAGGATCTCCGTCAGCTTCTCAGCGTAGTCCACACTGTCCAGTTTGGGACAGCCCACCAGAGTCACCTTGCCTTTGATGAAGTCCTCGTGGAAATTGCCATAGGCATAGGCGGTGCAGTCCGCCGCCACCAGCAGCTTTGCCCCTTTGAAATAGGGGGCTTTCACCGGGGCCAGCTTGATCTGTACCGGCCATTGGCGCAAGCGGCTGGGCTGGGGACTGGTCGGAGCGGCACAGGCCGTCTCCTCCCGCCGGATCTGCCGTGACTGGGTACCGGGGCAGCCGTAGGGGAGGGGGGCCGCCTTGGCCGCCTTATGGGCCTCCACCGCCGCCTCATCGTAGGCCGCGGCCTCCCGCTCCACAAAAGTGATGGCACCGGTGGGACAGGTGGGGAGGCAATCTCCAAGTCCGTCACAGTAGTCGTCCCGCAGCAGTTTCGCCTTGCCGTTTACCATACCGATGGCACCCTCATGGCAGGCTTCCGCGCAGGCACCACAGCCGCTGCACTTCTCCTCGTCAATCTCAATCACTCTCCGAATCATCGCAAAACCTCCTGATATAGTATCTTGACGTCATGGCCAGAGTATACTAAAATCACGGCAGCGAGTATGTTGTTATAACAACAATTCGGAGGATTTTATGAATATTTCTTTTTTGTGTACCACGGCACTGTTCCGGGGCACCAGCCGGGAGGAGGCAGAAGCTATGCTGGGATGCATGGGAGCCTTTGCCAGGCAATACCGCCGCCAGGAGATGATCTATCGGGCAGGGGAGGAGGTACGCTGCCTGGGTGTAGTTCTCTCCGGCGGCGCCAACATTGAAGCGGACGACGTGTGGGGTAACCGGAGTATCTTGTCCCATGTGGCGGCGGGACAAATTTTTGCTGAGACCTACGCCTGCATCCCGGGGCAGCCCCTTTTGGTCTCCGTAACCGCCACAGAGGAGACAGAGGTTCTATTTCTGAACACCGCCAAGCTGCTGCAGACCTGCACAAGTGCCTGCACCCACCATAGCCGCCTTATCCAAAATCTACTGCAGATTTCTGCCAGGAAAAATTTAGCTCTCTCCCAGCGGATGCTCCACACCGCCCCCAAGACCATCCGCGGCCGCCTGCTGTCCTACTTCTCTCAGCAGGCCATGGAAGCGGGCGAATATCAGTTTTCTATTCCCTTCAACCGCCAGCAGCTGGCGGACTATCTGGGAGTGGACCGCAGCGCTATGTCCAATGAACTGTCCAAAATGCATCAGGAAGGACTGATCCGATATCAGAAAAATGTCTTCGAACTGAAAAAGCCGCTGGAAGATGCGGAGTGATTCCCACTCCTTGGCGGCGGCATAGAAAAAGCCGCCTGGAAGGCCAATGGCCCCCAGGCGGCTTTGGTTTTGCTCACTGTGGATACTGCGTACCGTTCAGCGGTCGAAAGCTGGATTCATGTAGTAGACGTTTTTCTCGTCCAGCTTATCCTTGGCCAGCCGCAGCCCCTCACCGAAGCGCTGGAAATGAACAATCTCTCTGGCCCGCAAGAATTTAATGGCGTCGTTGACATCCGGGTCATCGCTCATCCGCAGGAGATTTTCATATGTGACCCGGGCCTTTTGTTCCGCAGCGAGATTCTCAGTGAGATCTGCGATTACGTCCCCCTTCACGCCGATACCTGCCGCATTCCAGGGGGCACCGCTGGCGGCGGTGGGGTAGACGGCGGTGGTGTGGTCGATAAAATAAGGGGCAAAGCCCGCCTCCCGAATCTGTTCCTCGCTGAGATTCCTCGTCAGCTGGTGGACAATGGTACCAATCATCTCTAAATGGCCCAGTTCCTCGGTGCCGATATCGGTGAGGAGGCCTTTCAGTTCCGGGTAGGGCATGGAGTAGCGCTGGCTGAGATACCTCAGAGAGGCGCCCAATTCCCCATCTGGTCCACCGTACTGACTAATGATCAACGCCGCCAGTCTGGGATTTGTGTTTCGGATATTTACCGGGTACTGCAGCTTCTTCTCATAGACAAACACTTATTTCTTGCCTCCTTCCGCTTCCCAGGGCCACGGGTCCTGCAGCCAGCTGTAGCTTTCAGCCTCAGCGGCGGCTGTTTGCTGCAGAGGACCGTATTTGGCCTCATAGGCTGCCTTTCCCTGTCGGTAGAGGTCTACATATTTCTGATAGAGGGCAAAGGCCTCTTGGTCGTCCTGGTGGGTATCCAAATACAGTCCCAACTCCGCCACGGCAAAATCCATGGCCATCAGCTCGCACAGGGCTGGACGGGCGCAGCGGTAGCGGTTTTGCATCTCACGGAAGAAGGGGAGGTAGAGTCCGGGAAACAGCGTCCCTTTCTCCAGAGCATCCTCTTTTTCATAGATAGCAGGGTTCTTCTCCTGCATGGAAATATAGGGAAACACCATGGGCGCACAGGTTCCCGGCAGAGAGCCTTTCCCTGCGCCGCAGGCGGTGGTTTCGCTTTGCAATTTGATTCCTCCAGTCTGTGGTAGGGTAGGGGTAGGGGAGACCCCCTGGGATATCCTATGCCTAAGCGTTTTTAACGGTGCCCACTATTTCATTTTGCTGATGATTGTGTTAGAATGATTTCAGCACCACCCTCATAAGGTTGTTGAGGGGTGTTTTTGTGTTTTGTATCATTACAAAGCGTCATGTAGCCATGCTGCTTGGACTGATGTTATTCGTCATCCTGTTTTCCTCCATTCTTTGGAATGGTGCTGTCCAGCCGGCTTTCCAGCAGCAGTCCGCCAGTTCCAGGCCCAGTGTCGTCATCATCGATCCGGGCCACGGAGGTGAAGATGGCGGCGCGGTGGCGGCAGACGGTACGGTGGAGAGTGGGATCAATCTCTCCATTGCGCTGAAGGTAGAGGAGCTGCTGTTTCTTATGGGCCAGGAGACGGAAATGACCAGGCGGGAAGATATCTCCATCTATTCCCAAGGGGCGGAGACCCTGCGGGAAAAGAAAGTGTCGGATCTCCACAATCGGGTGGATCTGGTCAATGGCATGGGGGAGGGTACCGTTCTCCTTTCCATCCATCAGAACAGTCTTCCCCAAGCCAAAAGCGTCCATGGCGCTCAGGTTTTCTATAACGATTTTCCAGCAGCGGAGACCCTGGCGGCCTCCATCCAGCAGTCGCTGAATCAGAGCGCAAATCAGGGCGGAGAAAAGGCATACAAATCCGTTGATTCCTCTGTCTATTTGATGGCCCATATCCATTGCCCGGGCGTCTTGGTGGAGTGCGGCTTTTTGTCCAACATGGAGGAGTCTGCACTGCTGCAGACAGAGGAATATCAAAGAAAACTGGCGCTGTCGGTGACCGCCGGATATCTGGCGGGAAGCGCGGCGCTGTATGAGGAAGGAACTGCATGAAGACGAAGACTGTGTTTTACTGCACGGAGTGTGGAAATGAAACGCCGAAATGGGCAGGGAAGTGCCCCGCCTGCGGCGCATGGAATACCATTGTAGAGCAGCCCTCCGCTCTAAAGGCCAAGTCCGGCAGCAGCCGCAGCAGTGCCAATGGTGGGTATTCTCCTGTAAAGGCAGTACGCCTTTCAGAAATTGAGGGACAACAGGAGATCCGGTTTTCTACCGGAATGAAGGAACTGGATCGTGTGTTGGGCGGAGGCGCCGTAAAGGGCTCTCTGGTGCTGGTAGGCGGTGCGCCGGGTATCGGAAAAAGTACGCTGATGCTGCAGATCTGCCATACCCTGTGCAGCGCTTCCAAGGTGCTGTACGTCTCCGGAGAGGAGTCAGTAGGGCAGCTAAAGCTGCGGGCCCAGCGGCTGAAGGTGACAGGGGAGGAGCTTTATATTCTGGCGGAGACAGCGCTGGAGGATGTGCTGGAATCCGTACGTCGGGAAGCGCCGGACGTTCTGATCATCGATTCCATCCAGACTCTGTACAATCCCAATCTGGATACTCCGCCGGGGAGCATCGGACAAGTTAAGGACTGCACTTTGGCACTGATGGATCTGGCCAAGCGGCAGGGAGTGACTGTCTTTGTGATCGGCCATGTGAACAAAGAGGGTTCCATCGCAGGGCCAAAGGTTCTGGAGCACATGGTGGACTGTGTACTATATTTTGAAGGCGACCAACACAATACCTACCGAATTCTTCGAGCTGCAAAAAATCGATTTGGTGCTACCAATGAGATCGGCGTCTTTGAAATGCAGAATGATGGCCTTTATGAGGTGGAAAACCCCTCTAAAATGCTGCTGTCAGGGCGTCCAGAGGGTGCCAGCGGCACCTGTGTGACCTGTGTCATGGAGGGCGCCCGGCCAGTGCTTGCGGAGATCCAGGCGCTGATCGCACCCACCAGCTTTTCTGCGCCCCGACGGACCAGCAATGGATTTGACTTCAACCGGGCGGCTATGCTGATGGCGGTACTGGAGAAGCGAGCGGGACTGCGACTGTCCAACTGCGATGCTTATATGAATATCATCGGGGGACTGACTCTGGACGAACCTGCCGCTGACCTGGCAGCCATTTTGGCCTTGGCGTCCAGCTATTTGGACAAGCCGATAGCGAGCGACCTGGCTGCCATCGGTGAGGTTGGGCTGACCGGAGAACTGCGGGCAGTGAACCATCTGGAGCAGCGTTTGTCGGAAGTTCGCCGACTGGGATTTACCAAGTGTGTAATTCCCAAACGCCGCAGCGGAAAACTGGAACCTGGCGACGGCCTGACGCTGATCCAGGCCGATCACATTGGTGAAGCCATCCGCGCGGTGCTGGGCAAAACTTGACACTGCCGGATCGAGCTTGAGCGTATGCCGGTCAAGTCGCTGAAGGGGAAGAAGTGATTTTTTCATACGCGCTTAATTGAACAAAATATTGTAGTTTTGTTCAGTCGTCCGGCAGGGATTTGGGCATAAAAAAACCGCCCAGCTCGGACCCTGGTACACGACAGGGGGGTTACGGAAACCCGCTGGGCGGCAGTGTGGCTTTCGCCATCACCTGGCACTATCGAGTATAGAATATTTGTTCCCCTTTGTCAAGGTGGAATTTTGCGGCCTTATGCCGCTTGCCTACTTTTACCACCGGGCTCGGGCGGGGTCAAGGCCGCCGCCTGTGGCGGCGCTCGCTTTGGCCTTGACGCTGCCCGGGAACGGTGGTAGAGCCTCCGATAGAAGGACAGGCCATCAGCGACGGAGCGCGCCGAGGCCCAGAGCCCCCCACACGGCGCGCGGGCCCCCGCCCGGACACCAGACCCGGACACGGGGGCCGAGCGCGCCCGAGGGGGGGACCCGCAGGCCGACCGACCCCCGCAAGGGAGGCCCTGGACGCGCGCCACCAGGCGGCGGCCAGAGCGGGGGGGGCGGCAGAGACCACCGACACCCACCAGGCGGCGCGCGACCAGACCGGGCGAGGGGGGCGGCGACGAGCCCGGCGGCCCCACGGGCCGACGGCAAGGGGCCCGCAGGCCCCGCAGCCCGCGCAAAACCCACCAGGCCACCGCCCAGCGCCAGACAACCGGCGCGGGGCGAATTCCAATGGAGCCGCCTTCTTCTTTGGGTGGGAAGGGATGCACCGGGCAGGGGGGACCAGCCACCGAGCGAGGGCCCGGGGAGCCGCCCGAGTAGGGCGGGGGGCCCCGGGGGGGAGCTCACCCACTGTCGAGGGCCGGAGATACCAACTCACAGATTCGCTGAAATATTCGTTCGATAATCACAGAAAAACTGTGAGCCGTCATCATCTGGCGCTCCCCTCTCCGCTGGCGGAGAGGGGCGGGGGGGAGTGGTGGTCTCCAGGCTGTCGCCATGGCGGTTTGCCGGTGGGGTGGGCTGCACCATCTATACTTGATATAGGGACGTTATTCCGTCACCAGCATGAGGCAAGAGGGCATCATGTTTACCGGCAGGGTCAAGTCCCACCGGTGCGGAATCACGGAGATTCTATGCGCCTCCAGGGCTGTCTTTCGGCAGCCTGGTTGGGAGGAGCGGGGGAAGAAACGGCGGCTGCCGTGTCCGCAGTCTCAGGACACGGAGTGGCAGGAGCTCAGTGTATGGGACTTGGAGCGGATCGAACAGGAGGAGCAGCGTAAGGCTGCTGACAGCCTCAGCCGGTCCATGAGGCGGGCCCGGACCAGCGTCCGGGACTATGCCTTTAACACCCCCATGCGCTGGTTCATCACCCTTACCCTGGATAAGGCCACGGTGGATCGCTACGACGGCGAGGCCGTGGTCAAGAAGCTGTCCACCTGGCTGGACAATCAGGTCAGACGGCGGGGGCTGGCTTACGTCCTTGTTCCCGAGCGGCACAAGGACGGGGCCATCCACTTCCATGGCCTCATCAACGACGCCGTGGACGTGGTGAACAGCGGCACCCTGGTGCCTCCCGGCGGGGGCAAGCCCAGACGGCCCAGGTCCCGGCGGCAGCGGGACGAGTGGATCGCCCAGGGCGGTCACGTCGTCTACAATCTCCCCGGCTGGCGGTTCGGGTTCACCACCGCCATGGAGCTGTATGGGGACTATGCCGCCGCCGTGGGATACATCTGCAAGTACATCGGCAAGGACCCCCAGAAGGTGGGGGGCCGGTGGTACTACTCCGGCGGCAAGCTGGGGCGGCCTGACGTGGAGTACCTCAACCTCAACGTGGAGGACCTGGAGGCCGCCGGGGCCTTTTCCTGGACCGCTGAGACGCTGGCCGGGGTCCGTTTCGCCTCCGCAATTTTTGGGCCGGATGGTCAGTTTACAAAATCTGGAAAGTAGCCTCACGCCGAAAACCTCCGGGCCCCAAGGGCTGCCGGGGGTTTTCCGGTTGGAATGGCTGGCAAAAAGTTCTGAAAAGGCGGGAATTTTATGACGACTGAGTACCTTCTGAATAGGGAGGTGGAGCACGTTCTGGCCGCTCTCACGCCGTCAAATCGGTTGGTGGTTCGGGTCAGTTTACACACCGGCCTCCGGGTCTCCGATGTGCTGGCCCTGCGGACAGAACAGCTCAAGCCCAGCTTCTGGGTCAAGGAGAGCAAGACCGGCAAGGCCAAGCGGGTGGGCCTTCCGGCGGAGCTGCTGGCGGACATCCGCAAACAGGCCGGGAAGGTCTGGGCCTTCCCAGGCCGCAGCGGCGACAAGCCCAGGACCCGGCAGGCTGTATGGAAGGACGTGAAGAGGGCAGCCAGGTTGTTCCGGCTGCCGCAGAACGTGGGCACCCACAGCTTCCGCAAAGTCTACGCCGTGCGGCTGCGGGAGAGGTACGGGGACCTGTCCAAGGTCCAGGCAGCCTTGAACCACGACAACTACGCCGTCACGGCGGTGTATGCCATGGCGGACGTGCTCCTGGAGGAGCGCCGCAGCCACCACTACCGGCGACGGTCAACTCGGAGTTGACAGCCGCTGACGCTTCGGGTATAATGAAATCAGCCCTCCGCATCAATTCGGGAGGGCTGGAAAGGAGCGTAGGAATGACGGACGGCGGAGGCTGCCGTGTCCGGATCACCTACACGACGATTGAACAATAACGGTTATTTTGTTCTGTTCCACTGATCCTGACGCGCACCCCGAGAGGGGGGCGCTTGAATTTAGATTGAGAATTGAACAAAATAAAAATTTTGTTCAATTTAGGGGAGGGGCAAATTCTTTCTTCTCGTGTTTTGCGGCCTTTTTACCCGATTCGGGGTCTGGACAGGCTCAGTCCCCGGACAGTCTGGATCTTGCTCATATAATGCCGCACACTGCAATTTCACTTGATGGAAGCGTTTATCGTGGCGCAGATAAAACAGAATAGAAAATAATTGAGAGGTTTGTACAATGTTGGATTATCGGGACGATGCGCCCAAGGTTTTGCTGGATTTTCTGTCTTACCATGAGACCATCAAAGCCCATTCACGAAAAACGGTGGATGAATACTATCTGGACCTGCGGAATTTCTTTCGCTATCTCAAACAGCTACGGAATCCCTCACTGCAGAATCTTCCGCTGGATGAAATCTCCATTCGGGACGTAGATATCGAATTGATCCGTACCATTACACTCACAGATGTCTACAGCTATATGTCCTATCTCAGCCGAGATCGGCAGCTTCACCACAACAGCCAACACTCGGCCACTGGGCTGTCTGCCGCCTCACGGGCACGGAAAATTGCAACACTTCGTTCATTTTTTAACTATCTCACTCGAAAGGCCCACCTGCTGGAGGAAAATCCTATCAAGGATATTGATTCTCCAAAACTGATGAAAACACTGCCGAAATATTTAACTTTTGAGGAATCTGTGGAACTTTTGGATGCTGTTGATGGAGACCATCGGGAGCGGGACTACTGTATTCTGACACTGTTTCTTAATTGTGGCCTTCGAATCTCCGAACTGATCGGCATCAATCTCAATGACATTCAGGATGACGCCCTGCGGATTCGCGGCAAGGGCGGAAAAACCAGAATCGTTTATCTTAATGAGGCCTGCCGGAATGCCCTTGACGCTTATCTCGCCGTCCGCCGGCCCATTGTGGGGCGGGATGATCAGGCTCTTTTCCTCTCTGCCAGAGATCAACGGATCAGCCGCTCCACCGTACACGCCCTGGTCAAAAAGCATTTAGGCGCCGCCGGACTCGACAGCACCCAGTACTCTTCCCACAAGCTTCGTCATACCGCCGCTACGCTGATGCTGCAAAACGGCGTGGATGTGCGAGCAGTCCAGGAGGTACTGGGCCATGAGCATCTGAATACTACGGAGATCTATACTCACATTGACAATGAGGCACTGCGGATAGCCTCCCGGGCCAATCCGCTGGGCCATGTAAAGCCAAAGAAGAAAGAGGGATGATACCATTCCTCTTTCTTCTTGTCTATGAATTCCTATTATATTAGGGCAATCGGCTTTTATTGGGAAATCTCTTGTCCCTCTTCCCTTCCGACAGTTCCTGGCTCTCTCCTCTTCCCTTCTTACCATAACTGAATCCTCTTTTAAAACTAATAAGCATAAAGAGAGATCCTGAGAAAATTTCTCAGGATCTCCTTGGCATCTACAGAATTTCCATGTGATCTGGCCTTCGCACTCCAATAATATGCAAAAATCGTATTTTTTGAAAAGAATAGGTGCTCAATGGCCGGTTATCACTGTCATAGCTGTGGGCAGCGATCAGGATATTAGAAAGATTTTTAGGCCGCCCCACTGATACCACCACCGGCGTGTGGGTAAATTTCCTGCCGTCAAAAGATAGCTGCACCACGTCGCCGGGCATAATCTCCTCTATGGAGGTCTCTTGGGCCGCTGGTCCCACCGATTGCTCTCTTCTCGTCAAAAAACGGTAAAAGTACTCCACACCGGTCCAAGCCGGCGCCTTTTGGTTACCATTGATATAATACCAGCCAAAATCCGGTGTAAAGTTCATAATACCGCTGCCGGCATAGACACACTGGGACGCAAAATTTGTACAGTCTCCACCAATGGTCTCATAATCGTAAAAGGCGGGATTCCGTCCGTAGGCCCAGCGGTGGGCATAGCGGACGGCCACTTCCCGGTCATAGGACTGCAGCGCAATGGGCATGGCAAAACCTCCACTCTTCATCTTGGTATTTCTCCATGATATGAGAGTGAAGGCGGTTTGTTTCCTCTTCGTTTTCCGTCGAACCGCAAAGGCCCGGGTTCCTCCCCCATTCGTCTGAGGCACCATAACGCGGACCTGTACTTCCTTGCCGGAGCTCTCCCGGATTTCTTCCATCTCCCCTGCTGTGCCGTTGCCCGACAGTTCCGAAGTATAGGGCTTTGGCAAAGCAGGGGGATAAATTTCTCGCCGACCGCCTTCCCCTGTGAGACGTGCTCCGCCAGCTTCAAAATCCGGCTGGCCCCCTCCCCCTGCAAATAAAAAACACCCATCCGGTTTCCTGGATGGGTGTTTTTGTATGAAAACAGGGGTAGAATCAGGCCTTGTTGTCGCAACCCAGAACATCGATGATCTTGTGCTTGACCAGCTCCTTGATGTTGGCGCGGGCGGGCTTCAGATACTCACGAGGATCGAACTTGTCGGGGTGCTCATTGAAGAACTGACGGATGGTGCCGGTCATGGCCAGACGCAGATCGGAGTCGATGTTGATCTTGCAGACAGCCATGGAAGCAGCCTTGCGCAGCTGTTCCTCGGGGATACCCACAGCATCAGGCATCTTGCCGCCGTTCTCATTGATCATCTTCACATACTCCTGAGGCACGGAAGAGGAGCCGTGGAGCACGATGGGGAAGCCGGGCAGGCGCTTGGA
>CALXDD010000003.1 GCA_944386985.1 uncultured Oscillospiraceae bacterium
TCCAGAACAGGCTCAGGCATGGTGGCGGGACCAGCGGAGAAGTTGTAAATACGACCGTAATTCATTGTGTTTCCTCCATCTTTCTTATTATATTTTTATGTTGGAAGGTATCTGCTGTGTCAAAAATGTACTGCGAGACAAGGAATGTGCGGTTCAGATGGTGACGCCGGCTTTCTCCAGAATTGCCGGCACATTCCGCTCCGCGCCGATGGCCATGATGTGGACGCCCGGGCAGATTTTTTCGTCCTTGATGCGGGCGATGAATTCCGCTGCCATCTCGATGCCCAACTGGGCAGGGAGGCCCTTCACACCCTTTTCCCTGCCCTCCGCCGCGGCGGCATCCAGGCGGGAGATCATTTCCTCCGGCACCGCGATGCCGGGGACGTTTTCGTTCATAAACCGGGCCATGCCCGCGCTCTTGAGGGGAATGATCCCCGCCATGATGGGCACGCGGATTCCGGCCCGGTCCACTTCCTCCAGAAAACGGCACAGGCTGTCCCGGTCGAAGACACCCTGGGTCTGGATGTACCGGGCGCCGGCCTCTACCTTCTGACGGAGCTTGTTGATCTGCAGAGGCAGCGGGTCGTACACCGGGGTCACAGAGGCGCCCTTGAAGAGCGTGGGGGCGCCGCCGCTGAGGGGATTGCCGCCGCAGTCGCAGTCGGTCTCATCCATGTCACTGAGCATCTGGAGGATGCCCACGGAGTCCAGGTCATACACCGGCTTGGAGTCCTTGCAGTCTCCCACCACCGGGTGGTCGCCCGTGAGGGCCAGCACGGTATCGATGCCGAAGGAGGCCGCCGACAACACGTCCGCCATGATGGCCATGCGGCTGCGGTCCCGGCCGGTGATCTGCAAAATGGGCTCCACGCCTGCCTGCTTGAGGTGGATGCACAGGCCCAGGGAGGAGGCCTTGAGACATGCCGACTGCATATCCGTCACATTGACCCCGTGGACCTTGTCCTTGAGAAGGGCGGCTACTTCGATCTGCTCGGAAAAATCACAGCCTTTCGGAGGCGCCATCTCCGCCGTCACGGCAAACCGACCGCTCTCCAGGGCTTTCTGCAGCTGACTCATGCCTTCTTTCCCTCCCTCAAATTCACATGTTTCGGATAGTAGGCCCCGGAGTAGCCCTTGGTCTTCCGGGTTTTGCCCAGTTTCTCGGTCTGGCCGATAGCCGTAAGGCGGTTGTAAATCAAAATCCAGGCGCAGTCATTGTCGGGGCAGACCTCGCACTTTCCGTTTTTCTGTCCTCCGCAGGGGCCGTTGACCAGGCTCTTGGCACACTTGGTGATGGGACAGATGCCGCCGGTTTCTCCCAGAACGCAGTCGCCGCACATACGGCAGTATTCATGGAAAATCCCCACTCGCTCCACCTGGCCCAGAAACATGGTGTTGTTGGCGGGATACACTGGAAGCTGGATGTTGTCCGCCACGGTTTGGACACCGTCGCCGCAGGCCAGTCCCACAATGGCCTCCGCGCCGCAGTCCTTCAGGGCCCGCAGGTCCCGTTTTACCAGCATCTTGTGGCAACACTCATCGGGCAGGACGGTCCCCACCACTTCAAAGCCCTGCTCCTCCAGGAATTGCTTCATTTCTTCCAGCTCTTTCTCGCCTCCGGTCTGGCAGGCGGCAGCGCAGTTTCCGCAGCCCACCAGCGCCACCTTCCGCACGCCCGAGAGTATGGCCAGCAGCTCTTCTGCCGGCTTTTTCTGTGTGATGATCATCGCGCATTCATCCTTTCCTTTGCCGGAACAGCCGCAGGGGTGCCCGCACCCCTGCGGCTGATTTCCGATGTTTCCCTCGGCGCCCTCTGTCAGCGGCAGGCCAGTGAGGCCGAACGCCGGGAAGGCACCCTGCGGGTGAATCTGGGATCATCGAACTCCCACGTTATGCATTATAACATAAGAGCAGCGTGATTTACAGACTGATTTGTGCAAAAACTACACTGCTCCGCCGCTGGTTTGCCTGTTGAAGAGACGATTCCGACAGGCCCCGGCTGGTCCGTGTATCAGAGTTCGTCCGATATCAGGCTTCACTCTCATCGCACTCATGCAGAGGCAGGTGCAGTTCGGGAACATTCACATGCAAAAGGTCCTTGCTCTTGTGGGCTGCACCGTCAGCGGAGGGGAGACGGCGGAAGATCGCGGAGACCACCACGCCGCCGATGGGGCCCGCCACCAGAGAGAGGGCGATGGCCAGACCGACCTTCAAAGGATCATTGAAGGCAAAGGGAGCCAACAGGCCGGGGATGGTGGAGGCGGTGCCGGGGGCGTTGTTGATGATACCAAGAGCCGCCGCCACGATGCCGGACAGTCCGCCGCCAAGAAAGGAGCCGCTGTAGACCGGCAGAGGGTGGGAGGTGACGATGACCGCCTGGGTCAGGGGCTCCAGAATCACAGCGACGGCGTTGCTGTTGTCACCATAGCCCATGCGCTTGAAGACCACACCGTTGGAGATGGCGCCGCCCACGCAGGCGATGGCGGCAATTCCCATGGGAAGGCCGGTGAGACCCAGCATGGCGGTGAGGGCCATGGAGCTGAGCGGGGAGGTGCAGACGATCTTCATGATGCCGCCCAGCAGGAAGCCCATGATGATGGGCTGCTGCTCCGCAGCCACGGTGATGGCACCGCCGATCTGCTCCAGCACAGAGGTGACGACGGGATTGACCAGGGAGGCGATCAGATAGGCCACGGGAGCGGACACCAGGGCGCCAGCAATAATGTTGACGCCCTCGGGAAGTTTCTTTTCAATGAAGGGGGCCAGGAAAGCCACTACATAACCGGCGATGAAACCGGGCAGGATGCCGAAGCTGCCGACAGCCAGACCGGCGGAGACCGCCAGCACCGGGTTGACGCCCATGTTGATGGGAACCAGAATGGCCGCAGCCACACCGCCTAAGCTGCCCGCGTTGTTGCCCACCTCCAGAAAGAAGGGGAGGGACAGGGCGTTGCCCAGAATGTACTTATGAATTGCCTCCACCAAAAAACTGGCAATGGCCGCGTCTGCCATGCCGGACATGGCCAACTGACCCTTGGGCATTTTCAGGCTGAACAGAGAGAACACCAACAAAACCATGAGCAAAAGTCCCAGTCCAGTAAACAGTTCCATCATTGTAACGGTCACTCCTTTTTATTTGTGTTGTGGTAATTCACAACTCCAATATGAATGTCATACTTCGGATTTATTCAAATCGCTACAAATCGAAGGAGAATTCGTGGAAAAATCGGCATTTTAACAAGTTGCACTGGTTAGGATTTGTCTATAAAATACAAATAGCAGCCTGTTTTTGACGGGAAACTATAGCGTTTTGACACTTCTTTCACGAAAATACCCGATTTTTTCTTTACTAATTAAGAAGAGAGGCCGTTCCTGCACAAGTAGAGACAGAAGGCGGGACCGGGGGAGGAAACAGAGACGGCGTCTGAAAAAGAAGGGGGAAACTGGAAAACTCTACAAATTTTGAGGGGCACAGCTGAAAGTTTTGTAGCATTGTGTAGGAATTCGAAGCGCATCCGATACATTGACAGGGAAGATGATGGAATTGAACAGATGGCACCGAAAACAAACAGGGAGGATTCACAATGTTCTATGACAATTACTATGATCATTTTGTTTTGCCGCCGGAAGTGGACGCTGCCCTGCAGAAGTGCCGCGCCATCGCCTACATGGAGACCCAGGAGGAGCTGGACGAGCTGGTCTTCGGGCCGGCCCACACGTCCCGCTACGATGTGGTTTACAGCATTGAGGGGAAGGGGGCGGTGAAGGAAGCGGAAGTGATCCGCTGCAAAAACGGTGCGGTGGTCAACTTCATGGAGGATTACATGCGCCGCCGGGACCCCAACTCCATGGTGATCGGAGACGATCTGCCCAGCGACAAGCCACGCTTTCAGGAGCGCTTTGGCTATGATTTCTCCAAGCTCCGCCAGGAGACCTTAGATTGGCTGTCCGGCCAGCGCCTGCTGCTGCTGCCCTTCCGGGCCGGTCCGGAGCCCTACGGCTACGACAGCCTGGTGATCTGCCCGGTGAACGCCGCCTTCTTTGCTCTTGCCATTGCCAATATCCAGGGCTTTGTCAGCGTCAGCGACATGCCCCACGGCTACACGCCCCGGGCTATCATCTATGTGGCCCCGCCTTTCCGTCATACCCACTTTGACGGCAAGCAGGTGGTGGTCCACAATCGCAGCGAGACGCTCCATGAGGTTTTCGCCTACAATCTCTACCCTGGTCCCTCGGCCAAGAAGGGCGTCTACTCCGTTCTTTTGGATATCGGAGAGCAGGAGGGGTGGGTCTGCTGCCACGCCAGCGCGGCTATGCTGGAGACACCCTATGAAAATGAGACGGTGTTCATGCACGAGGGCGCCAGCGGGGGAGGAAAAAGCGAGATGCTGGAGGACTTCCACCGGGAGGATGACGACCGGCTTCTGCTGGGTACCCATGTGGTGACGGGGGAGCAGTACTTCCTGAATCTCAATGAGAGCTGCACCATCCATCCCATCGCCGATGATATGGCCCTGTGCCACGCGGCCTATCAGGACCCGGAGGGCGGCAAGCTGATGATCGTGGACGCGGAGGCGGGCTGGTTCCTTAGGATGGACAGCATGCACGCCTACGGCAACAATCCTATCTATGAAAAGGTGTCCATCCACCCGCCCCGGCCCCTGCTGTTCTTCAATATGGACAGCGTGCCCGGCTCTACCTGCCTCATTTGGGAGCATGTGATGGACTCCACCGGCAAGCCCTGCACCAATCCCCGGGTTATCATTCCCAGGGACATGATCGAGAACATCGTTCCCCGGGAGCCCCAGGAGGTCAGTGTCCGCAGCTTCGGCGTACGGATGCCCCCCTCCACCGCCGCTGAGCCCAACTACGGCGTCATGGGCATGCTGCACATCATTCCGCCCTCTCTGGCGTGGCTGTGGCGTCTGGTGGCTCCCCGGGGCTTCAAAAACCCCAGCGTGGTGGATGGCGGCACCAGCATGAAGAGCGAGGGCGTAGGGAGCTACTGGCCCTTCGCCACCGGAAAAAAGGTGGTTCAGGCAAATCTTCTGCTGCGGCAGATTATGGCCTGCCCCAATACATTGAACGTTCTGATTCCCAACCAGCATATCGGAGCCTACAACATTGGATTTATGTCCGAGTGGATCAGCCGGGAGTACCTGGCCCGCCATGACGGCAACATCAAGGCCAAGCATCTGACCCCTGCCCGCTGTCCCCTGTTTGGCTACGCCCTGATCGATATGAAGCTGGATAATCAGTATATCCGCCAGACCTTCCTGCGGCCGGAGACCCAGTCCAAGCTGGGGATTGAGGGTTACGATGCCGGCGCCAAGATTCTGACCGATTTCTTCAAGGAGGAGATCCAGCAGTTCCTTACCGATGAGTTGGACCCACTGGGGCGGGATATTATCCGCTGCTGCCTCAATGACGGTACCCTGGAGGACTACCTGGCGCTTACGCCCATGAAGCTGCGCTGAACAAAAAATTTGCCAAAGGGCACAGGATTCGTTATACTAAGAAGAAAAGAGCGCCGCCTGTTTGGCAGCGGGAGGGTGAGGGAAGCGTATGAACAGAGAATCCGTCAGGCGTGTGGCAATCTGCTCCGTTCTGATGATTTTTGCAGCCCAGCTCAGCCTCAACCTCTTCAGCAGTGAGTTTATCATCTCCATCGCCATTGTCCTGCTGCCCTTTTTCGTCATGATTTGGGGGAAATACCCGGTACTGCTGGCGGCGCTTTTTGTGGGCGTTGGAAACTTTGCCCTTCGGAATTTGGTGTTCTGGTTGGGTACTGGCCGGGTGGACGGCAGCGGTCTCTGGCAGGAAATGATTTTCTACTTTGTGTACGGCCTGCTGTTTTACTGCTGCTGCCGGCGGGCAGGATGGATCTTTGACCGTTGGCAGCAGCTGCTGTGGCTGGTGGGGATCGACTATCTCTCCAATCTGGCGGAGCTGATCTGTCGGGGAGAGGGCCTTTTGTCCCTGCAGATGCACCTGGGGCTGCTGGCGGTGGCGGTTCTTCGTACGGCCATCGTCATTGGCTTTTGGCTGGTGCTGCGTTCCCAGAGCCTGTCCCTTCTCAAGCAGGAGCACGCAGAGCGGTACCGCCATCTGATTTTGCTGATCTCCCGTCTGAAGGGGGAGGTCATCTGGATGCAGAAGACCTCATCCATGATGGAGGATACCATGAATACGGCCTACAAACTCTATACTCAGCTGCAGGCCCAGGGGATTCCCGCCTGTGTGCAGGCCCTCTCCATCAGCAAGGATATCCATGAGATCAAGAAGGAGTATCAGCTGGTAATCCGGGGTCTTTCCGAGGCTATGGAGGAGGATCTGGCGGAGGAGGCCGCGGATTTCCGGCGGCTGTGGCAGATTCTTTTTGAGGCCGAGCAGGTCAACGCCAAGCATGCCGGCGTTCAGGTGGAGTGGGATGTGCATATCGAGACGGATTTTCAGACGGATAAGCAGTTTCAGCTTCTCTCTGTTCTGCGCAATCTGATCGACAACGCCATTGAGGCGGCGGTGGACGGACGGATTCGCATTGTATTTTCCGCCCAACACCAGAGCGGCCGGGAGGTTTTTATTGTCACCAACTGGGGCAAGCCCATTCCGGCGGAGAGCCTGCCCTGTATCTTTGATCCGGGCTTTTCCACCAAGGTCGATTACACCACCGGTCAGGTGGGGAGAGGGATCGGCCTTTGTCTGGTGCGGGATCTCACCGAGCAGGAGCTGCAGGGCACGATCCATGTGGATGCCTGCGACGACCGGACCTCGTTTCTTGTCTCCATTCCCACCACATCTCTGGAGGTGTCCCCATGCGATTCTATCTGATCGACGACAGTCCCAATATCATCAATATCCTCAAGATCATTATCCACGAGCGGGAGCTGGGGCAGGTTTGCGGCAGTGCGGAGAACGCGGTTGATGCGCTGGAGGATCTGCCGGTTCTGCGGCCGGATATTGTGGTGGTGGATCTTCTGATGCCGGAGATGGACGGGATCACCTTTGTGCAGAAGACGCGGGAGATTCTGCCGGAGGCCGCGTACATCATGCTCTCTCAGGTGACGTCCAAGGACATGGTGGCTGACGCCTACAACAGCGGCATTGAGTTTTTCCTCCACAAGCCTGTCAACAGTATCGAGGTGGAAAACGTGATCCGCCGGGTCTGTCAGTCCGTATCCATGTGTAAGACGCTGTCCCAAGTCCATACTCTGGTGCAGCGGATGCCGCGGCCTCAGCCGGCCGCTGCGCCTTCCCTGGGGGCGGCCCCTCCACCCCCGGGGAATGGCGCCGTTTCCGGCGTGCGCCAGCGGGCGGAAAATCTGCTGCGGTGTATTGGAATTTTGGGGGCGGCGGGCAGCCGGGATATTATCGATCTGGTCTGCTATCTGACAGAGCACCCCGAGGCCAAATCTCTGTCCGTCAGCGCCTTATGCGGCCGGGTAGGCAACGCCAAGACCGTGGAGCAGCGGATTCGCCGGGCTGCGTTTACGGGACTGGTCAATCTGGCGAGTCTCGGTCTGGAGGACTACAACAATGAGATTTTCACCGAGTACGCCAGCACCCTGTACCGCTTTGAGCAGGTCCGCAAGGAGATGAACTACATCAGCGGCAAAGGAACCGCCCGCGGTAAGGTTCAGCTGAATCAGTTCCTCAGCGCGCTGGTCTCCTACAGTGCGGGGGAGTACTATTAATCGCAACGTACGGGAAAAACCAAAAGCCAGGAAGGATACGGCATCCTTCCTGGCTTTTTGCGTTCTTTTCTGTGTTCAATGGGGGCAATGCCGCCCTGTTCTTCCGGTTTGTTCCTCAGGATACGCTGCAGGCCTTGGCCTGGCGGGGCGGCAGCAGCTGGCAGAGGCGGAGAGAGATCATGATATGGAGAATCTCGTCAGGGTCGTCTAAATGGAGACCGGCCACCTCCTCGATGCGGTGGATCCGCCGGAGGAAGGTGGAGCGGTGAACAAAGAGCTTCTCCGCGGCAAGGGAGGCATTGAACTGGTGCTCGATATAGGTCTTCAGTGTCTCCACATAGTCGGTGGAGTTCTCCGCGTCATAGGCCATCAGGCGGTAGATTCCCCGGTGGATGGCCTGCTCCGCCGACAACTCACAGGAGAACTTGTCAAAGATGTAGTCCAGCAGATAGTCGCTGAAGGCGAAGAGCCACAGGTGGGGATTTTTCCTCAGGCCGATGGACAGCACGGCGCAGGCCTGCTGGTAGAGGCTTGGAAGGCCGGTGAGGCCGGGCATGGGATTGCTGAGCCCCACCTGCATCATATGCTCCCGGATGAACCCGGTGAGATATTCCCGGATCTCCTGCAGTTTGACGCCGCCCCGGCTCATGTTGAGAATCCAGGCAAAATCCTTGCCGTCCGGCAGCATGCAGGAGTCCGGCCAGTCCCCCTCTAACTTGCAGCGAAGATAGGAACCGTCCAGCACAGAGCCCATCTGCCAGATGGGGCGCATGAACACCACCAGATACTCATGCTCCTCCCGCCAGTCAAACCGGGACAGGGCCACCCGGTCCTCAGGCGTTACCCGATAGCTCTCCTGATAGAGGATACGGGAGAGGGCCTTATGCTGCTCGTCGTTTTTCCGGCAGACCCGGCCGCAGCTGACGTCACTGAGGTGGGCGTCGGTGACATACCGGGCCAGATGGGCGAAGAGGTCCCGCTCCCCGACGGAGACCTCCTCCCGGCCGCACAGAGCCAGAAACACCGCGATGACCTCGCCGTCCAGGAGGATATTCTTGCAGAGAGTCTGCTCCTCGCCCCCCTCCTCGGGATAGAGGGACACCGCCTCGCTGCCGGGGTGAAGGCGGTAGCCCACGTCCAAAAACAGATCGTAGACGTCCCCGGTGGGCTGGTCGCCGGTGCTGCGGGAGACCCGGCGCTCCCCGTCATAGAGCACCAGAGGGACCTTTAAAAAGCGGCCCCCCAGCTCCATGATCTCCTGGGGCAGGGCCCCTGCGGCACAGGCGTCCCGCAGGGCCAGGTCCCACTCGAAAAGGGAGGTGATAAGGGAGTTGACTTCGTCAAAAAGATCCAGCTTGGAGATCCCTTCGGGGACAAAGGCCACGTCCGCTTCCAGAAAGGTCTCCGGCAGCTTCATGGCCGCACTGGAGAGAATGAGGAAGGCGGAGCCCGCCACAGGGTGGACGGAGGAGAAGTCCGTCAGATCGTCCAGCAGATACAGCCGCTCCCGCTCCAAAATCTGGCCCCGGTAGAGCTGAACCATGCGGACAGGAACGTCGGCTGTGGCGCTCTCCCAGCGGTGCAGAGGGTAAGCCTGGGAGAGAAGGTGGAAGATCATTTGAGAGGTAAGAAACATAAGGCGCCTCCTAACGCAACAATCCGATCGTTTTTCCGGGGAACCTGCTCCCTTTGACGCGCCTTCCCTCCAGAGGGCAGAGCCGGAAGGGGAGGAGGGGAGGAAAAGGACAGCGGAGAAGCCCGACGGCGCAACAACTGTGGGCAGCTGGGGGAGAATTCTGCGCGTTTCTCAGGATTTCCCCGGGGAGGTTCTTCCTGTATAATCAAATTATACGAAAAAGACCGCCCTCTCTCCGACATCTTATTTAATATTGTAAAAACTTTTCGGGACAAAGTCAAGCGAACTTTGAATAATCTCGGTTTTATACAAAATTCGGGAGGAAAACTGACGCCGCGGTCAAAAGACCGGGGCGGCGGAGGGAGTGTGGCCGGTTAAAAGCGGAAAAGGAAAGGAGAAGCCGCCATGTCTGTTCCTGTTTTCAGCCGGGAAGAGCTGCAGTACGATCTGGAATTTACACCCATTCATCCCCGGCTGCCCACCGCCAAGCGGTACTACAACACTCCCATCACCCAGCGGGAAAATTTTCTCCGGGCCATCCGGCGGGAGGGCCCCTTGTGGATTCCAAAGTACGGGGATATGATCTGTTTTCTTCCCAGTGTGCTGCCGGACCCGGTGGCCAAGGGGCTGGTGCTGGAGTACGCCCCCTTCGATCCCAAGAATTACGGCGGACCGGACTACTTCGGTGTGCCCTGGGTCTATGAGGAGCTGGCAGGGGGATCCATGCCGGCCCAGAAGAGGCCGCTTCTGAAGGATATGAACGATTGGCGGGAATTTGTCCGTTTCCCGGACCCGGACAGCTGGGACTGGGCGGGCAGCGCGGAGAAGAACAGGGACTACCTTTGCAGGGATCTGGTGACCCAGTACTGGTTCTTCACCGGCTTTTTTGAGCGCCTCATCTCCTTTATGGATTTTGAGGAGGCGGCGGTGGCCCTCATCGACGAGGACCAGACCGACGCTATTCACGAGTTTTTCGGGGAGCTGGCGGATTTCTACGACGCCCTGCTGGAGCGGCTGAAGCGATGGTATGATATCGACTGCATCTGCTTCCACGACGACGCGGGCACCCAGCGGGATTCCTTCTTCTCCCTGAAGACCTACCGGGAGATGATCGTGCCTTACATCCGCCGGGTGGTGGATTCCTGCCACAAGCGGGGCATTCTGGTGGAGCTCCACTCCTGCGGCAAAAACGACCGGCTCATCGAGGGCATTGTGGAGACCGGGGTGGACCTCTGGACGCCCCAGAATATCTGCGATATTGATGATTTCTACGACCGCTACGGGGACAAAATCATGTTCGGCATCAATTCCGACCTCAAGGATCTGGGCCCCCTCACCCCTGAGGAGGATGTGGTAGCGGCGGCTAAGCGGTTTGTGAAGAAGTACGGTCCCCACATGGAGGAGAAGCCGGTGCTGTCCGCCAGCTGGGGGGCTCCGGTGCTGTACACCGACGTGATTTATGAGGAGAGCCGAAAGCTTCTGGGACAGTGAGGAGGAGTCTATGGATATTTTACTGATCGGCGGATTTTTGGGAGGAGGAAAGACCACCGTACTGAACCGGCTGCTGCGGGAGATGGACGGCCTGGGGCTGACAGCGGCGGTCATTGAAAATGAGATCGGCACCACCGGCATTGACGACAAGACCCTCAGCGGCAGCGGGGTCCATATCACGCCCCTTTTCGGCGGCTGCGTCTGCTGCCAGATCTCCGGTACCTTCCTGGCGGCGGTACGGGAGATTGAGGAGACCATCCACCCGGACTGGGTGCTGGTGGAGCTGACGGGTCTCGCTCTCATGGACGACATGCGGGAGGACTTCCGGAACTACGGCAGTCCGCTGATGAAGGTCCACACCCTGGCGGTGGCGGACGCCGCCCGATGGCCGGTGCTGCTGCGGGCCTGCGAGACAGTGATCCGCTGCCAGCTGGGGGATGCGGACGTGGTGCTGCTGAACAAGACGGATGTGGCGCCGCCCACGGAGGAGATGCTGGCCCAGATCCGCTCCTGCTGCCCCAAGGCTCCGGTGCTGCCCATTGCGGCCCCGGAGGAGACGGGGCTGTGGGAGAGAATCTCGGCGGTATGGAAGGAGGAAGAGCAATGAGCGGGCACCATTCCCATGACGGGACGCCCTGCGGCTGTCAAGACCATAACGGGCATGAACACCATCATCATCACCACGGGGAAGAGGTGGTGGACAGCGCGCTGATTCTCAGCCGCAGCGGCTCTATGGCAGGCGGAGAGATGGCGCTGGAGGAGGCGCTGGAGCGGGGCAAAGCGGCGTTGCTGGAGCTTGCGGGAGCTGTAGCCGTAGAAGGCGTTGTCCTCGGCCACATCAAGGCCCTTCTCTCCTGTAGCGGGGTGGACTGTACTCTGTCGGTCACCCGGGCGGGCACCTGCGACGTGCTGGCGCCGAAGGGGGCGGCGGCCCGGGGCTGCTGGACCGTGACGCTGAATCTGATCTCCATGGTCCGTCCCAAGGAGGACCTGGAGCCCTTACTGGCAAGGCTCTTTGCCGCCTGATCCCGGGGGAAGGAGTGGAGTGTTCTATTAGGGGATGCAACAAAAGACGCGGCCCCGGCGGGCCGGACCGGCTTTTTGTTGCATCTGTTCCCGTTTCCGTGCTGTGTTCCGGGGCGGGGAGGAGGAAAAGGGGCTCCGGTCACAACAAGTGTTCGGGGAAGAGAAATACTTTGCCGCTTTATCAGGATTCCAGAAGAGAAAAAGCGGTGCTATAATGCAGATATCGGAACAAAAAACAATATTAGGAGGAAGTTATCATGCTGTCACCCAGAGAGAATCTTCTCAATATGTACAACCATCGCCCCACGGAGTATGTGCCCAGCACATTCCTGGATCAGAAGGGTTTCGGCGTCTTTGATCCCATAGAGAAGGGGGATCCCGCCAAGGGCGGCTACGACGGCTTCGGCGTGCGCTGGGTCACTCCCCGCTCCGCCGGCGGCGCGCCCATCCCCGCCCCCAATGAGTTTGTGCTGACGGATATCACCAAGTGGAAGGAGCAGGTCACCTTCCCGGACCTGGACAGCGTGGACTGGGAGGAGCGTGCCCGGGTGGAGACCGCCCCCTTCAGCCGGGAGGAGAAGGTCTTTGACTACAGCAACGGAAACGGCGTCTTCGAGCGCCTTGGCGCCCTCATGGGCATCGAGGAGGCCCTCATCGCAATGATCGAGGAGCCGGAGGCGGTGAACGACCTCTTCACCGCTATCACCGATTTCAAGATCAAATACGCCGAGAAGGTGGCCAAGTACTACAAGCCGGACACCTTCACCTACTTTGACGACGTGGCTACCGCCCGGGGGCTCTTCATGTCCCCCAGCACCTTCCGCACTCTCATCAAGCCCCACCACCAGCGGTTGTACAAGGCCCTGCGGGATATGGGCATCATCCCGGTGTACCACCTGTGCGGCAAGGGGGAGGAACTGGTGGAGGATATCATGGAGATCGGCGCGGCCGGCTGGTCCTCCATCCAGCCTATGAACGACATTGTGGGCCTTCTGAAGAAGTACGGCGACCGCTTCAGCTTCATCGGCGGCTACGACACCTCCGGCCGTCCCGGCTATCCCGACGCCGACCCGGAGATCTACTACGCGGAGGTCCGCCGCTGTGTAGAGACCTACGGCCCCTATCAGGGCTACGCCTTCTCCGGCTATATCATGAAGCCCACCCTGGACCCCAGGGAGATGCTGGAAGGCTTCATGCCCATGATCCAGGAGATGGGCCGCCTGCGGAAGGCGGAGCTTGACCGGCTGGCCGGGAAATGACCGGCGCAGGAGCAGAGAAGGAGGGAGTTTTTGTGTCCAATCAAACCCAGACCAAGCTGCCGGTCTATCTGAAGGGGTCCTACTCCTTTGCGGATGTGACCTTCAGTCTCATGGTCACCCTGAGCAACACCTATGCCCAGTTTTTTCTGACCGACATCGCCTTTTTCCCCACCACCATCGTGGCGTCTATCCTGTTTTTCGGGCGGATTCTGGACGCCTTCAGCGTGCCGGTCACCGGCGGCATCATCGACCGGTCCAACCTGAAGTGGGGGAAATTCCGCCCCTGGCTGGTGGTGGGCTCCGTGCTGACGCTGGTCTTCAACGTGCTGCTCTTCATCAACTGGAACGGCGCCACCGGGCCGGTGGTGGCCAAAGCGGTGACGGCCTGCCTGGTCTACGCCCTGTTCTGCGCCTCCACCAACCTGGTCTACACCGCCTTTACCTCCCTGAACTCCGCTCTGACCACGGACCCCAGGGAGCGGGTGAACCTATCCACCCTGCGGAATATGGGCGGCTCCATCGGCAAGATTTTGGCGGGCTACCTGCTGCTGCCCATGGTCTACTTCTTTGGAAACTCCGACCAACAGACCGCCCGGGGCTACTTCCTCACCGCGGTGGTCACCAGCGTGATTCTGGTGGTAGGCTATGTGAATCTGGCCTTTTCCGTGGGCAAGCGGGACGCTGTGTCCCCCGCCGCCCCGGGAGGACCCAAGCCGAAGCCCATCTCCGGGAAGGAGAGCCTCCGGCTGATTCTCACCAACCGTCCCCTCCTGTGCCTTTTCGGAGCCGACGTGGTACGCCTCCTGGCTTATCTGGTGACCCTGGCCATTTTCCCCTATTTCTTCACCTATGTGGCCAAGGATGTCAACGCGGCCCCCATGCTCTTTGGCACCACCTCCATCGCTATGCTGGTGGGTGCTCTGCTGATCCCCCTCCTTACCCGCTTTCTCTCCAAGCGCAGCGTGTATATGACGGGCCTTGTGATGCTGGGACTCAGTTTTGTGGTGGCGGCGCTCTTTAAGGAGACCACCCTCATCATGGTGGGCGCTCTGGTGGTGGGTTTTGTGGGTTATTCCTTCGGCGCCACCGTCACAACAGCCATGTACACCGATGTGGTGGACTATGGCGAGGTGAAGTACGGCGTTAACGCCAGGGCCATTTATTTCTCCATGTACCAGCTGTCCATCAAGGTGGCGGCCATCTGCAGCACCGGCATCGCCGGTTTCGGTATGGCCCTCATCGGCTACGACTCCAAGGTGGAACCCACCGCCAAGGTGATCGAAGGCATCAACTTTATCTGCCTGGCACTGCCCATCGGACTTGCGGTGCTGGCGCTCCTTCTCATGCTTCTCTATAACCTCAGTGACAAGAAGATGGAGGAGGTCCGGGGAACCCTGGCAGCCAAGCGGGGCAGCTGAGCCCTTCGAAAGATATCTCTGAACATAAGGAGACGGCCCTCTGCCGCGGGAAGCTCCGACGGCGAGGGCCGTTTCTGCCGGGGCAAAAATTCCGTCTTGTATCCCGGCAGAATTCATATTACAATGAAACAACATCGGAGATGGGAACAGGAAGGGAGGCATTCTGCCTTGATCCACTATAAGACAGGGCTGGAGAGCCGAAGCAGGATTTTACAGGCGGCAAAGAGCTGTTTTTATGAAAACGGCTATAAGAAGACCACCATTGCCATGATCGCGGAGCGGGCGGAGGTGCCCCAGAGTCTTGTCAACTACTACTTCAAAAAGGACGCGCTGCTGCTGCAGATCCATGAGGACTACATCACCTCCATTCTCCGTTTCGTCGAGGAGCAGGTGGGGAACCGGCTGGACAACATTCTCCAGGGCCACCTTTTGATGCAGCAGATCCAGCAGATGGGCATATACCGGGACGCTAAGTGCGCGGAGGTCTACCGCTATATGGTGGACAACGGACTGCTTTCTCCCCGGCTGACAGAGATCGTGGACACCTATCTTCTGGGCTGCATCAAGGAGTTCGGCATTGACCTCTCTCCCGAGCGCTACCGCCAGTATCTGGTGGCGCAGTATGGGGCGCACCGGGAGCTGGTGCGGGTCTATCTCCGTACCTACGATCCGGTGGAGAGCAAGCGGCTGTTCTATTTCACCGGTACCATCTCCCTCCGCCTGGCCGGGGTGGGAGAGGAGATCATTGAGGAGAACATCCAAAAGGCGGACCGCCTTTTGGACGAGATCGACACCTCCCGCATCCGTTTTCTCCCCTGAATCAGGAAATCCCCCTCTGGTGATCCGGAGGGGGATTTCCTTGTCTGATGGAGAGGCTTGTCATTGGAAAACGGCGTTGGAGGTGTCCACGCTGTGGCCGCACCGGTTGTCGATGTCGGCGCCGTTGCCGGAGAACACCGTGCCGTCAAAGTAGAGGGTGAGGTCGGTGGGTACATTCTCCAGCAGCACGGCGGTGCCGTTATTTGTAAAGGTGTTGTCAAAGAAGCGGTCGTCGGAGGCGGACTGGCCGGTGGAGTTGAAGTGGAAGCCCACCTGGTTGTCCGTGAAGGTGCATTCGGTTACATTGACCCAGGCCTCCCCATGGGTCATCAGGCCGGTCTTGTAGCCGGTGAAGGTGCAGCTGATGGCCCAGGTCTTGGCGGGGGCGGCGATGCCGATGTCGGTACCGTCTCCCACAAAGTCCATGTCGTAGAAGTAGTTGATCCAGTAGTAGTTGCCGTCGCCCATGGTCACTGAGCCGTTGAGAACGGTACGATCCGCTCCTTCGTCAGTGCAGCCGTAGAACTCATAGGACCGGGACAGCTTCAGGTCCCCCTCATAGGTCACCGGCGGCAGATAGAGGTACACCAGATCGGAGGGGTTGGTCTCCTTGGCGGTCTTGTCCAACAGGGCCTGCAGCTCCTCTATGGTGTCCATGGGGTAGTCCTGCCAGTGGTACTCGTGGGTAATGATGCGGGTGATATGGATGTTCTGCCGTACCCGGACCATATCCCCGTTCTTCATCTCCACAGTCCAGACGATCTGAGGCTCCCCGGAATTGCCGGTAAAGTCCAGGGAGCACACCATGGCGGCGTCGGGGGAGTAATCCTCCTGGTGGCTGGGCTCCCCAGCGGTGAGAGGATCGGAGGCATTTTTGTCCTGAACCACCTCCACGGTGACCTTCTCCACCAAAGGTTCAAATTCTTCCCAGGCGTCGGCGCCGGTGACGGCGTCGTTGACGTACCACCGGGAGGGCCAGCGGTACTGCTCGTCGGGGGAACCCTGCTGGTAGATGTCGGGGGCGGGCATGCTGCGGTCGTTGGGCCAGGCCACCAGCAGCTGATAGGTCTTGCCGTCGGTTTCGTAGTACACCTCGCCCCGCGCGTCGTATTCCTGGGGCACATAGGGGCGGTTGAAGTACCAGATCCCCGCCCCTGCGGCGACAACCACCGCCAGAATCAGCAGACCCAGCACCAGCTTTTTCAGCAGAGGGACCGGCTTTTTCGCCTGTTTCCGGGGGTGGATGTCCCGGGCGCAGTGGGGGCAGAAGGCGGCATTTTCCGGCAGGTCTGTGCCGCAGTGGGGGCATTTGTGTTCCATTGTTGTGTTCTCCTTTACGCAAAGGTAACCTGAGATATATCTATGGGCTGGACGCAGGAGTTGATAATATCTTGGGCGTTGTCCCGAAAGACCGAGCCCTGGAAGTTGAGAGTCACGTCGGTGGGTACGTTGTCCAGCCGTACCGCCACGTCGTTGCCCACAAAGCGGTTGTCGTTGTACATGGAGTGGTTGGCGTACTCTCCGGTGCTGTCAAAGCAGAAGCCGATGCCGTTGTTTTGAAAGGTGCAGCCGATGATGTTGGCCCAGCTGGCACCGTAGACCAATACCCCGGTGTCCCAGCCGGTGAAGGCGCAGTTTGTGGCCCGGAAGGGGGCGGAGCCGGAGAGGCCGGTGCCGGTGCCGCTGCCCACAAAATCGATGTCGTAGAAATAGGAGATATCGGCGTAGGAGTCCACCAGCTGGACGGGGCCGGTGAAGGTGGTGCGGTTCCCCGTCTCGTCAGAAGAGCCGTACAGGTTTATGCTTCGGTCCCGGAGAGTAAAGCCCCCTTCATAGGTGATGGGAGGCAGATGGAGATTCACCACGGCCTCCGCCTCTACCTGGGCGCTGATGGAGTCGATAAGGGCCTGGAGCGCCTCCGCCGTGTCCATGGGATACTCCTCCGGGTAGTAGTCGTACACCGGGATGGGGGGTACCTTGAAGGTCTGGCGGAGGTGGATGATATCTCCGTTTTTCATCGTAAAGGTCCATACCAGCTCCGCCTCGCCGCTTTTGCCGGTGAAGTCGATGAGGGAGATGAGAGGACACTCCGGCGCCCCCTCATGGTAGGCGGGCTGGGAGCATATCATGGGGGAGAGGCTGTCCTCCTGGCCGGTAAAGGCCGCTGTCACCTCCTCCACCTCCGCCAGGAAGGGGCCGGAGGCATCCTGACCGCTGGCGTCATTGATAAACAGCCGGGAGGGGACCCGATACTGACCTTCCGGCTCTCCCGGAATGGTCAGTTCCGCCTTGGGGACGTAACGGTCCACAATATCGGTGAGCAAGAGCTGATACGTCTCGTAGCGAACCTCCCCGTAACCATCGTAGGTTCTGGGAGCAAAAACCAGCCACAGCCCCGCCCCCACGGCAAAGGCCGCCGCCAGGACCAGCAGTCCCAGCAGCAGCTTTTTTCGCAGGAGGACGGGTTGTTTTGGCTCTGTTCGGGGGCGGATTACCTTGGCGCAGTGGGGACAAAAGGAGGAGGCCCGCTGCAGAGACGCACCGCACCAGGGGCATTTTCGTTCCATCTCTCAGCCCCCGTTTCCCTGATGGTCCAGCATGGTGTAGCCCAGCAGCTTATAGTCCCGGTTCAGCAGCAGGTAGCACCGCCACCGGCCCTCGACGGGCAGAAATTCCTCCAGCCGCTCTATCTCCCGGCACTGACGTTCCGGCTCTGGAGAGTGGAGCATGGCCCACAGGTGGTAGATCTGAGCGTCGTCTTCCCGCAGTACCGGGCCCTTGCCGGTGTCGTAGCCGCTTAAGAACCACACCGCCCCGGAAGATTCTATCTCCTCCGGTGGAATGTAGGTGGAAAAGTCCTCCCGCCAGCCCGCTTCAAAGGCGGCCAGCTGCTCCTCGTAGAGGTCAGTGAAATCATAGTCGCAGGATACCACGTCGATCTGCCACGTTCCCTCTGAGATCTGAATGGGCTCTCCGATGAAGTAGCCCATGAGATGGGTGTTGCGGTCAAACATCAGAAGGCATATGCGGGTGCCGGGGCTGCGGGCGTTGAACATGCCCCGCTCCTCGTCGGTGCCGCTGGCCCCCCGGGAGGCCACCAGGTTGGCCATCTGGAAGTTTTCAATCAGATAGTCATCGATGTTGTCGCTGGTTTGGGAGGTGGTGGAGAAGTTGATGCCGGCGAGCATGGGGAAATACTCCCGCAGCAGCTCCGGGGTGACCTGCACCATGCCGTTCTCATCCTCCTCCAAAAGGACCGCCGTGGTCTTGGAGGGCCAGAGGAGAACCATGCAGATTGCCGCCAGCAGCACTGCTGCCACCACCCATTTTATCCTCCGCCGCCGCAGGTGGGAGGGAATGGTGACCGGCTTTTGGACCCGGATGCTCTGGGCGCAGTAGGGGCAGAAGGAGGATTCCGATTGCAGAGGTGCGCCGCAGTGGGGGCAGTTATGTTCCATAGGGATCATCCATTTCACTCAAATGTGATGTGTCTGTTATCGATGGAGTGGCCGGTGGGGTTGAGAATAGCGGTCTCGTTGCCGGAAAACCGGCAGCCGGCAAAATCGATGGACTTGGAGCCGGGCACCCGCACCAGATCCACCGCAATGCCGTTGCGGAGGAAGGTGTTGTTGTGAAAGTTGGTGTAATTGACATAGTTCCCGGCGCTGTTAAAGCGAAAGCCCACTTCATTGTCCTCAAAGAGGCAGCCTGCCGGATCAGCCCAGGCGTCTCCGCCCACCAGCAACCCGGTGTCCCAGCCAATAAAAGCGCAGTTTTGAATCCGGTACTGGGACGCTACCGTGAGGCCGGTACCGGCGCCGCTGCCCCGGAAGTCGATGTTCTCCACGACGCAGAGCGGTTCCGCCTCCGGCGAGAGTACCACCGGACCCAGAAAGGCGGTGCGCATATTCTTTTCATCCACGGAGCCGGAGAGATTGATGGCCCGCCGGTCAATGGTGAGCCCTCCTGCATAGTGGACGGGAGGCAGGTGGAGCCGCACCACCGTGGGCGGGGGCACCTCATCCTGGATCTGATCCACCAGGGCCTGGAGATCCTCAATGGTGTCCATGTCGTAGTCCTCCGGGTAGTAGTGGATGGTGTCCACCGGTTCAAAGTTTATCGTCTGGCGGAGAAGGATGGTGTCCCCGTTTTTCATGCGGATGGTCCACTCCACCTCCACCGGCCCCCGGCTCTGGCCGGTAAAGTCCAGCTGGGCCACCAACAGGCCGTCGCTGCGGGGATCGGCGGCATAGGATGGTGCGTGGCAGATCACCGGGGAGGGGGTGTCCGGCGGCTGGAGGACCCGGACCTGGATGCTGTCCGTCTGCTGATTGAACATCCGTCCCGCGTCTACTCCGGAGGCCACATGGGTGATAAACAGCTTGGAGGCCCGGTCATAGCTCTCGTCCTCCTCCACCTGTACGGTGTACTCACTCTCCGGGGTGGCGTCGCTGCGGAAGGTGAGAAACAGACGGTAGTCGTTGCCGTTCAGGGTATAGGTCAGTTCTCCCCAGGCGTCGTATACGTCCGGAGCGGCGTAGTCATACAGCATCACTGCCGCCAGTGCCAGGGCAGTTAGGAGGACCCCGCGGATCAGCCATCTCCGCCACCACCGGTGGGCGGGAGACTTCACCGCCTGGCGGTAGCGGATGTTTTCGGCGCAGTGGGGGCAGAAGGAGGCCGTGTTCGGCAGCGGCGCGCCGCAGGAGGGGCAGGGCCTGGTTTTGCCGTCCACGCTACAAAGCCTCCATCAGCCGCAGTACGTTTTTGTACCGCCGCTGGGGGTTCACATGGGTGCACCGGTCCACAATATGGCCCATCCGCCCCTCCGCCAGCTTTCTGGAGGGGTGCTCTCCAGTGAGCATCACATTGATAAGGATACCCACAGAGTAGATATCGGTGCGGAGGTCCGACTGGGACAAACCGTACTGCTCTGGGGCGGCGAAGCCGGTGGTGCCCAAAATTTGGGTGTCCATCTCGTGCTCCGGCTTATGTAAACGGGCGGCGTCAAAGTCGATGAGTACCGCCTCATCGCCCCGTAGGATGATGTTCTCCGGCTTCACGTCCCGGTGGACGGCGCCGATGGAGTGGAGTACCCACAAAGCCCGGCACACCTGCAGGACAATTTTCCGGGTCTCCTCCACAGAGAAGAGGGCCTCCTTCAAAAGAAAGCCCAGCGTATCCCCCTCGATGTACTCCTCCAGCACCAGGTTCTGATCCCCCTGGACTGCCACCTCAAACACGGTGGGCAGGTTGGGACAGGTGTAGTCCAGAAGCTTCTGATAGACCTCTGGATTGCCGGTGAATTGCCGCTGAATCAGACGCCGCCCGCTGGCCTTGTGGCGGATGAGCCGGACGCTTCCCCGGGGGCTCTCCTTCAGGACCCGGATCAGATCATATTCTTGTTGTAGTATTTCAGACAGCCAGATATAAATAGGAATCCCTCCCAAAAACTATGCACTATGCAGTGAGCATATTGCATTACAGCACCAATTGTTGTACATTTAATATAGTATAAAGGATTTTAAGAGGGAAGTAAAGGGGGTGAACGGTATGGGAGAAAAGACGACCGGCGATCTGTGCAGTGAATTAATGAGCGCGTCTGACATCAATTCCTACCTCAGTGAAAACCAGCCCTACTTCTCTGAGGAGAGTATTTCCCAGCTGCTGATGGAGATGTACCGGAAGAAGAGCATCTCCAAGGCGGCCCTGGCCCGGAAGGCGGGCATGAGCGAGGTGTATCTCCACCAGGTTTTTTCAGGACGGCGCAACCCCTCTCGGGACCGGCTGATCTGTCTGTGCATCGGGCTGGAGGCCGCGCTGGAGGAGACCCAGCAGGTGCTGAAGCAGGCGGGCTATGCCCAGCTCTATCCCAAGAGCAAGCGGGACGCTATCATCACCTATGGCATCCTCCATCATACAGAGCTGGGAGAGATCAATGATAAGCTGTTTTCCGAGAATGAGAAGACATTGTTTTGATGGAGGGACAATGGAACATTGCTGAGAACACATAAGGCGGAGGGGCTATGGCCCCTCCGCCTTGCTGCATGTTGGGAAAGCTGTTTGGAGATTGTCAGCGCCCCTTCTTCTGGGCCAGGGCGTTGGTGTCTAAGGTGGTGCGGAACACCACCAGCCGGTCGTAGAGGTACTCCAGCACAAAGTTGGAGACCATGTTGAGGATGGTCACCAGGTACTCATTCCAGTGGAGGGTGTCCGCCAGGTAGCTGCCCAGGAGGGTGGACAGGGGGGTAAACACACAGTAGAAGAGAAACACCTGGACCATGGCTTTGGGTACGTTGCCAGCGGACTGGAAAGTGTAGCGGCGGTTGAGAGTGAAATTCCACAGCACCGACAGCACCAGGGCGATGAGGTAGCAGGGCCAGTAGCTCCAACCGGTGAGCTCATTGAGCAGGGAGAAAGCCGTGAGTTCGATGATCCCGGCGGACAGGGAGAAGAGCAGGAACTTCAGAGAGCGGATCATTTCTTTTCGTGACATGGGCGCGCCTCCTCAGGATGGATTTCCTCCGGGACCGTTGAGCGCCCGGAAGTTGCTGCGGTTAGACCGGTAGAGCTGCTTGAATACGGCGTAGTAGGGGGCATAGGCGGCAGTTCTGGCGCTGTTTGGCGTATACCGGGCCGCCACGGGGATAAAGGAGCCCACTGCGTCTAAGTCGGGGATCAGTCCGAGACCCACCCCCATCACCGCCGCGGCGCCTACGGACCCCACGTTCTGGGGGCTCTCCACCACCTCTACCGTCCTTCCGGTGATATCCGCCAGCCGCTGGCAGGTCACCGGGGAGAGGGCCCCACCGCCCACAAAGCGGAGGGGATCGGAGGTGCGGAGCTTCCGGTCCTGGCACTCCAGCATCCATTTGAGATGGAAGCAGGTACCCTCCAAAACGGCGCTGATGAGCTCCGTCTTTCCCGTCTCCAGGCGGATGTTGAAGAACATCCCGGCGGCGCTGGGGTCCTCAAAGGGGCAGCGGTTGCCGTGGAGCCAGGGGGTGAAGATGACCCCGCCGGAGCCGGGAGGCACATCCTTCACCGTCTCCGTCATGTAGTCGTAGAGACTGGTGTACACCGCCTCCTGGCTCTGGGCCACATCCTGTTTTTTGAGGTAGATGCCGATCTCGTCCAGGGCCAGGTGGTCCTTCACCCACTCCAGGCACTTTCCGGCGGTCTCCATCTCCGCGAAGTAGTTATAGCGCCCCGGCTGGGCCCCCACAATGGCGGCGATCATAGCCGTCACGTCCACCTGCTGCCGGTTTGTGACTGTGGAGACCCACCCGGAGGTGCCGCAGTAGATGTGGGTGCTCCCAAGGGCGGTGGCCCCGGCTCCCACGCCAATGAGGGCCGCGTCGCCGCCGCCGCCGAACACAGGCGTCCCAGGGGCGAGGCCCAGCTCGCTTGCCGCCTTTTCTGTCAAAGTTCCCACCTGCTCCGCAGCCTCTGCAAGCCTCGGCAAGTGATCTGCCTTCACACCAAACATCCGGCAGAGGGTGTCGCTCCAGCAGCATTTGCCTTTCCGGGTGTCGTAGAGGAAGGTAGCAAAGGCGCTGTCCCGGGTCATCACCGCCTCACCAGTGCACCGAAGGATCAAATATTCCTTCACATCCAGCCACTTCCATACCCGGGCAAAGTTCTCCGGCTCGTGGGCCTCCACCCACTTATATTTCCAGAGAGGGTCCTTTACGCTGCTGGACACCGCCCCGGTGAGGCGGAGGCTGGTAAGGAGCTTGCGGACGTTGGCTCCGGCGATCTGAACGCCGTGGGCGATGCCCCGGCGCAGCTCCTCGTGGGAGCGCTGGTCCATGTAGCTCATGGGGCGGCGCACCGGGACGCCCTCCCGGTCCACCAGCACCAGCCCCTGCATCTGAGAGCAGAAGGAGATGCCCGCTACCTGCTCCGGCTTTACGCCGCCGGAGGCAAACAGCTGCCGGGTGGTGGCGCACATGGCGTCCCACCACTCATCGGCGTCCTGCTCTGCGCCGCCATTTGGCAGGATGTAAAGGGAATACCCCTGCTGGGCGCTGGCCACCAGGTGGATGGCCTCATCCAGGGAAAACAGGCAGGTCTTTACGCCGGTGGTGCCGATATCGTAGGCTAACACATAGGTCATGACCGTATCCCTCCTAAGAATGATCCCGGTGGGGGATCTGAGACTGCTCCGTGGTAAAGGCGGATTCCAGGAATTTCAGCAGTTCCCGCTCCACCAGACCCTCCTCCGGCAGCGAGCCGCCGCCGTAGAGAGCGAACCGGGCGCGGTAGTAGTCGCAGCAGTATGAAAACTGCAGCATCATCAGGAGATTATCGAAAAAGAAGGCGAAGAGCCGGGGGTCCATGTCCCCCCGCAGGTCTCCCTGTACCTGGGCTCTGGCGATAAAGGCGGTGTAGAGCCGGGCGGTGACCCCCTCGATCTCCTCTGCCAGCTGCCGGGCCTGGTCCCCGCTGGCGGCGGTGATCTGGTGGTACATCCGGATGTGGTTGGGGTGGGTGTGAGCAAAGGTCTGAAGGGCGCGGATGATGGCTTCGGCGTAGCGGAGAAGCTTCTCCTCCCGGGCCGTCACCTCCTCCAGCACCTGCTCCAGGGCAGCTAAGCTGTGGCGCAGGCATGCCTGAAAGAAGGCCTCCTTGTTTTCATAGTACTTGTACAGCACCCCCACGCTGATTTCCGCCCGGCGGGCGATGTCAGCCATGCCAGCGCCGTGGAGCCCGCTTTCGGCGAAGGCGGCGATGCCGGTTTCCAGGATCTCCTCCTGCTTTGCCTCCGTCAGCTTTCTCCCCACGTCTTCACCCCTTCCGTTTGGCGTATTGGGTCACATAGAGGGTCCGCTGGAGAAGAGCGTCCCCCCGGCCCAGGGGGCGGCTTCTGGATACCGCCCCGGCGAAGCGGCTGGCGGTGCAGCCCTTTTCCAGCAGGTGGGCCGCCGCCCGGGCATCCTCCAGGCAGTTGCCGGTGCAGAGAGCCCCGGCCTCCCGGAGCAGCACCGCATTCCTTCCCCGGAGGCCTCGTAGGACTTGCTGGGGACTGGGGGAGACGCAGAGAAGGTTTGCTCCGGCGATCTGGGCCTGGTCGTCCAGCATGGGTCGGAGAGGCTTACCGGAAACGCTCATGGCCACCGTGTCCCGGCCCCGCTGGTGGACCACCGCCTGGGCCGAGGTGCCCCAGTAGATAGCGGCGTGGAGAGCGGCGGCGGGAGGCAGGGAGGAGGGCTCCGCCACCGGGTAGACCTGGGTTTTCTCACCGATGGTGAGGTAGAAGAGGACACCCTGGCGGACGCTCTCTCCAAAGTCCGGCACATAGAGGGGCAGGTCGGGGATGGGCAGCGTTTTCTGCACCTTCTTTCCGCAGACCTCCTCCAAGGCCTCCGCCACGGCGAAGGCGTGGTCCATGCTCTGGCCCAGGCACACCGCACCGTGGTGCCGCAGCAGGATGGCGGGGCTCCGGGGCCAGTCCTCCATCTCTCTGGCCACCGCCTGGCGCAGCTGGTCGGTGGAGGGAAGGCCGTAGGCGGCGCAGGGGACCCGCCCCCCCAGCAGGGGGTGGCTGGTCACCAGATCCATCCCCGCCACCCCCAGGACGCTGGCCATGTCCTGGTGGGTGTGGATGACGAAGGAGACCTCCGGCCGCAGCCGGTAAGCGTCGGCGTGGATGCCCTTCTCACTGGAGGGTTTTCGGTCCCCCTCCCAGGAGCCGTCCCGGCCGTCCACCAGCACCAGCTGCTGGGGCTTCATGGTGTCGTAGGCCATGCCGCTGGGAGTGATGATGAAGTGGGTGTCCGACACCCGGGCGCTGATATTGCCCCACGTCCGGGCAACCAGACCCTTTTCCAGCAGCTTCCGTCCCGCCTCCGCCACCAGCTCTCTTGCTTCAAGCTCTGTATAGGCCATTTCTTTTACCCCTCAATGAGACCGCAGCCCGCCAGCACCCGGTCAAACCGGCTGAGCACGTCGTCGATCATCTCCTCGGTGTAGGCGGCGCTGGTATAGAGCCGGGAGCCCGCCAGGGTGACGATGCCCTCGGCCATGTAGGCCGCGCCCATGTGCTCCATCTCCTTCTGGCGGATGCCCGTCTCCTTGAGAATGTGGGGGATGGTCCAGGGCTTTTTCCAGTCGATGGCGAAGTGCATGGTGCCAACGCTGTCTAAATGGCAGATGGAGCCCTGGTTGAAGGCCACAAAGGGCAGGTGGTACTTCTCAATGAGCCCCTGGAGGCCCTTCGTCAGCCGATCGCCCATCCGTCCCGCCACCTCGCAGGCGTTGGTCCGCTCAATTTCGCACAGGGCATAGTAACCCGCGGCGCAGGAGATGGGAGTGGCCGCCATGGTGCCCCCGCACATGGCCTTGGACACCTTCTTCCCCGAGGAGTCGAGACCGGCCCCCAGGTGGGCCATGCAGTCGGCGTGGCCGCCTACGCCGCCGGCGCCGGGGTAGCCGCCGGCAATGATTTTGCCGAACACCGTGAGGTCCGGGTCCACCCCGAAGTAGCCCTGGGCGCCGCTGAGGCCGATGCGGAAACCGGTGACCACCTCATCGAAGATAAGCAGAGCGCCGTAATCGTGGGCCAGCTTGGCGGCCCCCCGGACGAATTCCTTGCTGACGGGCCGAGTGCCGCTCTCGGGGCCCATGGGCTCCAGGAACACAGCGGCGGTGCCGCCGTTGAGCCGGTTGGCCTTCAGCTTCCGCTCCAGGTCCTCTAAGTCGTTGGGGAAGAACTCATCGGTGTGCTTGAACACATAGCCGGGCACGCCCTTGGAAAGGAGCCCCTTGGTGCCGGGGATGCGGATGCCGTAGGCCAGCTGGTCGGACCAGCCGTGGTAGGCCCCGCCCATCTTCAAAATGTTCTTCTTGCCGGTTTTCAGCCGGGCGATGCGGACGGCGCACATGTCCGCCTCCGTGCCGGAGCCCAGCATGCGGAACATCTCCACCGATGGTACCAGATCAGAGATCTTCTTGGCCAGCTTGTATTCGAATTCGTGGAAAAGGCCGGTGGAGGGACCGCAGGTCTTGAGAAGGTCGATGACCTGGTCCCGCACCGCCGGCATGTTGCTGCCGAGAATGGTGGGGCCGCCGGCCTGGAGCAGGTCGTAGTACCAGTTGCCGTCGATGTCGTAGAGCTTGGCCCCCTCCGCCTTGGTGATGACGATAGGGAAGGGGTAGTTGAAGGCCAGGTTGTGCTGGACCCCGCCGGGGATCACTTTCTTTGCCTGGGCGATCATGGCCTTGGACTGGGGGCACTTCTCCTCAAAGTAGTGCTGTACATAGTCCGCCAGCTTGTCCCGGCGGATGGAGTAGACCGGTTTTTCAATAAGCCGGTCCAGCTGTGCCGTCACCGCCTCCGCATCCAGATATTCGTCAATCGCAAATCCGTTGTAAGCCATAACAATGCCTCCTCATATGAGTTTCTCCATCAATATTCGTGAATTTTGGTTCACATTTTATAAAAACAGCGTACCATGTCCGCCGTCTTCTGTCAACAGTTGGGAGAGGAACGGGAGAAGAAAAAATGGGAGGGACAGAAGAAGAGCGTGGGCACCCACAGGTGCCCACGCTCTTGGCTTTCTCCGGCTGTCTGCCGCAGAAAAGTGCATCAGGGAATTACGACCCAGGCGGCCCGCTGGTCCAGACCCTCATCGCGGTTTTCCATGGCGGCGCACAGATCCAGGGACCAAGCGTCAAGGAAGACCAGACAGTCGGCATCCAGGCAGCCGTCCCGGATGTCGGGGGCGGCGGAGAGCTCCACCGTTTTCCCGTTTACCAGGGCGGTGGTTTCTCCCTCCGTGAGGATGATGGTGACGTCCCGGAAGGTCAAAATTGCGCTGCGGCTGGCGTTGTCCCACACACAGGAGGCGCCCAGCCCGTCGCACAGCGCCCGTACGGAGACGGCGAACCCCATCTTATCGTTCAGCGGTTCCTTCAGTTCCAGCTGGAAGGGGGTGGGCAGACCGGATACGTCCACCTCATAAGATTTGCTCCCATCCAGGGGATAGGCGATTCCCTCAAAGACCACCGCCTCCAACTCCGACAGATTCTGTACGGTCCGGAAAGCGTGATTGGAGGAGAGCGTCACCACGTCTCCATCCCGATGACTGCTGCCGCCTTTGGACAGGTCGGACACCAGCTGGGACCAGCTGTACAGAGTCCCATCCGTTTTCAGGAAGGCGGGCACCGGGCGGCTCTCACATGCGGCGGGATATGTGTAGTCCAGGGTGAGGCCCAGGGGAGTGAGTGTGACGGCTTCCAGCGTCACCGGACCGCCGTCGGCGTGCTCTAAAGTACCGGCGCCGGTCCCTTTTGCCCCGATGGTTACGGTGACGGACTGGGCGAGTGTAAGCGGCACCTCCAGCCACAATCCTTCCTCCATGGCGTTCAGCCGGATGGACACGGTCTCCGGGGTGGTGCCCAACATCAGTTCCATGCCCCAGGTGCGGGAGGTGTCGGTGCGGAGGTTCTCCTCCTCAGAAGTGCCGACAGAGCAAATAGAGACCCCGCTTTCCTCATCTTCTTCTGTGGGAGGGGAAGTGAACGCCCAGGTATCCATGTTTTCAAAGTCGTCTGCCATCAGGGCCTGGACCGCCTGAGGCGTTTTGGCCTCCACAGTGAGCACCAGGTAAGCGATGCTGTCATCCGCTGCGGAGCTGGTGACAGTAAGGATATAATTGTCGTCTTCCACAGAATGGGGCTGGGTGTCCATCAAAGCCTCCCCGGCCTCCGAACTGCCGCCGAAGAAGGCGTCCAACACGGTCCAGTTTTGGGCCACCGCCAGGGCGGAGCCGGTGAGGGCCAGCACGGCGGCTACTAAAATGGCCGCAGCTCTTATTTTTTGTCTCATATGGCGTTTCCTTTCTGAAGGAACGGCATCCAGAGAGGTGTTGACCTGTTGAAGCACTGCGTGGGGCCGTGGGGCCGGGCCAGGCCCGTCCAGCGGCACCACGCTGTCCCACAAGTCCTGCAGAGGGGATTTCATGGCTTTTCCGCTCCTTCCATCAGTTGTTGTTTCAGCTTCCGTCTTCCGCGGAGCAGCCGCTGCTTGGCGGCGGACACGCCCATGCCAAGGGCCTGGGCTACATCTTTTAGCTTATCGTCCTGGTAGTAATAGCGCAGAAAAAGCGTGCGGTCGGGCTCGTCCAATCCGTTGACCGCCTCCCATAGCCTGGCGGACCACTCCCGGCGTTCCGCCTCCTCCTCGGGGCCCTGCTGGCGATTATCGGGGATGCCGCTGTCCAGGGGCATAGTTTCCCGGTTGCGGCGCAGCCAGTCCCGGGCCTTGTTCCGGGCCACGGTTCCCAGCCATGGCCGCAGTCCCTGGTCCGGATTCAGTTCCTCCCGGTGGAGCCACAGAGCAAGAAAGACGTCCGCTGACAGCTCCTCCACGTCCTCCCGGCAGGCGCGGCCTGCCAGTACGCCGCAGATCACAGCCCCCACATAGGGGGTAAACTGGAGCACAGCCCGTTCCAGGGCGGACCGGCTGTGGCGATTCAGTTTTCGTATCAGCGCTTTTTCGTCCATAGCTCCCGCTTCCTCCGTTCTGCCTGGGGGTGTTAAACCGTGCGCGCGTTCGGTTCTATCTTACCATACGATGGGAATGGTATTTGGTTACAGAAATTGGCAAAAAATTTGGAGCAGTGTGGGAGATGCGCCGCGGAGAAATTTGCAAAACAGAAAGACAGCCGTATTTCAAGGAATGGTGCTATGAAATGTTGGGAATTTGCAGTAAAAAAGCTAACTATAAATAAACCTTTGCAGTCAACGTTTCTCGGGAGAATCTCCCGATACGCTCTTACGACAAAGGAGGCATGAAGCATGCAGAAAAAAATCTGAGGATGTGTTTTGATCGGGACAGCGGTTCTGCTGGCATTCTTTACAATCTTTTTCTCTGGATCTGCTGACTTGCCTGCTTTTCTGCCTGCGCTCTGAGCATCTGCTAAGGGAAGAGGACCAGCAGAATTAAAGAGAGGAAACTCAAAATACCGTAAAGGCCGGGAGCATCTCAAATGATCTTCCCGTCCTTTTTCCCAAGCAGGGAGGAGGAAATTCACCTTGCCGCAGATAAAGTTTTAGCAAATGTTATTGAAACTGACACTAAGTTTTGATAAACTGAGTGCACAACACATTTGAAAGTTTCATTTTAGCTGGAGCATTCTTATATTGGGCAGAATGCCGCCTTCGCACCGGTACAGTGTTGGGGATGGTGTTCCACAGTGTTTAAGGCAAGGCATTGGGTTTTCTGTGCACGGCTTTGACTGTACTTTTTTATTGGGGAGATCATCCCGTAAGAGATGTGTTTGCAAAATAACGGGATTTGGTCTGAAAATAGGAAAAGAAAGGTTATATGATTATGAGAAAATTTCTTGCATTATCTTTTGCGGCCATGCTGCTGGCACTTTGCGCCTGCGCTGATACGGGCGGCTCCGCACAATCCAGTGACCCCGGCGACGATGCCGCCGAAGTACAGTACGATTATCAGCTGAAAGCCGGCGAACCGGCAGAGGTCTACGACGTGACCTTTGCGGATATGGTCACTGTCACTATTGACCCTTCCAGTACGCGGGACGGCGCCAATGAGCTGCGCAGCGATATCTATTTTGACAACTGCGTCTTTAACGGCGGTCTCACCATTGTGGGGGACTACCACGCCATGGTCAGTTTAGGGGGAGGCTGCTCGTTTGGCGATGGTTCCGTGATTACCTGCAGGGAGGCCACCCCTGGCGTTGCCAAGGAAACCACATTGGAAGACAACCGCATCAAAGTGTTTGTGGCCTGCGAGGGTGTTACCATAGAGACAGACTCCGCCATTGGCGTGCTGACCGATGGTCCCGATATTGTCTTTAACGGCATAGCATACAGGAAAACGGAACTTGCACCGGACACTGCGTTCCTGGGGGTGTACAGTACCTACGAAGGGGACACGATGACGTATATCAAACTTGCCATCGGTGAAGATGACAGTGTAGAATTTCTAAATTGATTTGGTTACAGGACACAGGCCCCTGCTGTCACAGACGGCAGGGGGCCTGCTATGGCACAGGGATGATAGTTGAGTAAGGGCAAAGCAAGACAGGAATAATGCACAGGGCGGGAACATCTTAACCGATGCTCCCGCCGTTATTTATATTTATTGTTACGCTTGTGTAAGGTTTGCTTGACTTATAAAGCAATGCGTGTTATATTGCTTGTGTCAGGTTAACATGATATGGAGGCGGGATTTTGAAAAACAAATTAAGAGAGCTTCGGGAAGAAAAAGGAATAACACAAAAATGTTTAGGAGAAAAAGTACATGTATCTCGTCAGGCAATTAACGCAATTGAAACAGGGAAATTTGACCCATCGATATGGCTCGCATACGATCTTGCAAAGTTCTTTAATATGACGATTGAAGAATTATTTGACTTTGAAGGGAGCAAAAGGAAATGAGGATAATGAAAAATCCGTATATTAACGCCGCTGTGACTTCCGTTATATCCCTTGCTTATGCGGCTATATTTATCTTGACAAGCGGCCACATTGAGTTTGAACGAATACTCGATCATAGCCAGACTTTGAATAGTGCATTTTGGAATAACTGGTCTATATTTTTGCTCCATGGAAATCTCAAATATATCGGCTATGTTTATATCGCTGCTGCAATCAGCATTATCATTCTATCCATAATTCAAAAAAAGAACTATGATGAATATCAAGTCAGTATTTTGACAACAAGTTTTGTTGCGATGGGGGTTATTTTGCTGCTGCTATTTCCCGCGGCCCTTTTGCTGGTGTTGAGCGATCCCAATTATGCTGTGGAAATGCTCGTGTTTTTAATTGTTGTCCACTGGTTTGCTTTTTTAATTGCAAATTTAATTTATGCTATAAAATGGTGCAAAGGATAATATAGGGAGCGGCTATAACCACTTCGCATAAACAGGGGAGACAAGAATGGAAATTCCTGTCTCCCCTGTTTGTCGAAGCGAATTTTCAATAGAAATGATAAATCCGAACTACATTATCCATTTGAATAATGTAGTTCGGATTATCATTGTTTGGTCCGAGTGACTGGACTTGAACCAGCGGCCTCCTGAACCCCATTCAGGCGCGATACCAAACTTCGCCACACCCGGATTTCTTTGTTTTGTTGTTGCTCACTCGTGTCAGCTCAGTTAGAATACCACATCCATTTGGAAAATGCAAGCTTTTTTTCAATTTTCTCAAAAAATATTTTTCCTATCTTTTTATTGACAAAGCTGTCATTCTGTGATACTATTTAACACGCGCCTGAAACCGATTGGGAGAGATGTCCGAGCGGTTTAAGGAACCGGTCTTGAAAACCGGCGATGTGAAAGCATCCGTGGGTTCGAATCCCACTCTCTCCGCCATCTATTTCAACGACCCACCGGCGCCCGAAAACTTGACATGCGGAAGTACCCAAGTGGCCGAAGGGGCTCCCCTGCTAAGGGAGTAGACGTCTAAACAACGTGCGAGGGTTCAAATCCCTCCTTCCGCGCCAACACGCCGTAAGCGGTATGCTTACGGCGTGTTTTTTACTTTCTGAAGCAATGGGGCATTGACAGCGCCGGGCGCATAGGCTATACTGTGAACATTCTCTTTGCACTGCATCCTACCCCCGTTCAGGGGGCAACTACAGTACAAACTGAACAGGCCACAGCTTTCCCCGTGGGAAGGCAGGGAGCCGGGCCGCCTGGGGCGGCAGCAGATGAGACCGGTACATCTGTGGGACAGTAGGTGTGTTCCATGGGTGTATTTTTTTATCCCCGGGAAGACACACGCTGGAAGTTTCTGATGGGTGCCATAGAGCTATCTTTCCAATTTGGAGGTAACATTATGGTCAGAAAACAAAACGAACAGCTGGCAATGCGGGTATCCGTGGTCACCATTCTGGGAAATCTTCTGCTGACGGCCTTCAAGCTGGCGGCAGGCGTCATCGCCCACTCCGGCGCCATGATTTCCGATGCCATCCACTCCGCTTCCGATGTGCTGAGCACTTTTGTGGTCATTGCGGGCGTCAAGCTCTCAGGCCGGGACTCGGACCGGGAACACCCCTACGGCCATGAGCGGTTTGAATGCGTGGCGGCGGTGATTCTGGCAGTGATGCTGGCAGCCACCGGTGTTGGCATCGGCTGGGCGGGAATCGAAAAGATCACCGGCGATACAACTGCCCTTGTGGTGCCCGGACGGCTGGCCCTGGCCGCCGCTCTCATCTCCATCGTCTCCAAGGAGGCCATGTATTGGTATACCCGAAGCGCGGCAAAGAAGGTGGAATCCTCCGCCCTCATGGCCGACGCATGGCACCACCGCTCCGACGCACTGTCCTCCATTGGCAGCTTTGCCGGAATTCTGGGGGCCAGGCTGGGCCTGCCGGTGCTGGACCCCATCGCCAGCGTGGTGATCTGCATCTTCATTTTGAAGGCGGCTGTGGACATCTTCCGGGACGCCATTTCCAAGATGGTGGACCGTGCCTGCTCCGACGAGCTGGAGGAGGAGATGCGTGGGGCGGTACTGGCCCAGGAGGGGGTGCTGGGTATCGACCGGCTGCAGACCCGTCTCTTTGGAGACCGGATCTATGTGGAGCTGGACATCGCCGCTGACGGCAATTCCTCTCTGGCGGAGGCCCACCAGGTGTCGGACCGGGTCCATGACACGGTGGAGCAGCAGTTTCCCAAGGTGAAGCACTGCATGGTTCACGTCAATCCCTATGGCGGGGAGGCCGGCTCCTCCCGATAAGCTGGGACCCCATAGGAACAGAAAAGGAGAACTCCATGATCGTTTATTTTACCGGAACCGGAAACAGCCGCTGCTGCGCCGAGAGGCTGGCGGAGCTGCTGGGGGAGGAGTGCCGGGACGTGTTCCATCTCCTCCGAAACGGCATCGCCGGAGAGTTTGTCTCCACAAAGCCCTGGGTGTTTGTAGCCCCTACCTACAGCTGGCGGCTGCCCCGGGTGTTCGCGGAGTTAATCCGCACAAGCAGCTTTTCCGGCAGTAAAGAAGCCTATTTTGTGATGACCTGCGGCAGCGATGCAGGCAATGCCGGGGCCTACAACCGAACCCTCTGCCGGGAGAAAGGTTTTCACGATCGGGGGACTCTGCCGGTGGTGATGCCGGAGAACTATGTGGCCATGTTCCCAGTGCCGGAGGCGGAGGAGGCCCAAGCCATCATCGCCGCCGCCCAGCCTGTATTGGAGGAGGGCGCGGCCTGCATTCGGGAGGGACGGGATTTTCCGCCGCTCCACGTTGGGGCGATGGACCGCCTTAAATCGGGGATCGTTAACACCCTGTTCTACCGGTTCTGCGTGAAGGCGGCTCCCTTTACTGCCACAGCCCGCTGTATCTCCTGCGGCAAGTGCGAGAAGGTTTGCCCTCTGGGCAACATCCGCATGGAGGAGGGAAGACCGAAGTGGGGCCGCCGGTGCACCCACTGCATGGCCTGTATCTGCCTTTGTCCGGCGGAGGCCATCGAGTATGGCAGAGCCAGCCGGGGAAAGCCCCGGTACCACTGCCCGCTCGATGGGGAGCAATAAAAAACAAGAGGAGCGTTTTCGCGGAAAAGCCGCGGGAACGCTCCTCTTTCCCATTCAGGAGAAGGCCGCTTTCATCTCCGCTACAAAGCGCCTTACATGGGGCACAGCCTCCCGGCCGTACTGCTCCACCAGCCGGACGATGGCGGAGCCCACAATGGCTCCGTCGGAGAGAGCAGCCATAGCTGCGGCCTGGGCCGGGGTGGAGATGCCGAAGCCCACGGCGCAGGGGATCTCCGGATTGGCCTTCCGCACAAGGTCCACCATGGCCCCGATGTCGGTGGTGATCTGGCTCCGCATTCCGGTGACTCCCAGGGAGGAGACGCAGTAGACGAATCCCTCCGCCTCCCGGGCAATGCGGGTGATCCGTCCGGCAGAGGTGGGGGCGATGAGGGAGATGAAGTCCAAGCCGTGGGTACGGCAGGAGGCGGCAAACTCTTCCTTCTCTTCAAAGGGCACGTCCGGCAGGATGAGGCCGTCGACGCCCGCCTCCGCCGCCTGACGAAGGAATTGGTCGGTACCACGGGAGAAGACCACATTGGCGTAGGTCATGAAGACCAGGGGGATGTCGCAGATCTTCCGCAGGCGGCGGACCATCTGAAAAATGGCGTCGGTGGTGACGCCGCCCCGGAGGGCCCGCAGATTGGCGGCCTGGATGACCGGCCCCTCGGCGGTGGGGTCGGAGAAGGGGATGCCCAGCTCAATGATGTCGGCTCCCGCCTCCGCCATGGCCAGCACCAAGGCTTCCGTGGTGGAGAGGTCCGGGTCGCCGCAGGTGAGGAAGGGGATAAAGACCTTGCCGTCTGTAAAAGCGCGGGTGATCCTGCTCATTCGAACACCGCCTCCCCTCTGTACCGCGCAATGGCTGCGCAGTCCTTGTCCCCCCGGCCGGAGAGATTTACCACCATCAGCTTATCCTGCCCCATGGTGGGGGCCAGCTTTCTGGCGTAGGCCACGGCGTGGGCGGACTCGATGGCAGGGATGATCCCCTCAGTGCGGCTGAGGTATTCAAAAGCGTCCACCGCCTCCTCGTCGGTAACAGCCACATACTCCGCCCGGCCGGTGTCGTGGAGCCAGGCGTGTTCGGGTCCTACGCCTGGGTAGTCCAACCCTGCGGAGATGGAGTACACCGGGGCGATCTGGCCCTGATCGTCCTGGCAGAAGTAGCTCTTCATGCCGTGGAAGATGCCGAGACGGCCGGTGGCTATGGTGGCGGCGGTCTCCGCTGTTTCCACCCCCCGGCCAGCCGCCTCACAGCCGATGAGGCGGACGGAGGGAGTATCGATGAAGTGGTAGAAAGCCCCGATGGCATTGGAGCCGCCGCCCACGCAGGCCAGCACCGCGTCGGGGAGCCGCCCCTCCGCTGCCAGCATCTGTTCCCTGATCTCCCGGGAGATCACCGCCTGGAAGTCCCGGACCATGGTGGGGAAGGGGTGGGGACCCATGACGGAGCCCAGGCAGTAGTGGGTGTCCGCAATGCGGCTGGTCCACTCCCGCATAGCCTCGCTGACGGCGTCCTTCAGTGTGGCGGTGCCGGTGGAGACAGGTACCACCTCCGCCCCCAAAAGCCGCATTTTGTAGACGTTCAGGGTCTGGCGGCGGGTGTCCTCTTCCCCCATGAACACCACGCATTCCATTCCAAGAAGAGCCGCCGCTGTGGCGGTGGCTACCCCGTGCTGGCCTGCTCCGGTCTCGGCGATGAGACGGGTCTTGCCCATCTTTTTGGCCAGCAGGGTCTGGCCCAGCACGTTGTTGATTTTATGCGCGCCGGTGTGGTTGAGATCCTCCCGCTTGAGGTAGATCTTCGCACCCCCCAGTTCCTCCGTCATCCGCCGGGCGAAGTACAACCGGGAGGGGCGGCCGGCGTAGTCATTCAAAAGAGCCGTCAGCTCCCGCTGAAATGTCGGGTCCTTCTTGTAGTGGTCATAGGCTGCCTCCAGCTCGATGACCGCGTTCATCAGCGTCTCGGGGATGTACTGCCCCCCGTGGACGCCGAAGCGTCCTTTTGTCATAGGGATTCCTCCTTCCTGACGGCGGCCACCGCCGCCGCGATCTTTTCCGGGTCCTTCCGGCCCTCTGTCTCTACACCGCTGGAGAGATCCACTCCCCAGGGCCGGACAGTGCGGATGGCCGCATCCAGGCTGCCGGGAGTCAATCCTCCCGCCAGGAGAAAAGGCCGGTCCGTTCTGGGAATCAGGGACCAGTCGAAGGTTTTGCCGGAACCCTGGCCGCTGTCCAGCACCAGACAGTCCGCGGAGGAGGCCAGGGCTTGCTCTCCGTCCGCGGAGGTATAGAGCTGAAACGCCTGCCAGATCGTATGACCCGGAGCCAGACGGCGGAGGGCCGTCAGATAGGTCTCGCTTTCATGGCCGTGGAGCTGGGCGACGGCAATGGTCCCCTCCTGGAGAAGGGCAGCCACCTCCTCCATCGGGGCGTCCACAAAGACCCCAACTGGTAAAACGGCGCGGTCCAGATCCCGGACCAGTGTCCGGACCTGCCGGGGGGAGACGCTGCGGCGGCTTTTGGGAAAGTCGATGACAAAGCCGCAGAAGTCCGGCTTGGCGGCATTGACGCAGGCCACGTCCGCCGGGGAGGTAAGGCCGCAGATTTTGATTTTGGTCATTGTCCTGCCTCCCGCAGTTCCGTCAGCAGCGCTCTTTTGTCTGTCGAACGCATGAGTGTTTCCCCTATGAGGGCGGCGTCGGCCCCCAGTGCCCGCAGCTGCCGGATGTCCTCCGGTCCCCGTACCCCCGACTCCGCCACGAAGAGAATGTCGGGGGGCACCAGATCCCGCAGCCGCCGGGCGTTGGCGAAGTCCACGGAGAAGTCTTTCAGATTCCGGTTGTTCACCCCGATGATCTGCGCCCCGGCTTCCAGAGCGGAGGAAATTTCCTCCTCGCTGTGGGCCTCCGTCAGGGCTGCGAGGCCCAGCTCTTCACAGAGTTTGAGATACCGGAATAATGTCTCGGTATCCAGAAGGGAACAGACCAGCAGCACACAGTCCGCTTCCAGAAGCCGGGCCTCATAGAGCTGGTAGGGGTCCACGGTGAAGTCCTTGCGCAGCATGGGAATGGCGGTCTCCTTCCGGATCTCCCGGAAGATCTGGTCGGAGCCCAGAAACCACCGGGGTTCCGTCAGGCAGGAGATGGCATCGGCCCCGGCGGCCTCGTAGTCCCTGGTGATGGCCTGGTAGGGGAAGTCCGGGGAGATGATCCCCTTGGAGGGGGAGGCTTTCTTCACCTCGCAGATGAGGGAGAGCCCCGGCCGCCGGAGGGCGGCGGAAAACCGCTCTGCTCCCCGGCCCGGGCCCAGCTGTTGACAGAGAGCCTGAAGAGTTTCCAGACTCCGCTCCGCCCGGGCCGCTGCCACCCGTTCACGAGCATGGGCGGCAATGGTGTCTAAAATTGTTTCCCCCATGTCACTTCCTCCCGGTAAGGGCCAAAACTTCCTCTAATTTGTTCTGGGCGGCGCCGGAGTCAATGAGTTCCTCTGCCAGCCGGACGCCCTCCTCCAAAGAGGCGGCCTTTCTGCCGATGTAGAGGGCGGCCCCGGCGTTGAGACACACCGCCTGGCGCTTGGGGCCCCGCTCCTCCCCGGAGAGGATGGATCGGGTGATGGCGGCGTTTTCCGACGGCGTGCCGCCGGTGAGGCCGGCCTTTTGGCACCGAGCGTAGCCGAACTGCTCCGGGGTGATCTCGTAGGACTGGAACCAGCCGTCCCGGATTTCGCAGACGGTGGTGGGGGCTGCCATGGAGATCTCGTCCAGTTTGTCCTGACCATAGACCACCATGCCCCGGCGGACCCCCAGCTTGGCCATCACCTGGGCCAGAGGCTCCACCAGTGCCTGGTCGTAGACCCCCATCAGCTCCAGGTTGGCTCCCGCCGGGTTGGAGAGGGGCCCCAGCACGTTGAACACCGTGCGGATGCCCAGCTCCCGGCGCACCGGGGCCACATACTTCATGGAGATGTGGTAGTTCTGGGCGAAGAGGAAGCAGAAATTGTGGTCCCGGAGCAGGGCGGCGCTGTCCTCCGGAGACAGGGTGATGTCCATCCCCAGCTCCTCCAGCACATCGGCGGCGCCGCTGCGGGAGGAGGCGGCCCGGTTGCCGTGCTTGGCCACCGGCACTCCGCCGGCGGCGATGACGAAGGCGGCGGTAGTGGAGATGTTGAAGGAGTTGGCCCCATCGCCGCCGGTGCCCACGATCTCCAGGGCGTCCATATCATGGAGCAGCCGGACGCAGTGGGCGCGCATGGAGGCGGCACAGGCGGTGATCTCGTCAATGGTCTCCCCCTTCATGGAGAGGGCGGTGAGGAAGGCGGACATCTGGATGGGGCTGGCCTTGCCGTCCATGATCTCGTCCATGACGGCGAAGGCGGTATCGTAGGAGAGGTCCTGTCGGTTCGTCAGCTGAATAATGGCTTCTTTCATCATAAGGAAGTTACCTCCAAAAAGTTTTGCACGATGGTCCTGCCCTGGGGGGTCAGAATGGATTCTGGGTGGAACTGCAGGCCGTAGACGGGAAATTCCAGGTGGGAGACCGCCATGATCTCACCGTCCTCCGACCGGGCCGTTACCGCAAGACAGGGGGGCAGGGACGTCTCCTCTGCCGCCAGGGAGTGGTACCGGGCGGCCTGAATGGTCTCCGGGAGGCCCCGGAAGAGGGGACAGGTCCGGTCCAGGGTCACCTGAGAGGCCTTTCCGTGCATGAGGACCTTGGCATAGGTGATGGCGCCGCCGAAGGCCTCGCAGATGGCCTGGTGACCGAGACATACCCCCAGAATGGGGATCGTCCCGGAGAGGGCCTTCACCGCCTCCTCACAGATCCCCGCGTCCTTGGGCCGTCCCGGCCCCGGGGAGAGAATCAGGTGGCTGGGGGCCATCTGGCGGATCTCCTCCACGGTGAGCTGGTCGTTTCGCACCACCCGGATGTCCGGGCTGATGGCACCCACCAGCTGAAAGAGGTTGTAGGAAAAGCTGTCATAGTTGTCGATGAGCAGGATCATAGGTCTCTCTCCTTCTGGGCCAGCTCCAGAGCGGTGATCACCGCCTGGGCCTTGTTGATGCACTCCTGGTATTCCCGCTCGCCAACGGAGTCCGCTACGATCCCCGCCCCGGAGCGGATGAACACCTTCCCGTTTTTCTGGAAAGCCAGGCGGATGGCGATGCAGACATCCAGGTTGCCGGTAAAGTCCAGGTAGCCCACGGCTCCGCCGTAAACCCCTCGCTTGTTCCGCTCCAGCTGGTCGATGATCTCCATGGCTCGGAGTTTGGGGGCTCCGGAGAGGGTTCCGGCGGGGAGAATGGCGTCCACCGCGTCCACCGCGTCCCGGCCCTCCCGCAGCACCCCACGAATGGTGGAGCCGATGTGCATCACATGGGAGAATCGCTGGATGGTGAGGTAGTCCTCCACCTCCACCGAGCCGAAGACGCTGATTTTGCCCATGTCGTTGCGCCCCAGGTCCACCAGCATATTGTGTTCGCTGAGTTCCTTTTCGTCGGAGAGAAGGTCCGCCTCCAAAGCCCGGTCCTCCTCCGGTGTTTTTCCTCTTGGGCGGGTGCCTGCCAGAGGAAAGGTGTGGAGTACCCCGTCCTCCAGCTTCACCAGCGTCTCCGGAGAAGCCCCTGCCAGTTCCATGTCGTCGCTGGTGAAATAGAAGAGATAGGGGGAGGGATTGGTGGTGCGGAGGATGCGGTACACGTCCAGCAAAGAGCCCTCAAAGCCTGCCTCCAGCAGGTTGGACAGCACTACCTGGAAGATATCGCCCTCCCGGATGTGGGATTTGGCCTTCTCCACCATGGCACAGAACTGGTCCTTGTCGAAGAGAGGCCGGACGGAGGTGGTGATCCGGCCGGGCTGCCGGGGCAGGGGTGTGCCGTGGCGGAGCAGCTCCGCCATCCGGTCCAGACGGGCGCAGGCGGCGGGGTAGGACTCGTCTAAGTCCACGGCGTCGGCGTTGGCAATGAGAACGATCTTCTGGCGGTAGTTGTCAAAGGCGATGACGCTGCGAAAGAGCATCAGGTCCATGTCCTTGAACTTCTCCAGATCCTCCCCCCGGAGGCAGAGAGAGGGCTCGGCGTACTTCACATAGTCATAGGAGAAGTAGCCCACCAGGCCGCCGGTGAAGGGGGGAAGACCGGGAATCCTGGGGCTTTTGTGGTCTGTCAGGATCTGCCGCAGGGCGGGAGCAGGGAGCTGAATTTCCGTGGAGATCCGCTCCCCTTCCCGGACCTGTAGAAAGCCGTCCTTGGCGGTGATTTCCAGGGAGGGCTCAAAGCCCAGAAAGGTCCAGCGGCCCCAGCCCGCGCTGTCGGCGGCGGACTCCAGCAAAAAGCAGTGGTTGTCCTGAGCCCAGAGAATCCGGAGGGCCTGGATGGGGGTGAGAAAGTCGGCGAACAGCGCCCTTGTGACGGGGATCTCCCGGTAGGGGCCCGAGGCCGCGAGAGCCCGGGCCTGCTTCAGTGAGGGGTAGTACATCATAGCCTCCTTTCAGGGACGAAAAAAGCGCCCGTCCCTGACAAAAATCTGTCAAGGACGAGCGCATCATACACTCGCGGTGCCACCTTGCTTCGCGGCTTTGGGCCGCGCACTTTGCGGGATACCAACATATCCCCGGCAACTGACGTATGCCTCCACGTCGCAGAATACTCGGCCCAAAAGTCTTTCCTTGAGCCCTCCGTGATCCATTTGCCTGCCTGCGTTCTGCCCGGCTCTCAGCCGCCCGGACTCTCTGTGAGGGCACAACAGACGTTATCTTTCACATCAATGGTTTGTTCTATGAAATTGTTGGGTGTATTGTACCTGCCGAATCTGCCGTTGTCAAGAGAAAAATTTAAAAAATGAAAAAATTTATTTTGTTAAAAATTCTAAGCTTTCTTGAAAAAAACGAGAAAATTGAACAAGAAAACGGATGTTTTTCTTGAAATTGAAAAATATGCAGGACAAAGGCGAAAAGAAAAATTTGTTAGGTACCTTGTAATTTGCCGGGGAAGGGAGTATCCTGTAAATCATAAGGTGCCAAACGATAGGAAGGAGGACGAGGCGTGAAGAAGGAAGAAAATGTGACGCTGCTGCGGTTGGTGCACCAGTGTGCCCACCGTCTCAGCGCCTCGGAGAAATACCGGGGGCAGGGGCGGCTGTTAAATCTGCTGCGGGAGCGGGGGACCCTGACCCAGCGGGAGCTTATCGAACTGACAGGCCGACGCTCCGCCACCCTCAGCGAACAGTTGGAGAAAATGGAAAAATCGGGCTACCTCACCCGGCAGAAGAACCAACAGGACCGGCGGAACGTGGACGTGACGCTGACGGACCTGGGCCGTGAGGCAGCTTTGGAGGCCCGGGCGGACCGGGAGCGGCGGGCCGAGGTATTTGACGGCCTCACGCCCCGGGAACGGGAGGAGCTGACGGCGCTTTTGGAGAAACTCCTGGCCCTCTGCGAGGCACGGGAGGCCGGAGGAGGGGAGGGGCGGCCATGAAACTGATCTTCGGCTATATCCGGCGGCATCTCTCCCTGTTCCTCACCGCAATCTTCTTTCTCACCATCGAGGCGGCGGCGGATCTCCTCCAGCCGGCTATGATGGAGCGGGTAGTGGACGACGGTGTGAAGGCCGCCGATGTGGGTCAGATCCTCCGTTATGGGGCGGTGATGGTGGCCATTGCGGCGGTAGGGGCGATGGGGGCTGTTCTCCGCAACATCTACGCCAGCCGCACCTCCCAGACCATCAGCCGGGAGATCCGGTCGGACCTGTACCGGAAGGTGCAGTCCCTGTCTCTGGAGAACATCGACCATCTCCAGCCCGCCTCCATCATTACCCGCATCACCAACGACGTGACCCAGGTACAGGAATTTGTCAACGGCTGCATGCGCATCATGGCCAAGACTCCCATCACCTGCATCGGGGCCATGGTGCTCCTGGCCCTCCAGACCCCCTGGCAGATCCCGGTGATGGCGGCTGTCCTTCTCATCGCCGGCGGCTTCATCTTTGCCAATGTCCGCCTGGGCTATCCCCGGTTCGGTGTGATGCAGCAGCGGCTGGATCAGCTCAACAAGGTGAGCCGGGAGTTTCTCTCCTCGGTGCGGGTGGTGAAGGCCTTCCGGGCGGAGGAGGGGGAGGAGCGGAAGTTTTCCGACGCCTCCCAGGGGCTGGCAGGGGCCACCACCTCCGCCATGGAGGTGATGGCGGTGTTCGCGCCGCTCATCAACCTGACGGTGAATTTAGGCATCGTGCTGCTGCTGTGGCTGTCCCGGAGCGGCAGTACAGAGATCGGCCATCTCATGGCGTCGGTGAACTACATGACCCAGATCCTCTTCTCTTTGGGCATGGTGTCCAATATTCTCAATAACGCCGCCCGGGCTGCCGCCTCCGCCCGCCGCATCGGCGAGATCTTGGAGGAGGTCCCCGCCCAGAAGGCGGGGGAGGAGCGCCCCGCCGCCTCCTGGCGGGGAGAGGTGGTCTTCTCCGATGTGTCCTTCACCTACGGCGGCGCGGGGAAGGACGCCCTGCACCATGTGAGCTTCCGGGCGGCGCCCGGGGAGACCATCGGCATCATCGGTCCCACCGGCTCGGGAAAAAGCACCCTGGTGAACCTGGTACCACGGTTTTACGACGCCACCGGCGGCACGGTGGCGGTGGACGGGGTGGATGTGACCAGGGCGGACGCCAAGGCTCTCAGGTCCGCGGTGGCAGTGGTGCCCCAAAAGGCCCTGCTGTTTTCCGGTACCATTCTGGAAAACCTCCGGTGGGGACGGGAAAATGCCTCCCGGGAGGAGGTGGAGGCCGCGGCCAAAATGGCCTGCGCCCACGACTTTGTCACCGCCGCCCCCCAGGGCTACGACACGGTGCTGGGCCAGGGGGGCGTCAACCTCTCCGGAGGACAGAAGCAGCGCCTGGCCCTGGCCAGAGCGCTGGTCCGCCGTCCCCGGGTGCTGATTCTGGACGACTGCACCAGCGCCCTGGATGCAGAGACCGAGGCAAAGGTGCTGGAGAGCCTGCGGCAGATGCGGGGGGTGACGGTGCTGCTCATCAGCCAGCGCATCGCCGCCGTGCGGCGGGCGGACCGGATATTATGCCTGGAGGATGGGGAGGTTCGGGGCTTTGGCACCCACCAGGAATTGATGGCCTCCTGTTCCGCTTACCAGGCCATCTATGCGTCTCAGATTGGAGGTGACAGCAATGGCTGACAAAGGCTTTACTCCCCCGCCGGCGAGAATGGGCGGTCCGGCCCGGGGCCTTGCCCGGGGCAGGCCCGTGGAGAAGCCGAAGGACCTGCGGGGTACCCTGCTGCGGCTGTGGCGGCTGACAAGGGGCAGCCGGAAAGGTCTTGGCTGGGTGCTGCTGTTTTCCGCGCTGTCCTCGGCGGCCTCCATTCTCTCCCCGCTGGTGATCGGCACCGCAGTGACGGCTGTGGATGAGAAAAGCCCTGTGGGGGCCATCCTCCTGCTGCTTTTGGGGCTTTACGGAATGGACTGGCTGGTCCGCTTTCTCCAGCAGTTCCTCATGGCTCATGTGGGCCAGCGGATCATCCACCATATCCGCACCGCTCTTTTCAGCGTGATGAAGACCCTGCCCCTGGCCTTTTTCGACCGGCACCAGCACGGGGAGCTGATGAGCCGTCTCACCAACGACGTGGACAATATCAGCACCACGATCTCCAACTCTCTCACCCAGCTTTTGACCTACTGCTTCACCATTCTGGGGATTTTCGTCATTATGCTCACCCGCAGCCGCATTCTGACGGCGGTGTCCCTGGTGGGTGTGGTGCTTATCTTCTTCTTTACCCGTTTCATTACCCGGCATACCCGCAAGCTCTTCCTTCAGCAGCAGAAGATTTTGGGGGAGCTCAACGGGCAGGTGGAGGAGACCGTCTCCGGCGTAGGAGTGGTGAAGGCATTCTGCCGGGAGGAGCAGGTCATTGATGAATTTGAAGAGAAGAACGCGGAATTGTGCCGGGTGTCCACCCGGGCCCTGATCTGGTCGGGCTACCTGATGCCCATCACCAACGTGATCAACAACCTCAGCTATGTGGCGATCTCCGTGGTCAGCGGCCTTCTGGCGGTGGGCGGCAATCTCTCTATCGGCATGATTTCCAGTTTTCTGCTCTACACCCGCCAGTTCTCCCGGCCCTTCGTGGAGATCGCCAATATCTACAACAACTTCCAGACAGCGGTGGCGGGGGCCGAGCGGATCTTCGATATCCTCGGCCAGCAGCCGGAGCCCCCGAACCGGCCGGACGCTCTGCCTCTGACGGCCCCCAGGGGGGACATTGAGCTAAGGCATGTGACCTTTGGCTACACACCGGGAGTGCCTATCCTGAAGGACGTGTCCCTCCGCATCCCTGCGGGTACCAAGATGGCCATTGTAGGTCCCACCGGAGCGGGGAAGACCACCCTCATCAACCTTTTGACCCGCTTTTACGATGTGGATGATGGCAGTATTCTCCTGGACGGCCACGATCTCCGGGACTATCGGATGGAGGATCTGCGCCGGACCTTCGGCGTGGTGCTCCAGGACACGGCCCTCTTTGCCCAGACCGTGGCGGAGAACATCGCCTACGGCCGGGAGGGGGTATCCCGGGAGGAAATCGAGGCCGCCGCCCGGGTGGCGGGGGCGGACGGCTTTATCCGCCGTCTGGCCCAGGGCTATGACACGGTGCTGACCCAGGGCGGGGCGGAGCTGAGCCAGGGGGAGCGGCAGCTGCTGACCATTGCCCGGGCGGTGCTGGCAAAGCCCCCCATTCTGATTTTGGATGAGGCCACCAGCTCGGTGGACACAGTGACGGAGCAGAAGATCCGGCGGGCCATGGTGTCCCTCACCGCCGGGCGTACCTCCTTCCTCATCGCTCACCGCCTTTCCACCATCCGGGACTCCGACCAGATTGCCCTCATTGAGGATGGCCGGGTGGCGGAGCTGGGAAGCCATCAGGACCTGATGGCTCTGAACGGCAAGTACGCCATGCTCTACCGTACCCAGATGGGAATTTCCTGAACAGCAAAAAGAGACACGCGGATTTTCGCGTGTCTCTTTTGGTAAAAATTTGTCGCAAGGCCGAACCTCATCGCTTCAATGGGCCCGCTGCCCGAATCTTCTGCAGGTCGTATAGCCGTACAAAGGGTTCCAGGGAGGCTCCGGTGCGGAGACAGCGGAGCAGGATCTCTCCGCAGGCCAGACTGTCACTGCCGGCTTCGTGATGGCGGAGCTCCAGCCCAAGATAATCACAGAGGGTGTTGAGCCGATGGTTAGGAAGGCGGGGCAGCAGGCGGCGGCTCATCTGGCAGGTGCATGCGTAGGCCACCATGGGCTGCCAGAAGATGCCGTAGTCCTGCAGGCATTTGGCCAGCACCGACAGGTCGAAGGGAGCATTGTGGGCAACCAGCAGGCCGCTGGTGAAAAGGGGCTCCAGCTCCTGCCACAGCTGAGGAAAGGCAGGCTTGTTCCGGACACTCTCCGGGGTAATGCCCGTCAACTCTATGTTGAAGCGGTCGAAATGGGTCTCCGGATCGACCAGAGTGGAGAATTGTTCTGTAATGGTTCCGTTCTCCACCACCGCCACGCCAATGGCACTGATGCGGTCGTTTCGAAAATTGGGAGTCTCCACGTCAAAGGCGATGTACCTGCCTTTCGTGACGAGAGATTCTCCGGCCTCATTTCTCAGGACATCACCTGACTGCTCATAAACCACGGGCATAGGTCCCCCCTCTTTCTCTACATGGATTTTTCAGTCATAGCGGGTGCTCCGCCGGATAGGGGAGAAGGGGGAGTGCCGCCGGTTTTCCTGCTTTGAGTATACTGTGTGGACCGGGATTCTTCAACAGGGAGTTTCTTCGAAGAGGACAAAGTGGCCTGATAACGGGGGATGTTGAGGATATTTTCTTGGCGAACAGAGAAAATAGGCTTGCATTCCGCCAAAAAAGGTCGTAAAATTTGATTAAATAACAGGTGTTATTAATGGAGGAGCTATGGCGCCGAAAAAGCGGATTAACAGAGAGGATATTCTGGCTGGAGCAGTCCGAGTCATCCAGAAGGGGGGACCTTCGGCCCTGTCGGTGCGGAATCTGGCGGGGGAGTTGGGGTGCTCCACGCAGCCCCTCTACTCGGCGTTTCAAAATTTTGAGGAGCTCCGGGAGAAGCTGCTGGTCCACATACGGGAGACGTATCTGGCGGTGCGGTGCAGCAGCTACAAGGAGTTTGGCCGGGCGTTTCTCCGCTTTGCCGGGGAGGAGCCGGCTCTGTTTCAGTTTCTCTATCTCCGGCGGCGGGAGCCGGAGGAGCGGCTGCTGGAGGATGTGAACGGCGATGTAACGGTGGAGCTTCTCTCTCGGAATCTGGAGATGACGCGGGAGGAGGCCTGGGACATGCACCGGCGGATGCAGTACTACTGCTATGGCCTGGGGGTGATGATTGCCACCGGCTACCGGACCATGGAGCAGGAGGAGATTGACCGGGAGCTGACGGAGTTCTACTCCATTTTGCTGCGGCACTACAAAAAAATCACCAGCGGGGAGGGGCTCCGGTACTGGCTGGACCGCTCCAGAAATCTGATATAGGAAAGGAAGGCAGTTATGGAACAACACACCGCAAAAGCCTATGATGTGGTGGTGATCGGCGCCGGAAACGGCGGCCTCACCGCCGCCATCCGGGTGCTGCAGGGAGGCTACTCCTGCCTGCTGCTGGAGAAGCACAATCTGCCGGGAGGCTTTGCTACCAGCTTCAAGCGGGGCCGGTTTGAGTTTGAGGCCAGCCTCCACGAACTCAACGACTTCGGCTCCCCGGAGGAACCCGGCGACATCCGCACCCTTTTCCGGGAACTGGGGGTGGAGGACAAGATCGACTGGGTCCGCATCCCCGAGGCATACCATCTTATCACCACCGACAAGCAGTATGACTGCGAGATGCCCTTCGGCGTGGAGGCATTCATCAGCAAGATGGAGCAGTACGTTCCCGGCTCCCGGAAGTCCATGACCGATTTCTTCGCCCTCTGCAACGAGGTCCGGGATGCCCAGACCTACTCCAGCTCCGTCAACGGCAACACGGATTCGTCCTATATGAAGGCCCATTTTCCCAATTTCATCAAGGCAGGCAGCTATTCGGTAAATGAGGTGCTGGACTCCCTGAAAATGCCCAAGCGGGCCAGGGATATCCTCAACGCCTATTGGTGCTATCTGGGGGTGGACTGCGACCGCATGAGCTTCCTCCACTACGGCTCCATGGTGATCCGGTATATCACCCGGGACGCTTGGATGCCCAAGATGCGCTCCCACGAGATCAGCCTGGCTATGGACGCCCGTATCCGGGAACTGGGGGGCGACATCTGGTACCACTCCCCCGCAGAGAAGATTCTCACCGACGACAGCGGCGCTATTACCGGCGTCCGTCTCGCCGACGGCACTGTGATTCCCACCCGCCACGTCATTGCCAACTGCTCACCCCATCTGGTGTTCGGGCAGATGCTGGAGGAGAAGTCGGTAACGGAGCAGATGGTCCGGGCCACCAATGCCCGTACCTTCGCGGGACGGGGATTCAGCATGTTCCTGGGCCTCAACAAGTCGGCGGAGCAGCTGGGGATCAAAAGCCACAACTACTTTATCTATGACACCGCTGACACGGTAAAGCAGTACGACCTGATGCGGAAGGTCTCCACCAACCATGTTCAGGCCACCGTCTGTCTCAACAACGCCTATCCCGCCTGCTCCCCGGAGGGGACCTGCATGATGTATTTCACCACCATGTTCATGTCCGACGACTGGGGGAACGTCACTGAGACGGACTACTTCAAGGCCAAGGACCGTCTGGCCGACGACATGATCCGGGTCTTTGAGCGGGAGACCGGCTGTCAGATCCGGGACGCCATCGAGGAGATCGCCGTGGCCTCGCCCACCACCTATGCCAGGTACTGCGGCCATCCCCAGGGTGTGATCTATGGCTACGAGACAGCGGACTGGGACAGCCTGATGCCCCGGATGATGATGATGGCGGAGGACGCCAAGCTCTTCCCGGGCCTCCGGTTCGCGGGGGGCTACGCCATGCGCTCCAGCGGTTATTCCAGCGCCTATGTCTCCGGCGACCTGTCCGGCCGCCAGACCGTGGGCGATCTCAAGAGGGAGGTGCGGTAACATGAACTTCAAACGACAGATTTTCGGCTTCATGGATATGCTCCGCTTCACCAAGCTGGTGCCCAATCGCCGGGAGGCGCTGGCCAATGGTTCTGCCGCGCCGCTGCCTAAGGAGTACCGGGTCAACACCCTGGCCAAGGTCCTCCACCCCGGGGAGATGGCGGTGGAGGTCACAGGTGTGCGGCGTGTGACGGAGGGAATGACGGAGCTGACCTTCCGCCGTACCGACGCCGGTGCCTTCCCTTTCTTCCGGGCGGGGCAGTATGTGTCTCTCCGGGGCGAGGTGGGGAAAAGTCTGGTGAGCCGGCCCTATTCTATCGCCTCCAGTCCCCGGGAGGCCCTTCAGAACAAACTGGTGCTGGGGGTGGAGGACGCCGGATTTTTCTCCCGCCACTTGGGCCGGGAGGTCAAGGTGGGAGACCGCTTTGTCATGACCGAGCCCTCCGGGGAGTTCCACTATGAGACCCTCCGGGACAAAAAGCGCATTGTCTGCATTGCCGGCGGCGCTGGGATTACCCCCTTCCTTTCCATGGCCAAGAGCCGTCTGGAGGGGGATGAGGACTATGAGATGATCCTCTTCTACGGCGCCAGGGATGAGAAGCGCATCGCCTTTAAGGCGGAGCTGGATGAGATGGCGGCCAAGGGGATTCAGGTGGTCTACGTCCTCAGCGATGAGGAGCGGGCGGGCTACGAGCACGGCTTTGTGTCGGCCAAGCTGTTGGAGAAATATGTGGATATCCGGGACGTGACCTTCTTCCTATGCGGCCCCAAGGCCATGTATGACTTCATTCTCAAGGAGCTGGCTCCCTACAGTCTGCCGGTGAAGGCGGTGCGGAAGGACGCCACCTATTGCGGCAGCCTCTCTCTGGAAAATCCCCGCACCTTCCGTCTCACCGCCCACATCCGGGACCAGGTGTACACCGTGGATGCCCGGGAGGATGAGACGCTGCTCACCGCCCTGGAGCGGGCGGGCATCCCTGCCCCCAACAAATGCCGGGCAGGCGGCTGCGGCTACTGCCACAGCAAGTGGATAAGCGGCGAGTTCCGCATTGCCGAGGGCCGGGATGGCCGAAGAGAGGCAGACCGGAAGTTTGGCTGGATTCATCCCTGCGTCACCTATCCGATCAGCGATCTGGAGATCGATATACCTCCGGCGGAGCTGTAAAAAACGGAGACAGGACAAGAGAGCGCCCGGCCCTTTCAAAGGGTGGGCGCTCTCTTTTTCCTTTCTGGGGATCGTATAGGGGGGCGGTCTCAATGGGGAAGGGCATTTTGACCGGAGAGGGGCAGTGGAGAGAAAAACCGCTGCCTTTTCTTGCCTCCCCTTGCCAAATAGGGGAATATCCTGTATAATCACCTCTGCAGCGCTTTAAAGCAACGCACGGCAAAAGTTTTATGAGGTGAGTTACTGATGCATGAATCTGACAACCATTCCTCCCATGTCCACCGCAATGGAGGATTCCGCACATCCTTTGGCTTTGTATTGGCCTGTGTGGGCTCTGCGGTGGGGATGGGCAATATTTGGATGTTCCCGTACCGCCTGGGACAGTACGGCGGCGCAGCCTTTCTGATTCCCTACCTGCTGTTTATTGCCTTGTTCGGGCTGGTGGGCCTCTCGGCGGAGTTTGCCATCGGCCGCCGGGCCAAAACCGGCACCCTGGGTTCCTATGAGTATTGCTGGGCCAGCCGGGGCAAGGGAAAGCTGGGCTATCTTCTGGGATGGATCCCTCTCTTTGGCTCTCTCGGCATCGCCATCGGCTACGCGGTAATTGTGGGCTGGGTGCTGAAGGCCCTGGCCAACAGCGTCACCGGCGCATTTCTGACCACGGATTCCGCCGAGCTCTTCAGCCAGATGTCCTCCACCTTCGGCAATGTGGGCTGGCACGCAGTAGTGGTGGCAGCCGCCGTAGCCATCCTGCTTTTCGGTGCAACCAAGGGCATTGAGAAGGTCAATAAGATCCTGATGCCTGCCTTTTATGTGCTCTTTATCATTCTGGCGGTGCGGGTGGCCCTGCTGCCCGGCGCGGTGGAGGGGTATAAGTTCCTTTTTGTGCCCAAGTGGGAGGCCCTCCTCCAAAAGGATACCTGGGTCATGGCCATGGGACAGGCATTCTTCTCCCTGTCCATCACCGGCTCCGGCATGATCGTCTACGGCTCCTACCTCAGTAAAGATGAGGACATTCCCAAAGCCTCGGTGAACACCGCCATTTTCGACACCCTGGCCGCTATGCTGGCCGCCCTCGCCATCATGCCCGCCGTGTTCGCCTTCGGCATCGAGCCGGGCCGGGGACCCTCTCTTATGTTTGTTACTCTGCCCAAGGTTTTTGAGCAGATGCCCATGAGCCAGCTCTTTGCCGCCTTTTTCTTCGTCTCCGTGTTTTTTGCCGGTATCACCAGCCTCATCAATATGTTTGAGGCGGTGTGCGAGTCCTGGCAGAGCCGCTTTAACCTCTCCCGCACCGCCGCTACCCTGCTGTGCGGCATTATCGCCCTGGGCGTGGGCCTCTTCATCGAAAACGGCGATATGGTGAGCAGCTGGATGGACTTTATTACCATCATTGTGGTGCCTTTCGGCGCTCTGCTGGGGGCTATCTCCATCTACTATGTTCTGGGCTGGGAGGAGATCCGCGGCGAGCTGCAGCTGGGCCGCCGGAAGCCCCTTGGCAACTGGTTCGGGATCGTGGCAAAATATATCTATGTGCCTCTGGCTGTGATCGTCTTCATTCTGGGCTTTGTCTACGATGGCGGTATCGGCTGATGGCAGATCGAACAGAAAACTGGTTTCGGTAAAACAGAGCGCCCGCCGCGGTTTATCCGCGGCGGGCGCTCTGTCGTATCCCGGAGAAGGAATGGGGAATTACGCCTCCTCGTTCCGGCGGAACACATGGATGCGGAAGGCGGCGGTGACCGTCAGCTCCTCCATCTGCCCAAGCCGCTCCAGTCCGGCCTTTGGGGTCTTCCAGGCGTAGGGAGTCATGCCCAAAAGGTCCTGAATAGCCTCCCGGCTGTTTAAATGGAGGGTCCGCTCTGCCGGTACTACGTTTAGATAGGTAAAGCCCTCGTACTCCACCTGCTGCTCCGGGTTTTCGTAGGTCTCCTCATAAAGAATGGACTTCATCTCCATCAGGTGCTCCGGGGCGGGTACTACATAGAGAAACACCCCGCCGGGCTTCATTACCCGCCGGTACTCCTCCGCCGCCAGAGGGGCAAAGCAGTCCAGCAGGAGATCCGCCGCGCCGTCCGCCACCGGCAGATGATACACCGACGCCACGGCAAACTCCGTTCCCGGGCTTCTCCGGGCGGCCTTCCGCAGGGCAAATTTGGACAGATCCACCCCGCATGCCCGCACCTGCCGCCCGCTGCCGGCGAGGGCTTCCGCTACCCCGGCGGTGTAGTACCCCTCTCCGCACCCGGCGTCCAGGAATACCGGCGCGGGTCCGGCGTACCGGAGGGCCTGGGCGCACAGGGCGTCCAGCAGGTGGCTGTACCACCCGGCACTGAGAAAGCGGGTCCGGGCCGCCGCCATCTCCCGGTCGTCACCTGGCTGGCGGGAGTGCTTGCGGTTGGCAGGAAGGAGGTGGACGTACCCCTCCCGGGCGATATCATAGCTGTGCCCTCCGACACACCGGTATGCGCCGGCTTCCCGGGTCAGGGGCGCGCCGCAGATGGGACAGAGAAACAGAGACATAGGCACCTCCCAAGCTGTTAGTGTCTCCATTATACCGCGGATCAGCCCCTCTGTCGATGGCGGTGGGAGAAATTTGCCGGTACCTGGGGGAGGGGTTGCTTTTTCTGCCCCGCCGTGATAGAGTGTCAATGAAATGAACCTATTTGGAAGAGGAGTATCGAGGGATTACCATGCATGATGAATTGACTCAGGTAGATATCCAGAAAATGCAGGAGGAGGTGGACTACCGCATCCGGGAACTGCGCCCCAAGCTCATTGAGGACGTACAGACCGCCCGGGCTTTCGGCGATCTCAGCGAGAACTACGAATATAAGGTGGCCAAGCAGGAGAAGAACCGCAATGAGAGCCGTATCCGGTATCTGCAGAACATGATCCGCACCGCCCATGTGATTTCTGCCGACAGCGCCGAGGACGTAGTGGGCCTCTTTGATACAATCGTGATGTTCAATGAAAAACTGGGAAAAGAGCAGACCATCCGGCTGGTGACTACCCTGCGGCAGGATGTGCTGAAGGGGTTGATCAGCAAGGAGTCTCCGGTGGGGAAGGCACTGTTGGGCCGGCGGGCCGGGGAGCGGGTGCTGGTGAAGGTCAGTCCGGAGCTGCAGTACTATGTGGAGATCCGGTCCATTCAGAAGGGGGAGGACGACGCCTCCATGGAAATCAGCCGGTATTGAGAGAAAACCGGCTGTCTGGAGAGAAAAAGAAAAGATTTTCGACAAATCCACTTGACTTCTTAATAGGTTGTGATATGATTGCTGCGGAGCCAAACAAAAAATTTGTTACACTAAAAAATTTTGTATGGGGGAACAGAATATGAAAGAAACAATTCGTTGGGTAGACAACCACATGCCTGCCAGCGAGGATAAGAATCTGCCGATCATGGCCCTGCCGGAAGTGGCCAAGGCCCGGTATTTCCACAGCAGCTTTCCTCAGTATTCCGTCACGCCGCTGGCCCGTCTGGACGGAATGGCGGAGTATCTGGGCCTGGGGGGCCTCTATGTAAAGGATGAGTCCTACCGGTTCGGCCTCAACGCCTTCAAGGTGCTGGGCGGTTCCTTCGCCATGGCCCGCTACATCGCCCATCAGATGAACAAGCATGTGGCGGAGATGACCTACGACTATCTCACCAGCAAGGAACTGGAGGAGGAGTTTGGTCAGGCCACCTTCTTTACTGCCACCGACGGCAACCATGGCCGGGGCGTGGCATGGGCTGCCCACAAGCTGGGGCAGAAGGCTGTGGTCCATATGCCCAAGGGCAGCAGCCAGGCCCGGTATGAGAACATCGCCAAGGAGGGCGCCAAGGTGACCATCGAGGAGGTCAACTACGACGAGTGCGTCCGCATGGCCGCTGCCGAGGCTGCCCAGACCAAGCACGGCGTGGTGGTGCAGGATACCGCCTGGGAGGGGTATGAGGAGATCCCCACCTGGATTATGCAGGGCTACGGCACGATGGCCTGTGAAGCCGGGGAGCAGCTGCGGCAGATCGGTGTGAACCGTCCCACCCATGTGTTTGTCCAGGCCGGTGTCGGCAGCCTTGCCGGCGCTGTGGTGGGCTATTTCACCAACCTCTTCCCCAATGATCCTCCCAAATTTGTGGTGATGGAGGCCCGGGCGGCGGACTGTCTGTACCAGGGCGCCAAGGCCGGTGACGGCAAGCCCCGGATCGTGGAGGGAGATCTGAAGACCATTATGGCGGGTCTTGCCTGCGGCGAGCCCAACATCATCTCCTGGGATATTCTCCGCAATCATGTGTCCGCCTTCGTCTCCTGCCCCGACTGGGTCAGTGCCCGGGGCATGCGGATGCTGGGCGTGCCTGTGAAGGGCGATCCCACGGTGATCTCCGGCGAGTCCGGCGCGGTGGGCATGGGCCTCATTGCCGCCATTATGGAGACCGACGAGTACAAGGATCTCCGGGAGTATCTGGGTCTGGATCGTTTCAGCCAGGTGCTGCTGTTTTCCACCGAGGGCAACACCGACCCCATGAAGTTCCGCAAGGTGCTGTGGGATGGCGAATACCCCACGGTCTGATTCCTTTCCAGAAATAAGAGAAACAAATGCCCGGGTGCGCATAAGTGCACCCGGGCATTTGTTTTGGGCTGAACACCGTCAATACTATGCAAATTGCATAGTATTGACGGATGGAGAAAAGAAAGGTATCATACATTTTGATAAGAACTTTTCAGCGCTATAAAAGGTTGAGGTTTATTCTCCCGGTGCACCAGGTGTGCCGGGAGATGCACTATCAGGACAGAGGAGGCGGCAGAGGAACAATGCGGAATCTCTGCTACAACTGTTTTCGGGAGAGGCCGGAGGGGGAGGAGCCTTGCCCGTGCTGCGGCTTTGATCTGGAGGAGAATGCTAAGAAATATCCGGTAGCCCTGCGGGCGGGGACGGTGCTGAATAACCGCTACATTGTGGGGCGGGTATTGGGTCAGGGGGGCTTTGGTATCACCTATCTGGCCTGGGACACCAAGCTGGAGGCCAAAATGGCCATCAAGGAGTTTATGCCCGGGGAACTGGCCACCCGTGTGGGCGGCACCACCGTGTCCGTTATGGCGGAGAGCAAAACGGAGGCTTTTTCCTATGGGGCGGAGCGGTTTCAGGAGGAGGCCAGGACTCTGGCGAAGTTCATCGGCAACCCCAATATTGCCGGTGTGTCGGACTGCTTCGATGAGAACGACACGTCCTACTTCGTTATGGACTACATTGAGGGCATCAGCTTCAAGACTTACATCGCCAATCATGGCGGGAAAGTCAGCGTGGAGGACGCCCTCAATGTGATGATTCCTGTTTTAAGAGCCCTGACGGCGGTCCATGCGGAGGGATTCATCCACCGGGATGTGACCCCGGACAATATTTACATCACAAAAGACGGAGCGGTAAAGCTGCTGGACTTCGGCTCCGCCCGGTACTCTATTGGAGACAAGTCCAAAAGTCTGGACGTTATTTTGAAGGTGGGTTACGCCCCCAAGGAGCAGTACATCCGCCGGAGCCGTCAGGGGCCCTTTACTGACGTTTACTCCTGCGCTGCCTGTTTTTATGCCGCCATCACCGGTTTCCTGCCGCCGGAGAGCCTGGAGCGGATGGACCGGGACGAACTGGCGCCCATCTCCCAGCTGGGCATTGAGATTCCGGAGTACTTAGACAAGGCCATTTTAAAGGGGCTGGCGGTCCAGCCGGAGGACCGGTTCCAGTCCGCTGCGGAGTTCCTGGAGGCCATCGAAAACCAGAAGGTGGTGGAGGTATCTTCCGCTGCTCCTGCGGCGCCGGCCGCCCCGGCAAAGAAAAAGGGGAGAACCCTTCTCTTGGCCGGAATTGCTGTGTTCGCGGTCCTGCTGGCGGTTGGTGCGGGCTACTTCGCCGGAGGCGGCGCCGGGACAGAAGGCGGCGGTATGTCGCTGCTGCCGGTTTCCAGTGTGACCATTGCCGGAGAGGAATACCGGACGGACGCCACCAAGCTGAATTTTCATGGAAAAGAGCTGACCAATGAAGATCTCTTGGCTTTGGGAGAGTTTCCTGATCTGCAGGTCCTGTCTCTTCAGGGGAATCAGGCCATCACGGATCTTTCCCCTCTGGAGGAGTTGACCACCCTCACCGCCCTGAACCTCATGGGGACCGGAGCCACCGACCTGAGTCCCATTGCCGGGCTGACCAGTTTGGAAGAGCTGAATCTGGCCAACCCGGATTTGTCCGATCTCACCCCGCTTTCAGGTCTGATCAATCTGAAGGTGTTATACCTGGACGACGGCAACAGCACTTCCAGCGGTATTACAGATCTCTCCCCCCTGGCAAATCTCACGAATTTAGAAAAGCTCGCTATCCCTTCTGGCCCAAATTATACGGACTTCTCGCCTCTGTCCGGAATGACAAATATGCGGGAGTTTATCATGATGGGGACAAGACGGAATGGAACAAACAGCATCGACAGTCTGGCGTGCCTCACCAATATGACGCAGCTGGAGGTACTGGGACTGTCGGTGCGCAGTGCGGATCTCGCACCTTTGGCCGGATTGGTCCATCTGCGGGATGTAGAATTGTTGGGAGAATTCCATGTTGATGATCTCAGTGTATTCTCCAAATTGACGTCGTTGGAAAACCTTCTGCTCCATCGGTCTGGGGATACGGTGCTGTGTTCCGCCCGGGATCTGACCGCCCTGTCGGGGCTGACAAAGCTGCGGAGGCTGGATCTTGGAAGAGTAGATGGACTGACCAGCTTGTCCGGTCTGGAATCGCTGGTCAATTTGGAGGAATTGAGCATCAATACGCGAAGTGAGGATCCCTTGCGGACCATTACTGATTTGGGCCCGCTGACCGGGCTTTCCAAACTGCGATATCTGTATTTGTTTGCCGGAACATCAGCAAATGTGAACAGTCCGGCTCTCGACGTCAGCGCCCTTGCCGGGTTGGAAAATCTGGAGTATGTCAATTTGTTCCCCTCTGCGCGCATTGTAGACCAGTCACCGCTGGAAAACATTCCGCAGGTAGTATTGGATTAACTGAACGGAGGAAACTCTATGTCTGCTGTACGATCCACGCCCCATCTCTGTTATAATTGCTTCCAGGAGCGGCCGGAGGGCGAGGGACCCTGCCCCCACTGCGGCTTTGACCTGGAGGAGAATGTCAAGAAATTTCCGGTAGCCCTGCGGGCGGGGACGGTTTTGAACAACCGCTACATCGTGGGCCGGGTGCTGGGTCAGGGCGGCTTTGGTATCACCTACCTTGCTGTGGACACCCAGCTGAACGCCAAAGTGGCGGTGAAGGAGTTCATGCCCAGCGATATCGCCACCCGCATCGGCACCACCGTGTCCGTGGCCATGGAGAGCAAGAGCGAAGCCTTTACCTATGGGGCGGAGCGGTTCCAAGAGGAGGCGCGAACCCTGGCCAAATTCATCGGCAACCCCAATATTGCCGGCGTTACCAGCTACTTCGATGAAAATGACACCTCCTACTTCGTCATGGATTATATCGAGGGCATTTCCTTCAAGACCTACATCGCAAACCATGGCGGAAAGGTCAGCGTGGAGGATGCCTGCAACGTGATGATCCCGGTGCTGCGGGCCCTGACGGCGGTCCACGCCGAGGGGTTTATCCACCGGGACGTGACCCCGGATAATATCTACATCACAAAAGACGGCATGGTGAAGCTCCTGGACTTCGGCTCTGCCCGGTACAGCATCGGCGACAAAAGCAAGAGTCTGGACGTCATTTTGAAGGTGGGCTACGCCCCTAAGGAGCAGTATATCCGCCGCAGCCGCCAGGGGCCCTACACTGATGTTTACTCCTGCGCCGCCTGCTTCTATGCGGCTATCACCGGCTTTTTGCCCCCCGAGTCCCTGGAGCGGCTGGACAAAGACGAGCTGGTGCCGATCTCCCAGCTTGGCATCGACATCCCCGAGTACTTAGATAAGGCCATATTGAAGGGTCTTGCTGTGCAGCCGGAGGACCGGTTCCAGTCCGCGGCGGAGTTTCTGGAGGCCATCGAGCGCCAGCAGGTGGTGGAAGTGCCGGGCCAAGCGCCGGCGGCCCCTGCTCCGGCAATCAAGGAGGACCTTGTTGCCAAGATCAAGAAGAAACCGGTGTTCTTCGGTGTTTTGGCGGCGGCGGTAGTGGCCCTGGTGGTCAGCCTTGCCCTGTTCACCGGCGGCTCCGGCGGGGGAGGAGGAAACGACAGCGGACATCCCCTTCTGCAGTCGGCGGTGCCCTCTATCACCATTCGGGGGGAAACCTACAGCACCAACGAACGGCGGCTGGAGCTGGGCGGCATGAGCCTCACGGACGAGGACCTGCAGGATCTTCAATATATGGTCAATCTTACCTATCTGGATTTAGAGAGCAATGTTGACATCACCGACATCTCCGCCGTGGCCCATATGCCCTATCTGGAAAACCTGCGCCTGCGGGGAACCAGCGTCAAGGATCTGTCCCCTCTGGAGGGACTGACGGAGCTGCGTCAGCTCCAGTTTGGGGATGCGGTGTGGGATACCCCTGTGGACCTGACGCCTCTGGCCACCCTGACCAATCTGGATTATCTCTCTCTGCCCGCCAGTATGGCGCCCACCGATCTCAGCCCCCTGGGAGAGCTCACCAACCTTACCGGCCTCTCCTTTGACGGCAGCAATGGAAACAACGGCTGGATTTCCGATCTTACCTGGCTGTCCAAGCTCAGCAAGATCACCCAGCTCTATATCCCGGTGGGGGATCTCGCCAGTCTGAAGGGACTGGAGGGGGTCACGTCCCTGACGGAGCTGAATCTGTACGGCTCCATGAACCTCACGGACCTGACGCCGCTGCAGAATCTCACCAAGCTGCAGAAACTGAACTTAACCGCCAACGGAAACTCCGGTGATATTGTGCTGGAGGACCTCTCTGTCCTCTCCGGCCTCACCAACCTGACGGAGCTGGATTTGCAGGTGGTGGGATTGGAGAACCTCAGCGGCGTCGAGAACCTGACGAAGCTCACCCGCCTGCGGCTGTATCAAAACGGCGGCTATGATAATGCCACACTGAAGGATATCAGCGCCCTGAAGAATCTGACAAAGCTTACAGAACTGCAGCTGTACCTGTCGGCAGATATTCAGGATCTGAGCCCGGTAGCAGGGCTGACCGATCTGCAGCGGCTGCAGCTCTATGGCGATTTCTACTGTGAGGATATTTCTTTCCTCAAGGATCTCACGCAGATGCGGGAGCTGTACATCAATTCCAACTACCAGAGCCAGCTGAAGGACCTGACGGCGCTGCAGAACCTCACCAAGCTGCAGACGCTGAACTTGACCGCCTGCGGGTTGGAGAGCCTGAAAGGGCTGGAAAACCTGACGGCGCTGACGGAGATCCGCATCAGCGGCGACGCAGGCATCGGCTGCACCTATACCGATGTGGAGCCCCTTCGGAATCTGACGAAGCTGAAAAGCCTGTATCTCCCTGCCAGGGGTTATGATACCACCACCTACTGCGATCTCTCCGGCCTCTCCGGACTGACCAGTCTCCAGGAGTTGAATTTCACCGGCAGGGTCAAGAGCCTGGCGCCCCTGGCCAATCTGACCAATCTGAAGACCTTGGATTTCAACGACCAGTCCCAGGAGGGTGAGACCCCTCTGGATCTCACGCCCTTGGGCTCTTTAAAAAATGTAACGGATCTGAACATCTCCACCTCCCGGGCCGGTGTTGATCTGACCGCCATTGGTCAGATGACCAGCCTGCGCAATGCGTATCTGAACATCGGCCGGTACAACAATCCCGTGCGGGACCTGTCTCCTCTGGCCAATCTCACCAACCTTACCAGCCTTACGGTGTACAACACCGCCGACGGGATTGACACCACTCCGGTGTCCCATGTAAAAAATCTGACTGTCAGCTAAACGGAAAAAAGGAGGAAGTCCCATGGCACAGATTGAATGTGGGCGGGGCCATCTCTACGACCCGGAAAAGTACCCTACCTGCCCCTACTGCAACACTAACCAACAGATCACCGTGGCGGCGGCGGGCCGTACCGCTCCGATTCGGGTGACGGACCCGGGCCGTACCGCACCTCTGTCCCAGACGCCGGCGGCGGCCCCACAGCGGACGGCCCCCCTCTCCGCCACCCCGGTGACAGCCCCCCAGAAGACCCAGCCCCCGAGAGGCTATGCCCCCACGCCGGTGACGGCCCCTCAGAAGACTATGCCGCCCCGGGGCTACGCCCCCGTTCAGCCCGCTCCCGCCCCGGAGCCCCCAGCCGAAACCATGCCCCCCAGAGGGCCCAGCGTGCTGGCGGCGGGGAAGACCGTGGGTATGATGCAGCAGGAGATGGGCTTTGACCCGGTGGTGGGGTGGCTGGCCTGCGTGGAGGGCCCCAGCCGGGGCAAGAGCTACACCATCCGGGGTGGCATCAACGCCATCGGCCGAGGGGACCGGATGGACATTGTCATCACCGGCGACCGGACCATTTCCCAGGAAAACCACGCCAAGATCAGCTACAGCGACCGGAACAACCGCTTCAACCTGATCCCCGGAGACGGGCGAAACATCGTCTATCTCAACGGGGAGGAGGTTTTTGCCGCCACGCCCCTGAAAGCCTACGATCTCATCGACTTTGGCACCACCAAGCTGCTGTTCGTCCCTCTGTGCGGGGAACAGTTCGCCTGGAAGAAGGAGGAGGACCATGGGGATACTTGACGGCCTCTTCCGCCGCCAGCGGCGGGTGACGGAGGACCTGGAGACGGTGAGCCTGGAGGGCGGGGTGAAAGGACTCCGCTTCCAGGCGGCCAACGTCCAGGGGCTGGGAGACCGGGATGGACAGGAGGATTCCTTTGCCCTCTGCAACGCCGCTGACGCCGCCGCCCTGAGGCGGGAGGGCCTCTTTGCCGTGGTGGCCGACGGCATGGGCGGTATGTCCGATGGCAAGGCTGTCAGCGAGGGGGCGGTGGAGGTCCTCACCCAGCTCTTTCATGCCCTCCGGGAGGAGGGGAATGTGCCCCAACAGCTTCGGGAGGGAATCTTTGCCGCCAGCGACGGCCTCTTTGAGCGCTTTTGCGGCCGGGGCGGCACCACCGTGGTGGCAGTGCGGGTTTTCGACGGCGCCCTCCACTGGATCAGTGTAGGGGACAGCGCCATTTTCCTCAAACGAAACGGCGGCGTGTTTCAGATTAACCGGGAGCACACCTGCCTCAACGACCTCTATCTCCAGGAGCTGCGCCAGGAACCCATTGAGAAGGAGCGGGCGGAGCGGCATGAGGATGCCCGCCGTCTTACCGCCTTTGTGGGGATGCAAAACCTCCGCACAGCGGACCAGAGTTTGCGGCCTTTGAAGCTGGAAGACGGAGACGTGATTTTACTTTGCTCCGACGGCATCAGCGGCGTGCTGACGCCGGCGGAGGTGCTGGAGGCCATGTCCCTTGATCCCCAGGAGGGCTGCGCCCTGCTGGAGAACATGGTGCTGGAAAAGAGAATCCCGGAGCAGGACAACTACACCGGGGTGATGATCGCCTGTAAATCAATCAGATAGGAGAAATCGCGATGAAACGAGTTCGGATGTATTTGGCTGTCCTGGCGGCGGTAGTGCTGCTGGGAACCGCAGGCAGGCCGGTGATGGCGGCCTTTGACCAGGGGGTGCTGGACGGCATCGTCCTCCTCTATGCGGGGGCCCCCGACGCCGGCGGGGAGATGAGCTATCTCCGGGGCACCGGCTTCTTTGTGGGCGAGGCGGGGGAGGATCCCCAGTACATCGTCACCAACTGCCATGTGGTGGAGGACTTCATCCTGGCCGGAAAGGCCCTTGGGGGCGGCGAGCTCCGCGTGGTGTTCGACAAGGACGATGAGGAGGAGGCATACCTGGTGGACTACGACTATGAGAAGGACATCGCCCTTCTGAAGCTGGCGGAGCCCACCGACAAGCGCTCCCCTCTCCTGATGCGGGAGCCGGAGGAGGGCATGCTGGGGGATGAGGTCTACGCTGTGGGATATCCTCTGGCGGCGGATGTGACTGTCCAGGCGGTGACCTCCTACAGCAAGAGTGACGCCACCGTTACCACCGGCAGCATCAGCCGCCTCCTCACCGAGAGCGGCACCGGAAGAAAGCTCATTCAGACCGACGCGGCCCTCAGCGGCGGCAACTCCGGCGGTCCCCTCACCGACAGCGACGGCATGGTGCTGGGGGTGAATACCTACGCCTCAGAACTGGATCAGAACCTGTTCTACGCTGTCAGCGTGGGGGAGATCCTGCCCATGCTCCAGCGCAATAATATTGACTACGCCATGGCTCCTGCTTCCGGCGGGATCAGCATGGTGGCCCTGGCCGCAGGCGGCGGGGCGGTGGTGATCCTCCTCATTGTGGTGATCCTTCTCATCAGCCGCAGCGGCAAAAAGAAGAAGGCCGCCAAGGCCGCTGCTCAGCAGGCGGCCCAGCAGTCAAACCGGGAGAAATCCCCCTTCCTGCGCTCCGCCGCGCCGCAGCACGGAAACCTGGTGGTACAGCTTCACCGCCAGCCGGTGCAGTTGGGCCGCGACAGCGCCACCTGCCGTCTGGTGTATCAGGACGGCACTCCCGGCGTCAGTTCCCACCACTGCCAGGTGTACTACGATGCCCAGGAGGGCGTATTCGTGGTTACCGACCTTCACTCCACCTACGGTACCTTCCTGGCCGGGGGTCAGCGCATTGCCCCGGAGTCTCCGGTGAAGCTGCCCCCCAAGAGCGCCATCTACCTGGGCGAGGTGGAGAACACCGTGTATCTTGATGTGGAGTAAGCTATGAAGATTTCCGCATATGGATATACCAACCGGGGCGGCCGGCCCCACAATGAGGACCGGATCTGCTGGGCGGCGGAGGAGGGCGGCGGGGTTTTCGTGGTGGCCGACGGTCTCGGAGGCCACAGCCGGGGAGAAGTGGCCTCCGCCCTGGCCGCTGCTGCCGTCTTCCGGGGCTGCCGGGAGCGGGAGGAGATGACCAGGGAGGCCATGGAGGAGGTCTTTCAGAAGGCCAATGAGGCGGTACTGGAGGGACAGAAGACTCCCGGTCAGGAGGAGATGCGGACCACCGCTGTGGCGTTGGATCTCCGGGGGGGCCGGGCGGTGTGGGGCCACGCTGGAGACTCCCGGCTCTACCGTTTCTCCAGCGGGGGACTGGCCTTTGTCACCGGAGACCACTCGGTGACCTACAAAAAATTCCTGGCGGGGGAGATCTCTGCCATGGACGTCTACCACGACGACGACCGCTCCAGCCTTCTCCGGGTGCTGGGAAAGCCGGGGGCCAGAGGGGATACCGGAGCCGCCGAGCTTCAAAGCGGCGACGCTTTCCTCCTCTGTACCGACGGTTTCTGGGAGTATGTGTACCAGGAGGAGATGCTGGCGGACTGGCTGAAATCCACCACGCCGGAGCAGTGGGTGGAGCTGATGCTGCTGCGCCACATTCGCCGTACCCCGCCGGGAAATGATAACTTCTCTGTGATCGCTGTGTTTGCGGAGGAGGAGTTATGAGAAGACTGCTGTATCTGCTGGCCGCGGCAGTGGTGCTGCCTCTGCTGGGGACCACTGCCATGGCCGCCGCCCAGGCGGAGCTGGTGCGGGCTTTTGTGTATGATCAGACCCTCACTGCCTATGTGGCCATTACCGGCACAGACCAGCCGGTCACCAAGGCGGAGGCGAAAATCGGCGGTCAGTCCTTCCCGGCTTCTCAGGCCATGGAGACGGTCCGCCAGGCGGGGGCGCCGGTGACTTATCTTCTGCTGGTGGACTGCTCCACCTCCATGCCCGCCTATGCCGAAGAGGTAGCCGCCTTTGCCGGAACTCTGGGGTCGGGGGGCGGGGAGAACACCCGCTTCACCCTGGCTACCTTTGGCGAGGAGTTTGTCGTGGCTGCGGAGGACCTGACAGCTGCGGAGCTGCCCCAGGCCATGGCAGATCTCAGCTACGAGGCCCGGGGTACCCGCCTCCAAAGCGGTATTCAGGGGGCGCTGGATTATTTTGAGTCTATCCCTCGCCAGGGGGGCGAGCTTCGCAGTATGGTAGTTCTCACCGACGCGGTGGAGTACGACTCCACCGGGGAGGCCACCTATGACGAAACCCTGCAGAGGGTGGAGGATTCCGATGTGATGGTCCATGCCCTGGGCTTTGGCTTTGACGAGGCTTCTCTGGAGAGCCTTTTCTCCCTGGTGGAGGCCAGCGGCGGCAGCTGCTGGCAGGCAGGGAGTCAGGCAGAGGCCGCCCAAGCGGCGGAGGCTCTGGCGGAGGAGACAGGGAACCTCTTTGTCACTGGCTTCTCTCTGGGGACCTACCAGACCGAGGGCGGGGAGACGGAGGTGTCCATTACCTTTGCTTCCAACGGAGAGCTGATGGCCAAGGCGGAGCGCCGGGTGGTCTTTCCTGCTATGGAAGGAGAGGCCCCGGTGAAAGAGGGGCTGCCTTCCGCCGAGACTCCGGTTCAAACACAGGAAGCCGCGTCCTCTTCCGGAAGCGAGGCGGCGACGGCGGAGGATGATGGTCTTGGATGGCTTCCTTTGGCCGCAGTCGGTGCTTTTTTGGTGATCGTTGTGATCGTGGGAGCGGCGACGGCCGCGAACCGGCGTAAGCGCCGCCGTGCCGCCTCGCTCCAGGGGGCTGCTGCACCGCCTTCATCTCCGCCCGTACCACCGGGACCGGTGGAAGCCAACGGCATCTTTCTTCGACTGGAGGTGCTGACGGGACAGCTCGCCAGCGGGAGGACGGAATTCTCTCTTACCGATCAGCTGATGGTGGGCCGGGATGCCCTGTGTGATATTGTCTTCGACAGCCAGACCATCTCCCGGCGGCACGCCCGGGTTTTTGCAGCCAACGGGGCGGTATATATAGAGGACCTGGGTTCTCAGAATGGTACCGCCGTCAACGGGACGCCCATCCATATGGCCAACATCCTCCGCAGCGGGGACGAGATCGCCATGGGGGATGTCCGCTTCCGGCTGAAGTTCTGAGCGGAAGATAAGGCGTGGTTGTTTTGGACAAAAAAGTTCTGCTGCATTTCATCGCACACCATTAAAATCAAAAAATAAGAGAGTCACCAGCAAAAAAGAGCCCAGTCCGGTAAAACGGACTGGGCTCTCATTCGTTGTATCAGCTGAGTGTGATGGAGTTTGACAGAAGATCCCGGGCGGAATGTGATTACAGGACGGTGTTGCCCAAAGGATAGAGAATGGCCATGCAGACCAGGAATGTGAGGAAAATCATCAGCAGATTCCACTTTAATGTATTCTTTACCGTAATGTGCTGGGGGCCAAAGAAAAGAGGAGCGGTTACGGCAGCGGAAGGCACCAGAGAGGCAAAATTTGCAACCAAACAGATGATCACAGATATACTCACCAGGCTTACGCTGCTTCCGCTGATGGCAGGAATCACCAAGCCGAAGAAGAGCAGCATGGATACAACATTGGAGACGAAATTCGTCATAACAAGACACAAAAGAACGCCGATTCCCACCAGGACCGCAGGAGAGAGGGCGGATGTCATGGGGGCAAGCACATTGCTGAGCGCAAGGGAAATGCCGGTATCGGCAGAACTGACAGCGCTTCCCAGTACGACAACGGCCCCGATGAAAATCAGGAGCGTCATGGGCGCCGCTGTGGCAAGCTCGGAAAATTTGGCAATAGGTTTTCCGTCCACACGAATGATACAGAGAAGGCAGACGGCCAAAATTGCCGGGACGGTGTTTCCCCAAGCCTTCAGTGCGGTGGCCACGCCGGCCGGCAGAGCCGACGAGAATACTTCCGGGACGATCCACAGGAGTACGACCAGAATAAAAATACAGACGGACAGAATACCTTTGCGATCCAGCGGGATTTTTTGGGCCCGGGCCGCATCCAGGTCATAGTTCTTATATTTGGATGCTTCCGGCTTCCAGATGACACAGATGACCAGCAAAAGCAGCAGATACATGATCAAGGCAAAGGGCAGTCCCAGCGTCAGCCACTGCGTGTAGGAGATCGAGATGCCGGAAGCGGCCGCGGTGCCGATCATAATAAGGGGAACGGCATGGCAGATCGGGGTTGCTGCATTGGTAATGTTGCTGATCCAGAAAATTCCAATAATCAGAGCGGTATAAAAGGGATCGCCTTTTTTGTAGCCGATTTCATCACAGATTTCAACAGCGAGCGTGATAAAAATAATTCCCAGCGTGGCACATTCCAGCACCAGACCCAGCAGTGTGGCGGCCAGAAAAAACATTGCCATAAAGGCGTAAGGGCGGTTCCGGACAATATTCCGAGTCAAGAACCAGTGAGCGATTTTTCGTATGACGCCGGTGTCGGACAGAACCTTGTTCAAGGCCATGCAGGTGATCACGATGATCACGGTGGAACTGCCCATGGATGCCGCATAGGTGTCGGTGGCGGACAAAACGCCGGTCATGATTACAGCGGCCAGGGCCAGGAGACTGACCCAATCAGTTCCCACGGTCAGCCACAGGTAAAGAATCGGCAGCAAAACAGCTAAGACGCTGACACCGACCTCTGTGAGGCCATTGGCGGCGGGAACAAAAAGTTTGACGCAGAAAAAGAGAATGAGCGCGATGATGAAATGCTTGTAGTTTTTCCAGAAGTTCATAGCTATCCCTCCATTGCCCATCAATGTAATTGCATTATGGGATCAGGTCTGCGAATGTTTCCTGAAGAATATTACGGAGTGCTTCACATTCCACACCAAATACAATAAAAACACAGTCGCTGTGGCAGACGGTGTGGGGGGACAGCCACTGCTTGTCGGCGGTTTCGCCGTCGGTAATGGAAATACGGCAGCGGCAGGTGTCCGGTTCTACGATCCCTTTGATGTGGCCGATAAAGCCGCCCATTTCAAGGACCCGGTCTGAAACGGCGCGCATTCGGCGTTCCACCTCTGCCACGGCGGCTTCATAAGCAAGCGTTACCTGAATACGGGCGGAGCCAACAATGGCTGGGGCGTGGGAAGTTACACAGATCGGCTCCTCGGGGGCATGATCGTGGTGATGTTCGTGATCGTGGTCGTGTTCGTGCCCGTGCTCATGCCCATATTCGTGCTCGTGCCCATGCCCGTGCTCATGCTCGTGTCCGTGGTCATGGTGGTGTTCATGGTTGTGGCAGCTGCAGTGGGGATCATTGCAGGGGACATCGTGGGGATGGGGAGCTACACCGCTGTGCAGCGGTTCCTCCCGGGCTCCGGCGGCGTTCTTCCGGTCTTTCTCTTGGCTGTCCATTTTATGACACCTCCTTCGAAAATACCTGGTTCCAGATCTGTTCAGGAATTCCCTTTACTGCGGATACATGGAAAATGGGGGCATCTGTATTGTAATTGCGGATGGAGGCGTCCACTGCCTGCAGAATATCCTCTGTGACCAGATCGGACTTGTTGACCAGAACAGCGCTGGCCCCCTCCAGCTGCTCCCTGGAGAATTCAGCCAGCTGCTCCACATGCTGCATTCGCTGCCACCGCTTGGCGTCCACCAGGCAGGTAATACTGCAGGAAATTTCCGGAACAGATTCCTCCAACGTCTTTTTCACATTATTGGGATACGCCATGCCGGTTGTCTCCAAAATGATCCACTCCGGCGAATAGCGGGAGAGCAGCGCGTGAACGTTCATAACCAATTCGCCGGCCATCGTGCAGCAGACGCAGCCGGAGAACATAGTCTCCACATTGCAGCCTGTATTGGATAGGGTGCGGTCATCAATGCTGATGCTGCCGATCTCATTTTCCAGGATAATTACCTGGGACTGGGAGGCAGGCTTGTCACCGACCAAATACTTTGCCAGCTGCAGGATCACACTGGTTTTTCCTGAGCCAAGAAAACCGCCAATAATCAACAGCTTTGTCATTGTGTTCCCCTCTCTTTATTACCGCGGGCGGCTATGGCATGCAGTGCGCCACAGCCGCCCGGCACTTGTGATGAAGCTACCGGTTATAATAGCCTCTGGTATACCAATAGATTTCTTCGCCCATCCAGCCGTTGATTCGTGCGATGTCCTCATCGCCGGGAATTCCAAGCGCACCGGCGCGGCCCATGTAACCGCCGTCCGGCGCATAGGTGTCAACGCACTGGCGGACCATGCTTCGAATTTCCTCCTCGTCCACATTCGGCCAGGAGACGGGGGGGGTCCAATCCCAGCAGCCCGCCAGAACCAGATTGCGCCCATACTTCTTCTTGGCGGCGAGAAGATCATTTCCGGTCTGTGCCGGATCGGTCACCCGCACGCCGAGAGAGACCATGTCGTCAAAGAAAGTTTCGCACTTTCCGCAGTTGTGGAATTGGACCGGAATACCCTTCTCCGTGAAGGGCTTTGACAGCCGCTTGTAAATGGGAAGGAGGAATTTCCGGTACATCTCCAGAGAGATGAAGGGCCTCTGGGCGCTGGCGGTATCGTCCAGCAGATAGACGCAGTCCATCGTGTAGTGCTCAGCGGCGGCCGCACATATCGGATAATAGAGATCTGCCATATAATTAAGGATTTCCTCACAGATCTCCGGTTCCTCCACCAGAGCGATGAAGGTGTTTTCAAACCCCATGAACGCCACCAGCTGCTGGAAGGGCATCAGGCCGATGACACCCATGGCGGCCGACTGCCGGTGGTCGATCCCAGAGGCTTCCCAGTCCTTCTTGGCCAAAAAGTCCCAGTCCAGACGCTCAGGCATGGGGGGCGCCTTGATGTAGTCGTGCCAGTGCTCGATGTCGTCAAGATCCAGAATGTAGTTGTTGGGCTCAGGGATACAGCCGAAGCCTGTGGACTCATTGGCAACGTATTTGACGCCCCAGATGTCGTAGCGGCCGTTGGGAGCCGGCGTCAGATGCGTTTCATCAAACAGGGAGGGGCCGACGATCCTTATGGTTGCTTCCCCGTTATAGCCGGTGAAGCCCATGTTGTGCAGGGGAACACTCTCGGGGAGTTCCCCTTTCAGTACCCGAAGGAAATTATCTTTTGGCGTCAGCTTGAGGCTTTCCAAAATTCTCCGGCGCTCTTGCTCAGAATACATATACGTTCTCCTTTCCATAAATCCTGTAGTGGGTGGTATGCAATAGTGAATGGTATGCAGATGGACTCAGCTCTCTTTTCTTGCGGCGATTTCCTTTGCGTAGCCATCCACAGACTCCTGTGTCAGGCGATAGAGGAATGTGACAAGAAGCAGAGCGGCAATAAACAAGCCGAGGGGGATCAGAGCGTAGGCGTTGGTCAGGGCACGGCGGATGGTGTCGGTAATGGGGGCGGATGCGACATACCCTGCGGCGTTCAGTACGGCGGGAATCAAAATTCCGACGACAGTAAGGGCGACTTTTACAGGAACACCGGTCAGCCCCATGATTGTACCGGTGCAATTGATGCCGGTTTTCCACTCCGAGTAGACCGCACAGTTGGAGTAGAAGGTGATGATACCCGGGGTAGCCAGCGCAAGAGCGAACTGCACGATGACCATAGAAACGGTGAACATCAGCGCATTGCTGGCAATTGCGAAATACCAGGCGCCGAAAACTGCGACGGTACAGACGAGAAGGCCAACCTGTACGATTCGTTTGATGGGAATCTTCTTTGCGATGACGTTGGCCAGAAGAGAGGCGACAACGCCGGCAAAGTTGGTGATCGTCAGATAGAATGCGTACATATCCGCTCTGCCAAGGCTCATTTCAAAGAGATATACTGCCATGTAGGAGAAGATAAAGAGGGATAGCTGGGTGCAGGAATTGATGAGTAGGACCCACAGGATCTGAATATTGGAACGAATGGCTGTGATGATCTGCCGGAAAGTAATGCGATTGGCCTTCTTGGCCTGCGCAGTGTGCTGCTGTGCAGAGGCTTCCAATTCCGCACGGGTGGGTTCGTATCCCTTGGTCATGGCAAAATGCAGCCAGTAGCCGGGGATGGTCAGCGCCCCCATGAGCGTTGCGGCGCCGGCATAGCCGATCACCGGATTGGAAAACAGGCCGATCAGGAATACGGCAATATAGGAAACCACGATGCCGCAAACCTTGTTCCAGGCGTTGCGCATGCCGGAGAGATGGGAGCGCTCCTGCTCCGTAGAGGCACATACGCCGATCAGAGAGACATTTGCGCACCAGGCAAGATTGAAGAATACAATGTAAATTCCAAAGCAGATGCAGGTGGCGACGACGGCGGTGACAGCGCTGAAGCCAAAGGTGTACAGGGTAGGAGCAAACCACTGAAAAGCGTGGGAAATCACGATCAGGGGCGCCATGACAAGAATCATTGTGCGGTAACGTCCATATTTGCCCGGCCGCATCGCGTCGATAATAGCGCCCCAACAGAACGCCATGATAAAATCGAACACGTTGATGACGGTGTTCATGACACCAACAGCCTCCAGAGGGAGTGCAATAATGGTTGTCAGAAAGTACGTCCAATAATAGGTTTTGAAGCTGACGGACAGGGAGTACATGAAATCGCCAACACCAAACCATGTTTTTAATGTCTTACTTAGTGGTTTCTTACTCACTTTTTCTCCTCCATTCTTTCAATTCGATCGGGGCTTTCATGTTAAAATTCTACAATGATCATCTCCTTCCATTTGAGACGGTGTTCCGCGGAGTTCATGAAATTTTGTGGAATATTTTGTTTGAAAAATATTCTTGAAAAATAAGTGAACAAAAATCACAAACACATTGAAAGAAATATTATCTTGAACTCAAAGAAGAATTATGGTAATATTATGGCATAAGTTTTGCGTTTTTGTTGAATATTGGATTATAATGTCATATTAAACTGTATTTGCGGAAAATGCATCTGAAATTATTCCCGAAGTTTTTGCAACGAAAATATGAATTTTTTATTATGAATTTTTCACAATGACGGAAGTCGGAAGTTGTCGAAAATTTCTGCTTGCCCGGCGAGAAAAAGACGGATTGTAAAAAATTTTGCCCGCAGTCAATTTGCGATTATTATTTTTTTACAAAGCAAAGGAGGTATGTATATGCAGCTGCCGCTCTATTTGTTTTTGGAAGAGCTGCATCAGACTTGCCGGAATATTGCAGGCGCGTTTGATGATGAGGATGCACTGTGCGGGGGAATTCGTCTGTACGCAGATGGGATGGATTATGAGGAGTGCGTCTTGTATGTGCTTCAGGAAAATCAGGTGGGGAGTTACTTCCCGTTCAGCAAGAACTGCGGTTTTCGGCCGCCGGCGATCATTTTCTGCGAGGATGCCGTGGACCAGATTCAGATTAAAAATACTGTGATTTGCAGTGGAGGGGAAGGGTTTTCCCATGTTTTCAACCGGCTTCAGAAGCTGCGGGATCGGTGCAATGCGCTGGACTTGGCGTTGACAGAGTGCAACGGCCGCCATGCACCCTACCGTGAATATCTGGAACTGTGCTATCCTTTCATCCAGAATCCCATGATCCTCTACGATCACGACTATATCATCATCTCGGATTCCAGAGGGCTCCACCCGCTGCCGGATGATACGGATTGGATCAATCTGACAACGGCAGGGTATTGGATTCCGGAAGTGCGGACTACGGCCCTCTTTGATATGGGAGCCCGGAAATACCCAAGCAATCAGGCGTATTACTATGATTCCAATCGCTTTTTCCACAACTTTGCCCTAATGAATCTTCGGGAAGACGGCGTCTTCTTTTCTACGATCTGCGTTCATGAAATCTTTACGCCGCTGACGAAATCCCATCTGTTTTTTATCAATCAATTGGGATGGAAGCTGCTGCCGCGATTCCGGGAAGAGGTCACGCAGATGCTTCAGGCCAAGGATATGTTCGACCGCTTTCTGCAGTCTATGCTGCTGAAAAACACATACAGTGAGGAGTTTATCGCGTCACGGCTGCAGCTCATGGGATGGGAGTTCTCCAGCAAATACTTTGTCTTCGGGTTTGCAGATACCAGTGATGTTCTGCAGAGCACATATTTTCCAAAGCGGATGCAGAATATCTTCCATAATTGCCGCACAGTTCCGGTTGAGGATCTGCAGGTGACGGTCGTACATGTCCAGGACAGCATTCATATGAAGGACTTCCCGGCGCTGATTGCCATTATCCGGGACTCTGTGGTAAAGTGCGGCGTCAGCAGCATGCTGAATTCTTTCTCTGAAATTACCATGGGATATCAGCAGGTTCGCGCGGCAATTGAGCTGGGCAGTCAGATTGCGCCGACCGCCTGGATCTATGAGTATGAGAAATATGCGATTGACTATATCGTGAAATTCGCCATGCAGAATTCGCCGTTGTCGATGCTGTGCCATTCTGCTGTGCTGCAGCTCATGCACGAGGATCAGGAGAATGGGACATGCTATTTGGATACGCTTGCCACCTATTTGACCTGTGAGAAGAATATAGGGAAGATCGCGGAACAGTTGTTTATTCACCGCAATACCCTGATGTATCGTTTGGAAAAGATTCGGGCGCTGACCGGAATTGATTATGATGATACGGAGGAGATGGAGCATGTGCTGCTCTCTATTCGTATTTTGCGGCTGCATCAAAAAAAGATTTTTACCCGGCAGAAATTTACGGATCAATAAAGGAGGAGCCATATGAAAAAGGAATCTCATCAGCAGCCTCATACCAGCGAAGCGAAAAATGAGGGGGCGCAGTGGCGGAGCATCAATGGAGACAATCAAAGCGGCATTCTTGTTCCGGAGAAATTTTCGTTTCGGGAATTTATTCGGGACAGAAAGGTCAGAATGAGCTTTGTGGTAGCCCTGCTGGGAATTGTTCTGGCGGGATCAGCGTTGTATGTTTCTGCTGGGACCATACGAAATATGCTGTGCATTTTAGGCGCGTGTCTTACCTTGGGCGCGGTGGGACAAATTACAGGGTATATCAATAAGCGTACGGCCTATGAGATAATCATGCGGGAAAACAAGGGAGAGCATACGTCCGGAAAAGAGGGCGGGGAAAAGTAGGGCGGTATAGAAGAAGCATGATCGCTTTTTCTTGAAAATGTCCGGAGGATTCTGCGCTGACCTTCGCCCGCACCGCCGGAAGTTCATTTTCTGATATGCTGCAATAGCGGGAAATAAAAAACGGCGGTTTCCGCAAAAACCGCCGCAAAAGAATATCCGCCGTCCGGGCATCCCCGGACGGCGGATATTCATCATGCCGTTTTATTCTGTTGAAGGTCCGATCAGCAGGTGGCGCCGCCAACCACATTCTTCTTCATGACGGTCTCCTTGTCCACCTTGCCGTGGAGGAGCTTATCCTCCACATAGTCAAAGCCAAGGCGCTCGATGGTGTCGGCGAAGCGCTCGCCGGAGATACCCTCGTCGCGGAAGAAGAGGATGGCCTTCTCCGCCAGCGCCAGAACTTCCTCCTCGCTGGTAATGATCTGGCGGAGCGCACGGCCCTCGGCCACCTTCTTGCCCCAGCGGCCGCCGATATACACCTTGTAGCCGTAGGTACCCTCCTCAATGGCGCCGAAGGGACATTTGCCTACGCAGCGTCCGCAGTGGTTGCAGGCCTCGGGATCGATGACCACCTTGCCGTCGGCCATCTTCGCCACATGGATGGGGCAGTTCTTCTCCACCTGGCAGACCTTGCAGCCCCTGCACTTGCTGAGATCCACCTGGGGAATCCGCTGGCCTACGATGCCCAGATCGTTGAGGTTGGGCTTGACGCAGTTGTTGGGGCAGCCGCCCACGGCGATTTTGAACTTGTGGGGCAGAGACACATCGTGGTAGCCCACATAGTAGAGGTCGTGGAGCTTCTGGCTGAGAGCGAAGGTATCGCACAGGCCGTACTGGCAGGTGGTACCCTTACAGGAGACCACGGGGCGGACCTTGGAGCCGGTGCCGCCGGTCTCCAGACCGGCCTGGCTGAGGAATTCCATCACGTCCTCCAGATTGTCATAGGGTACGCACTGGATCTCCAGAGTCAGACGGGTGGTCATGGTCACCTCGCCGGAGCCGAAGCGCTCGGCGGCCTCCGCCACCACACGCTGCTCCTCTGCGGTGATCTTGCCGTTGCGGGTGATGACCCGGACGTTAAAGCGGTCGGGGAAACGCTTGTCCTGGAGGCATCCAAGACCCTTCACCCGCTTGATCTCTTCAGCGGACAGCCTGCCGCCGGGGGCGGTGACCTTCACAATGTTGAAGGTTGCGCCGCCTTCCAATACACGGGTGTTGGTGTAGCCGTAGGACTTCAGGCGGTTTTGGAGGAAGTAACCCCGCTTGCCTTTGACACACACCAGCAGCAGCTTCTCATCCTTGCCGAGACCCTCCACAGGGCCGGTGACCTTGCTGAGGTTCACCCAGGTCGCACCGTGGATTTTAGCCTCGGGCTGAGCGTCGATGACCCGGTAGCCCTTGGCGGCGCCGGCGGCGTACTCAGCGGGAGTGAAGGTCTCAAAGGCGCCGGAGAGTTTGTTCTCCAGCACATAGCAGGCCTGGACGAAGGGGTGGATGGCGGTGGAGAAGGGAGGCGCATAGGCGTAGTCCAGAGTGTCGAACTCCTCCACCCGCATGCCCTTGGTGATGCCGGTAACGGCGATGTCCACCATCTTGTCTACCGCGCCGGCGCCCAGCACCTGGATGCCCAGCAGCTTGTGGGAGGTCTTGTCGGCGATGAGCTTGACAAAGAAGGAGGCGGCGTCCTCATAGTAGGCAGGCTTATCCTCCAGGGAGCAGACCATGGTGATGGGATCATAGCCGGCATCCTTGGCCTGGGCTTCGGTGAGACCGGTGCGGCCGGCGTTGAGGGTGGGCAGCAGCTTCACCACGCCGGTGCCCAGGCATCCGCCGTAGGGGGTGGGGGTGCCGGTGATGGTCTTGGCCAGGCACCGGGCAGTCAGGTTGGCGGTGGAGCCCATGGCGGACCACTGGGGCTTACCGGTGATGGCGTTCTTCACCATGGCGCAGTCGCCGGCGGCATAGATATCGGGGAGGCTGGTGCGCATGTACTCATCCACCACAATGGTGCCCTTGAACATCTCTATGCCGGTGTCCGCCAGGAAAGCGGTGGCGGGACGGACGCCGATGGCCAGCACCACCACGTCGGCGGGCAGAGAGCCGTTGGAGGTGACGATGCCGGTGGCCTTGTCGGCGCCGGAGATGGCGGAAATGGAGGTGGAGGTCAGCACACGCATGCCGCTCTGACGCAGCTGGCGGCGGGCATAGTCGGCCATCTCGGGATCGAAGGCATTGGGCATGATCTGGGGCATGGCGTCGATGACGGTGACCTGGAGGCCCTTGGCCTGCAGGTTCTCGGCGATCTCCAGACCGATGAAGCCGGCGCCCACCACGGCGGCCCGGCGGCAGTTGTTGGCTTCCACATACTCCCGGAGGCCCACCGCGTCGTCAGGGGTGCGCATGCAGAACACACCGGGCAGATCGGTACCGGTCATCTTCGGCACAAAGGGCACAGCGCCGGTGGCGATGATGAGCTTGTCGTAACTCTCGGTGACCTCCTGGCCGTTCTTCACGGCGCGGACCGTCTTGGCGGCGCTGTCCACCGCAGTGACCTCACAGCCGGTGACCACTTCCACACCGGTGAGACCGGTGTACTTCTCCGGGCTGTTGACGATCAGGGTATCACGGCTCTCGATCATGCCGCCCACATAGTAGGGCAGACCGCAGCCGGCGTAAGAGATGTCCTCGCTCTTGGTCAGGATCTTCACCTGGGCGCTCTGGTCCTGCCGCCGGATTTTCGCCGCGGCCTTGGTCCCAGCGGCCACGCCGCCAATCACCAGTACTTTCATAAACCATCCTCCTCAAAATCAAACACCATTTTTTGGTGTCCTTTCTTGCTTTTAGTATACCATTGGAGTACAATAAAATAAAGTTTTAAAAGCTTATACTTTGATCATTTTTTCTTATAGGAGGTTCCAGCCATGGTGGACTACCGCATCCGCACCTTTTTGGCCCTTTACGAGGTGCTGAACTACCGCCGCACCGCCGAACAGCTGCGTCTGAGCCAGCCGGCGGTGAGCCAGCAGATCCACGCGTTGGAGAGCGAGTACGGCTGCCGCCTCTTTGTCTACGACGGCAAGCGCCTGCACCGTACGCCCCAGGCGGACCGGGTGGCGGAGTACGCCCGCTCGGCGCTGTACAACGACCAGCAGCTGCGCCAGGAACTGGCGGCCCCCGCTGTGCGGGAGATCCGCATGGGGGCCACCAAGACCATCGGGGAGTTTGTGCTGGCGGGACCTCTCAGCCGCTATGTGCGGGAGAGCCTGGACAACGTGACCATCGAGGTGGACAATACGGAGGTACTGCTTCACCAGCTGGAGCACGAGGCGTTGGACTTCGCCTTCATCGAGGGGGCCTTCGACAAGAGTCGATACGGCTACTGCCTCTACCAGAAGGCTCCCTTTGTGGGGATGTGCCGTCCGGACCACCCCTGTGCGGGAAAGACGGTGACCCTCCAGGAACTGAAGGGGGAGAGTGTGATCCTCCGGGAGAAGGGCTCCGGTACCCGGGGTATCTTGGAGAAGGCCCTGGCGGAGTACGGCTTTGACGTGGGGATCTTCTCCAGGGTGGTCTGCGTCAGCAACTTCTCTCTGCTCCTCCGCTTCGTCAGCGAGGGCGGCGGCATCACCTTTGCCTACGCCCCGGTGGCGGAGGGGAGGGAGGACATTGCCCATTTCCATCTGAACTGCCTGAGAGAGGAGCGGGAGTTCCACATTGTTTACCTCAAGGGCACCCGGGTCTTCCCTCTGATTCGGGAGGTGTTGGGGGAGGATGCCCCGGCATTGGGGGAATCCCACTGAAGAAAACGGAGGCTTCGGTTTACGGGGTCTCCGTTTTCTGTACTCTTCGCTGGTGCAGCTCTTTAAGCCCCTCCACTGTGTCGCACACCGGCTTCCACTCGCAGGCCCGGCAGTCCATGGACACATCGTCCAGCATGTGGTTAAGAGTTCTCGTCACTGCCGACACCCGGTCGGCCAGTGCGTCCAGCTGGCGATAGGGGGCCTCCGGGAGGGTAATGAACCACACCTGGGCCGCCAGCACATGGCGGTTGGCGTGGAGGCGGCGCAGCAACAGGGCCCCCACGTTGGCAAAGCTCAATCCCTGGCGCAAGGCCTTCCGGGATACCCGCACCTGCTCCCGGTTGTTGAGGGCGGAGGCCCGGACCATGTAGCCCTCCGGGGCCACCTGGAAGCGCTGGGCCTCCAGGGTGCGGATCAGATTGTAGGCAGCCTGGTCCCCCGCGGCGTAGATGTCGTCGGTACGCAGCACTGTGATCCGGGCAAAGGCACAGTCCTCCCGGATCTCCCGAAGGTCCCGGCCCCAGAGGAATACCCCGTCCTCCGCCGCCAGCTGGGGATCCTGGGTGACGGCGGTGAAGCTGACGGAGGGGAAGGACCCCTCTCCCAGCTCATAGGCGGTGTCCCGGCGCAGCAGCAGCTGGTTGGGGTCCCCCTCCCGGGCGGGGCGGCCGGTGGGAAGGGGACGGCAGGGAAAGGGGGAGAGCAGATCTTTGGCCTCGCCGATGAGGCCGTCAAACAGCCCGGTCACAGCTTTTCTTCCCGGGGGTGTTGGTCGTGGTAGGCCATCAGCTTGTTGTAGATGACCTCCACCAGCTTCATGTCGGCGTTGGTGATGTACACCACAAAGGTCAGGGAGAAAAAGGCCCCAGCCGCCGCCAGCAAAATCAGAACTATCCGCTTCATGGTCTCACTCCTTTTCCAGGCCCTTCTGCCGGGCGTATTCCGCCGCCCCCAGGGCGCCCATCAGCTGGGGATCGGTCTTCAGGTCAATGACCTTGATCCGCAGCACCTGCTCGATGGCCTTCTTGAGACCAAGATTTTTGGCGCAGCCGCCAGTGAGGGTGATGGAGTCGGTGGCGCCGGCCTTCTTGGCCATGACGAAGCACCGCTTGGCCACGGCGTTCTGGATGCCGGCGGCAATCTCGTCCATGGGCTTGCCCTCACCCACCAGAGTGATGACCTCACTCTCGGCAAAGACCGTGCACTGAGCGGTGATGGGGATCACATTCTTGGCCGTGAGGGACAGCCGGGAGAACTCCTCTAAACTCATCTCAAAGGCGTTGGCCATGGCTTCAAAGAACCGGCCTGTCCCGGCGGCACATTTGTCATTCATGGCAAAGTTTTTCACGGTGCCGTCAGTGTCGATGGCGATGCCCTTCACATCCTGGCCGCCGATGTCGATGATGGCCTTAATGGAGGGGTCCGTCACATGGACGCCCATGGCGTGGCAGGAGATCTCCGAGATGTTCTCGTCCGCCGAGGGCACCTTGTTGCGGCCGTAGCCGGTACCGATGAGGTAGCTGAGGCCCTGGGGGTTCTCCAGCCCCGCCACCTTCTCGCAGCACAGCCGCAAAGCCTCCGCCGAGCTCTTCTCAGCGTTGATCCTGCTGCGGATGGTCACGTCGCTGACTATTTTACCCGCCTCATCCAAAATCACGCATTTGGTGTAGGTGGACCCTACGTCGCACCCGCCGAAATATTTCATACCCGCTCCTCCTCTCACCACGTCAGATCGTCGTCATAGTCCACCAGAGTGGGGTCCAGGGGCTCCGCCCGGAACACAGTGGTCATATACCGGTTTACCCGGTCCCGCATGGCCTTTCGGGACACAGTGCGGGGGTCCATCAGGTCGTGCTCCACCCAGATGAGGTGGATGCCCCGCTCCCGGGCCTGATCCTCAAAGAGGCCCTGGAGTCCGGCGAAGTTCTTGCAGGAGACGTGGTTGTACATAAAGACGATGTTGGCGTTGAACTTCTCGCACATCTTCCAGCACTCGTCCAGGGCGTTGATGTAGCCGCCGTTGGAGTGGGAGCGCATGGTCATCCGCTCATAGCCCTTGGCCATGTCCACCAGCACCTTCTCCTTGTCGTGCTCGTCGTAGAAGTGGTGGGAAAGCATGCACTCCATGTCCACCAGGGTCTTGATGCCCCAGCAGTTTTCCGCCCAGTAGGTGAAGTTGGAGTAGTAGTGGGCGGGGCAGGACCAGACGATGGCCCGGTACCGGGCCTTGTTGTCGTGGGCCTTGTCGTACTCGTAGCCCTTCTGCATAAGACGGCAGGTCTTGGCGTCCAGCTTGCTCATCCGGGGGTCCAGGGCGCTGGCGATCTGCATCTCATACTCCCGGTGGAGGGCCAGGGCGGCCCCGCAGATCTGGGGGTAGGGGGTGCAGTTCACATCCCACTTTTCCAGCATGTACTTGGTCTCCTTGTTGTATCGCTTCACGCCCTTGAAGAAGGCGTCCCAGTCGAACTTCACGCCGAACTGCTTCTCGATGAACTCCACGGCCCCCCACAGATTCTTCACCGCGTAGGTCTGGGCCTCCTCCTCCAAAAAGCGCTGGGGCGGAGCGATGGTGTAGGTGGGGAGCTTGAAGTAGCGCTGGGAGTACATATTGGTGGCTACGGAGCCGTCGCAGGGCATGGAGCTTCCAATGTAGGCCGCGCCAATGCGGGGGTAGTCGTCCACCACACAGCAGCCCGCCTCGGCGGCCGGCAGGGGACACACGTCCGGGGCCAGGCCGAAGTGCTCCACTGCGTCGATGTAAAACATATTGGCCTGCTGGTCCACCTCTCCGGCGATGAAGATGGGGACCATCTGAATGAGGATGCCCTTGAGAGTGGGGAAGCCGTTCATGATTTGAATGGGCATCATCTCATCGAAGATGACGGTCTTCTCCCGGAGCTTGGCTGCCCGCTTGGAGTGGGGGTTCAGGTTTTCGTCCCGCTCCAGGATCTCCTTGATCATCCGGGCGGAGTTCTGCAGCACGGCATAAAACTGCATATGGGTGTACCGCAGCTCATAACCCCTCAGGCCGATGGTGTGCCGGTCCACAAAGGCGGGGGTGGTGAGATAAGAGGCCATCCACCGGTACCGCTTGAGGGATTTGAGCATCTGGGGCATCACCGGAGCCAGGGTGCCGCCCAGCAGCCCCAGCAGCTTCAGCCACCGGTAGTAGTCGTACATGGTGTCCTTGAAGCCCTTCCACTCCCGCCGCTTGGTGCAGCGGTGGGCGCCGTCATAGAGGTTGCCGAGGCCTTTTCCTGTCTTGGGATTGTACGCCATTATCGTCCCTCCTCCCGCGCTGCGCGCTTTGCCTTGATTCGCTTGATCTCCAGACTCTCCACAAAGGCCTGGACCCGGGTGCGCAGCTGGCCGCTGGTGCGGGACATATAGGGCCGGTCCACGGAGAGGGTGGGGATGTGGTACTCGTCCTGCATGATGTGGCTGGCCAGCGCCCGCTCATAGGACCAGTAGGTGCAGAACTTGATCTGCTCGTAGATGACGCCGTCGGCGTGGTAATCCCGGCACAGCTGCGCTGCGGTGTCCAGCCGCTTTTGAATCTTGTGGGGCTCCACATGGCGCACGCACAGGGTGGTGCGGAGGTAGTCCCGGACCACCTGCTTCACCGCGTCCTCCTCGTCGTTCAGAAGGATCTCCTGGCGGCCGGGGATGCTGCCGTAGCAGAACCGGTCCGCTACCACCAGAGCGCCGCTGTCCTCGATGAGGGAGATGAGCTCCGGGTCGTCGATCTCCGAGCCAACCACCACCACCTTGGCCCGAAACCGCTTTTTCTTGTCCGGCTCCCGGGTTTTCAGCTCCTCTGCCGTCTCCCGCAGTTTGTCCAAAATCAGGTCCTTGGGGCAGGCGTAGGTGGCCAGTGTCAGCACATGGAACTCATAGCCGGTGATGGTGGGATTGTCCAGCTTCCGGTATTCTCCGATTTCTCCGATAAGGCGGCACACCTCGTTGTGCCGCTCCACCGCCCTTCGGACGGCGGCGTCGGAGACGTCGATGCCGTAGTTTTCCTGGAGGGGCTTCAGCACCTTCCGAGTAACCTGCTCGGTGACGTGGTCTACCGCGTCCTCATTGTCGTGACAGGGGGAGTCCAGGTTGCACCAGAAAAAGCCCTTCTTCTCCTTGTCCGCCACATCCAGCAGCTCCATGTTCTCCATGCTCCGGTTCATACACTCGCACACGTCCACCCCGGCCATGGCGTCCAGAAACTTGTAGCCGCCCTCCAGGCCACGCTCCAAAAGGGCCCGGGCGTACTCGCAGGTGGCGTTGGACATGTAGTAGGTGGCGATGTCCATGGAGCCGGTGCGGGGGGCCCGCAGCCGTACCGAGAAGCAGCCGTCTAAATTCAGCAGCACCTCCGGCATGTGGTAGCAGGTGTACCCCAGGGCCAGACGGCCCTCAGCCTGGGCCTTTCGGACCAGCTCATTGTTGGCCTCTGTCAGCAGGTTTTCAAAGTAGTACAGATGCTTGAGATCTTTCACCTTCTCACCTCTTTCTCCTCACACAGTTCGAATCTTTCTTCTGCTCATTGTAATGCATACCTATTCGATTCCAAGGGACTGAAGGGCATCCCGGATCCCCCGGGCCAGGATGCCGTCCTCCGGCAGCTCCAGCACGCTGCGGCCCTGGACGTCGGCCAGTGCCAAGGCCGGGTCGTCGGGGATGGTGCAGAGAAGGGGGATATCCCCCAGCTGGAGATACTGCCGCAGAGACTCGTCGTTCATGCGGTTGATGATGGCGCCGCAGCGGCGGTACATGGTCAGCTCGTCGGCCACCTTTTTGACGGTTTGAATCACTTGGGTGCCCTTGCGGCTGGGGTCGCTGACCAAAATCAGGTGGGTGACCTTCTCCATCACCCGGCGGTTGATCTGTTCCACGCCCGCCTCGCCGTCGATGACCACATAGTCGAACCCGTCGGCCCAGGCGCTGATGACCTGGCGGAGGTAAGTATTGACGCTGCAGTAGCACCCGGCGGCCTCCGGCCGCCCGATGGCAAGGAAGGCGAAGCCCTCCTCCTCAGCGATGGCGTCCAGCAGTCGGTAGCGGCTCTCACCTAAAAGCTCAATGGCCCGGCGCTTCTCACGGTCGCCCTCCCCGGCGCTGGCGATCTCCTTGCGGATGTCGTCCACTGTCAAATGGACCGACACCCCGAGGCTGGTCTCCAGCCCCACGGCGGGGTCGGCGTCGATGGCTAAGATGCGGCTGCTTGGGTGGGCACGCATGAGATAGGCCACAATGGCGGCGGCGATGGAGGTTTTGCCCACGCCCCCCTTGCCCGCCACGGCGATGATACAGGGTGCCATATCCCCCCTCCTTCCCTAAATCCGCCCCTCGAAAGCCCGGACGAACAGCTCACATAGATGCTCCATTCTGGTGCGGCCGTCCAGGTCGCAGTCGGTGGAGCCCAGGACCTGGCGCTGCATGGCCCCCAAGATGGCGTCGTAGGCGTTGTAGTAGATCTCCTTTACATCCACCTCCCGGCTGACGGTGCCGTCGGCCAGTCCCAGACGGATGGCCTGAACCAGAGGGCTGTCGGAGTCCTCAAACCGCCCCGGCGGCCGGGAGCGGATGGCCACGGTAACCCCGGCGTTGTAGAGGGCCGTCTCCGCATTGAGAATGTAGCGGACGTACTCCGGGTGTTCCACATATAAGGTAGAGTAGAACCGCAGCATCAGGCGGATGCGCTGAATGCCTGTAAGGGCCTGATCGAGCTGACTGCTCAACAGGTTGTTGACTTGGGAAGAGATGCGCTGCCAGAAGAGAAAGGTGGTGGCCAGAATCAGCTGGGAACGGGTCTCAAAATACCGGTATATCGACCGCTCCGTGATTCCTGCCGCCCGGGCGATGTCCTTGATGGAGGTCTGTTCCACCCCCCGGCGGATGAAAAGGGACAGGGCTTTTTCCGTGGTCAGCTGTTTGTTCTGCTCCCGCAGGGCTGCCTGTGGCATGGGGGAACCCCCTTTCCTGTATAAGATATCAAAAGATTGTCAGAGATACTGACAATTTCACTATACCATGTTTTTGACTATTTTCAACAGAAAAATTTAAAAAACGGTAAGAATATTTGTAAACCTTACATGGCGGTGGAAAGAAGTGGCAGAAAAATTTGCGGAAAAAGGAAAAGAAATATCCCCCCGGGAGGCTTGCAGAGAGGGAGGGGAACTGGTATGTTAATACCATCACAATGATGTCCCGGAAGGGGACGGGAAGGACACGCCCATGGATCTCGCAATTCGCAACAGAGCATATTGGACAGAGCGGGCCCCCTCCTACACGGAGGCCGTGGCCACCAACGTGGCCAACGGAGGTCGGCAGCTGTGGTGGGACATTTTAGCCGCCAACCTGCCCAAGGGGGAGCATTTGAAGATCCTCGACGTGGGCACCGGCCCGGGCTTCTTTGCCATTTTGCTGACGGAGATGGGCCACGAGGTGACGGCGGTGGACTACACCCCTGCCATGCTGGAGGAGGCGAAGCATAACGCGGGTCCTCTGGCGGACCGGATCACCTTCCTGCAGATGGACGCCCAGGCCCTGACCTTCCCCGACCACAGTTTTGACGCCATCGTCAGCCGGAACCTCACCTGGAACCTGCCCCACCCGGAGGAGGCCTACCTCCAGTGGTACCGGGTGTTGAAGAAGGGCGGGCGGATGATCAATTTTGACGCCGACTGGTACGGCTACCTCTTTGACGAGAGCAAACGCGTGGCGGTCCAGCGGGACCGCGGCAACGTCCAGGAGGCGGGCTGCACCGACTACAACGCCTACGAGAAGGCCAGCGAGATGGAGGAGATCTCCCTGCAGCTGCCCATGGGGCGGTACGACCGGCCCCGCTGGGATGTGGACACCCTCCACCGCTGCGGCTTCCGGGAGATCTTTACCGACACGGAGGTGTGGAAGATCACCTGGGACAACGAGGAGAAGGTGAACTTCGCCGCTACCCCCGGCTTTATGATCTGTGCGGACAAATGACAAGGACGCGGCGGGACGTCCCTCCCCGGGGGATCCGGGAAGGGGACGTCCCGTTTTTTGGGTAGAATTTTGATCGAATGATGGAAAAAATATCCCCCCGTCCGGCTTGCGAAGGCATGGAACCTGCGTTATCCTGTGTGCATATCAGGGCTTCATGACGACAGTTCTCAGCAGGGCGGCGCCTGTCATAGGGGTGACAGGCGCCGCTTTGTGCGGGGAGGGAAAGGAGGAGTTTTCCCCACATGCGCCGCTATATTCTGCACCGGCTGGTGCAGCTGATCCCCATTCTTTTGGGCATTACTCTTTTGACTTTTGCCATGATGCGTCTGGCCTCCGGCGATGCGGTGGAGGCTATGTACGAAAATCTGGGCACCAGCGTCTCCCAGGACATCATTGACGCCAAGCGGGCGGAGTTGGGGCTGGACAAGCCCTTTTTCGTCCAGTATTTCACCTGGCTGTGGGGGGTGGTCCGGGGGGATATGGGTACCTCCTATATCTCCGGGCAGCGGGTGTTTGAGACCTTTGTCTCCAAGCTGCCCAACACCATTCTCCTGACCGTATCCTCCATTCTGCTGACGGTGGCGGTGTCCATCCCCTTAGGCGTCCTCTCCGCCGTGCGCCACAACCGGGCGGCGGACTATGTGATCCGCTTTCTCAGCTTCATCGGAAACTCCCTGCCCAATTTCTTCGTGTCCCTCCTTCTCCTGCTGGTGTTCGCGGTGAAGCTGGAGTGGCTGCCGGTAATCAGCACCGGCGGGGGGCTGACGGGCCTTCTGCTGCCCACCCTTACTTTGACCATCGCCATGGCCGCCAAATACACCCGACAGGTCCGCTCCACGGTGCTGGAGGAGCTGGGGAAGGAGTATGTGGCGGGGGCCAGGGCCCGAGGGGTGCGGGAGTCGGTGATTTTGTACGCCAGTGTGCTGAAGGCATCCATGCTCACCATCCTCACTCTGCTGGCGCTCTCCATCGGAAGCCTTCTGGGGGGCACCGCCATTGTGGAGTCCATCTTCCTCTTCGACGGGGTGGGCAAGCTGGCGGTGGACGCCATCACCATGCGGGACTACCCCATGATCCAGGCCTACGTCATGTGGATGGCCATCATCTATGTGCTGGTAAACCTCTGTACAGACCTTCTGTACCGGCGGCTGGACCCCCGGGTCCGGCTGGGAGAGGAGGGGTAGGCCATGGAACAGAAACGACGCCGCCCACTGAGAGGTGTGACACTCCGGCTGGCTCTCTGCGCTCTGCTCACCGGCCTCATTCTTCTGGTGGCTGTCTTTGCGCCTCTCCTTACTCCCTATGATCCCTATGCCCAGGATATGTCCGCCGCCCTCCAGGCCCCCTCGGCGGCCCACCTTTTGGGGACGGATACCTACGGCCGGGACGTGCTGTCCCGGGTCATTATGGGGGCACGGACCAGTGTCTTCTCCTCCCTGGCCCTGGTGGCTATTATCTGCGTGGGAGGGAGCTTTTTGGGGGTGCTCTGCGGCTGGCTGGGCGGGAAGGTGGACACGGTGGTCATGCGCCTCAGCGACCTCTTCCTGGCTTTTCCCGGCATGGTGTTCGCCATCGCCGTGGCAGGGCTCATCGGCGGCGGCATGGTCAACGCGGTCATCGCCCTGGCCGCCATTTCCTGGCCCAAGTACACCCGTCTGGCCCGGGGACAGACTCTGGCGGTAAAGTCCGCCCCCTATATCACAGCGGCGGTGATGGCCAACAACACCCCCTTGCAGATCATCTTCCGCCACATTCTGCCCAATATCGCCGGCCCCCTTCTGGTCACCGCCGCTCTGGACATCGGGACCATGATGATGGAGCTGGCGGGGCTGTCCTTCCTCAACTTAGGCGCCCAACCCCCCACAGCGGAGTGGGGCTCCATGATGAGCAAGGGCCGCAGTATGATCCAGACCTCCCCCTGGGTGGTGCTGGGTCCCGGTTTCGCCATTTTCCTCACGGTGCTGGTGTTCAATTTTTTAGGAGATACCCTCAGGGACTACCTGGACCCCAAGCGCCGGGGAGTACGTTCAGAATAGGAGACAACCCATGAAAAAAAGACTGACTGCACTTTTGTGCCTGCTGGCCATGCTGCTGCCGATGCTCACCGCCTGCGGCGGCAAGGAGACGGAGACGGGGGACAACGGAGAGAAGGTATTTCGCTACGGCACCACCGCCTACGGTCCCGCCATGAGCAATGCGGGCCTCAATCCCCACGACAACTATTCCGGCTGGTCCTGCGTCCGCTACGGGGTGGGGGAGACCCTCTTCCGCTTCACGGAGACCATGGAGCTGGAGCCCTGGCTGGCCGCGGGCTATGAGTGGCTGGACGACGTGACGGTGCGCATCGATCTGCGCCAGGGAATTACCTTCTCCAGCGGCCGCAGCCTGGACGGCCAGGCGGTGAGGGAGTGCCTGGAGGATCTTATCGCCGTCCATGACCGGGCGCCGGGGGATCTGAAGATCCAATCCATAGCGGCGGAGGAGAACGCGGTGGTCATCACCTGCAGCGAGCCCAACCCCGCCCTTCTCAACTACCTCAGCGACCCCTACGGCGCCATCATCGACATGGATTACGGTGTTACGGAGGATCGGAATGTGGCGGGCACCGGCCCCTTTGTGGCCTATGAAATTGCCGACGACCATGTGTATCTGAAGAAAAACCCCGATTACTGGGGCGGCGAGGTGAAGCTGGACCGGGTGGAGGTCACCGCCATCACCGATGGAGACACCCTGACCATGGCGCTTCAGTCCGGCCAGATTGACGCGGTCCAGGGCCTGCCCTACGCAAGCCTCCCACTCTTTACCGACAACCCCAGCTATACCATCAGCTCTGCCGACACCTCCCGGGTTTTCTTTGGGGCCTTCAACTATGAGACCCCCGCCCTGCAGGATCTCCGGGTGCGGCAGGCCATCGCCATGGCCATCGACAAGGAGAGCTTCACCGAGACCCTCTTAAACGGCAACGGCACCCCCGCCGTGGGTCCCTTCCCGGGGAATTTCTCCTTTGGAAGCGGTGCAGTGACCGCACCGGGCTACGACCCGGAGGAGGCAAAAGCTCTGCTGGCCCAGGCGGGCTGGACGGATACTGACGGAGACGGCTATGTGGACAAGGACGGCGAGATGCTAACCATCCGCTGGCTCACCTACCCCGGGCGGATGGAACTGCCCCTGCTGGCAGAGGCGGCCCAGGCCACCCTTAAGGACATCGGCGTGAAAGTGGAGGTGAACTCCACTGCCAACAGCGCCGATATTCTGGAAAGCGGGGCGTGGGACGTGTACGTCAGCGCCTTTGTGGCGGCCCCCACCGGCGACGGCGCCTACTTCTTTACCACCCACTGCCTGGCCGACTCCGCCAAGAACCGGGGCGGTTATTATAATGAAGAGTTGGAGGCGCTGGCGGCGCAGCTGCGGGGGACCTTTGAAACGGAGCAGCGGTCGGAATTGGCGGCGGAAATGAGTCAGATCATTCTGGATGACTGCGGTTTCTTCTTCGCCTCCTATCTGAAGATGAACTTTGTGATGAAAAGCGGCGTCACTGGCTTCACCGCCCACCCTTCAGACTACTACGAGATCACGGCCCAGCTGGATATGACCATGTAAGGGCCGGAGAGGAGAAATCAAATGGTACAGCCTCTGCTGGAATTTTCCCATACGGAGATCCGCTACGGCAGCCGCACAGCGGTGGAGGACCTGAGTCTCACCGTGTCCCCGGGGGAGATCCTGGGCATTGTGGGGGAGTCCGGCAGCGGCAAGAGCACGGTGGTGAAGGCGGCCATGGGTCTTCTGGGGCCGGAGGGCGCCGTTACCGGCGGGAAAATCCTCTTCCGGGGACAGGATCTCTCCGCCCTCACCCCGGAGCAGATGCGGCGGCTTCGGGGAAGGGAGATGGGGATGGTGTTTCAAAACTGCACTGCCGCCCTGTGCCCCATCCGTACCGTCTGGGAGCAGCTGCGGGAGTCAGTGGGCCGGGAGCTGCCCAAAAAGGAGATCCGCAGCCGGGCGCTGGAGCTGATGGAGCGGGTCCACCTCACCGACGGGGAGCGGGTGCTTCAGAGCTACCCCTTTGAACTCAGCGGCGGCATGAACCAGCGGGTGGGCATTGTCATGGCTATGCTGCGCCGCCCTGACCTGCTGTTGGCCGACGAGCCCACCAGTGCCCTGGACGTGACGGTACAAAAGCAGGTGGTGGAGGAGATGCTGGGCCTCCGGGAGGTCTACGGTACCGCCATCGTCCTGGTGACCCACAACATCGGCGTGGTGGAGCGGATGGCGGACCGGGTGGCGGTGATGCACCGGGGCCGCCTGGTGGAGTGGGGGGACCGGGAACAGGTTCTCCGCTCGCCCAAGGCGGAGTATACCCGGGCGCTGATTGCCGCGGTGCCTCGGCTGAGGAGGGCGTGATGGCAGAGCTTTTGGAGGTGCGGCAGGTGAGCCGCAGGTTTTACAAGGGGCGCAGCCTCGTCACCGCCGTCAACGGCGTCAGCTTTTCTCTTGGCAGGGGGGAGGTACTGGGGATCGTGGGGGAGTCCGGCAGCGGCAAAACCACCCTCATCAAGATGGTGACCCGCCTTTTGGAGGCGGATGAGGGGGAAATTTTGCTGGAGGGGGAGGACATCACCCGAGCCGCCGGGGCAGGGCTTCGGAAGGCCCGGCGGCAGATGCAGCTGGTGTTCCAGACGCCCCAGGACTCCTTTGATCCCCGCCAGACACTGGGGCGGGGGATTTTGGAGGGCATGGTGAACAACGGCGTTCCCCGCCGGGAGGCAGAGAGGCGGCTGCCGGAGCTTCTCCGGCAGTGCGGCCTTTCCCCGGACTACGCCCGCCGCTACCCCTACCAGGTCAGCGGCGGCGAGTGCCAGCGGGCGGCCATCGCCCGGGCTGTGGCCGTGGAGCCGGCGCTCCTTATCTGCGATGAGGCCACCAGCGCGCTGGACGTGACGGTCCAGGCCCAGGTGATGGCCCTTCTGGAGCAGCTTCGCCGGGAGCGGGGCATGGCCATTTTGTTTATCTGCCACGACCTGGCCCTAGTGCAGCAGTTCTGCCATCGGGTGCTGGTCCTCCACCGGGGCAAAGTGGTGGAGGAGGGGACGCCGGATCAGGTGATTCTCCACCCCAAATCGGACTATACCCGGACTCTGGTAGATGCCGCTTTGTAAAACTATAGGAAAAGTACCCGCTGGAAGGCCCTTGCCAGCGGGTATTTTTGTCGAAAAATGGGCAGAGATAGGGATTGATTTTCCAGGCTGGGCATGATACCCTCAGGGAAAGAATTGCTATAGACGATGCATGTGTATGGTGCGCCGGAGAGGAGAGCCGATATGAATAGCATAGAATTTGAAGAATATCACAAGGCCCTCAAACAGGGACAAAAGGATGTGAAGGCGGCGCTGTCCAGAGGAGAAAGCCAGTGGCTGCGGGTACTGCCGGAGGATCAGGACGCACTGGCGGTACGGCGGGAGAGCCTGGGGATTGTGGAGATCCCAATCGAGCTGCTGGACGGCACCTGCAACCAGCTGCGCCGGGATGCTTTTTCTCCCGGCTTCTATCCTATTTTGCAGGAGGGAAGCGAATTTTCCCAGAAGTGGGCTGCCCTGTGCGCCTCCCACTTAGAGGAGGGAATTCGGGACCCCATCAAGGCGGTGGAGTATCTCCACCACTTCTATGTGGTGGAGGGCCACAAGCGGGTCAGCGTGCTGAAGTATTTTGGGGCCATCACGGTGCCCGGCGTGGTTACCCGGCTGATTCCCAAGTATTCCGACGATCCGGAAGTAGTGGCCTACTATGAGTTCCTGGACTACTACCACATGACCGGCCTCCATTTCCCGGTGTTCCGCAAGCCCGGGGAGTATGCGGAGCTGCTGGAGATCATCGGCCGCACCAGCCGGGAGGCCTGGAGCGCTGAGGAGATCTACAATTTCCGCTCCCTGTACTTTATGTTTCGAAACGCCTATTTTCGGCAGAGCGGCCAGCGGGAGGATCTTTCGGAGTCCTTTTTGGTGTATCTGAAGATTTTCGGCTACCGGGATTCCATGAGCAAAATGTCCACTCAGATTGCCCAGGAGCTTGGAAAGATCCACCAGGAGATCCGCAACCGTACCGACAACGCCGGAACCGCCCTGGTGCTGGATGACAGCGGCAAAAAGCCCCTCATCACCCTGCCCACCTCCGGCAAGCTCTGTGCCGCCTTTATCCATGGGGGCCTGGCCAGATCCTCCAGCTGGGTTTATTCCCATGAGTACGGCCGCTTTACCATGGAGAACAACATGAACGGACAGGTACAGACGATGTCCTATGAGAACGTCCTCACTGATGAGGAGGCGGAGAAGGCCATCGAGGACGCTGTGGCCAAGGGGGCGGATGTGATTTTCACCACCACTCCCAAGCTCCTTCTGGTCAGTGTGAAGGAGGCGGTGCTTCACCCGGAGGTGAAAATCCTCAACTGCTCGTTGAACACGACGTATCCCTCCGTGCGGACCTACTATCCCCGACTCTATGAGGCCAAATTCATCAAAGGGGCCATCGCCGGTACTCTGACGCCGGACGGCCGCATCGGCTATGTGGCGGATTACCCCACCTACGGCAATATTGCAGGCATCAACGCCTTTGCGCAGGGGGCAAAAATGGTCAACGCCAACGCCAAAATTTTTCTGGAGTGGTCCCAGTTGGAAAAGGGCGGAGGGGAGGACCGGCTGCGGGAGCAGGGAATCATCTATATCGATGCGCTGGACCGGCTCTCCGCCAACATCGGCGCCCAGCTCCCCGGCTCCCACAGCCTGGCCCTGGCCATGTGCCGGTGGGGGAATTTCTATCAGAGTATCGTCCAACGAATTATCGAAGGGACCTGGAAAAACGATATGCGGGGCAGCAGCGCCATCAATTACTGGTGGGGGATGAACCAGGGAGTGGTGGATGTGCTGTGCTCCCGCAGTCTCTCCACCGGCGCCAGACGGCTGGTGAGCGTTTTGAAGGACGCCATCCGGGCCGGGCGCCTGGACCCCTTTTACGGTGTGCTGCTGGATCAGCAGGGCCATGTGGCCCATGGGGACGACGCCCCTCTGTCCGCTGACCAGATTCTCACCATGAACTGGTTGTCCGACCGGGTGGTGGGCCGGATTCCGGATTACGAAGAACTGACGGAGCGGGGAAAGATTTTGACGAAGCTCCAGGGTGTGGAGAAGAAGGAGGCGTAAAGTGCGGATCTTGACAGTGTCGGACTACGAGTGCCCGGGATTGTGGGACTACTTTACGCCTGAGAAGCTGAGCGGGATTGAATTGATCCTCTCCTGCGGAGATCTGAAACCACAGTATCTCTCCTTTCTGGCCACCTTTGCCCACTGCCCGGTGCTCTATGTCCATGGCAACCACGATGATCGCTACAAGCGGGAGCCGCCGCTCGGCTGTATCTGTGTGGATGGACAGCTCTATGAGTATCAGGGAGTAAGAATTTTGGGCCTGGGAGGATCTATGCGGTATTCCCGCGGAGAGCATCAGTATACGGAGCAGCAAATGGCCTGGCGGGCGAGAAAGCTGGCGCCCCAGCTTTTCTGGAAAAAGGGGTTTGATATTCTCCTCACCCACGCTCCGGGCCGGGATATGGTGCCCTGTGACGACCTTGCGCATATGGGCTTTGAGACCTTTAATCGCTTGCTGGACAAGCACCACCCCGCACTTTTTGTACACGGGCATACCCATCTGAACTACGGTCGTCAGATCCCGCGGGAGAACCAGTACGGCAGCACCCGGGTGGTCAACGCCTATGAGCGTTATATATTGGACCTGTAACCCTATGCATCCCGGTTTCAGCCGGAGAAAGAGAGGAAAAGACGATGATTGTGACCACAACGCCTTCGGTGGAGGGAAAGCGGATCGTGTCGTATCAGGGAATTGTGTTTGGAGAGGTGATCTCCGGCGTCAATGTGCTGAAGGATTTTACCGCGGGGCTGAGCAACTTCTTCGGCGGCCGCTCTGCCACCTATGAGGAGGAACTGATGGAGGCCCGGGAGACAGCGCTTCGGGAACTGGAGCAGCGGGCCTCTGAAGTAGGGGCCAATGCCGTGGTGGGTGTGGACATTGACTACGAGGTGCTGGGCGCCAACAACGGGATGCTGATGGTTACGGCCAGCGGTACCGCCGTGGTAGTGGACTGAAGTGAACAGCAGAAAAACCGGGGATATGGCAGCATATCCCCGGTTTTCCAATTTTTTCACGGTTTGAAAAAACTCCCCTGCGTTTCGCTGCCTTTTCGGTCTGTTTTCGAGACTGGTATCCGCTCCCTTTCCAAAGTCCCCTTTTTTTGCAGCGGTCTGCCGCCGCTTTTTTTGACGGAAACAGGAGACAGTAAAGAGTGCCGCCGAGAGAGACAGAACGCGGCCATGTTTTGAGAGGGGGGATTGAATGGATGAAAAGACAAAAACAACACAAACCATGGAGGACCCGCGCCGGAGCGCTGCTGCTGGGACTGGCAATGTTTTCCAGTATGGGCGGCGTGGCGCGGGGCGCCTCAGGAGCCGGTGAGGGTAGTATGCCCAAAACATTGATTCCCATTGGCCACACCGTCGGAATCAAGCTGTTTTCCGAGGGCGTGCTGGTAGTGGGCCTGTCCGAACTGGAGACAAACAAAGGAACCGCGGCCCCTGCCAAGGACTGCGGGCTGAAGGTGGGCGACTTTATTCTGGAGGCCGACGGCAAAGAGGTGGAGAGTACGGAGCACTTTCAGAGCCTGATGGCAGCCGCAGGAGGCGAAGAAACCTGCCTGACTGTCAAACGAAACGGGAAGACCATGGAGCTGGAGGTATCCGGCGTCCAGTGCAGTGACGGCGCCTGGCGTCTTGGCGCCTGGGTCCGGGACAGTCTGGCGGGCATCGGTACCATGACCTTCTATGATCCGGAAAGCGGCGTCTTTGCCACTCTGGGTCACGGCATCAACGATGTGGATACCGGCCAGCTGATGACCCTGGACGTGGGTTCCATCATGGGTTCCACAGTGAAAGCGGTGCAGAAAGGCGTATCCGGTCAGCCTGGGGAACTGCGGGGCGATTTTGACATGAGCGGTGATTTAGGCGATCTCTATGCCAATACCGCCTGCGGTGTATTTGGTACAATGGACAGCTGTCCTATGGCGGCCAACAGCAAGGCAATAGAAGTGGCCCGGCCCGATCAGGTGCGCAAGGGCAGTGCGGAGATCCTGGCCAACATCAGCGGCGACCAAGTGGAGCGCTATCAGGTGGAGATCACCAAGATCTGCAGCGGGTCCGGCGATACCCAGAATTTTATTATTAAAGTAACGGACCCGAAGCTGTTGGAGGCAACCGGCGGTATTGTGCAGGGAATGTCCGGGTCGCCGGTGATCCAGGACGGCAGATTGATTGGAGCGGTGACGCACGTCATGGTGGACGACCCAACCAGCGGATATGGTATATTTATTGAAAACATGTTGAACGCTGCCGGACTGTCCGGCTAACGAGCCCATTCCGCGCGCGCTGACAAAAAACTGTGTCAGCGCGCGTTTTTCTACTCTTTTCGGCACGACCACATTCGACAAAAATGGAAAATATTGGATATTTTGTCGAATATTTGTGGATGATTTTCCATTCTTCCTGCGTGATTCGACTTGAAAATCCTGTCCCATTATGCTAATTTATTGGTAAGGTCAAATGAAGCTTCAAGAATTCGTCTAAACAACCTCTTAACAGGGGAAGACGGGCCAAATATGTGATTTTTGGAAAAGGAATGTGGAAAAATGGAGAATCGGATAAAAGTCATCATAGCGGATGGGAACGAGGAGTACCGGAGCCTGCTGACGGAAGCTGTGGAGGAGTCGGGAGAGTTCCAGGTAGTGGGCCAGGCCGGCGACGGACAGACAGCGGTGGAGCTGGCCCGGCAGACCGGGGCGGAGCTGATGCTGCTGGAGCTGGTTTTGCCGGGACTGGACGGCCTGGGCGTGCTCTCCAAGCTCAAGGAGATGGACAATGCGCCCCAGGTGATCGCCATGTCCGCCTTCTGCAGCCAGCAGACAGTGGCCATGGCGGGGATGCTGGGCGCCGCCTATTTCATGGCAAAGCCCTGTGATGAAAGCGCCCTGCTGGAGCGGATGCGGGCGGTGGTTTCCCTGACGGAGGAGGAACAGGAGGATCACGCCCCGGGGCTTGAGAGCCTGGTGACCTCTATCATCCACGAGGTGGGGGTCCCGGCGCACATCAAGGGGTATCAATATGTGCGCGAGGCCATTATGATCGCCGTGGAGGATATGGAGGTCATCAACTCGGTGACGAAGGTGCTCTACCCCGAGGTGGCCAAGCGGTATGGTACGACTCCGTCCCGGGTGGAACGGGCGATCCGCCACGCCATTGAAGTGGCCTGGGACCGGGGCGATCTGGAGACGCTGCAGCGGTTCTTTGGCTACACTGTCTCCAATGCCAAGGGAAAACCCACCAATTCAGAATTTATCGCTATGATTTCCGACCGAATCCGGCTGCAGCTGAAGGTCAAGCGCTGACGGCTATCCCAAAGTGAAAAGAGAAGAGAAAGAGAAAAAAGGACTGCCGCGGAAAGAGGGTTCCGCGGCGGTCCTTTTTTGCCGTCTACCGGTTCCGCCAGGGTCTGGGTTTGGGGGCGGGATGAAACTCCACAAATTTCAGGGAGTACAGATCCCCGGAGACATACCGGTCCCGGTCGGGCTGGTAGAGGACGATGTAGTCGTTGCCCACGGTGTGTAGGATGCCCTGCCACACCACGGAGCCCTGGCTGCCGATGAGGAAGGTAGCCACCACAAAGCTGCCGAGGTTGCGCATGAGAAGGCTCTTGATGGAGCCCTGGAAGGCCTCGGCGTTGGTCATGGGATTTTCCGTGGCCTCCGGCGAGAGGGGGTTGGTCATATCCAGTCCGCCGGAGGACACGGGGACGGTCTGCCCCGTGAGGGGAAGCCCCTCGCCCTGTTCCTGGGCGGACAAAATGCCGAATTCCTGGATCATGGGTCAATACTCCTTCCAAAATTGCTCAGGTTTGATAATAGGCGTTGGTGGGATTATAGAAGCAGTGGTCCCCGATGCGGATATACCAGTATCCTACATCGGAGGGAAACCGGGAGCGGCAGTTGGGGCCGAAGGGGTTGTAGAACCACAGGGCGTCGGCCACCTCCGGCAGCCGTCCGCCGGCGATGGCCCAGTCGGCGATCTCATAGTGGATGGCCTCCGGGCGCATGTTGTAGATGTTTTGGGGGTTGTAGGCCCCGTTTTCTGTTTCACTGGCGCAGACGAACTGGTAGGGCTGAAAAATGATGTTGCGGATGCTGCCCTGGCCCACCCGGGCGTACTCGCCGCCCTTGGCGTTGACGCGGTTCATCACCACGGTGGCCACCGCCCGCATCCCGCGGTCGCCCTCGCCGCCTGCCTCACATTGGATGAGCCTCGCAAGAAGCTCGCGGTCAGAATAAGCCATAGATTCTCACACTCCTGCTCGCTTCATTGTATGCCGGCAGCGGAGATTGGTGCTGGACAATCGGGGCAGGGTGTGGTATGCTGAAGCGCGAATAAAATCTGCCGAATGAGAAAGGAGTATGGGGAAATATGACCTATACATTTCGTCCCCGGGGGGTCTGCTCCCGGGAGATGCACATTGAGCTGGAGGACGGCGTCATCAAGTCCCTGGAGGTCATCGGCGGCTGCAGCGGCAATCTCCAGGGGATTTCCCGCCTGGTGGAGGGCATGCCGGCGGAGGAGGCCATCCGTCGGCTGAAGGGCATCCGCTGCGGGTTCAAGGATACCTCCTGTCCCGATCAGCTGTCCATCGCGCTGACCGAGGCGCTGAAAAAAGCCTGACAGACAAAGCAAGACAGGACCACCCCTATGATGGGGGCCCTGTCTTGCTTACTTTTTATAGATTGTTGGCAGGTGGGGGATTCGTATCCCCCAGACATCCTTGTTTCAGAGGAGATTGCCGGCGGTAAAGCCGTCATTCCTGCGCTCCCAGGCTGCCGGGCGTCTCAGTCAAGTCCAGCCCGTACGCCCCGATCTCCACTGAGCCGTCCTTCAGAGAGAGGAAGGGGGAGAACTCCACCGTTTTCCCCTCATAGGTCAGGGAGATGGAGGCGTCGGCGAAAATGTCGCTGACATTGCACTGGAGAAGAAAAGGTCCGCAGTCCGGGTCCTCATAAAGGAGGATTTTTTCAGCGGTTTCCAGATCGTTGCGGTACAGCTGCAGCTGCATGCCGTCGTAGCGGGGAATCACCAGATAGTAGTCTCCGGCGGAGAGATAATGGGTGGGCAGCTGGTCGCTGTCCAGATACCGTTCCGCATAGAACGCCAGATCCTCCGTCTCCTGGTAGCCCAGGTACGCCGCTGCGTAATACTGTCCCTCGGCAAAGGGGATGGCGTCCTGTTTGTTGTCTGCGGTTTCCGAGGCACATCCGGCCGGCAGCAGGCAGACCAGAAGCAGCAGTGCCCAACAGACGTATTTTTTCATAGCAAGATTTCACGCTCCTTCCTTTGCGGAGCCTTATTGTATCAGAAAAGGCGGCGGCCCGCAAGGAGGATTTCGGATTGGAAAAAATGGGAAGAAACAGTCAGCGGCACACCACAGGAAGCCGGTGTCCCAGCCCGGCAAGAAACTCGTTGGTGAGGATGCCGCACTTTTGGGCGACCTCCTCCGCCCGGATCTCCCTGCCGCCGTCCTCGCCAATGAGGGTCACCGTGTCCCCAGCCACTGCCTGTGGGACGGCGGTTACATCCACCAGCAGCTGGTCCATGCACATCCGCCCCACCATGGGGCAACGGCGTCCGGAGAGGAGCACCTCCCCGCCCCGCTGGGTGAGACAGGCGGGGAGACCGTCGGCGTAGCCAATGGTCACCACCGCCAGCCGGGTGTCCCGCGCCGCCTGAAAGGCAAGGCCATAGCCTGCCCGTTCTCCGGCGGAGATGGTCCGCACCGAGGCCGCCCGGGCCCGGAGGGACAGCACCGGCCGGAGGGGCAGAGGACAGGGGACGCAGCCGGGGCTGCTTTGAACGCCGTAGAGGGCGATGCCCGCCCGGGCGTAGGCAGAGCCGGGCCGGGGCGGCAGGGTCCAGATCCCGGCGCTGGCCTGGAGGTGGACGGCTCCCGGGTTCAGTCCGGCGTTCCGGATGCATTGGACCGCATCCTCAAACAGAGCCAATTGGCGTCGGGCAAAGGCAGCGTCCCGGGGAATTGGACTGTCCGCGGTGCAAAGGTGGGAGAATACCCCCTCCACCTGGAGATGAGGCAGGTGGAAGAGGGTCAGGAGGGCCTCCTTATCCTCCGCCGGAATGCCCAGCCGGTGCATCCCGGTGTCTAAGGCCAGGTGGACCCGGAGAGGAATGCGCTGGGCGGAGAGTGCCTCACCGTGGGAGAGATCCGCCACCGCCTGTTGGAGACGAAAGTGTTGGAGAAGGGGGACCTCCTCCGGCGGGGTATAGCCCAGAATCAGGATGGTTCCCCGGACGCCGCGGCGTCGAAGGGCGATCCCCTCGGAGAGACAGGCCACGGCAAAGGCATCCACTCCTTCCCGCTGGAGGGCCAGGGACAGGGGAACCGCACCGTGTCCGTAGGCGTCTGCCTTTACCACCGCCATCAGACGGCACCCGGCGGGGAGAGCGTTCTGGAGGACCTGGGCGTTGTGACAGGCGGCATCCAGATTTGTTTCCCGCCAGGCCCGGCCGGTGGGGGAGACGCGCAGACCCTCCAAGGGCCGGGGGAGGCGGCGGAGGGCGGAGAAGAGGGAGAGGGAAGAATGTCGGGCGGGAAGGAGCGCTTCTGTCATGCGGGGTCCCCCCAGACGGTGAGGAAGAACCCATTCTGGTTGTCCCCGGAGATCTGCCAGCAGCCCTTGGGGATCTCCAGCTCCACCGCCTCCCCCGGGCAGGGGAGATAGGAGACGGTGACGGACCGGCCATTTGCCAGATGGAGGGTCCGGGGCTGCTCCTGGACAAAGGGGCGGTATTCCTCCAGACAGAGGTCATGCTCCTCCATCAGCGTGGCGTGGGGGGCGCCGACGTAGCGGAAATGCCAGGGCTCCTCGCTGATACCGGTGAGGGCCTCCTTTTCCCGCCGGTACCGCTGAAGAAAGCCGTAGCGGGCGGCGCAGCGGCGGAACTCACCGCACACCCCGCTGGAGGGAAAATTGGGGCGGATGAAGTCGATGACGGGGGCGGCCTTCCCAAGATCGATGGCCAGCCCCGTCTGGTGCTCGCTGCAGCCCGGCAGGGCCACATACTGCCGGGTGAAGGCGGGGCCTTCCTTTTCCATGGTATCGTCCCAGATGGCCTGCTGCTCCCGCTGGCTGCGCCAGCCGGAGACGGGGACAATCCGCCCCCGGCCCCCCACCGCCTGGATGCAAGCCGAAAGCAGTCCGGCGGTCCGGCGCTCCAGGAGGATCTGGGGAAACCGGTCGTCGGCGGGGACCAGGCCTTCCGGTTCAGGTCCCTGGAGGGGATGACGGGCATTGACGAGAACCAGGGGGCCGTTATGGATCTGGCGGCGGTGCAAAGTCAGCGTGCCCATTGTGACACCCCCGTTTCCAAAATCCGGTCAATGAGCTGGGGGAAGGAGAGGCCGATGCCCGCCATCATACTGGGGTAGCGGCTGTGAGGGGTGAAGCCGGGTATGGTGTTTACCTCGTTGAAGAGGATACGGCCCTCCGGTGTCAGAAAGAAGTCTACCCTGGCAAAGACCTGGCAGTCCAGGGCCCGGAAGAGCACCTTAGCAGTCTCCTGAATCTCCCGGGCCTTCTCCGGGGCGATCCGGGCGGGACAGTGGATGGAGGAGGTCTTCAGGGTGTACTTTTCCTCAAAGTCGAAGAACCCCTGACTCAGCGCGATCTCGTCCACCAGTCCCACCGTCAGCGTCTCCCGGCCCAGCACGGCGCAGCCCACCTCGAAGCCGGATACCGCCTCCTCCAGCAAGATCTCCCGGTCGTTGGCGAAGGCCAGCTCCACTGCCGCTTTCAGTTCCTCAGACTTCTCCACCCGGGTGACGCCGAAGGAGGAGCCGGAGCGGACGGGCTTGACGAAAAGGGGATAGCCCAGGGACTCCCCGGCGGCGGCCATGTCCGAAAGGGGAGCGCCCCGGCGGAAGAGAGTGCTGCGGGGCACCGGGATGCCCGCCAGGGCGGCCAGCTTGTGGGCCCGGTCCTTGTCCATGCACAGAGCACTGGAGAGAGCGCCGCAGCCGATAATGGGGACCCCCGCCAGCTCCAAAAGGCCCTGGACGGTGCCGTCCTCCCCATTTTTGCCGTGGAGCACCGGGAAGGCGGCGTCAAAGGAGAGGCGGCGGTCAGAGCCGTCCAGCAGCAAAAGATGGCTGCGTCCCCGGTCCAGGCTCAGGGTGCAGGGAGTGCAGCGGTCCTGGCACCAGGTGCCGTTCTCCAGCCGGGAGAGGGGACCGTCGTAGAAAAGCCACTTGCCGTCCCGGGTGATCCCCACCAGCAGAGGAGTGTGCCGATTGGTGTCCATGTGGGTGAGGATGCCGTAGGCGGACTGGAGAGACACGCCGTACTCCGTGGAGCAGCCGCCGAACAACACCAAAATCTGTTTCATAGAAAAGACCTCCTGAAAAGGCGAATGCGCCCTGTTTTGCTGTAAAAATCATAGCAAAACAGGGCGCATTTTGTTTTCGCTTTCTCTTTCGCCTTTCCTGAGAAAGTCTTGGGAAAATCTTACGAATTTCTTGCGGCGGGCAGCGTAACAGTAAAGATGATCTGCTCCTCGGCGCTTCGGGCGGTGATGGTGCCGCCGTGGGCCTCCACGATTTCCTTGGCAATGGCGAGACCAAGGCCTGCGTTGCCGGTGCCGGTGCTCCGGGAGGTGTCCAGACGGAAAAACTGCTCGAACATCCGTGAGAGTTTCTCCGGAGGGATGGTCCGGCCGGCGTTTTGGAAGGTGAGGACGATCGTCTGGCCCTGCCGCCGGCCCTCCACCTGAATGGCGGTGCCGGGGTAGCCGTAGTGGAGGGCGTTGTTGAGGAGGTTGTCGAAGACCCGGGCCATTTTATCCGCGTCGCATATTGCGGTGAGATCATCGGCTAAGGCCAGGGCACAGGACATGTCCTTTTGCTGCAGCACCGGGGCAAACTCACTGCACATCTGCTCCAGCATCCGCTTGAGATCCACTGTCCGGCACTCCAGCTCCAGATGGGTCAGGCTGAAGCGGGTGATGTCGAAAAATTCATTCACCAAATCCTCCAGCCGCTCCGCCTTCTCCAGTGCCACCCCGGTGTACCGGGCCCGGAGCTGAGGGGAGAGCTGGGGCTCATCCCGCAGAAGAGTGAGATAGCCGATGACGCTGGTGAGAGGCGTTTTCAGATCGTGGGCCAGATAGACCACCAGGTCGTTTTTTCGCTGCTCCGCGTCCCGGGCCGCCCGGGCGTTCCGAAGAGCCTGTTCCCGCACCAGGTTCAGCTGATCCTCCGCCTGCTCCATTCCCTCCGGCAGGTGGATAGGCTCCTCGCCGGGGTGGGCCAGTTTCTCCGCCCCCTCCAGCAGCAGTGCCAGATTTTCCACTGGTCTTGCGATAAAGAAATAGCTGATGACCAGCCAACCCGCCAGCACCACTGCGGCTCCTACAAAAAAGAGGTTTTGCTCCACCCAATTCAAAAGCCGATAGAGAAAGGTGTCGTACCAGGTGATGGAGGCGCAGATGACGATACAGACCAGGGCGATGAGGACCACCGCCACCGCCCATCCGAAAAGGGACAAAAGATAGCTGCCCCACACCTGCAGAGCGGTCTGCCGCTCCCGGCGGGGACGTCTCATTCCAGTCGGATTACGCAATGGTATACCCCACCCCCCATACAGTTTTGATGAACTTGGGCTTCCGGCTGGGCTCGTGCATTTTCTCCCGCAGCCGGGCGATGTGGCTCATAACGGTATTGTTGCTGTCCATGTACCGCTCCCCCCACACCGCCTCGAACAGCTCCTCGCTGGACACCACCTGACCCTGGCGGCTGCAGAGGTGCCACAGGATAGAAAACTCCAGGGGAGTGAGAGAGAGTTCCTCCCCAAAAAGGACGCACTTGTGGGTGGCCTTGGAGATCTGCAGGCCCCGGATGTCGTATTCCTCCAGGGCCTCCGGCTGGTGCTGGGGGTTGTAACGGGTGTAACGCCGCAGCTGAGTCTTCACCCGGGCCACCAACTCCAGGGGATTGAAGGGTTTGGTGATGTAGTCGTCGGCCCCAAGGGTCAGTCCGGTGATCTTGTCCATATCCTCCACCTTGGCTGTCAGCATCAAAATAGGAAAGAGGTGGCGCTCCCGGATCTTCTGGCAGAGGGTGAAGCCGTCCAGGTCCGGCAGCATTACATCCAGAATGGCCAGATCCAGGGGCTGGTGTTCCACGCAGGTCAGGGCCTCGGCAGCGGTGCCGAAGACATGGACGGTGTACCCCTCATTTTTCAGATAGACTGCCACCAGATTGGCAATGGCCTCTTCATCATCTACAATTAATATATCTGTGCTCATACCGCGCTCCATAAGATGAATCTTGGGATTTGTCCGGCATCAATATAGCATAGATTCCGGCAGATTTCCACTCCGTTTTCAGCTTCGGATTTTCAGATAGGAGAGGATTATCACGACATCAAGCCGCTGAAGCGTATGGGAAGAAGCCGGTCGAGCTGGGAGTATTCTCTGAAGGAGTGAAGAATCTTCTGGTGAAGTGTCCAGGAACGGTGGATTTCTGAATATATACATTTTTTTAATATGACGGAGAAAATGGATTTATTGGTCTGCCTTTAAAAAGACATGAATTTGCCTTTTTGCGGAGAAAGGGAAAAATACCTCTCCCAAAAGGCGGCGGTGCGTGTTGGCGCGTCCTCAGGAAGAGAAGGAATGAAAAGTGGCGGGTATTTCTGAAATATGCCAAAAATATCGACTCGGTCTAAGTTTCAATAGGCGAGATACGGAGAGAGATTCTAATAATTCTATAAAATAATTTTTATACAGTTTACCAAAAAATCCCAATTGACAGAGAGGGGAGAGTTGCATATAATAGGAAGGTAAAACTGGACAAATTTGGGAGGAGTAGAGACAGACATGACAGTGCATGAGAAAAACGCGCGCGTGTTCAAGGCATTTTGCGATCCCAATCGCCTGAAGATCCTGGACATGCTGCGAAATGGGGAACAGTGTGCGTATGCGCTGTTGGAGGTATTGAAGATCGGCCAACCCACATTGTCTCACCACATGAAGATCCTGACCGACGCGGGGATTGTCCGCGCCTGGAAGGAGGGGAAATGGATGCATTACACCTTGGACATGGAGGGCATCCAGGATGTGCGTGATCTGCTGCAGGAGATCACATCGCCCCGGGAACAGTGATCTACAGAAAGGAACAGGAACTGCCGGCTTGCTTGCAAGCAGCAGTTCCTTTCTTTATCTGCTTTACGCGCCGTTAACATAGAAGCGCTCTTATATTTTACACAGCCGTGCTATGATAAAAACTAAGTGCGGAATCAGGATTGCGCATTGCAATAGAGGAAGATCCCCGATATAATGAAAAAAAGACAGAGCACAGGAGGGTGGGCCATGATTTATCTGGTAGAGGATGACGGAAATATCCGCAAGCTGGTAGAGTACGCGCTGCGCAAGGAGGGCTTCGAGGTGGAGGGATTTGCCGCGCCGGACGCATTCTGGGCGGCCATGGAGCGGGAGCAGCCCCAGCTCCTCCTGCTGGATATCATGCTGCCCCAGGAGGACGGATTGTCCATTTTGAAGAAGATCCGGGCAGCCTCCCATACGGCAAGGCTGCCGGTGATCCTTCTGACTGCCAAGGGCAGCGAGTACGACAAGGTCACCGGACTTGATCTGGGGGCCGACGACTATGTGTCCAAGCCCTTCGGCATGATGGAGCTCATGAGCCGGATTCGGGCGGTGCTGCGGCGGACGGAGAGCCCCAAGGAGCCGGAGGAGTACCGCTGGTGCGGCATCTATCTCTGTCCCGCCAAGCACATTGTCCAGGTGGACGGAGAGGACGTGGCGCTGACTCACAAGGAGTATGAGCTGTTGAGCCTTTTTCTCCGCAGCGGCGGCAACGTGCTGACCCGGGACGCCCTGCTGGAGACGGTGTGGGGCTACACCTTCGACGGGGAGACCCGGACGGTGGACGTCCATATCCGAAAGCTCCGGCAGAAGTTGGGGGAGGCCGGCAGCTGCATCGAGACAGTGAAGGGCGTGGGCTACAAGCTGGGGGAGCGGACCCATGTATAGGCGGATTTTCCGCTCCATCTGTCTGGTGGCCCTGTCGGCTGTGCTTGTGGCGGCGGCCTTGATTCTGGGGGTGGTGTACCGCCATCTGAAGGACCAGTCCATTCAGAACCTCACGGAGGAGACCCGGGCGGTGGCGCGGGAACTGGAGAACTGGAACGAGGGGGACCCCGCCCCGGTGCTGCTGAGCAGCGGCAGCCGCCTGACCATCATCGCCCCGGACGGAACGGTACTCTTTGACAGCCAGCGCCCAGCGGAGGAGATGGGCAACCACGGCGACCGGGAGGAGGTGCGCCAGGCCCTGGTCACCGGGTCCGGCAGCGCTGAACGGACCTCCGCTACCACGGGGATGGGTACCTACTACTATGCGGTGCAGCTGTCAAGCGGCAACATACTGCGGATGTCTGTCACCTATCTCAATGTGGCGGCGCTGCTGGGCAGCGTGCTGGGGCCGACGGTGGCCATCGCCATCGCGGCGGTGGGCCTCTCGGCCATGCTGGCCATGGGCCTTTCCCGGGCCATTGTGGAGCCATTGAACAATTTGGATTTGGACCACCCCACAGGCAAGGGGGTCTATGAGGAGCTGCAGCCCCTTCTGCAGCGCCTGGTGCGCCAGCGGCGGACCATCAGCGAGCAGTTGGTCCAGGCCAACCAACAGAAGGAGGAGTTCCGGCTCATTACGGAGAACATGAGCGAGGGCTTTCTGGTGGTGGACAGCGCTACCCGCCTTTTGACCTATAACGGGGCGGCGCTGCAGATGCTGGGTCTGCCCATGCCCCGGCCGGGGGACAGCGTGCTGGATCTCAACCGCACGGAGGATTTTCGACAGATGGTGGAGCGGGCCCTCGCCGGAGAGCACAGCAGCTGTACCATCCAGGATGACAGCCGCAGCTACCAGATGATGGCCAACCCCGCCACCCAGGGGGACAGCGTCATCGGCGCGGTGATTGTGATCCTGGATGTGACGGAGCAGACCGAGCGGGAGCGGCTGCGGCGGGAGTTTACCGCCAACGTGTCCCACGAGCTGAAGACGCCTCTCACCTCCATTTCCGGTTTTGCTGAGTTGATGAAGAGCGGTACGGTGGCGGCAGCGGATGTGGTGGACTTCTCCACCACCATCTACGACGAGGCCCAGCGGCTTATTGTGCTGGTCAACGATATCATCAAGCTTTCGGAGCTGGACGAGGGGGAGCAGCGCTACGAGTGGGAAGACGTGGATCTGTACGGTCTCTCCGCCGAAATTCTGCACCGGCTGGCGCCGGCGGCGGAGCGGAACAGTGTGACGCTGCGGCTCACCGGCGGCTCCGCCTGCGCCAGGGGCGTACCCAAGATTCTGGACGAGATGATTTACAACCTCTGTGATAACGCCATCAAATACAACAAGCAGGGGGGCAGTGTGGAGGTCAGCGTGCTGCGTACTGTCTCCGGCGTGCGCCTGACGGTGCGGGATACCGGCATCGGCATCCCACTCGCTCACCAGAGCCGGGTGTTTGAGCGGTTTTACCGGGTGGACAAGAGCCACTCCAAAGAGATCGGCGGCACCGGCCTTGGCCTGTCTATCGTCAAGCACGGGGCTATGTACCATGGGGCGGAGCTGTCCCTGGAGAGTGCCGTGGATCGGGGCACCACAGTGACGCTGTATTTCCGCAGCAAGCCCCGGGATTTTCTGGCAGCAAAGGAGCGCGAGATATGAAGGAGTGGACTCTTTCCAACGGACTCTCTCTGCCGGCAGTGGGCTTTGGCACCTACAAGGCTGCCGGGGAGGAGGCGGTAGACGCTGCATTTGAGTCGGGATACCGCTATTTTGACACCGCCGCCTTTTACGGCAACGAGGAGGCGGTGGGCCGGGCGCTGACCAGGCAGCCCCGGGAGCAGTGGCAGGTGGCCACCAAGATCTGGAAAACGGAGTTGGGCTACGACAAGGCCTGGGCCTCCTTTGAGGGGAGTCTCCGGCGGCTGGGGACAGAGTATGTGGATGTACTGCTGATTCACTGGCCCAAAGCCGCCCCCAACGATCCGGACTGGCAGCGGCTGGACCGGGAGACCTGGCGGGCCATGGAGGAGATGCAGGCCCAGGGCCTTGCGAGGACCATCGGGGTCAGCAACTTCCTGCCTCACCACCTGGAGAATCTGAGGGTGACGGCCAATGTCCCGCCAGCCATTGACCAGATCGAGTTTCACCCCGGCTATCTCCAGGAGGAGACGCTGGACTATTGCCGGGCTCACGGTATTCAGGTCCAGGCATGGAGTCCTCTGGGGCGGATGCGGATGATGGGCCACCCGCTGCTGGTGGAGCTGGCGGAGAAGTACGGGGTTTTCCCGGCACAGATCTGTCTGCGCTTTGCCCTGGAGATGGGGGTGATGCCCCTGCCCAAGTCCTCCGATCCCAGACGGATGGCGGAGAACCTGGCGCTGTCCTCCTTCTCTTTGGAGCCTGTTGATGTGGAGCGGATCAGAGGAATGGAGGAGGCCGGCTGGTCCGGGGAACATCCGGACCGGGAGCGGGTCATGCTCTGAGCACCTTTTATTGAAAGAAAATAAAGCGCCATATTTCCGGCTATCGACGGAAATATGGCGCTTTGCTTTATAAACGGTACAAACCATAGCGGCTTTTTTATGGAAACATGACTGGAAAACCTTGTGTGTTCGTGGTAAAATAAAAAATTGAGCAGAATATATTGGGCCATATCGCCGGCTGCCTGCCGGCGGAGAACATAAGGAGGAACATGCTATGCCTGCTGGTGAACGACGGCAGATAGAGGAACAACAGACGGAGCCGGAAGGACGACGAATGGATTGGAGAGAGGCGGAGGACCGGCTTCGACGGCGACGGAACAGAGGGCGGCGGCTGGCTGCGGCGGCGGCACTGGTGGTGGGCGGCGCGGCGCTGCTGTTCTGGCCGGTGCGCTGGGGCGGCCATATCTATGCGGTGCTGCTGGGACTGGCGCTGCTGCTGGCGGCGTCACTGCTGGCGGGACGGATGACCGAGGACGGCGGCACTCTGGACGAGGAGGTCCGCCGGGAGCTTGCGGTGCGCCGGCAGCAATTTCGGCGCCTGGGGGACTGGCTGGTGGGCATCGGCGTGGTGCTGCTGGTCAACGGCCTTTTGATGCTGACCCTCATGCGGGAGGACGGCACCCAGTGGGCGCTTGTACTGGGGATGATCCAGGCGGGACTCGGCTGCTTTCTGTGCCTTGAAATGTGGACTACCGTCCGGGCCTATCGCTGGATGCTGCGGGACTGAGAATAAAAAGCGGATCTGGTTTCCAGATCCGCTTTTTCTTTTAAGAAAGTATACGTTCTCAGCCCGCCTTCTGGTCCAGTACCGCCTGCCACACATTGTAGTGGAGACCTTCCTCCTCATAGGTGGGGATGCTGCCCACATACCAGAGGGAGACGCCGTCGATGCCGAACATGCGTGCCAGCCGGATCTTCTCGGTGACGGACCGGGCGTCCTCATACCAGATGGTGTAGCGGGTACCGTCCTCGATGGAATAGGTGACGTAGGGGACCTTGTCCATATCGTCCCAGCCTATCACCGCCGACTGCTGCTGCAGCCTCTTTACCAGAGTAGAGGGAGAGGGGGCGAAACGGTCGGTGCTGGCAATTTTGCCATCCTCGTCTACCTGATACCCGGAGGAGTCAATGGAGACAGCGAGGGCCGCCTTGCTCAAATCCTGAAGACCGGTGTCCGGGTCGGTGAGAGCCACCAGGGCGCCGTACACGTCGGTGAGACCGGCGGAGGGGTTGGAATTGTCCAGAGCATCACGGCCCACATAGTAGTCAGGGATGGTGAAGTCATAGTCGTGGGCCATGAGGATCACCTTGTCCGCAACTTCTCCGATGGCCCGATAGTCATAGCCGTCGTACCAGGTGTCGTCGGAGACGCAGACATAGAGAACCTGATCGTTCTTCATCATGCTCCGCAGCTGCTGGAGGAAGTCTACAAAGGCATCCTTTATGCCGTCCCGGTCTCTGAGTCCCTCGAAGTCGATGGTGACACCGGCATAATCCACAGCCCCCTGGGCAATGGCCTGGGCGGCCTGGGTGCGGCGCTCTTCTGTGGACAAAGCGGCGGCCAGGTCGTTGGTCTCGGTGCCGTCAGACAAGGTCAGAGAGTCGTAGGTGGAGGTAAAGAAGCTGAGATTGCAGGGAGTACCGTGTTCGGCAAAGTAGCCGGTGGCCAGCTCAAAACCATCGGGAACGGCCCAGCTGTTGTCCCCGGTCCTCTCTGTCAGCAGATAGGGAACACCGTCCTTCCCCACCTCCAGCCGGGACCAGCCGACAGATACCGCGTCCATTCCGGCGGTCAGGTCGATCTTGCTGTAGGAGGACAGGGCGTAGAAGCCGTGAATCCAGTCGAGAGAACTGGTGAAGCGCTGGTAAGTCCGTACCAGCAGGGCCGCGGCCTGCTCCCGGGTGGCGGTGCCGTCGGGACGGAAGGTGCCGTTCCCGTTGCCCTGGAGAATGCCCAGGGTATATGCTACCAGGATATACCCGGCGTCAGCGTCGGAGTAGGACACGTCCGTGAAAGGATTCTTCTCCTGCTTTTCCACAGCGGCCTTTGCGAGGGACTGATACCCCAGGCCCCGGACCATCATCTCCGCCATCTCCCCCCGGGTGATGGGAGCGGTGGGGCGGAAGGTACCGCCGGCATCCACAGCACCATGGGTAAGAAGGGCCTCAATATAGGGGATGTAGAACTCATTGGTGCAGTCGGAGAAGGAGGAGGTGGTGACGTCCGCCGGTTCCCAGGAGAAGAAGCGGCACAGAGCCACGGCAAACTCCGACCGGGTCAGACTCTTCCCAAGTCCAAAGGTGCCGTCGGGATAGCCGGTAAAGAGACCGGCGGCGGTGGCCTGCTGGATCTCCCCGTAGGCCCAGTGGCCGGAGGGAACGTCGGAGTAGATGCCGTCGGCCATGGCGCCGGGGGCCAGACTGGCGCTCAGCGCCAGCGTCAAACAAAGGGCAATTAAAATCGAGGCAAATGAGCGGCGGGTCATGAAAAACACCCCTTTCCTCCACAGGAAAATGATTACTTTTACTATACTCCAGGGAGAAAATTATGTCAACAATTGGGCGGCGAAAACGGACAGCCGTCGGAAAAACAGAACAGCAAAATCAAGAAAAGCATGAGGGAGCCTGCCGGCACATCCGGCAGGCTCCCTCATGGTTGTTCAGACATTCCGTCCCAGCGCGGCCAGAAGATCCGCCTCAGGGACGATGGCAGGGATGCCGCCGCGCTTCTCCGTGGAGAGGCTGGAGGCCATGGAGGCAAAGGCGGCGATGTCCGCCAGCTCCGCCTCCGTCAACTCCTCCGGCGCTTTCCCCAGCTTCAAAAGACGGCTGACGGCGCTGCCGCCGAAGATATCCCCTGCGCCGGTAGTGTCGATGGTGTTGGTGGGGGGACAGGGGGCATGGACGGCAGCCTTGGCGTTGGCTATGTAGCAGCCCTTGGGGCCGAGAGTCACCATGGCCAGCTTCACGTCAAACTCCTCCAGCAGGCGGCGGGCGCCCTCCTCCTCGCCGCAGCCCCAGAGGAACTCCACCTCATTGTCGCTGATCTTTACCACATCCGCCTGGTGAAGGCCCCATAGGATCTGCTCTTTTGCCTCCTCCTCGCTGTTCCACAAAGGGGGGCGGAGGTTGGGATCAAAGGTGATGAGCTTGCCCCGCTCCTTGGCGTAGGCCACCGCCTTTTGGGTGGCGGTGCGTACCGGTTCCCCGGTGAGACTGAGGGTTCCGAAGTGGAAGGCACGGCTCTCGTCAATCAGGGACAGATCCAGCTCTTCCCAGGTCAGGCAGGTGTCCGCCCCGGGCTTTCGGGCAAAGCTGAAGGACCGGTCTCCCTCCGGGGAGAAGGTGACAAAAGCCAGGGTGGTGAAAACAGACGGGTCCACCACGATGCCGCGGGTCTCAATGCCGGCATCAGTGAGGGTACGGAGCAGCAGATGGCCGAAGGCGTCGTCACCGACTTTGCCTAAAAAAGCGGTGCGCTGTCCGTAGGCGGTGAGAGCGGCCAGAAAGTTTCCCGGCGCGCCGCCGGGGTTGGCCTCCATGACAGGATATCCGGCGTCGTTGCTGCCCTTGGTGGCAAAGTCAATGAGCAGCTCGCCGATGGCGGTGATATCGTAAGGCATCCCAAATCCCTCCTGTTGAATGTTGTCTCTTATTATAGGAGAAATGGCGGAAAAATGCAACGGAAAAACCGCCTTCCACCGTGGTGGAAAGCGGCTGAAGTCCTGTAAGCAGCACCTATCGGAGAAGGAGGTAGAGGCGGTGAAACACATGGAGAATGGCCATCATGCACAGCATCCCGCCGGCAATGGCCCCCGCAAGGAGAAGGGTGTTCATGCCCTGGCTGCTGAAGGCCTCCCACTGGGCGCTGACGGCGTACTGCATGGTGGTATAGAGAGAGCCGCCGGGGATCAGGGGGATGGAGGCGGACACCAGAAATACCGTAGCGGGGGATTTTTTCACCCGGGCCATAATTTCGGCGTACAGGGTAAGAGCCAGGGAGGAGACAAAGAACCGGGGGACGTCCCAGGGAGTCAGCAGTCCCGCCAGGAGATAGACGCCCCAGGCCAGAAGGCCGCCCATGGCAGCGGGGAAGAGCCGGTCCCGCCGGACGTTGAAGAGCAGGGAAAAGCCCAGGGACCCGATAAAGGCGGTTACCAATTGAATTACATATGTCATGGCCTCACCCCCCGATCACCGACGCCGCCACGAAGCCGGCGGCAATGGTCATGGACAGCAGCACCGCCTCTAAAAACCGGAGCAGGCCGGAGATGGTGTCCCCATTGAAAAGGTCCCGCAGGGAGTTGGTGAGCATGATGCCGGGAATCAGCAGCATGATGTTGCCGATATTGATTTTTTCCACCGAGTCCCCAAGACCCCACTGGACGGCCAGAAAGGACAGAAGTCCCCCAAAACCGGAGCAGAGAAGAGCGGCTAAAAAGCTGTTGAGTTCCAGCCACTTGAGTCCCGCGTCCACGCACTTGAGCAGCACGCCGATGATGGCGGAGGCGATGGCGTCCCGCCAGGAGCCGCCGAAAAAGAGGGTGAAGGAGGCGGAGACCAGAGCCCAGATGGCAAGCTGGGCAGGAAAGCTGTGACTGGGGGTGCTGCGGATGCGCTCCAGAGCGCTCTCCACTGTGGCCATGGGGGGCAGGCGTTCCGCAATGAGGCGGGACAGCTCATTCAGCCGTTCCAGCCGCCTCAGGTCAAACTGCAGTCCGGAGATCCGCCGTGTTTGTGTGACGGTGCCGAAGGCCTTGCCGGAGATGGTGACCACAATGGAGGAGGTGATGGTGAACACGTCCACCCGCTCCGCACCATAGGCAAGGCAGACCCGGCGGATGCTGTCCTCCACCCGGCTGACCTCCGCGCCGGAGCGGAGCATCTGCTCCCCGATGGACAGAGCGTTGCTGAGATATTCATTGGCATAGTCCACTGCCTGCTGATCGGGATGGGGACACATGGCCATACCTCCTATGGATAAGCTTGGGAAGAATCCCGAGAGAGTATAGCACAGATCCCGGCCTTTCTGCAACCGCTTTTGTTGGAAAAAACAGGGAAAATATGGGGAAATTTCCGAAAAGTTTTGTCTGGCGGTACAAAATAAAGATCTGTTCTCCGGAGGGGGACGGGAAAATTTGGAGAGCGGACGGGATTTCTCTTGCATTTTCAGAAAAATGGTGTAGGATATAGTGCAGAAAATAATGAAATGAGGCGTATTCATGACAAAAGTAGACGTGATCTCCGGCTTCCTGGGCGCAGGCAAGACCACGCTGATCAAGAAACTGATTCAGGAGGCCCTCCAGGGGGAGCAGATCGTGCTGATCGAAAACGAGTTCGGGGAGATCGGCATTGACGGCGGCTTCCTCAAGGAGGCGGGCATCCAGATCAGTGAGATGAACTCCGGCTGCATTTGCTGCTCCCTGGTGGGTGACTTCGGTAAGGCCCTGCACCAGGTGATGGAGCAGTTCCACCCTGACCGCATCCTCATCGAGCCCTCCGGCGTGGGCAAGCTGTCCGACGTGCTGAAGGCTGTGGCCGATGTGGCGGTGAAGGAGCCGGATATGGCCCTCGGCAGCGCCATTACTGTGGCCGACGGCACCAAATGCAAGGTCTATATGAAGAACTTCGGCGAGTTCTACAACAACCAGGTAGAGAGCGCCGGCACCATCGTCCTCAGCCGCACCCAGAAGATGGATGCGGCCAAGCTGGAGGAGACGGCGGCCCTGCTGCGGGAGAAGAACCCCAAGGCGGCCATCATCACCACTCCCTGGGACCAGCTCAGCGGAGAGCAGATCCTCTCCGCCATGGACCGGCGGGGCGAGCTGGAAGAGGAGCTTTTAGAGGAGGCCCGGCAACACGAGGAGGAGCACCACGGTCATCACGATCATGACCACGATCATCACGATCATGGGGACCATGGCCACGAGCACCACCACGATCACGGCCCCGACTGTACCTGCGGCTGCCACGACCATGACCATGCACATCATGATCATGACCACGAGCACCACCACGACCACGGTCCCGACTGCACCTGCGGCTGTCACGACCATGACCACCATCATCACCACCATGCCGACGAGGTCTTCACCAGTTGGGGCGTGGAGACGCCCAAGACTTTCCGGGAGGAGGAGATCCGCCATGCCCTCACGGAGCTGGACAGCGGCAAATACGGCGCGGTGCTGCGGGCCAAAGGAATTGTGCCCTGCGACGACGGCACCTGGCTCCACTTCGACCATGTGCCGGAGGAGCAGGAGATTCGCCGGGGCGGCGCGGACTACACCGGCCGGCTGTGTGTCATCGGCTCCAAGCTGGATGAGGCGGGGCTGAAGGCCCTCTTTGGGGTGTAAGCCATGCGGGAAATTCCTGTTTATATGATTGTGGGCTTTCTGGACAGCGGAAAGACCCGTTTCATCAACGGGGTGCTGGAGGAGGGCTTTGCCCGGGACGACCGGACCATCCTCCTCTCCTGCGAGGAGGGGGAGGAGTCCTATGAAAAGCGGGCCCTGGACAATGTGACGGTGGTCACGGCGGAGGACCTGGAGGAGCTGACGCCCGCCTATCTCACCTCTCTGGAGAAGAAGTACAAGCCGGACCAGATTCTGGTGGAATATAACGGCATGTGGTCCTTAGAGGAGTTCTGTACCAGGCGGCTGCCCAAGAACTGGACCCTCTACCAGATTATGTGTATGGTGGAGGCCCCCACTTTCGCTCTCTACACTCAGAACATGGGGCAGATGATGATGGAGAAGATCCGGGCGGCGGATATGATCGTCTTCAACCGCTGCACCGACGAGTTGAAGACGGCCCTCCGCAAGCGGAATCTCCGGATGGTGAACCGTCAGGCAGACATCTTTTTAGAGGCTCCAGACGGCCAGGCGGAGGACTACCGGGACGGAACCGTCTCCGCCTTCGACCGCAGCCAGAGTGTCATTGAGATCCCTGACGAGGACTTCGGCGTGTGGTATGTGGAGGTGATGGACGAGCCCTCCCTCTATAAGGACCGCACCGTGAAGTTCAAGGGTGTGGTGTGCCAGGACAAGCGGTTTGGCGGCTATTTCACCGTGGGCCGCCACGCCATGGTCTGCTGCGCCGAGGACATCACCTACCTGGGGCTGCCCTGCGAGGCGGATCACGGGGAGCAGTATGCCACCCGGGATTGGGTGGAGGTGACGGCCAAGGTGGAGGTGCGCTATTGGCCGGTGTATCACGGGGAGGGGCCCGTGCTGGTGGCGACGGAGATCCGCCGCTGCGAGAAGCCGGAGCCGGAACTGGTACAATTTTAAGAGAATGCGGGGCGGGGAGCTTTCTCCCCGCCTTTCCGCTGAAAAAGCGCCCCTTTTCTGGAACGATGGGGGCAATTTTCCGGTCTTATTAGGTAGAGAGACCGAAAGGAGGCAGCCTATGGATGACAAAAAGATCATCGAGCTCTATTTTGCCCGCAGTCAGGATGCTCTGCACGCGGTGAGCGAGAAATACGGCCCCTACTGCCGGGCTATCGCCTGGAACATTCTGGGCAGTGACCAGGATGCCGACGAGTGCGTCAACGACACCTGGCTGCGCTCCTGGGAGGCCATCCCGCCCCAGCGGCCCAGCCATCTGTCCGTCTTTCTGGGAAAGATTACCCGGAATTTGGCCCTGAATCGCTGGGCCGCCCATAAGGCAAAGAAGCGGGGGGCCGGAGAAGTGCCCCTCGCGCTGGTGGAGTTGGAGGAGTGTGTGGCCGGGGGAGAGGGGCCGGAGGAGGCTCTGGACGAAAAGGTCCTCACGGAGGCCATCGCCGCCTATCTCCGCACCCAGCCCATGCTGCGGCGGATGGTGTTCATCCGGCGGTACTGGTACTTCAACACAGTGCCGGTGATTGCCAGGCAGCTGTCCATGGCGGAGGGGACTGTCAAGTCCGCGCTCTACCGGATGCGCCGGGAGCTGAAGGAATATCTGGAAAAGGAGGGGATCACGCTGTGAAAAGTGAAAAGCTGCTGCGGGCCATGAACGACCTGCCGGAGCATCTGATCGCAGAGGGGAACGTCCGGCGGCATCCTCTGATCCGCATCGCCGCCGTGGCGGTGTGTCTTCTGTTGCTGGTTTCGGGCCTGTATCCCTATTTCCGGAGCCGGGGGCAGAGCGGGGACGGCATGGCGATAGGCGTCACGGTGAACGGAGCGCTCTATGAAATCCACGCCCCCGGCAGCGCCGCGGCCCGGCAGACGGGTCTGCCGGATGTTATTGGGGAGGAAATGGTAGGGCTCCAGGTGGAAACCATTGACCAGGGAGCAGTCTGCCAGTACCGGCCTGTGGAGAACCAGCGGGCGGTGTACATCCTGGAGCAGGAGAATGGCGTGCTTCGCTACCTCATTTTTACCGGCTATTACATACCCGGAGACAACGGCAACGCCCATGTGGAGGCGGACCAGATGTTCCTGACCTACGGGGTCACCGGACCGGAGGACCTTGCCTCCGTCAGCTGGGGGGAAGAGACGGTGACGGATACGGCATTCCTTGCGGATTTCTTCCATACCTTTACCAGTCTCTCCGGGGCCGATTGTTACGGACAGCTGGACTTTTCGGAGCAGCTGGATGACGGCAAGGGAGGGGTCGCGGTGTGGATCGAGACGGCCAGCGGCCTGCGCTGGAGCGGGATCTACAGTGAGACCACCAGCGTGTTCTCCTGGTGCGGAAATCATTATCTGTTGGAGGAGAGCCCTCTGGCCGGAGCGGAGGCCAGCTGACAAAGGTGAGCCTATTGAGAAGCGGCACACATAAAAAGATGGAGCGTTTTCGATCAGAAAGCGCTCCATCTTTTTCGTGTCTGTGAGTTGGTTATCCTTCAATGAGGTCCAGCAGCGCCTCGCCGCTGATCTCCTCCACATTATATCGTCCCATGCCATAGAGGCACTGGGGAAGGCCCTTGACAAGGACGTTGGTCCTTGCCTCGGTGGTGAAGGTGGCCTTCAGGCCGAGCTCACGGCAGAGGGCCTGGCTCAGGGTGGTGTAGTCCCCGTTGGGGTAGGCCATGGCCGTTACCGGTTCCCCAACCCCCTCCAGGATCTCCGACATGGACCGCTCCATATCCGAGAGGAAGGCTGCCATGTAGTCCTCCTCCGATTCCCCCTTCAGGGGCACCGCAGAGGTGCGGGCGGGGGATTCGTCCAACTGAGCGGACTGGTGCATGTCGTAGGTGTGGCTCTGGATGGAAATGACTCCGCTCTCCGCCATCTCCCGGGCTTCTTCATAGGAGAAGTGTGGGGTGATGGCCGTGCCGGTGTCCTTGTAGGTGTCCTTTCCCACAGACACACCAATGGTGAAAATCACCGCCTGCATATCGTATTTTTCCAGAACAGGCCAGGCGATGGTGTAGTTGCTCTCATACCCGTCGTCAAAGGTGATGAGGATGGGCTTCTCCGGCAGGGGGGTGCCCTCCTCCACATAGGCGTAGAGGTCTTCGAGGCCCACGGCGGTGTACCCGGCCTCGCTGAGGGCGGCCATCTGCTCTTCAAAGCAGGCCGCCGAGATGGTGACGCCGCCGTCCCCCTCCTCCGCAATGTGGTGGTACATGAGAACGGGAACCTCACAGGTGTAGCCGCTGTCATCGAGACCGCCTGTGCGGTTTGTAAGCGTTTTCACATGGTCTGCCGCATTCTCCGCCGTCACATAGGCTCCGAAGTCCTCCGGGATATAGACGCTGTCATCCCCGAACATCCTTGCCAGAGCCATGTCGCCCACGGCGTTGCGGAAATGGGTGGAATCATAAAAGTACCGGGGCTCCCAGCTGACGGAACTGTAGGTGAAGTCCCAGTAGTCCGTCACCTCCGCCAGGGCGGTGTAAAAGGCCGCCAGATCCTCGTCGGTGAAGGTGTTGAGATACTCCCCGTACACCGGGGCGCAGACCACATAGAGGTCCACCCCCGCCGCTTCACACATGTCCCGGATGGCGGCCACGCTCTCCATGGTGGTTTCGATCTCCCCCATCCGGGCGGGGTAGACGGGATAGTCGGTGAATACCGGGTAGGCCTCGTAGTACCGGTCAAGATCTCCAATGTTCTCCACGTCCCGGGCCCGCTTGTCGTAGGCCCCGGTCTCCTCGTCAAAGACGTCGAAGGGCTGAGACAGCTCCGTATCCGCCGCCTTGTCCTTCAGCTTGTCCCAGGCGTAGTTGGGGTCCGCCAGCAGGTAGCCCCCGTAGAAGGTGAGGGGGTTCTCCCCGCTGACCTCCTCGTGAAGCTTCAATGTCAGCTGATCCTGGCCGGTGTCGTAGGTGACGCCGTTGTCCACATAGATATTGAGGACAATGTTGCGGACGGTACAGTTGTCCAGAAGCCACCGTACCGTCTCCTCCGCGTCCTTCATATCCACCCCGTAGGAGATGGTGTTGTAGAAGGACGCGTCTAAATACTCGTTGAGGGCCTCCACCGGGTAGGAACTGGTGGAGCTGCACCCCACCAGATAGGAGTCATACTCCTGCCAGTGCTCCTTGAGGTAGGTGGTCTTGGCCACCCGGGGGTTCAGCGTCTCGCTGAAGGAGTACCAGGTCATGTGGCCGAAGACGCCAAAGGGGTCCACCACATAGTTCACCGCCATCAGCAGCAGGGGAAGGGACAAGAGGCATCCCAAAAACATGAATACCCATTTTTTTGACTGCATCTTCCGCCCTCCTTAAAACTGTGCGTAGATGAACTCCGCGGCTACATAGCCCTGGCCCACGGCGCCCAGCAGCACGATCACCAGAAGGGGTATCATCACCATGGCCCACTGGACCACAGCGCTGCGCCCCTCCATCCACTTGCGGACGTGGCCGCCCTTCTCCTGGTACCACTCCACGGCGGTGACGACCACCATGCCGAGAGCCACGACCCAGTAGTCGAAGGCGGTGAGGCCAAAGGAGAGGAGAGTGCCGTCGGTGAGGCTTTGAAGCTGGAAATCCGTCACCGTGGCCCGGATCATGGCAAGAGCCGTCAGGAGCCGGGGGGCCCGGGTCATGTACCGCCCCACAAAGACGATGAGGCTGGTACGGGCCATCTGGAAGAAGTGCCAGGCCTTGCCGTCCCAGCGGATGGGAATGCGCTCCCGGAGTTTTACAAAGGTGGGCTCCAAGAGAAGTCCCGCGGTGATGAGGCCGCCGTTATAGAAGCCGTAGGCGATATAGCGGAAGTTGGCCCCGTGCCAGATGCCGATGACGAAGTACACCACGAAGGTGGCCATAGAGGTGGCGAAGATCTTCCCCATGACGCCGCCGAAGTGCTTGCGGGCAAAGGAGCCCAGCTTCCGAAAGCCCTTGGACAGGGCGATGGGGTAGAACACATAGTCCCGCATCCAGGCCCCCAGAGTGATGTGCCAGCGCCGCCAGTACTCCGTGAGACTGAGGGCAAAGAGGGGGCGGCGGAAATTTTCCGCCATCTCAATGCCCAGCATCTGTCCCACGCCCCGGGTGATGTCGATGCCGCCGGAAAAGTCGCAGTAGAGCTGGATACTGTAGCCCAGCACCGCCGCTGCCATTATGGACCCGGAGTAGCCCCACACATCGGAGAAAACGGCGTTGACCATAACGCCGATGCGCTCGGCGATGACCAGCTTCTTGAAATAGCCCCACATACACAGCTGGATGCCGTACTTCAGCTGGTCCCAGCTGAGCTTGTGTTCTCCTAAAAGCTGGGGTCCCAGCTGGTCATACCGGGCGATGGGGCCCTGGATGATCTGAGGGAAAAAGGACACAAACAGGGCATAGCGCCCCAGGTTCTCCTGGGGCGCGTATTTTCCCCGATAGCAGTCGATGACATAGCTGATGGACTGGAAGGTGAAGAAAGATACCCCCAGGGGCATCAAAAGATCCGGCGCGGGCAGGTGAAGCCCGGAGGCGTTGTTGATCACCTCGGCGGTAAAGCTCCAGTATTTGAGGATATAGAGGAGTCCGAAGTTGAGAAGGCAGGCGGCCAGCACCACCTGCTTCTTTTTCCGGTCAAAGGCGGGTTTCCTTGCCTTCCGTTCCTCTGCGGGCAGGGCCTTCAGGCGGCTGTTGAGCGCCCCCAGAAGCCGCCCCGCCAGGTAGGTGGTGCAGGTAGTGATGAGAAGATACACCACCGTCTTTCCGCCGCCCCAGAGATAGAAGGCGTAGCTGGCCAAAAGCAGCAGCACCCACTGGAATTTCCGGGGGACCAGATAGTAGAGCACCACCAGGACCCCCAGAAACACCAGAAATGTCAGGGATGTGAAGGACATACCTTATGCCTGAAGCCGCTGGATCAGCGCCAGCATGGCGGCCACGGAGTTGAAGTTCTCCGGAACCAAGTCGTCTACGGAGATGGTGACGCCGTAGGTGTCCATAATGGCGGAGACAATGGTGACGATGTCCAGAGAGTCCAGAATTTCATCGTCGATCAGGGCCTCGGAACCGGCAAAATCGATGCCGGGGCAGGTCTCAGTCAAAAGCTGCAGCAATTCTTCCATAGTCAATCATCCTTTCTTATCAAAACGGCCGCGGTCCATCCGTCGGGACAAAAGCCGTTCTTCTCGTAAATGTGCCGGGGTGCGGCGTAATCCTCCCGGACCCACACCACGCTCCCTTTCTCGCCGAACCGCCGGGTAAACTCCGCCGCAAGGCTCCCGGCCAGCCCCTCCCCCCGGTGACCTGGGTCCGCCGCCAGATGGCGCAGCTCCCAGCCCTTCCGATAAGGGGCGGCACGCAGCAGGGCAATGAGCCGCCCGCCCTCGTCCCGGCGGGTAAGGACCCGGCCCCCGGCGCAGTTCGCCGCCAGCTCCTCCAAGTCCGGGAGGCAGCCGGTGCGGGGATCGAAGCACCGCTGGAGAAGGTCCATAGCCTCCTCGGCATCCACCGCCTCCGGCGGCGGCAGAGCTTCGCCGGTCTCGCTGCCCGGCCGCTGCATCCGTATCCGGGTAGACTCCCGAACAAATCCCCAGGCTTGCCAGAGGTCGGCTGCCGCCGCGGTGTCCCGGGGGCGGCGAACGATCTCCGTAACCACCTGGCTGGGCCAGGGAAGATCCGGCGGGCAGCCGGGATCGTTGATATAGTAGTACATCCGCCAGAAACCCTCCCGCCTTCGGAAGAGGAGAAGGCCTCCCGCCCAGGGATGGGCGTAGAGGGTCCCGGCGGCCATCTCCCGGCGGAGCTCCTCTCCGCTGAGGGTACAGTTTGTCAGCATGCCCGGCCGCATACAGGCGGAGATGGCTGCGCTGAGGGCCGGATAGTCAACGACCTGTCTCATGGAAATAGGCGTCCTTCAGCTTTACCCGGTCTACCTTTCCGTTGGCGTTGTGGGGCAGGGCGTCCAGCTGGCGGAATACGTTGGGCTGCATATACTTGGGTACCAGGGTTTTGAGATGGCCCAGAATGGCGGCGGCGTCCGCTTCTCCGGCATAATAGCAGACGATGGCGTCCTGGGGAGCGTCAAAGAAGCAGATGGCGTCCTTCAGCGGGGCGAAGCTGGCCAGGGCCCGCTCGATCTCCCCCAACTCAATGCGGTAGCCCATGTGCTTGATCTGGCCGTCCTGCCGGGACTGGAATACCAGCAGCCCCTCCTCGTTTAAGAGGGCGATGTCGCCGGTGCGGTAGATCCGGTCGGGGTAGTGGGGGGTCAGGGGGTTTTGGATGAAGGAGGCGGCGGTTTTCTCCGGGTCACGGAAATAGCCGTGGGCCAGACCGGAGCCCCGGATGCAAATTTCTCCTGGGCTCCCCTGGGGCACCGGCCGCAGCTGCTCGTCCAACAAAAAGAGCTCCTTGTTGGCACAGGCGGAGCCGATGGGAATGGGCTCATAGTCCGCGAATTCCCGGTCCACCTTGTACCAGGCGGCGTCCACCGTAGTCTCCGTAGGGCCGTAGAGGTTGATATAGGCGACTTCCGGCAGGGCGGCACGCCAGATATTCAGGTCTCTTGCCAGCATGGCCTCGCCACCTGCCAGCACGGTCCGGAGATTTTCCGGGCGGTGCTCCGCCAGCACGCCGGACGCTGCCACCAAGTGGAAAGCGGAGGTGGCCCACTGGAGGGCAGTGACCTTCTTCTGGTTGAGGCAGTCCACCAGGAGCTTGGGGAAGAGGAACAGTTTTTTAGGCAAAATCTCACAGGTGGCCCCACATTTGAGAGTCATGTAGAGGTCCTTTACCGAGCCGTCAAAGTAGAAGGGGGCTTGATTGCCCAGCACATCCATCTCGGTGAACTCCCCGGCCTCCGCCAGCCACTCCGCCAGATCCATGACGCCCCGGTGGTGGCAGACGATGCCCTTGGGCACGCCGGTGGAGCCGGAGGTGAAGATGATATACACCGGGTCCATATCCAGCACCGACGCCCGTCGCTGTGCCAGCAGCGCCGGGTCCTCCGGTTCTGTGAGGTGGGGGGTGATGGGTTCCAGGGGGTATCGGTCCCGGAGCTGAGCCGCCAGCTTCTCGTCGCCCTCGCCGTAAAGAATCACCGGGGCCTCCAGCTGATCCAAAATAGCCTCCAGCCGCTTTCGGGGCATCTGGCCATCCAGCGGGACATAGCAGCAGCCGCACATGAGGGCAGCCATAAAGGCGATGGGGCTGCGGACGCCCCGCTCCACCAGCACAGCGATGGGGGTGCGGTTTTCCGGAGCCCGCCGGGCCAGCCAAGTGCCAAGGCGGCGGGCCTTATCCTCTAATTCCCGGAAAGTTACGGCGCTGTGCTCGTCGGCAAAGGCCACCTTATCCGGCAGCCGCCGGGCCGTGGCCTCCAAATATTCCACAACATTCCGCATGGTTTTGTTCCTTTCACAAAGCGGAGAGGGACTCCGCATAGAAATTCAGTTTAGTATATCACACCCGCCCCGGCATTGCAAGGCAAAAACGGCCCGGAATCGCCGTTTCTCCCCTCCTTTTAGGCCGCAACAGACAGCTGCTTGACTTTTTTTCATCTTCCGGGATATTCTCAGGGCAAGGCGAGGCAGGATGCCAATTTCAGAAAATCTCCGGCCGGCGGCTCCCTGAGCTTCCATCGACTCTCTGCTCCTTATACGCTCTTGCGGGGTGATCAGGACAAGCTGCCGGACAGCAGAGCAGAGATGCGGCTGACAGCGAGCCGCACCTGGTCCGCACCGAATTCCCGGCGGTGCTCCATATAGGCGTAAAAGCCCCCCTGAATCTGGTAGGTCAGGAGAATATTGCAGGCCGCATTGTCCCGCAGTCCGGCCGCATCCGGTAGATCATGGCCTTGATCTCCCGCTCAATGCTGGTGGGCAGCACGGAAGCCTGGGAGCCGGAAAAGAGAATTTCGATGAGACTTTGCTGGGCGCAGAAGGCGTCGAACAGCTCCAGAACGAATCGCTCATGCTCCGAGGCAAATCGCTCGGGGTGGGTGATACTGCTGAGAATGCTCTGTACCACCTCCTGTTGAAGATGGTCCGAGAGGTCGTAGAGGTCGTGGTAGTGGAGGTAAAAGGTAGCTTTGCTGATCTCCGCCAGCTCGCACAGTTCCTTGACGGTAATCCGCTCCAGGGGTTTCCGGGCACGCAGCTGCAGAAAAGCGCTGCGGATGCTCCGCCTGGTTTTCTTTTCCCGCAGATCCATAGGCGTTCTCCTTGACAGTTTTCGTGATATGTCCAGTAGTGTACGGCGGCGCAGTATTGCAGATGGCGCCGCGAGTTCTGATTCGGTAAACTGATTATAGTAAATTATCAGACCTTCGTCAATTATCAGAGGAGTGACAAGAATGGATGTGTACGGCTTTTACACCGGCCAGGTTTTCGACGCCTATCGGGATCTGGGAGCGCACTGGACGGCGGAGGGGGTGGTGTTCCGCACCTTCGCGCCCTCCGCCCGGGAGATCCGCCTCCTTTGGCGGGACAGGGAGATCCCCATGGCAAAGGTGTGGGACGGGAATTTTTATGAGGCGACGGTGCCGGAGGGGGAGGAGGGGGAACCCTATGCTTTCCGCATCCTGGGCCAGGATGGCCGGTGGGTAGAGCACTGTGACCCCTACGGCTTCGGCATGGAACTGCGGCCTGCCCACCGCTCCCTTCTGCGGACCCTGGGGAGTTACCGGTTCCACGACGCGGCCTGGATGCGGCGGCGGACGGACTGCGTCAGCCGTCCGTTGAATATCTATGAACTCCACTTGGGCTCCTGGAGGACGCCGGAGGAGGGAAAGTGGTATCGCTACGACCAGCTGGCGGAGCCGCTGGCTGCGTATCTTCAGGAGAGCGGCTACAACTATGTGGAGTTTCTGCCCCTCAGCGAACACCCCTGCGACGAGAGCTGGGGGTACCAGAATACCGGGTTCTTCGCCCCCACCAGCCGCTACGGCACAGCGGATGATTTAAAAAAGCTCATTGACCAGCTTCACCAGCATCAGATCGGGGTTATTTTAGATTTCGTTCCCGTCCACTTCGCTGTGGACGATTATGGCCTGGCCCGGTACGACGGCACCGCGCTCTACGAGTATCCTCACCGGGATGTGGAGGTCAGCGAATGGGGGAGTCACAATTTCATGCACTCACGGGGAGAGGTCCGCAGTTTTCTCCAGTCTGCCGCCCACTACTGGCTGGAAGAGTACCATTTTGACGGTCTTCGGATGGATGCCATCAGCCGTATCCTCTACTGGCAGGGAGACGAGCGGCGGGGAGTCAACGGCAACGGTGTGGAGTTCCTCAAGAACATGAATCGGGGACTGAAGGAGCGGCACCCGGACTGTATTCTGGCGGCGGAGGACTCCACCAATTTCCCCAAGGTCACCGCCCCGGTGGACCAGGGGGGACTGGGCTTTGATTACAAATGGGACCTGGGGTGGATGCACGACACGCTCTCCTACTTCCAGACGGCCCCCGCCTACCGGTCGGAGAACTACCACAAGCTGACCTTTTCCATGATGTACTTTCCCAACGAACGGTATCTTCTGCCGCTCAGTCACGATGAGGTGGTCCACGGCAAGGCCACCATCCTCCAGAAGATGAACGGGCAATATGAGGGAAAGTTCCCTCAGGCACGGGCCATGTATCTCTATATGATGGTGCACCCGGGGAAGAAGCTGAACTTCATGGGCAATGAATTTGGACAGCTGCGGGAGTGGGATGAGAAGCGGGAGCAGGACTGGATGCTGCGGAAATACCCTGTCCACGACGGATTTTACCACTTTATGGCCCGGCTCAATCAGCTGTACCTCAAACACCCGGCCTTGTGGAAGAAGGACTATGACCCGGAGGGCTTCACCTGGCTGGACTGCCACGAGGAGGCGCAGTGTATCTATGCCATAGAGCGGACCGGCGGCGGAGAGCAGCTGGCGGCGGTGCTCCACTTTGGGGACGAGCCAAGGGAGTACGAACTGCCTTTGCCTGGGGTGAAGAAAGTGGAGACCCTGCTGGACAGCGACTGGCAGTGCTTTGGCGGCGGGACGCCGGAGGGGGAAAAGCGGTGTGCGCTCAAGAAGGGGGTTCTCCGCTGTGGACTGCCACCCTTCTCCGCTGTCCTCCTGAAACTGGAGCGGTAGGGTGGAAGAGCGCTCAATTGCCGGAAAGGGCTCTTTTCTGTCCTCTGAAGAGGGGCGGGGGGTATTGTACACCATCAGGTGAGATAGGGCAGACAGTACAACGTCAGCAAGTATTCAACAGCATAAGAAAAGATGCAGCGGTACTTACCGCTGCATCTTTTCTTATACTCGTATACCTCTATTAAATATATTGTTGGGTGTTCACATCGATAATGCCTCTCGTGGTGAGCCGCAGGGTAGGGATCACCGGCAGGGCCATGAAGCTGAGAGTCATGAAGGGGTCGATGCCAGGGTTCACCCCCTGACGGAAGGCTGCCGCTTTGGCGTCCTCCAGATCCCGGTTCACATGCTCCAGGGTGTCCTCGCTCATAATGCCGGCGATAGCCAGCACCACCTCAGCAGCGGGGGCGCCGTCCTTCCACACCACGATGCCGCCCCGACTCTGCACCACCCGGTTCACCGCATCGGCCATGGACTGCTCGTCCGTGCCCACCACGATGATGTTGTGGGAGTCGTGGGAGATGCTGGTGGCCACCGCTCCCTCCTTCAGGCCGTAGCCCTGGAGATAGCCGATGCCGATGTGGTGGGTGTTCTTATGCCGCTCGATGACCGCCACCTTCAGGATATCCTTCTCTACGTCGATGGCCTGGGCATAGCCCTTGTCCTCGGTGAGAATCTCCCCATCCACCAGACCGATAACGCCCCGGGGCCGGGGATCTGCAAAGTCCTGGGCGGTAAGGGGCGCCACATGGAAAGTGTCCAGGGCCCGGCGGGCCAGGTTGGGATCTACCTGGGAGACCTCGAAGTCCTTCAGCTTGCCGTCGCTGTACATGAGCTCGCCCAGCTTGAAGACCTTTTCAATGTGGAAGTCCTGGAAGTTGTCAATGACCACGATGTCCGCCAGATAGCCGGGGGCGATGGCGCCCCGGTTGTTCAGAAGGAAATAACGGGCGGCGTTGAGACATGCCACTTTCACTGCCAGAACGGGGTCCACTCCGGCCCTGATGGCGTTTTTCACCAGATAGTCGATATGCCCCTTCTCCAAAAGGTCGCTGGGGTGCTTGTCGTCGCAGCAGAACATGCACCGGTCGGCGTACTGGGGGGTGAGCAGGGGCAGCAGGGCCTCCAGATTCCGGGCGGCGGTGCCCTCCCGGATCATGATGTACTGGCCCATCTCCAGCTTCCGCAGAGCGTCCTCAAAGCTGTAGCACTCGTGGTCGGAGTAGACGCCGGAGGCCACATAGGCGTTGAGGTCGTAGCCGGTGATGCCGGGGGCGTGGCCGTCGATCTTCTTGTGGTGGGCCTGGGCCGCCACGATCTTCTCCAGCACCTGGGAGTCTCCGGCAATGTCCCCCACATAGTTCATCATCTCCGCCAGACCCTGGACCCGGGGATGCTCGTAGAAGGAGTCGATGGAGCGGTAGTCCAGCACCGCGCCGCTCTCGTCCATGGGGGTGGCGGGGACGCAGGAGGGCAGCATAAAGCGCACGTCCACCGGCAGGTCCTCGGTGGCCTGGAGCATATACTCAATGCCGTCGGTCCCCATGACATTAGCGATCTCGTGGGGGTCAGTGATCACCGTAGTAGTGCCGTGGGGCAGCACCGCCTTGGCAAACTCCTTGGGGGAGACCATGGCGCTCTCCAGGTGGATGTGGGCGTCAATAAAGCCGGGGAGCAGCAGCTTTCCGGTGAGATCCAGCTCCTCTGTCCCCTGATAGGGACAGCCGATGCCCACGATCAGCCCCTCCGCCACGGCGATGTCCCCCGTACAGATCTGATTGGAGAACACGTTGACATAGGAGGCGTTCTTCAGCACCAAATCCGCCTTCTCCCGACCGGCAGCCACATTGACAATCCGCTGCTTTCTTGCCAGCATGCGGTTGATTTTTCCTGTGTAACTCTCCTGATGGATACCCATTGCGGCACCTTCTTTCTTTTTGATTGTTACCCGCCAGCATACCACAAAGTAGTGGAAATGTCCATTCAAACCCGACGAAAATTTATAAATTCTGGTCAATATGCATATCTCCCTGCCGTTGACAGAAGGCCCGGCAGAGCGGAAAACGCGGAAGCGAGGTCCCCGGGGGCGGATGGGGAAGGGGCAATCCTATGGCGGTCCGGCAGACGGCGGCGACAGGTTTACCGTCACCTTCCCAGTGGGGGCGCAAAACTGTCCGGACCGTTTCGCTCTGTGCCTGGTCCCCATTGCATGTACCGGCTGCCTCATTCCCTCCACCTGGTGCGCCATTATGGAACGGCTCAGGGAAAACGACGACTGATATGGGCAAAAAGAGCCGCGGAGACCGCGCTCAGGGGCGTTTTTATAGGAAAATCGGAAGGTTTTTTCGTCGAAAACCGGGGAGAAGCCGCCATTTTGCATTTTTGTCATTCCATGAAAAAATACAAAAATTATTCGTCTCAATTTTGTCACTGTTGTTACGATTTGTAACTATTTATAAAAAAGGTTCCACAAAAAACACGAAAAAGGTGAGTGATTTTTTGACGAAAATTGTTTCGACAAAAAATGATATGAGCCTAAAAACTTGACAAATAGGCAAAAGTACGTTATACTCACCACAGTTTTTTGAATGGTAACAAAAGTTACAAACCCTTTGAAAAGGTATGAAACAGTTGCCGCAAAGAACCAATAGGAGGTTATCACTATGCTTACCAACAGCAATCGGGCGAGAGACTTCCGCAATAAACGCGTGTGGGCCTTTTCAGCCGCCGTCGTGCTGGCGGCACTGGCCATCCCCACATCTTCCTCTGGCTTTGTCGCCGCCGCTGATTTGAACAGCACGCAGTCCGGCATTGTTCAGATGGAGGATCTGACATCGAATGTCTATCTCGCCAACGGTGCAAAGCTGACCGCTCAGCAGGACGGAAACGAGGTTCTGCTGAAGGCTGGTCAGGAGGTCATTATTCATTATAATGGAACGGATCTGGTAGAGACCGCTCAGGACGAGACGGTTGCCATCCTGCTGGAGCGGCTGGGCATTGAGCCCGGTCCTTTGGATATGGTGGCGGTGGAGGACGCGGACAGCGCCTCTGTCCAGATCCATGTGGGATCCAATGTTGTGCTCTATGACCGGGTGGAGACGGTGACGGAAAGTCCCGTTACCTATGTGTACAACGACGTGCTCCCCACCTGGAGCGAGACCGTGCTCCAGCAGGGCAAGGACGGCGTCCACACCGAAGTCTATGAGGTGGTCTACAGCAACGGCAGGGAGGTCTCCCGCCAGCTGGTAGAGGAGACGGATACCCAGGCTACCAAGACCGTCATTGAGAAGGGCACTCTCAGTAACTTTGCCCCCAACGACGCCGCGGTCGCCGACATCGTGAAGAACGGCGACGGCACCGGAAAGATCGTTCTGGAGAACGGTCAGGAGCTGACGTTCAACCGGACGTTGGACATGAGGGCAACCGCCTACACCACCGGCGATCCCGGTGTGGGTACCATCACCGCCTCGGGCACCACGGTCCGGGTGGGGACGGTGGCGGTGGACCGCTCCCAGATCCCCTTCGGCACCAAGATGTATGTGGTGTCCAACGACGGGGCCTACCTCTACGGCTTCTCCATTGCGGAGGATACCGGCGGAGCGATCCGGCCCAATCGGATCGATCTTTACTTTGAGACCTATGAGCAATGTATCAACTTCGGAGTGCGTAACTGCACCGTATACATTCTCGACTGAATCGAACAGAGCAGATGACTTGGCCCCGGGCCGCCATTGGCGGTCCGGGGCCGCACCGTTTTTTCCTCGAATAGGGAAGTGCGATGCACCGGAAGACGAAGGAGTTACATCCACAGCCGAAAGACTCCGCTGTCGTGAAGCTGCTTGAAAAACAGCAGCAGCACCGGCAGAAGGAGCATCCCTCCTACACCGAAAAAGGAAAACCCTACATACATGGCCAAAAGAGCCGTCAGCGGCGGCAGCCCCGCCTGTGCCGCCATAACCCGCGGTTCCAAGAGGCTCCGCACCAGCAGAATCATGGCGTACAGCGCCAGCAGCGCCACTCCCATGGGCACGCTGTCCAGCAAAATGTGGTACAGCCCCCAGGGTACCAGCACGGTCCCTGCCCCCAGCACCGGCAAAGCGTCCACCAGCGCCACCAGCACCGCCGCCAGCAGAGCATACTCCAGCTTCATATACCAGAACCCCAAGAGCAGCATCACAAAGGTTACAAAGCACAGAAAGCTCTCCGCCTTCAGCCACTTCCAGAAGGTGCTGCGAAAACAGGCCGCGATCTCGTGGAGGGCGTGCTGCCACCGCTTGGGCGTCTGGCGGCGGAGAAAGGCCGTGATCTCTGGATAGGTCATGGTAGTGAGGTAGGCTGCCAGTATGGTGGTGAAGAGAAACAGCAGCAGCCGGGGGACTCCTGCCGCGGCGGAGGAGGCCCATCCGAGAGCTTTCCCCGACAGCTCCCCGGCCAGGGAGATTCCCTCTTCCGACAGCTGTGCCAGCGCTCCCTCCAGCCAGCTTCGGACCTCCCGGGGGCAGGAGCGGAGAAACCCCTCATACCGCTCCTCCGCACGCTCCATCAGCGCAGGCAGCGCCTCCAGAGCGCGGGGCAGCTCCTCCAGCCACCCGGCGGCCTCCCGCCACAGCCGGATCGTCCCCCATCCCAGCACTGCCAGAAGCAGTCCCAGCAGCACTGTGGTCAGCACCACCGCAACAAAGCCACGCCGCAGCCCCAGCCGCCGGCTGCCCCACCGCACCGCCGGTTCCAGAAGCACAGCTGTCCCCAGGGCGATGACAAAGGGCAGTAAAGGGGCCAGTAAAAACCGCAGCGCCAGATATCCAAGAGCGGCCGCCAATAGCAATTTCCACCACCTGTTGTGCAATGCCGACAATCCTCCTCCACAAGATGCTGTCAAAAACTGTTTGATTTTACCTGTTGCGCGTTAAGGACAGATGTGCTACACTGGTAGACACAAAAGACAACTGCACGCGGGAGGTGCACAACTTGAGCAGTAAAACCAAATTTTATATTGTGGCGGCAGATGCGCTCCCCGAAATTTTCATCAAAGTGGCGGAGGCCAAGCGAATGCTGCAGACCGGCGAGGCGGCCACCGTAGGCGGCGCCACCCGGAAAGTCGGCATCAGCCGCAGCGCTTTCTATAAATACAAGGATTCCGTTCAGCCCTTCAATAACATGAAGGCGGGCCACATCATCACCTTCTACGCCATGCTGAAGGACAATCCCGGTGTGCTGAGCAGCATCCTTTCTATTTTTGCCTCCTCGGGCGCGAATATTCTGACCATCAATCAGAGTATTCCCACCAATGGCTGCGCGGCGGTGACCATTTCGGCGGAGACGTCGGAGATGGAGATCACATTGGAGGATCTGATCGCCCGGGCGTCTGCGGCGGCAGGCGTGGTCAAATTTGAAATTCTGGCGGGCTGAGTCCCCCTTATGACAGACAGAGAAGGAGTCGTATTGTTATGGCTAAGATCGCAATTATGGGCTTTGGTACGGTAGGCGCCGGCGTGGCCGAGGTACTCCGCCTCAACGGAGAGCAGATGTCCGCGGCACTGGGCGAAGAGCTCTCCCTCAAGTATATTCTGGATGTCCGGGATTTTTCCGACAGTCCCTATGCGGATAAAATGATCAAGGACTTCTCCATCATCGAAAACGACGATGAAGTGGAGGTGGTGGTGGAGTCCATCGGCGGCAAAGGCGTGGCTCTGGACTTCACCCGCCGCGCCCTCCAGGCCGGGAAGCATGTGGTGACCTCCAATAAGGAGCTGGTGGCCACCCACGGCAAGGAACTGCTGGCCATCGCCAAGGCCCGCAATGTGAACTATCTCTTCGAGGCCAGCGTGGGCGGCGGCATTCCCGTGCTGCGCTCCATGTTCCAGGAGCTGGCCACCAACCAGATTGAAGAAGTTGTGGGTATCCTCAACGGCACCACCAACTACATCCTCACCCGGATGGAGAAGGCCGGTATCTCCTGCGCCGATGCGGTGAAGGAGGCCCAGCAGAAGGGCTATGCCGAAAAAGACCCCACCGCCGATGTGGAGGGCATCGACGCCTGCCGCAAGATCTGCATTCTCTCCGATCTGGCCTTTGGCAAGGAGGTGGCTCCGGAGAATGTCAGCGCTGAGGGTATCACCAACATTCACCGGCAGGATGTGGATATCGCCGCCTCCGCCGGTTATCAGATCAAGCTCCTGGGTCATGCCATGCGGCTCCCCGATGGGAAGCAGGCGGCCTATGTGGCCCCCCATCTGGTACCGGAGAGCTGCCCCCTGGCTCCCGTCAGCGATGTGTTCAACGCCATTATCATCCGGGGCAACGCCGTAGGCGATGTGATGTTCTACGGCCGGGGCGCCGGAGATCTGCCCACCGCCTCCGCCGTCCTCAGCGATGTGATGGACGCCCTCAATCACCGGGAGAAGCGGCGGAACCTGGGCTGGAGCCAGAGCGCGGATCTGGTGGCTGCCGACGATCTGGTCATGCGCTGGTACCTCCGGGGAGACTTCTCTCTGGACGCTGCCAGGGCTGCCTGCGGCGAGGTGGAGGAACTGGCCCCGGGCGCGGTGCTTACCGCTCCCATGACCGGCGTAGCTGCCAAGGAGGCCGCCAAGGCTCTTGGTGCCGCGGCCATGCTCCGGGTATTATAATGGAATAGCCCCGTGGGGGCCTATGTTCGAGATGAAGGAAAGAAGGTAGTTAAGAAGTGAAACTGATTGTTCAGAAATTCGGCGGAAGCTCTGTCCGGGATGCTCAGCGCATTCAGAATGTGGCCGGTATCATCGCCGACACCTATAAAGCAGGCAACAATGTGATCGTGGTCCTGTCCGCCCAGGGCGACACTACTGACGATCTCATTGCCAAGGCCGCGGAGATCAGCGACAACCCCTCCAAGCGGGAGATGGATATGCTGCTGTCCACCGGCGAGCAGATCTCCATCGCCCTGTGCGCCATGGCGCTGGAGAAGATGGGTGTTCCCGCCGTGTCTCTGGCCGCCTGGCAGGTGGGTATCCAGACCAACCGGACCTACTCCAACGCCCGCATCAAGCGCATTGACCGTGAGCGCATCCAGAGCGAGCTGGACCGCAAGAAGGTGGTGCTGGTGGCCGGCTTCCAGGGTGTCAACCGCTACGGCGATATCACCACTCTTGGCCGCGGCGGCTCCGACACCAGCGCCGTGGCGCTGGCTGCGGCTTTCGGTGCGGATCTCTGCCAGATCTATACCGATGTGGACGGTGTGTACACCACAGATCCCCGCATTGTTCCCAACGCCCTGAAGCTGCCGGAGATTACCTATGACGAGATGCTGGAGCTGGCCAGCCAGGGCGCTCAGGTGCTCCACAACCGCAGCGTGGAGCTGGCGAAGAAATATAATGTGAATATGGAAGTTGTGTCCAGCTTGGAGAGAAAGCCCGGCACAAAAGTCAAGGAGGTAGCAAAAATGGAAAAGAGCAATATCGCCGGTGTGGCGAAGGATATGAACCTGGCCCGGATCGCTCTGGTGGGTCTGCAGCACACCCCCGGCGTGGCCTTCAAGATCTTCTCCCTGCTGGGTCAGGCCCGGATCAACGTGGACACCATCATCCAGTCCATCGGCCGCGAGGAGAACAAGGACATCTCCTTCACCCTGCCCAAGGGCAGCGTCAAGGAGGCCATTGCCCTGCTGGAGGACAACAAGGAGGCTCTCGGCTTCGACCACATCACCGTGGACGACAAGATTGCCAAGGTGTCCATCGTGGGAGCCGGCATCATGACCACTCCCGGTGTGGCCGCCAAGATGTTTGAGGCCCTGTATGATGCCAACATCAACATCCAGATGATCAACACCAGTGAGATTCGCGTCAGCGTTCTGATCGATGAGGAGGACGCCAACCGTGCGGTGAAGGCTGTCCACGACCGCTTTTTCGGCAACGAGGAGTAAGAGAGAACATACGGAAAGCCGCCCATTCCGAGTATTGGAAGTGGGCGGCTTTTTATATCTTCTGATAGGGAAAGCCCCTTTGACCACCAGAGGAGTACATCGGCGTCATCATCTGTAAAACAGGGAGACAGCCCCTCGCCGGATGATAGGGGCAGCGGTACTGTTCTGCAAAGGGGCAAAAAGGGGAGGCCGCCGCAGAGTGCACACACTCTGCGGCGGCCCTGAAGCGGACTTATTCGTTCTTCATTTCCTGCTCGGTTTCCTTCTGAGAAGGAACTTCTTCTTTCTGGGGAGGAGTCGGTTCGGCCAGGGCGGCGTCATTTATGGGCGTCTCCGGCGTCTGCTCTCTGCGGGAAAGAAAATCCACTGCCTCCTCAGCGGAGGGGGCTGCCTGCCGTTGGGCTTGGAGCTGTTCCGCCTGAGCGGCCTCCGCTTTGGCCCGGCGATTTACAAAGAGATCCTCCGGGCTGGGGTGCCGCCGGCGCTTGACGATCAGCACCGTTACCGCCGCGACAAACAGCATCAGGGACAGCGCCTGGGATACCCGGATGGGCTGGCCGAAGAAGGTCCAGTCGAAGAGGTAGAGACTGTCGGTGCGCAGCCCCTCGATCCAGAAGCGGCCGAAGGCGTACCAGGCGAAGTAGAAGCAGGCGTTCTCGCCGTCAAAGCTGCGGAATTTCGATACCACCCGCCACAAAATGAGAAAGCCGATCACGTTCCACAGGCTCTCATAGAGAAAGGTGGGGTGGACCTCGATGTACTCCGTGGCGGAGGTCCAAAGACGCATCCGCCAGGGAAGGGTGGTCTCCGCGCCGAAGGCCTCCCGGTTGATGAAGTTGCCCCACCGGCCGATGGCCTGCCCGATGAAGAGGCCCATGACCCCCACGTCCATCAGCGCTCCGATGGAGAGCTTTTTGGCTTTGGCAAAGAGAATCAGCACAATGACCGCGGCGATGATGCCGCCGTACACGGCGGCGCCGCCGTCCCAGATGGCCACCGCACGGCCCCAGTCCAGCTGGCCGTTCTCATCCAAATAGAGGTCCAGATAGAAGAGCACATAGTAAAGCCGGGCGCCGATGAGGCTGAAGGGCAGCACCCAGATCACAAACTCATAGAGATTGTCCTCGGTGATGCCGTACTTGGGGGCCTGTTTGGCGCAGAAGAGCACCGCCAGGATGACCCCCAGGGAGATGAGGACGCCGTACCAGTAGACGCCGTTTCCGATGTCCAGGAGCTTGGGGTCCGGGTTGATGGACCAGTCCCCGAACAGCCCGGGAAAGCTGATGGGCATGTCCTGCAATGCATGCATGACTCAGTTCGCCTCCTTGGGATAGATGATGGAGATCGCTGTCCGCTCCGCTGTGACGTTCTCCCGGAGGAAGGCCTCCACGTCCGCCTTGGTGATGGTGTCGAAGACCTCCGGGAAGCGGTAGTAGTCAAAGCCCTGGAACACGCCCTCCGCCGCGGCGATGGCGATGGTCTCAAAGGAGTTGAGGGACCGCACCAGCTGGCCGTAGGCTGCCCGGCGGATCTGCTGATAGAAGGTCTCGTCAATGCCCTCCCGGCTCAGACGCTCCGCCTCCGCCGTCACCGCCTGGTGGACGGCCCTGGGGTCCTTGGTGTCGCCGCCCACATACAGGTAGGCCGCCCCGGGCAGAAGGTCGAAGTTTCCGCCGAAGCTTCCGTTGATAAGCCCCTCCTCGTAGAGGCGGCGGTAGAGGGGGCTGCTGTCTCCGAAGAGGATGTCGCAGGCCATGTCGCCGATCATGCCCATGCGGAGGTGCTCCTCTCCGTCCTTGGGGGGCTGGCACTTGTAGCCCGCCAAAAACTGGGGCATGGACACCTCCATCCTCTGCTCCGCCTCCTGGTGGGCGGGGGCGAAGGAGGACTCCTCCCCATAGTCCCGGGGGATTACGGGGCCGCTCTCGGCGGGCAGTACCTCCCGGGCGATGTCCGCCACCTTCTGAGGGTCTACGTTGCCCACCACGCACAGCACCATGTTGGCCGGGGTGTAGAAGGCCTTGTGGCAGTGGTAGAGGGTGTCGGCGGTGATCTGACGGATGCTCTCCACGGTGCCCGCCACAGACACCCGGGCGGGACTCTCCTTGTAAAGGCACTCCATCAGCTGCTGATAGACCTGCCACTCCGGGTTGTCCTCCACCATGCGGATCTCCTGGCCGATGATGCCCTGCTCCTTCTCCACGCTCTCGTCGGTGAAGTAGGGGATGGAGACGAAGCTGAGGAGGATGCGGAGATTGTCATAGAAGTGGTCGGTGCTGTCGAAGTAGTAGGCGGTGATGGCGTTGCTGGTGAAGGCGTTGGGCTCGGCGCCGTTTTTGGCCAGCTCCTGGAGGGCGTTGCCCTCCTCGGTGTCGAACATCTTGTGCTCCAGGTAGTGGGCGATGCCGGCGGGGGTGTCAAGCCACTGGCTATTCAGCTGAAAGCGCAGGTCCATGCCGCCGTAGCGGGTGACAAAATAGGCGCATGCCTTGGCGTGATACGGCTTGGAGACCACCCGGATGGTCAGGCCGTTCGGCAGGGTGTCGTGCCACACCTGCTCGCCGATGCGGGGATAGCTGTGCTCAAGCACGGTCCATCTCCTCCTTTCCGGTGAGGAAATAAATGGTGTCCAGGGAGACGGCCCGGGCGGCAGCCATGATCCGCTCCGGCGTCACCGCCAGGGCGGCCTCCATGAGACTTTCGGGGCTGTTCTGCTGGCCGGTGGCGATCTGCCCCATGTAGAAGTCCTCCAGCCGTCCGGCGGAGTCGCTGATGGAGCGGTGGCCGTTGGCGATGCAGCTGCGGGCGCCGGTGAGCTCCCAGTCCTCCCAGTTCCCCTGCTTCATGCATTCCAGCTGGGCCAGGATCTCGTCCAGGGCCTTCTGGTAGTTCTTGAACTCAATGCCGGAGGACACGGTGATGAGGTTTTTGGAGCGGTGGTAGGCGCTGCTGGCATAGTAGCAGAGGCTGAGCTTCTCCCGCACGTTGAGGAAGAGCTTGGAATTGCTGGTAGCACCGAACATGGTATTCATGACAAACACCGCGTCCCGGTCCTTGCAGTCCACGGAGAAGCCAACGCTTAGCTTGCCCTGGGTCACATCCATGGCCTGGCGGATCACCAGGGGCTCGGACCGGACGGGGTGGACCAGAGGCGGGGCGATGGCGGTCTCCCGGGAAACCGGCAGATCCCGGAGGATTGGCTCCACTGCCGCTGTGACCCGTTCCAGCTCCGCACGGCCGCAGTAGTAGAGCTCTAAGCGGGAGGAGGCCAGCTGAGCCTCGTAATGGCGGGTGAGGCTCTCAGCGGTGATGGGGGCTACATCCGCCTCTTCGCCGATGTGGCTGAGGCCGTAGGCCTCCCCGCGGCACATCTCTTCAAGAAGCCGCTTGCCGGCGTAGGTCCGCTTGTCGTTGACGGCGGAGCGGATGGCGTCTAAGAGATTGGTCCGCTCGGAATCCACATACTCCCGCTTGAGAAGACCGTCCTCCAGCACAGGGTGGCAGATGAGCTCCCCCAAAATTTCCGCCACGCCCTCCAGCAGCTGTCCGCCGCCGGGGACAAAGGCGTCGTCAATAGCGGAGGCCACAAAGCCCCACAGCTGGTACTCCCCACGCTTGCGGACGATGTGCTCCACATTGGCGCCGTAAAGAAGATCCAGGGCGGCGCTGAGCTTTTCCATGTCGGGGTACTTCCGGCAGCCCCGCTCCAGAACAGCACACAAAAGGGCGTTGTACCCGGCGGTCTCGGCGCGGAGGGGGGTGAGGAACTGGGCGCTGAGGAATCCCGTTTTGAACTTCACCGCGGGCACATAGGTGAGGTACACATTGTCCCGCAGTTTTGTGCGAATCATAGTCATAGTGAGCTCCTCTCATCGGAGATTTTTCGCAATCAGCGATAGTATACCGCTTATTTGTGAAATTTTCCACTGCTGCGGCAAAGTTTTTTCCAAAAGTGGGAAAATAGTAAGGAGGGCTCCTGTATGAGTATACAGGGGCGGCGGCGCAAAAAATGGAAAATTTAGGCGAATATTACATCTATGTAACATTCGAGGGTTCCCCCTTTACAGATGGAGAAAAAGTGAGTATACTATAAAGCAGAATGGAGAAATGAGGTGATAGAAGATGGATGAATTTACCCGCAAGTATGATTTCACCAAAGAGCAGGATGAGGAGATCCACCGGATCCTTCTGCTGGTGTATCAGGCTCTGGAGGAGAAGGGGTACAACCCCATCAACCAGATCGTGGGCTATATCCTGTCGGAGGACCCCACCTATATCACCAACCACAACCAGGCCCGTACGCTGATCCGGAAGATCGACCGGGATGAGCTGCTGCAGATCCTGGTGCGGAAATATCTGAACAATATCTGAACGGCTTTTGGCGGTTTTTTCCCGCAATAGGAAGCATGATGGCACCTCTTTTGAGGTGTCGTTTCCTTTCACAGCGCCAGAAGCAGGAAAAAGGAGCAACTGTATGCGAAAAACAAAAATCATATGCACCATCGGTCCCGCCTGCGAGAATGAGGAGACCCTCTCCAGAATGTGTCTCGCCGGCATGAATGTGGCCCGGCTGAACTTCTCCCACGGCACCCACGAGGAGCACCAGAAGAAGATCGACCTGGTGAAGTCCGTGCGGGAGAAGCTGGGACTGCCCATTGCCATCATGCTGGACACCAAGGGTCCGGAGTACCGCATCCGCACCTTTGAAAACGGAAAGGTGGTGCTCAAAGAGGGGGAGCGGTTCACCTTCACCACGGAGCAGATCGTGGGCAATGAGGATCGGGTTTCGGTGAGCTACGCCGGCATGGTCCGGGACCTGGCAGTGGGGGACAAAATTCTCCTGAACAACGGCCTTTTGTCCTTTGAGGTGGAGGAACTAACAGATACCGACGCCATTTGCCGGGTGCTGGTGGGAGGCGAGACCTCCAACAACAAGAGCATGAGTTTCCCGAACAAGGTGCTGAACCAGGCATTCCTCAGCGAGCAGGATAAGAAGGACATTCTCTTCGGCATCCAGAACGACGTGGATTTCATCGCCTGTTCTTTCGTCTCCCGCCGGCAGGACCTGGAGGATATCCACGACTTCCTGCGCCAGTACGACGCCGATCACATCGGCCTTATCGCCAAGATTGAAAATCAGTCCGGCATTGACAACATCGAGGAGATCTGCGAGGCCTGTGAGGGCATCATGATCGGTCGGGGCGATCTTGGCGTGGAGGTGCCCTTTGAGCAGCTGCCCTCCATCCAGAAGCGGCTGATCACCAAGTGCCGCCTTCTGGGCAAGCGGGTCATCACCGCTACGGAGATGCTGGAGTCCATGATCCACAACGCCCGGCCCACCCGGGCGGAGATCTCCGATGTGGCCAACGCCGTTTACGACGGCTCCAGCGCCATCATGCTCTCCGGGGAGACCGCCGTGGGCAAGTATCCGGTAGAAACGGTGGAGACCATGTCCAAAATCGCTGAGACCACGGAGGGAAGCATCCGCTATGCCAAGCGGTTTCATAACCGGGAGTTCCGCATCAATAACACTGTGGACGCCATCTCCCACGCCACCTGCGGCGTGGCCATCGATATCGGGGCCAAGGCCATCGTGGCCTGCTCTCTGTCGGGCATGACGGTGCGGATGGTGTCCCGGTTCCGCCCCCCGGTGGATATTCTGGGACTCACCACCAACGAGCGCACCTGGCGGCGGCTGGCGCTCAGCTGGGGTGTGCTGCCCGCCATGTGCGACGAGTTCTCCTCCACCGACGTGCTCTTCTATAGCGCCCAGCAGAAGGCCAAGGAGATGTTCCATCTGGAGAAGGGGGACAGGATCGTCATCACCGGCGGCGTTACCAATGGCAAGAGCGGCAATACCAACCTGATTAAGGTGGAGAATATCTGACATTTTGCAAAACGGAGAACATCCAGCACAAAAAGAGAGGGAACCGAAGTTCCCTCTCTTTTTTGCTGTGTAAATTTTCCGGCACGGTTTTCCAGAGCAGGATTATGCTGCCGGAGCTTCTTCCTTTGTCAGGAGTCCCAGCAGACGGGATGCGGGCCGGAGAAGGAAGCTCCTGCCGGCAATATAGTAGCACCCCTCCGCCAAAATGATGCCGGCGGCCACGTCCGCCACCACATGCTGCCGGGTGGTAAGGGTAGAGAAGCACACCAGAACAGCCATGACCCCTGTGGCCCACGCGGCCCATCGGGGAAGCCCCCTGTGGTTCCGGGCGCCGATGAAGCACAGCCAGCTGACCAGGCAATGGATGGAGGGGAAGAGGTTGTAGGGGGCGTCGATGCGGTAGAGAAACCGCATGAGGTCGTCCCACACTGTGTTTCCCGGAATTTCTGGCCGGGGCATGGTAGTGGGCAGCAGGACGAAAAACAATAAGCACACCGCTTTGGAAAGAAAATCAGCCAGGAAAAAACGAAAAGCTGCGTGCTTCTCCTGGCGGGCACAGAGAACATACACCGCCGCCCAGCAGAGATAACAGCCAAAGTAGATGGATACGGTCCAGGGGAGGAGGGGAATCATGCGGTCAGGAGGCAGCATCATCTCTACATGGGGGGCATTCCTCGCTAAAAAAGAGCCGCCGTAGTACACCAATTGGTTCCAGCACACCGCCAGAAGCGGGAGCAGCAGCGCCCGCCGCCGGTCCTTACCCATGGCCGTCCCCCTCCTCTCCCATGCCGATCCACATGCCCTGGCGGACCCGGAGTTCCTTGCCGAGGGACAGCTCCATGGTAACGCGAGGCAGAAGGCGGATACGGCCGGGTTCAAAAAGCTGCACGATGGTGGAGCCCGCCAACTCAAAGCGGCCCATCTCCTCCCCCCGGCGGAAGCGGCCGCAGGACTTTTGAGGTACAATGCCGCCCACCACCAGGGCCCCCACCTCTGTCTGGACCACCGGGCCGAAGTGCTCCGTGTTCAGAAGAGTCCACATCCGTCGATTGAGGGTGTAGACAGGAAAGGAGGAGCAGGCCGCCTCCTGAACGCTGTGGAGGGCGCCGGGGATGAAGTGGTTCTCCCCCTGAAAGCCGTCGTCGATGTAGCAGTAACGGTGGTAATCCGAGGCCTCCAGGCGGAAGATCAGGCAGTCTCCGCCCTGATAGCGGCGGGCCAGATGTTGGTCCTGAAGGAGATCCCGGACGCGATAGGAAAAGCCCTTGATGGCAAAGCTGCTGTCCGCCCGTATGGGGTGGACGCTGAGGTAGCCGTCACAGGGGCTGATGAGGTGGTAGGGACTGGCGTCAATGACCGTCTCCCGGTCCTCCCGGATGAAAAACTCCCGGAAGGAGCCGTAGCTTTTCTGCTGGGCTGGGGTGAGAGGGATGTTGTGGCGCCTGGCGTACCAGCCTACCACCGGCCGGGACCAGCGGGAGCGGAGGAAGCGGACCGCACAGCGGTCCGCCCGGGTGCTCAAAACCAGGGACAGCACCGCCCGCCCCGGCTTGGTCCCGTATAAAAACTGCACTGCAGGGGAGCTCTTGTTCATAGATCCACCCCCGCCAGCACAATGATCAGGCTGGCGCTGCCGCACAGCAGTACCCCCAACTTCCCTAAAAGCGCCGGCTTCTTCAGCTTGAAGGGGATGAGGAAGGCGGCGGACATGGCAAGCAGCAGCACAGGGGCCACCCGTCTGGGGGGCTGTCCCGTCATATGGCTGATACCGAACACCAGGGGCAGGAGGAGAGCCACAGTGGTCACCGGGAGCCCCAGGTACACCTGGCGGGCCTCCTGGGTCTGGTCCTGGCGCTCCTCCTCGTCCACGTTGAACCAGGCCAGGCGGATGAGGGTGCAGAGGAGGTAGAGACCGCAGATGTAAAAGCCTGCGGAGTGGCTGCCAGTGAGGTGACTGACGATCATGGCAGGCAGCACGCCGAAGCAGATGAGGTCGCTGAGGGAATCGATCTGGATGCCGAAGCGCTTCTCCTTGGCGGTGCGTACCTTGGTGGAGGCGATCTTCCCGTCAAACATGTCGCACACGCCGGAGATGATGAGACAGGTCAGCGCCGAGCGCAGGTTCCCCTGGGCGGCAAAGGAGATCCCCATAAAGGAGACCAGCATTCCAAAGTAGGTCAGGACAACGGTGTAGTTATAAACGCCCAACATAGAGAACCCTCCTATCTGGCAAAGTAGGCGAAAAAGATACTGTAGCCCAGGATACACCAGGGCTTGGCGGACAAAATAATCCAGGTGAATTTTTTGGTGGACATTCCCGTAAGACCGGAGAAGTAGCAGAGAAAGTCGTCCGGCGCAAGGGGGAGCAGGATGGCAAGAAACAGTACCAGGGTGTAGCTGCGCCGCTTGTTTACCCAAGTCACCAGAGAGTCGTATTTCTCCACCGGCACCATGCACCGCACCAGACTCATGCCAAAGCGTTTGGCCAGAAGGAAGGCGATGATGGACCCGGCGCTGATGCCGATGTAGTTGCACCAGAAGCCCCCCATGGCTCCAAACATGCCCGCTCCCACGATACATCCAAAAAATCCCGGCAGCACGGGCAGCACCACCTGAAGAGCCTGGATGACCACTAAGATCAGCGGCGCGAACAGGCCGAAGCTCTCCACATAGGCCCGGAAGGACTCCATGGTGCGAAACTGTCCGTCCAGATAGCCCTTGAGAAGGAAGAGTCCGGTGAGGAACAGCAGGAACACCAGAAACCCGGTGAGCAGGTTTTTGAGTTTGGCAATGTTCGGCGTCATGGGAGGCCTCCTGGAACGATTTCTTTGGTCTGCAAAGTCCGGCACATTTGCTGGAAACCAGTATACCGTCCAATTCTTAATATCCTGCTAAGAAATTTCTGAAGATCTCTTAAGGTTTCCTTAGTATTTGTGAAAAGGCCCTTTGACAAGGCAGGGCGGCATTGATAAATTTCCCTGGGAAAAACCTTGCAGGGCGGAGGGCGCAAAAAATCCCCCGCTCCAGATTTCGGGAGCGGGGGCGAAAGCGGCAAGGCTGTTTTTTTGACGAATTGGGGCGCCGGCAGACCTGCTCTGCCAGCGCCCGGAATAAAGTCAGTTGAGAAAATCCTTCAGCTTCTTGGAGCGGGAGGGGTGGCGGAGCTTCCGCAGGGCCTTGGCCTCGATCTGGCGGATACGCTCACGGGTGACGTTGAACTCCTTGCCCACTTCCTCCAGAGTGCGGCTGCGGCCGTCCTCGATGCCGAAGCGGAGCTTCAGAACCTTCTCCTCCCGGGGAGTGAGGGTAGAGAGCACGTCCACCAGCTGCTCCTTGAGGAGCGTGAAGCTGGCAGCCTCGCTGGGCTCGCTGGCGCCCTCGTCGGGGATGAAGTCGCCGAGGTGGCTGTCCTCCTCCTCGCCGATGGGGGTCTCCAAAGAGACAGGCTCCTGGGCGATCTTCAAAATCTCCCGAACCTTCTCCACGGGCATTCCCATCTCTGCGGAGATCTCCTCCGGGGAGGGATCGTGGCCCAGCTCCTGAAGGAGCTGACGGCTGACCCGGATCACCTTGTTGATGGTCTCCACCATGTGCACGGGAATGCGGATAGTCCGGGCCTGGTCGGCGATGGCCCGGGTGATGGCCTGCCGGATCCACCAGGTGGCGTAGGTGGAGAACTTGTAGCCCTTTGTGTAGTCGAATTTTTCAACGGCCTTGATCAAGCCTAAGTTGCCCTCCTGGATCAGATCCAGAAACAGCATGCCACGGCCCACATACCGCTTGGCGATGGATACCACCAGACGGAGGTTTGCCTCCGCCAGCTTCTGCTTGGCCCGCTCGCCGGCCTTGATCTTGGACTGCAGACCCTTCATGGCCTCCGGGGGCAGTTCAATGCCGTCCTGCTGCATCAATTTCAGCGTCTCGGTGGCGTTGTTTCCCTCAGTCATGGCGGTGGCCAGCTTGATCTCCTCGTCGGGGGCCAGCAGGGGTACCTTGCCGATCTCCTTGAGGTACATGCGGACGGGATCATCAATGGAGAAGCTGTCCACCAGAGTGTTGGGGTCCACCAGCTCCTCTTCCTCGATGTCACTGATTTCCTCCATGGGGGGCTCCAGATCATCCGGCAGCTCCGGCAGCAGATCCTCCTCGGCGCCGATCTCAATGCCAAGCGCCTCCAGAGAGTCGTAGATGTGCTCCATCTGATCGCCGTCTAAATCTAACTCGTCCAAGACCTCCATCATCTCCGTGGAGTCCACCTTGCCCCGCTTCTTGCCCCGGGCAAAGAGGTCCATCACCTTCTCGTTGGAGTTGAGGATCGAAGCGGCGGACAGGGTGGACACCAGCTTGTCGTCCAGCTTCTGCAAAACACGCTTCTCGCCGCCCTCGCTCTTTTCCCGCTTGGCGCCACGCTTGACGGGCTTGAGATCCACCTCAGGCAGCTCCTCAAGAGGGGTGTCCTGGACCAGATCATTGACGTCAACGTGTTCGAAATCTTTACTCATGTGGCTTTCCTCCGTAACCCTTTTTTGCTTTATATTTCTCCTGGGCCGCCACCAGGGGGTCGCTCTCCTGCGCCCCAGACCGCGCCCGGCAGGAATCTTGGATAATGGCTATGTAGTCGGCCATGGCCTGACGGCTGTTGGCCATGGACTCGGGCTTCTGCAGAAGCCCGGTAAAGTGGTTCATCTCCTCGCGCTCCAGCTCCTGGGACAGGAGACTGACGCCGCCCTGCTGCCCGGACTGGTGACAGCGGAGGAGGATGGAGTAGATTTTACCCAGCAGCGGCGAAGAAAATTCCTCGGGCCTCAGCTGACAGCAGCAGTCAAACAGCGTGCTGTCCCGGGTGAGCAGCCGGATGACCCCCTCCTCCGCCATGGCGGAGCGGAGGTCCGTGTACCGGCAGCCCCGCTCCTTGGGCTGAAGCTGGGCGGCAGGGTTGAGGCTGGTCCGCTCCAGCTGCCTGCGCTCCCGGCTGGCGCGCTGGCGGAAGGCTCTTTTTACCTCCAGCTCCATGGCCTCTTTGGAGATGCCGGCCCGTTCCGCCGCCCGTCCCGCGTACACCTCCCGCTCCACCGCGTTTGCAAGGGAGGCAATAACGCCGCTGATCTCCTCGGCGTAGGCCACCCGCTGGCGGTCGTCGGTGAGGTCGTATTTGGCGGCCACTGCGTCCATGCGGAACTCAATGTGGTTCTCGCTGCCTGTGAGCAGGGCCTCAAAGGCCTCCCGGCCATGGAACTTGATGAAGTCGTCCACGTCCTGCTTCACATACTGCCCGTTCTCCAGCCGCCGGGGCAGCTGTAGTACCTTCACAGAAAACTCCGAGTTGTTGAGAAGGTCAATGGCCTTCTGAGTGGCGTTTTTTCCCGCCTCGTCGTTGTCGTAGCAGAGCACCAGCTCCTTGGTGTACCGGCTGAGCAGGCGGATCTGCTCTACGGTGAGGGCGGTGCCCATGGAGGCCACCGCGTTGTCAAAGCCCGCCTGGTGGAGGGTAATTACGTCGATGTTGCCCTCGCAGAGAATGATGTTGCCCCGCTTGCTCTTCTTGGCTAAATTCATACCGTAGAGGACCCGGCGCTTGCTGTATACCATGGTCTCCGAGGTGTTCATATACTTGGGCTCGCTCTTGTCCAGCACCCGGCCGCCGAAAGCTACCACATCGCCCCGTACGTCAATGACAGGAAACATAAGGCGGTTTCGAAACTTGTCATAAAGCCTGCCCTGCTGGTTCTGCACCACCAGGCCCGCTGCCAGCAGCTCCGCTTTGGTAAAACCCTTCTGGAGCATGGCGGTAAGGAGGCTGTCCCAGCTGTCCAGCGACGCGCCGAGGCCGAAGTTGGTGGCGGTGCGCCGGGAGATCTTCCGGCGGTTCAGATACGCCGCCACCGCCGCCCCCTGGGGAGACTGGAGATTCTGGTAGTAGAACTGGGCGGCGGCCCGGTTCAGATCCAGAAGCCGCTGCCGCTTCTGTCCGGCCTCCCGGTCCCCGTCCTCCTCCGGCAGTTCCAGATTGGCCCGCTTGGCCAGAAAGGCTACCGCATCCCGAAAGGAGAGATTCTCCTCCTCCATGATGAAATTGATGACGCCGCCGCCCTTCTTGCAGCCGAAGCAGTAGAAGATCTGTTTGTCCGGCGAGACGGAGAAGGAGCCGGTTTTTTCATTGTGAAAGGGACACAGCCCGAAGTAGTTGTTGCCCTTTTTGGTGAGATGGACGTAAGCGGACACCACATCCACAATGTCGCTGCGGGCGGTGAGCTCGTCCAGAAATTGCTGGGGAAACGCCATGGCTGCCTCCTTTCCCGCCATTTGACAGACTGTCCCGATAAATCGGCTATTAGTATATACGCCGTGCTTTTGAAAATCCCTCTTTTTTTACAAAATAATTTTTGAATTCCCAGAAAAGGCGGAAAGACCAGAGAAGGGAAGAGGATTCCTACCTTTATATAATATAGCGTTGCCCAAATTGCATAAAGGCTTCTGGGGAGACGGGAGGAATTTTGAAGAAAACAAAGGCTTGACGGCGGAAGGGAGGTATGCTATAATCTCAACTTGCGTAGATATGTTCTGCGAATTTTGGTGCGCCAAAACGGAGGGAGTCCCTGTGCTGCGAGAGCTTTTGAACCAGCCAAAGGTGGTGGGCGTCAAACAGTCCCGCAGAGCCATCCGGGAGGGGAGAGCCATTCGGGTTCTTCTGGCCGCCGACGCCGACCCAGCTTTGACCCAGCCCCTTGCGGAGCTGTGCGGTCAGCAGGGGATTGAGGCGGAGAGCGGTTTTACCATGGAGGAGCTGGGACGAGCCGCCGGCATCCAGGTGGGCGCCGCCGTAGTGGCCCTTCTGCACCAGTAAAACTTTTGGTTTTTGCCGGGATATTTTTCTGTATCCTGTCAAAAATATAGGGAGCCAGCGCTCCCGGAAATATTCTTTCAGAAAGGAGAAAACTATGCCTACTTTTAACCAGTTGGTCCGTAAGGGTAGAGATCAGGTGACCTACAAGTCCAACAGCCCTGCCATGCAGCACGGCCTGAACACCCTGAAGAACAAGGAGACCGACCTGCCTTCTCCTCAGAAGCGCGGCGTCTGCACCGCTGTTCGTACCTCCACCCCCAAGAAGCCCAACTCCGCACTGCGTAAGATCGCTCGTGTGCGTCTGACCAACGGCTATGAGGTCACCGCCTATATTCCCGGCGTGGGCCACAGCCTGCAGGAGCACTCCGTGGTGATGATCCGCGGCGGCCGTGTGAAGGATCTGCCTGGTGTGCGTTACCACATCATCCGCGGCACTCTGGACACCCAGGGCGTCAACGGCCGCATGCAGGCCCGTTCCAAGTACGGTGCCAAGCGTCCCAAGGCCAAGTAAGAGAGCGTATCGATCCCCGCTTTGCCGAATAGGTTGACATAGTTTTTGTTCTATATAAAACTGTGGTTGCCTCTTTGGCAGGCAATACGCTGCGCACTGCGCAGAGAGTACCTATGAATTCATAAATTTTAATGAAGGAGGGAAGCAAAGTGCCCAGAAGAGGTAACGTTCCCAAGAGAGAAATTTTGCCGGATCCTATGTACAATAGCGTTCTGGTGACCAAGCTTGTCAACAGCATCATGCTGGATGGCAAGAAGGGTGTGGCACAGAAGGTCGTGTACGGCGCCTTTGACATTGTCAAGGAGAAGACCGGCAACGATCCCCTGGAGGTGTTCACCACTGCTATGGAGAACATCATGCCCAGCCTGGAGGTTAAGGCCCGCCGTGTGGGCGGCGCCACCTATCAGGTGCCTATGGATGTGCGTCCTGTTCGCCGTCAGACCCTGGGTCTGCGGTGGCTGACCACCTATTCCCGCGCCCGCAGCGAGCGCACCATGGCTGAGCGCCTGGCCGCTGAGATCATGGACGCCGCCAACAACACCGGTTCCGCCGTGAAGAAGCGCGAGGATACCCACAAGATGGCCGAGTCCAACAAGGCGTTCGCCCATTTCCGTTGGTAACTGTCTGAATCTAAACAAGGAGAAACAACTATGCCGAGAAAGGTATCTCTGGAAAACACAAGAAACATCGGCATTATGGCTCACATCGATGCAGGAAAGACCACCACAACGGAGCGAATCCTGTATTATACCGGCGTGAACTACAAGATCGGTGAGACCCATGATGGTACCGCCACCATGGACTGGATGGAGCAGGAGCAGGAGCGTGGTATCACCATCACCTCCGCTGCTACCACCTGCTACTGGCAGGGAACCAAGAATCAGTTCCCCCAGACCCGTCTGAACATCATCGATACCCCGGGCCACGTGGACTTCACCGTTGAGGTGGAGCGTTCCCTGCGCGTGCTGGACGGCTCTGTTACCGTTATGTGCGCCAAGGGCGGCGTGGAGCCCCAGTCCGAGACCGTCTGGCGTCAGGCCGATAACTATCACGTGCCCCGCATGATCTACGTCAATAAGATGGATATCATGGGCGCGGATTTCTATAACGTCCTGCGCATGATCGACGAGCGTCTCAAGTGCAACGCCGTTCCCATCCAGCTGCCCATCGGTAAGGAGGCTGATTTCCGCGGCATCATCGACCTGGTCGAGATGGACGCAGACGTCTACTACGATGAGCTGGGTAAGGACATGCGTGTGGAGCCCATTCCCGATGACATGATGGAGCTGGCACAGGAGTACCGCGAAAAGCTTTTAGACGCAGTCTCCATGTTCGACGATGAGATCATGGAGATGTACCTGGAAGGCAAGGAGATCCCCACCGATAAGATCCGCAAGGCTATCCGCCAGGCTACCGTGGCCGTGGAGATGATCCCTGTGGTCTGCGGTACTTCTTACCGCAACAAGGGCGTGCAGAAGCTGCTGGATGCTATCGTGGATTATATGCCCTCTCCTGTTGATATTCCCGCCATCAAGGGTATCAACCCCAAGACCGACGAGGAGGACGAGCGTCCTGCCGACGACAACGCCCCCTTCTCCGCTCTGGCCTTTAAGATCGCTACCGATCCCTATGTGGGCCGCCTCAGCTTTATCCGGGTCTACTCCGGCGTGCTGAATACCGGCAGCGCCGTGCTGAACTCCACGAAGAATCAGCGCGAGCGGATTGGCCGTATCCTGCAGATGCACGCCAACCACAGAGAGGATATCGAGACCGTGTACAGCGGCGATATTGCCGCTGTGGTGGGTCTGAAGAACACCACCACCGGCGATACTCTGTGCGATCAGAACCATCCGATTATTCTGGAGTCCATGGAGTTCCCCGAGCCCGTGATCCGCGTGGCCATCGAGCCCAAGACCAAGGCCGGCCAGGAGAAGATGGGCATTGCCCTGATGAAGCTGGCCGA